>NZ_JCBCUS010000036.1:0-680 GCF_059862355.1 Pseudomonas sp. MF09150 | reverse complement strand
GGCGGTTGCAGGAGCTGAGTGCAACACGGTTATTGAATTGAAGCAGGAGCCTCATGTTGCAAGCCCATCAGCTGAGTGAATACCTCGATCGGACACAGCCAGTTAAATCGCTTGCGTGGTCGGATGTTCAGCAAATACGCAAACTTGTCCAACTCCTCTTGGGTGTACCTGGACAGGTCAGTTCCCTTGGGCAAAAACTGGCGGACAAGGCCGTTGGTGTTCTCGTTGGTTCCACGTTGCCATGGGCTGTGTGGGTCAGCAAAGTAAACAGCAATACCCGTCTTCTGAGTGAGTTCGGCGTGCCTGGCCATTTCCTTGCCCTGGTCATACGTCATGCTTTTACGAGCGGCCAGCGGCATGCCATTGAGCGCCGCGCTGAACCCTTCGACTGCCGATGTCGCCGTAGCGTCATTCATTTTCACCAGCATCAAATAGCCGCTGGAGCGCTCAACGAGTGTCCCGACCGCCGAGGCGTTGTTCTTCCCCTTGATCAAGTCGCCCTCCCAGTGCCCTGGCATCAAACGGTCTTCAACCTCCGGCGGGCGCAGGTGAATACTGACCATATCCGGAATCTGGCCGCGACGATCAACGCCCCCAGCGCGCGGTCTACGTGTGCTCTTGCCTTGTCGCAGACACTGCACCAGCTCCTTGCGCAACTCCCCGACGGGCATCGCATAGAT
>NZ_JCBCUS010000035.1:0-920 GCF_059862355.1 Pseudomonas sp. MF09150 | reverse complement strand
CTAGGCTTTGTACGAAAAGTATTGCCGCATGCAACGTAGGCTGCAGGCCAAGGTGACCATGGCTGCAAAGCTCTTGGCCAGCTTGTCATAGCGAGTGCCGATCCTGCGATTTTCTTTCAGCCAGCCAAACATCCGCTCAATGATGTTCCGTTGCCGGTATTTGGGCCGGTCAAACAGTCGGGGCAGCCAGGTCGAGGTTTGCGCGGCATAGCGCGCAATGGGATTACCGGCTGCATTCGGTAACGGTCGCAGTACTGGCGCAGGTGCTCGGCATCGTATCCCTTGTCAGCCAGCAACCACCGGCTACGTTTACGCGGTCGTCCTGGCTTGCCAGCAATTCTTACAGCATCCAGCAGCGGCTGAGCGTGGGAGACATCACTGGCTTGTCCTGGTGAAAGCCTGAAATGCAATGGCACGCCATTGGCATCGCACACCATGTGAATCTTGGTGGTCAGACCGCCTCGACTGCGCCCGAAGGCATGGTCTAACGGTTCTTCAGGCCCCCCTTTTTCCCGGCGCCTGAAGAGGCTCGGGTTGCTCGTACTGCGGTGGAGTCGATCATCCAGGTGTCCAAGTCGATCAGTCCTTCCCGGTTCAGCCGAATATGCAGACGCTCCAGTACTCGCTCGAATGTGCCGTCGTCGCGCCAGTCACGAAAACGCTGATACACCGTTGACCAAGGCCCAAAGCGTTCAGGCAGGTCGCGCCAGGGAGCGCCCGAGCACAGGATCCACAGAATTCCGTGGAGAACCTGACGATCATCGTTGCGAGGACGGCCCATTTTCTGTTCTGGAGAAACCAAATCCTTGATCAGCTCCCATGACGCATCAGAAAGTTCGTAACGCCTTGCCATACGGGCCTCCAACCGGTCATGGCGGCAATTTTAGCCACAACGACTTTTCGTACAAAACCTAATTCGC
>NZ_JCBCUS010000034.1:0-1111 GCF_059862355.1 Pseudomonas sp. MF09150 | reverse complement strand
TATTAACCTGGCAAATAAATAGGGCATATTAGATAATCTGTCTCCATGAAAATAGATGCCCGTAAACTCAGCCCCCAAGAACAACGTGAAAAGCGCTCCACGGCCCTACGCATGCGTGAGCAGGGTTACACCTACAAGGCTATTGGCGAAGCGGTTGGTGTTCACCCCCGCACTATTGCTCACTGGGCGCAGGTCGCAGAACATAAAGGCGAAAAGGCTGCCATTGCCGGCGGCCAGCGTGGTGTGCGCCAGGGTGATCGCCGCAGTTTGAGCTCCAGCCAGGAAGTGCTGATTCGCACCTTGATGACCGATAAGATGCCCGACCAACTCAAGCTCGGCTTTGCGCTCTGGACGCGTGATGCGGTGCGAGAACTGATCCGCCAGCGCTGTGGTTTTCTCATGCCGGTTCGAACGGTTGGTGAATACCTCAAGCGTTGGGGCTACACCCCGCAGCGCCCACTGCATCGGGCTTATCAGCAGAAACCTGAAGTGGTTCAGCACTGGCTGGATAATGAATATCCACGCATCGCACAGCGGGCCAGGGCTGAGAATGGTGAGATTCAGTGGGGCGACGAAACCGGTATGCGCAGTGACAGCCATGCTGGCCGCAGCTACGCCCCTATTGGCGAAACGCCGGTGCGCCTGGTCAGCGGCAGTCGTTTTTCCACCAACATGATTTCCACCGTGACCAATCGGGGCAAACTGCGCTTCATGCTGTATCGGGAAACGCTGACAGCCCCAGTGCTGATTCGCTTCCTGAGTCGCCTGATTCGCGATGCTCAGGGCCGCAAGGTGTTCCTGATTCTCGACAACCTGCGCGTACACCACAGCAAAAAGGTGAGCGCCTGGGTTGGCGACCGCAAAGAGCAAATCGAACTGTTCTTCTTGCCGGCCTACGCCCCGGAGTTGAACCCTGACGAGTATTTGAATTGTGATTTGAAACATCAGGTTCGCACGGGCTTGCCGGCGCGTAATCAGGACGAACTGGAAAGGCGTGTTCGCTCGGTCATGAGACGATTGCAATTACGCCCTCAAAGAATCCGTTCTTATTTCCGGCATCCACGTATCGCCTACGCAGCATGATTTGGTGTATTTGATTGCCGGGTTAATA
>NZ_JCBCUS010000033.1:0-1292 GCF_059862355.1 Pseudomonas sp. MF09150 | reverse complement strand
ACCAGCCTGCCACTGTCCGAGTAGCGGCCCGGCCCCAGGAGTGCTCTAGATGCTTGTCAGCTTCCCCTTCCTGCGCAGCGCCGATCTTCAAGAGACAGATACGATCGACGATGGCACCTTCAATCTGGGCGAGAAAAGCGGCAAAGGGGCCTTTCCCGTCAGCCACCAGTTCGGCTGGCATGGTGGCGTGCACCTGGTAGCCCCAGGCGCACCGAGCGATCCAGAGCCCGTTCGCGCCATCGCCGATGGTGAGGTCGTGTTTGCCCGTCACAGCGACCCGATGCCGCTCAACAGCGCCAGCGCCGAGGTCCAGGTTGCCCACCCACTGCTGTACTACACCGGCTGGACCAGCAATGGCGTCATGCTCATCAAGCACCAAACCGAGATCGGCGAAGGGGTGAGCGTGACCTTCTATTCCATCTACCAGCACCTGCACACCGTGGCCAACAAACCGGGCACCGAAACGCCGCTGAAAAAAGGCGACAAGGTTTATCGCAAAGACTCGATCGGCAAGGCCGGGGCCGTCTACGGAAAACCCAATCGTATCCACTTCGAGATTGTCGCCGACCAGCGCAACGTGGAAGCGCTCATGGGCCGCAGTGCCGGTCCACTGACCGCCCCGCAAGGCCGGCGCACCAGCGTATGGGGCGATATGCATATCGTTTTGCCCGCCAACACAGTGCTTTACACCCAGGACCCTCGTACCGAGAGCAAGGCTTATGTGGTGCGCACCAGTCACCCGGGCTCGGGGGGCATCAACGACAGCCTCAATTCGGTCGCGCAACGCTTCCACACCACCCCCGAGCGCATCCGCCGGCTCAACGGCGCACCCGCCCAAGCAGCCAACTGGTGGTCAACGGTGGCGGCGGCAACCACGGTCGCCCAGCGCACCATCCGCGTACCGGCCCAGTATGGCGCCGCAGCGAACGCACCGCCCGCGGACCTGTCCCTGGAAGATTGGCGTCACTGGCACGCCACCCGCAGTGGTCGGACACCGGCTGATCTCATCATCAGCCTGAGCGAAGTGCGAGGAACCATCCTCCTCACTACCCGCGACCGCGAGGGTGCCGTGATCGGCCGCTGTACGGAACCCGAGGGTGGCTACAACCTGTATAAAACCGCGGTCAAACACTACCCCGGCTGCCCCAGCGCCGGTTATGAAATGCTGCGCTTCGGACGCATCCTCGGCCCTGATGCGCCCGCCGCGACGGACATGCAAGGCGGGCGTCTGCCCCATGTGCGCAAGATCGTCACCCCGGGCGGCGTGCAAGCGTTCGTCGACCTCAACCCGG
>NZ_JCBCUS010000032.1:0-1474 GCF_059862355.1 Pseudomonas sp. MF09150 | reverse complement strand
ACCCTGCTCACGCATGCGTAGGGCCGTGGAGCGCTTTTCACGTTGTTCTTGGGGGCTGAGTTTACGGGCATCTATTTTCATGGAGACAGATTATCTAATATGCCCTATTTATTTGCCAGGTTAATATCAATGGCAGTTTTTCTTGATGCTGCCATATTTTCTAGAGTCTGTTCCCCTGCATTTAGCATTGTTACGATATCTTGTTTGCTTAACTTATCATAATTCACGTTACGGAGTTGCTCTAGTATTAACTCTTGATCCGACATATATGATCCTCTTTATTATTATCGATTTGTTGTTTATGATAATATTAATTATTTCATTGTTCCATTGTTCCATTGTTCCATTGTTCCAGAAAAAAACAGCTGGGATAGTGTATCATAAAAAATATATTTCGAGCGAATGGGGAAAGTCGGTCGAGCCATGCGCATAACCAATCCATGGCATTGGACGCACAGTATATCGTTACCGGTGGATAAATGAATTAACCGCTCAATCCACTAGGTTGCGACGACGCAATCAGTTCATGGACGGTGCGGTTTATCTATTACCCCTCTAGATAAATGAGCAGGGACAAACTTCGCCACCCAAGATGGCACTTTTTCTACCGGCATGGGTTTCGCAATACCATAGCCTTGCGCTACATCACAACCTAGGTTCATCAGCAACACTCCGTGCTCAACCGTTTCCACCCCTTCAGCAATAACCTCGCGGTTAAACGATTTCGCTAGGCCGATGATCGCCTTAGTCAGCCCCAAGCTGTCTTTATCGATGAGTATGTCGCGTATAAAAGATTTGTCTATCTTGATTGACTGCGTGGGCAGTTGTTTAAGGTAGCTCAGCGATGAATACCCGGTTCCAAAGTCGTCCAACGAAAATGTCACACCCAGATCCTGGCAAGCAATGAGGCACTGAGTGACATGTGATAAGTGTTCTATCACCACTGATTCGGTAATCTCAATATCCAACATCTGCGGCAAAACATTAGGGTGGCTGTCCAGCAAAAACTTTAGGGACTTTACAAAGTTTTCTTTTTTCAAATGTAATGCTGCAATGTTTACACTCACAGACCACGAATGACCCAAGTCCGCCCATTGTTCTATTTGACTGAGCGCCTGATCTATGACCCACTCGCCGATCTCCACGATCAGATCGCTCTGCTCAATCAACGGTATAAAATACTGCGGTAATATAAGTCCATCTCGCGGATGCTGCCAACGCAATAGTGCTTCAAAACCAATCACTGCCCCACTGCTCAAACTTATTTTTGGTTGATAATGCAAGCATAACTCACCATCATGTAACGCTTGGCGAACCCGTATTACGGTATCAAAAGCTGATTTATCCATGGCGGCCGCAAAAACTGAGTGCAACACCTCACCCTCCGGTAAGGTGCCGCCATGTCCTATACAGAACTCAGCGTCGAAGAACGCGCCACGATCCAGGTCGGGCAATATCAAGGTCTTAGTCAGCG
>NZ_JCBCUS010000031.1:0-2572 GCF_059862355.1 Pseudomonas sp. MF09150 | reverse complement strand
GTGAGCAGGTAGCGGGCCATGTCCAGCGTGGCAATCGGGGATGGCCGCCGTAGCGGGAGTGACGCCGCGAAGCTGGCCAGCAGCGAGCAGCAGTCCTCATTGGCCTCCCACGGCGGCAGCAGCATCGGCTCGAAGCGGTTTTCCAACTGATCGTCCGAACGGATGGCCAGGTACGCCTCGCGCGTGCCGACCCCGACCAGGGGGATACGCAGCTCGTTGCCGAGGAAGCGCAGCAGGTTGAGGAACTCGCGCCGGTTAACGCTGTTGCCAGCCAGTACATTGTGCAGTTCGTCGATCACCAGCATGCGCACGCCGACCTTGCGCAGCAGGGCCAGCGCCAGTTGCTCCATTTCCGGCAGCCGTGGGCGCGGGCGCAGCGGCGCGCCCATCGCAGCCAGCAGCGCGACATAGAAGCGGATCACCGATGGCTCTGACGGCATCTGCACGACCAGCACCGGGATATGTTCTTGGTCAGCGTCGGTGCCGACCGGGTGCGCCCGCCGGAATTTCTCGACGATCATCGACTTGCCGTTGTTGGTGGGGCCGACCAGCAGCAGGTTTGGCATGCGTTGCTTGTTCGGCCACGCATACAGAGTTTCCAGCCGGTTCAGCGCCTCGACCGCGCGCGGGTAGCCGATCCAGCGGTCGGCGCGAATGCGCTGGATGCGCTCGTCTGCCGGCAGCCTGGCCAAACCCTGTGCCGCTGGCAGCAGGTGGGACAGGTCAATGACGGGATATTCGTCCACGGCTACCACTCCTCGATCTGATCGAACGGTTTGGCCGGCGGCAGGTTGTCTGCCTGCGGGTCAGCCATGTCCACATCCGGCGGTATGGGCTTGGCCGGTGGCTCCGACGTCTTGAGGTGCTGGCGGCGATCAGCGTCGCGCCGCGCCTTGCGCGTGGCCTTCTGGGCGGTGGTCACGATCTCGCGCATCTGCCCGATCATGCGGAACAGCGCCGACTCGTCCACCTGCTCGCGCCCGAGCTGACGCAATTTGGCCAGCGCCTGGCGTTGTTCCCAGAGGGTGACGGCCGGATGGGACAAGGTGCGGTAGTGGATCTCCAGATAGTGCTGACCTTCCGGTTCCAGTACCCAGATGCGGCTGATGTCGCGCGGATCGCGCCGGATCAGGAAGGCGGGCAAGCGCTCGCGCCGGGCAATCCACGGCTTGAGGGCGTCGGCGTAGTAGTGGATGTGGTCGATGACAAAGCCGGTGCGGGTCAGGGTGCGGCGGATCACCGGCAGGAAATCGACCAAAAACGCGGTGGGGCGGGTAACGACGGCCGGGACGCCAACGCGCTCCACGGCCTCGGCCCAGCGCGCGGCCGGCGGCTGGAGCAGGCCGTTGTGCACGGAGCCGTGATAGGTGCCTACCGCCAACGCGAGCCAGCGCTCCAGCTCGCGCAGCGTCAGGGTGGCCATCTTCTCGGAATCGTACTCGCCGCGCTGGCCGGGATTGGAGAAGGTCGTCCCCGGTAATTCGTCGTGGATCATCTGCATCGCCGTGCCGATGATCCGTTCCACGATGCCGCCGTAGTGCGGCTGGCCTGGTGGGCGATAGTCCAGCCGGATGCCATGCTGTTCGCAGCCACGGCGCAGCGCTTCGCTTTTGAACTCGGCCGCGTTGTCCAGATAGAGCAGCCTGGGCTTGCCGCTCATCGGCCAGTCCATTTCCACATTCAGCCCTTCCAGCCAGGGCCGCTTGTCGCAGGCGGCATGCGCGAGGCATAGGCCGACCGAGACGGCGGACGGCGCTTCCAGCGTGACCACCATGCCGAGTACGCAGCGCGTGAACACGTCGATGGCGAGGGTCAAATATGGGCGGCCAATCGGTTGCCGGTCGCGCTCGTCGACCACGATCAGGTCGATGACGGTGTGGTCGATCTGCACCTGTTCCAGCGGCATGGTGACTTCGGGCGGAATGCCACCCGCGCCTTGCAAGGGACGGGCAGCGTCCTGCCCGCCCCGGCTGCGGGCTATTTTCGCCGGGTGTAGTCCGGCAATCCGCTGGGCCACGGTGTTGCGCGCCGGCACCGGCAGCTTCTGGGTTTTGCACGCCTGCGCGACTTCGCGGTGGAACGCCGCCAGGCTGCGTTTCTGCTTGGTCAGGAAGCGCTTTTGCAGCAGCTCGCGGATGATGCGCTCGACCGGTTCCGGCAAGCGCCCCTTGCCTTTGCCGCCGCCGGATCGGCCGGGCGTCAGGTCTGTTACCAGGCCAGTACCCTGCCGGGCGCGACGGATCAGGACATATACCTGTCGCCGGGACAGGCCCAGCGCTTGGGCTGCCTCATCGGCGGCTTCATGCCCGACCACCTCAAGCGCTGCCAGTGGCCCGATGATTTCCGTCCGGTGCCGGGCTTGCGCCCATGCCTCGTCGGGCAGGGTGGCCACGCCTTGCGCGGCAATCGGTGGAGTGTCTGATGTCATGCCCAAACCTCGCTTTGGTGCACACGAGTATTGAGCATAGTCGAGATTGGTGCAGACGACTCCTGATATTGGGCTGTCAGGAGCCGTATGCACACCAGGCGTTACATCCAGTCAGATGGTGCGGTCGTCTTCTGAAAACGACAC
>NZ_JCBCUS010000030.1:0-2575 GCF_059862355.1 Pseudomonas sp. MF09150 | reverse complement strand
TGCGGATTCCACGGCCATCCGGCCACCTATTCCATGAACATCCGGCCACTGATTCCACGGTGATCCGGCCACCCGTTCCACGCTCATCCGGCCATCCTTAAAGCAGGCAGCAACGCAGGATTAATTCACTACCATCGACCTCTTTTATCGAAGCAGAGAGGTCGTCGTGGAGCGGTTATCCATGCGTAAGATTCGAGAAGTGCTACGTCTCAAATTCGAGGTCGGCCTATCTGCCCGCCAGGTCGCTGTCAGCTTGCAAGTGGGTCGAGCCAGCGTCGGTGAGTACCTCAATCGCTTTGCTGCCAGCGGCCTGACTTGGCCGTCTGCGCTAACGGACGCCGAGTTGCAACGGCGGCTTTTTCCACCGCCGCCCGCCGTTCCCAGCGATCAGCGTCCGATGCCCGACTGGGCATGGGTTCACGCCGAGTTGCGCCGCTCCGGCGTCACCCTGGCCCTGCTTTGGCAAGAGTATCGACTCGCCCATCCGCAAGGCTTCCAGTACAGCTGGTTCTGCGAGCACTACCGCCTCTGGGCTGCCAAGGTCGATGTGGTCATGCGCCAGGAGCACCGTGCGGGCGAAAAGCTGTTTGTCGATTACGCCGGCCAGACGGTGCCGGTCATTGATCGGCGAACCGGCGAGATCCGCCAGACGCAGATCTTCGTCGCCGTCCTCGGCGCGTCCAGCTATACCTTCGCCGAGGCCACCTGGTCGCAGAAACTGCCCGACTGGCTGGGCTCGCACGTACGCTGCTTCGCCTTTCTCGGCGGTACATCGCAGATCCTGGTACCGGACAATCTGCGCAGCGGCGTTACCAAAGCGCATCGCTACGAGCCGGACATCAACCCCAGTTACCGCGATCTCGCCGAGCATTACGGCGTAGCCGTGCTACCCGCGCGCTCGCGTAAACCCAAGGACAAAGCCAAGGTTGAAGTCGGCGTACAGGTAGTCGAGCGGTGGATCCTGGCGGTGCTGCGCAACCGCCAGTTCTTCTCCTTGGGCGAACTCAACACAGCCATCGCGCTGCTGCTGGATCGCCTCAATCAGAAGCCCTTCAAGAAGCTGCCCGGCTCACGCCGCTCGGCCTTCGAGACCATTGACCAACCCGCACTGCAACCGCTACCAGAACATCCGTATGTCTACGCCGAATGGAAAAAGGTGCGGGTGCACATCGACTACCACGTCGAGGTCGAGGGCCATTACTACTCGGTGCCGTACCAGCTGGTGAAGCACCAACTCGAAGTGCGGCTAACCGCTAAGACCGTCGAGTGCTTCCACGCCAACCAGCGGGTGGCCAGCCATGTGCGCTCGCCGCACAAAGGCCGCCACACCACCCAAACCGAGCACATGCCCAAAAGTCACCGCGAACATGCCGAATGGACGCCGCAGCGACTGATCCACTGGGCTGAGCAGACCGGGCCGAACACCGCAGGTGTAATCGCCTACATCCTCGAACGCCGAATCCATCCGCAGCACGGCTTCCGCGCCTGCCTGGGGATCCTGCGCCTGAGCAAACAGCACGGCGAAGAGCGGCTGGAAGCCGCTTGCCAGCGAGCGCTGGCACTGGGCGCGTGCAGCTACAAAAGCCTGGAATCGATCCTGCGCCAAGGGCTGGAACGGCTGCCGCTTGCCCAGCAAAACCTGCCGTTACTGCCCGAAGAACACATCAATCTGCGCGGCCCTGGCTACTACCACTGACTGAAAAAGGAGCACCAACATGCTGCCCAACCCGACACTCGACAAGCTACAAACCCTGCGCCTGCACGGCATGATCAAGGCGCTTGGCGAACAACACGCAACGCCTGACATCAACGATCTCAGCTTCGACGAACGCCTCGGTCTGATGGTCGACCGCGAGCTGACCGAGCGCGAAGACGCCCGCCTGACTACTCGCCTCAAAGCCGCACGACTGCGCCATAACGCCTGCCTGGAAGACATCGACTACCGCAGCCCGCGCGGCCTGGACAAATCTCTGATCCTGCAACTGGGCAGCGGCCAGTGGCTGCGCGACGGCCTGAACCTGATCATCGGCGGCCCAACTGGCGTGGGCAAAACCTGGCTCGCCTGCGCGCTGGCTCACAAGGCCTGCCGCGACGGTTACAGCGTGCGTTATCTGCGCTTGCCGCGCTTGATGGAAGAACTAGGCCTGGCCCACGGCGACGGGCGCTTCGCGAAACTGATGGCGGGTTATGCCAAGACCGACCTCCTGATCCTGGACGACTGGGGCCTGGCGCCGTTTACCGCTGCGCAACGGCGCGACATGCTTGAACTGCTGGACGACCGCTACGGCAACCGCTCGACGCTGGTGACCAGCCAAATGCCGGTGGACAAATGGCATGCGCTGATCGGCGATCCGACCTTGGGCGATGCGATCCTCGACCGGCTGGTGCACAACGCTTATCGGATCGAACTGAAGGGCGAATCGATGCGCAGACGCGCAACGAAATTGACGGCGACAGAGACTTCAGACTAACAATGCAAACCTGCGTCGCTGCGCTCCGACTGCCCGGCCGGATGACCGTGGAATAGGTGGCCGGATGTTGGTGGACTGAGTGGCCGGATGGCGTGGAATGCCCA
>NZ_JCBCUS010000003.1:0-701176 GCF_059862355.1 Pseudomonas sp. MF09150 | reverse complement strand
ACATCCGACCACGCAAGCGATTTAACTGGCTGTGTCCGATCGAGGTATTCACTCAGCTGATGGGCTTGCAACATGAGGCTCCTGCTTCAATTCAATAACCGTGTTGCACTCAGCTCCTGCAACCGCCTCGCTATATACATTGTCTATGAAGCGTATCTTCGACTTAACGCCCCCGCAGAAATTCAGTCGACGGGCATGTTAGTAATTGCAGTGATGGGACTGATAGTTAACCTCATTTCAATGCGTCTGTTGAGTGCCGCTAGTGGGGAAAGTCTCAATGTGAAGGGCGCTTATTTAGAGGTTTGGAGCGATATGGTGGGGTCTATTGGCGTCATCATTGCAGCGCTTGTAATCCGCTTCACCGGTTGGAGTTGGGTTGATTCACTTGTTGCAGCAGGTATCGGATTCTGGGTGCTGCCTAGGACTTGGTCACTGCTCAAGGAAAGCATGAATATATTACTGCAGGGCGTTCCAGAGGGCATCGATATTCAAAAGGTGGAGGCGAAAATATACGGAATCGTAGGAGTAAAAAATGTGCACGATTTGCATATATGGGCTTTAACCAGTGGTAAGAGTGTAATGAGCGTTCACCTGGTCGCTGACTATACCTCCCGCAGTGAACAAGATATTTTAACTGAAGTCACGTCGCTTATGAGTGAAGAGTTTCAGATCAGTCATACTACTGTACAAATGGAAAAAGCAGATTTCCATAGCCAATTAGTTGACGATTATGAAGGCAAGGTCCACTAATTGAGTTCCACTTTTAAGACAAGTTGTTATTTCGGGGATCCACCCCAGAGGGCTAGTTAAAATGAAAAAATTATTTTAAATTGTGCTCTGCATGATAATGCTTTTGTCTCTAACAGTAGAGCCGGTTTTGTCGAGCCCGGCTAGACCAGAAAAGGTATTCGGGTGGATTGAAGAAGGGATACTTTTACCAGAAAATATCGCCGTGAAAATAAAGTTGGATACTGGGGCTCTTACGTCATCCATGGATGCGAAGGACTTAAAAAGATTCCAAAAAGATGGAGAAGAATGGATTCGGTTTAACGTTAAAGTCAAAGACACCAAAACTAAGAAGGTGAGTAGCGCACTCTTCGAACGACGGATTGAACGAAATGTAAAAGTTAGAGGTGCCGGCGGCGCTGAACATCGTCCAGTCGTCATGATGACGATGTGCATAGGAGATAAAATTTATAAAGAGGAATTTTCTCTGAAAGATCGAGGCGAGATGAACTATCCCGTACTGATAGGACGCCGAACATTGGAAGCTTTGGGAGCGGTCGATGTTTCGCGCAAATTCACCGAGGAACCCCACTGCAGTTAATTTTAAATATATTTATATTATAGTTTTAGAGTTACTTTATTTGCAAAGCACCTGGAAGGCATACTCGTATTGAGTGTTGCAAAGGCCGACTGAATCGTCAAATAAAAAGACGGACAGTCGGTCGCAGTTTTTTTAGATGCTTGAAAACTTACCATTCTAATATGAATGGCTCTGAGTGGAGTGTGCGTTAATTTTAATGATGATCTTTAGACTTCATTCTTGCCACTAGTTGGCTGCTATTACTGCTGCTGGCCAGTCATTGAAGTAAGTTTTAATGAGGCCAAGGCTTTGGATTGACATGCGCTAAACAGATCAAGCTCAGGTCGATATGCCGAAGTTTGGATATTCATCAATCCTAATATCGAATGGAATAAGTTGTCATGGGATAGTGATGCGCCTCGCTGTTCCCTCAAGCATTGAACGTCTAGTTTTTGACGAGATTGCATGTTTTTGGAGATCCAGAGAACCATGGGAATGCTAGTCTGCTCTTTGGGCGCCATAGCATAAGGCAGTCCGTGCAAGTATATCCCGTTCTCGCCGAGAGACTCACCGTGATCAGAGACGTAAAGCATAGCCGTATCAAAGCGCTCAGCGTTGCGCTTTAGCAAGTCAATCGTTTGTCCAAGTACATAGTCTGTATAGACGATACTGTTATCATAGGCACTGACTATGCTCTCGCGCGTACATCGCTCTAGTTGGTTATTATCACAAACGGGACCAAATCGCTCGAATTCGCGTGGGTAGCGCTTGTAGTAGGATGGGCCGTGACTACCTTTCATGTGGAGAACCACGACTGAATCACCCTGTTGTTGATCCAAGTAAGCTTGCAGGTCTTGCAATAAGACTTCGTCGTAACACTCGCCTGCTCTGCATAATCCTGATGTTTTCTGATTGTTCAATTTCTCATTTTTTACTCGGTCACAAATACCTTTACAACCCGAATTGTTATCTCTCCAAAGTACCGATACTCCGGCCCGCTGCAACACGTCTAATAAGCCTTCTCTCCGTAACGCCATACCGTCTTTATAGCCTTGTTTACCCGCATCCAAGAACATGCAAGGTAAGGAGATTGCCGTAGCTGTTCCACATGAACTGACATTGGTAAAACTTAAGACACCACGCCGAGTCAATTCCGGATTGGTATCGCGTGTGTAGCCATTAAGCGAGAAGTTCGCGGACCTAGCGGTTTCACCCACAATTAACAACGTCAGGCGTGATTTTTTTACACTCGCAGTAGTTTCTCCTTGGCGGGCATCAGCACCAATGATTTTTAGTTCTGTGGGCTGTGCTAGCTGGCGACGCATATACCCATGGATTGCCGAAACCACATTCGAAGGAACTAACATCAATCTGAGTTCGCGATGGTTACGTACGAGCGATGCATAAGATTGGTAAAGCGTAAATACGATGATTGCCAAACAGGTAAGTGCTGCCGCCAGCCCCATCAATCGATGAGCAAGCGCGCGGGTGCGCGATCGTTGTATCAAACGGACTCGGGTGATAAGCAGCACCGGTAGAACACCAAAACCCAGCATCCATCGCAGTAACTCCCAGTTCAGCAGGTCCGTGGTCTCAGAGATGTCTGTTTGAATAACATTCGTTAGCATGCTGTAGTCAATTACAATGCCGTAGCTATTCATAAAGTAACTCGCTGCTGCCGCAACCAACAGAACAATGGCTAGCACAGGCTTTATGAAGCGTCCCCAAGCCATCGCGCTGAGTAACACGTACAGCCACATCAACACGAACCAAGGCAGGCTAAGCACAAATAAGATGCTTCCGTCTTGTAGGCCTCCCACGCTTT
Organism: Pseudomonas sp. MF09150; assembly: GCF_059862355.1. Taxonomy (NCBI): domain Bacteria; kingdom Pseudomonadati; phylum Pseudomonadota; class Gammaproteobacteria; order Pseudomonadales; family Pseudomonadaceae; genus Pseudomonas; species Pseudomonas sp. MF09150. The sequence continues at coordinate 698,045 of NZ_JCBCUS010000003.1, read as the reverse complement.
TCCAAACAACTCGCCAAAATGGCCAGTTACTGAACAACAGAAGCCAAGTTGAAACTGCAATAATTAATTGATTGCTACTGAGTATAATTTTCGTACTCAGAATTGGTATTTTTTTATTCATGGGTATCTCGGAATATCTCGACATGATCGTGCGCGCAAACTGTCACTGGACTGCCGCTACGTTTTAGGGAAGAAAAAATCAGCAACAGAGCGATGTAATTCATGGATGCACCAGTGACCCTCAACGCTTTCCTCGGTTGGTTGAAGCTCCACGATTAGCCAAACCGCCAAAACGCCAAAACCGATGAGGATTTTTTTCATGAGATGCCCCCCAAGTAAGTGTTGTACTGATAGATCCGCTCGACTTGACTTAAAAAACAATTTTTTTTGGAGCGAAATGATGGTGGTTGGGTCGCGGGGGTATGGTTTTCTTGCTGACGTTGCGCATCTGTCTTAGTATCGAAGGCATAGGTGATGAAATTGTTTAGATCACTATTCTGATAGGCGCGACTAGTTGTCTAAAAAGGAATTCTAGTTGCGGATGAGAGACCAAAGCGGTCTTGATGCGCTTACCAAGTTCACCACTTTCGAATGCCGATAATCCTCATTGCGCGAAACATCGCCGTACTCGCATAACGCACACTCCTCGGAGTCAGGCGACGCCTTGCAGTTGATTTCAAATATTCGTTGAAAGCTTTGGCAGCCGTTTTTAGTACGGCATCGGGGTTCAAACTCTGTTAAAGCCTGGCTGCGCTATTCTGTATTTCCCGCTCGGCGTCTGCGAGTCTTGGCTCATTTGATAATACGGGTTGGTGACTGTTCCTCGTCTTACATTGGCTGGCTCATGCGCGGTCGTCATCAATGATTCCCGAGGCAGGGAATCAGCCGACCACAACATTTTTCTAATGCGAGATGGCATCACAAAATTTTCGCCCCCAAGGCGCGCCGTTTTCATCGTTTAACAGTAGGGACATCTGCAGCGTCTAGAGTGTTTAGATATATTGCATGCTCAATGTACTGCATAAGAGTTATCGCGAGGGTGACTGAAGAATTACAAATTTGTAATAAGACCATCTATCGTCATCAAGTAGTCTAAAATCTATTTGCCGTATGGTCGTGTGTCTCAATTCACTCATTTAACAGAAACTGAAAAAATGCGCGATATTCTGTAATGGCTTAACTCATCCAGTTGAGATGCTAAAGTGAACCGGTGAGTAAAGTTGCCTAAATGAGTGTGGTGGTATTTTCAATTAGTATCGAGACTTTATAATAAATGCGTATCTTGATAATAGAAGACGATCCGAAAACCGCTCATTATTTGCGCCAGGGTCTGACTGAAAGCGGCTTTATCGTTGATTGCATACAAAACGGAATCGATGGCATAAACTTAGTCTCCCAACAGGCTTATGACCTTGTAGTACTAGACGTAAACCCCCCGCAAAGTGACGACTGGGATCTACTTGTAAGTATTCGCGAGGTAATTATTACCCCGATCATGATGCTTACCGAGAAAGGTAGTGTTGAGGATAAAGTCTTGGGTTTTGATCTAGGCGCTGACGATTACATGGTCAAACCAATTGAGTTTCCTGAGTTGTTAGCTAGAGTCCGTACTTTAATGCGTCGAACTGGGTCGTCGGCATCGCTAAATGTGCTTCGCGTTGGCGATTTGGAGCTCGATCTGGGTAGGCACAGGACCTTTCGCGCTAACCAGCGAATTGACCTGACTAACAAGGAGTTCGCCTTGCTACACTTTTTGATGTGTCAATCAGGCACGACGCTATCGCGCACGCAGATTAAGTCTTCTGTCTGGGGTCTGAGTAGTGATTGCGACACGAACGTTGTTCAAGTAGCAATGAGGAGGCTTCGAGCTAAAATTGATGATCCTTTTGACGACAAGCTTATCCATACATTGCGAGGTGCTGGATATGTCCTTGAGTCGCGTGCCCATTAACCCCGTTTAGCCATTCTTATTTTGATATTGTGCGAAATAATTGGATTGCACTAAATTAAACGCGCTGAAAATATTGATTATAGAAAGGCAGTTATGTAATCTCTAAAATTGTCTCAGGAAGCGGAATGGTTCTGCAGTAGGGATTTAATTTTGCACCAAGCGCTTAAGATAACGTTAAAATCTAGATTGCACGAAAGTCTATACGATTTGCAGTTTAGAATAAACATGCTGAATTTAGCTTAATTCCGAAGTAGGGGGTTGCGACGCTATATCTGCAAGACCACACACTCTCGAGTGATTATCCATGAAGGCATGATCAACCTGCGTAATAGGTGGGTATCACAAAGATCGGTACCAATAGATGTTCACGTTGGATTGCTCTTGGGCACTAGTAATGTATCTTGACGAAGGTTATATTTTGCACAGGGCTATTAAATCTTCACTATCCATTGGTGAGTCATCGGTTTCATCTCTGGCTGAGCAAAAAGAGTAATGTTGTCTTTGGGTTTTTAAGCATCGATCCCCACTTATATATTACCTAGTGATCTGACTCGTGCAGCCAAGCTGTTTTATATTGCTTTTGATTAAATTAAATCCTAACTAAAAACCTCCCCCGGTCTTTGAGAGTTTAAGTTACTAGTTGAAATGTTCTTCGGGAATGTAATTCTGAAGGTTGTCGGATGCCCTGGTATACTAAAGACATCTGCTGTTCCATGATGGAGGCTCATGATAGATCGGACAATAGCCAATCCTAATCCAGTGCCACCTTCAGCTCGTGAGCGACTATTATCCACTCGATAGAAACGATCGAAGATATTAAGCAAGTGATGGCGTTCAATTCCCACTCCGGGATTGCTTATTGAAAGGGAGACTTCTTCGGTTCGCGTTTCAATGGAAATAACAACCGACTCTTCTATCGGGCAGTGACGAATGGCGTTTGATAAAAGATTCGAAATGGCGCGCTGAATCATGAGTCGATCGCCTGAAACTTTACCCTGACCACTGACGGTTATGCCGACGCACTTTTCTTCAGCCGAAAGAGAAAAAAGATCAATTACTTTTAAAGCTTCGTCTTCCAGCAAAATGTTTTCGAATGGTACAAGTGCGGCTGGGTGACTTACTTGGGCTAAAAAAAGCATATCAGATATAATTCTAGTGACTCGCCCCAACTCTTCGGTGCAAGACTCTAGTACAGACTTATACTCCTTTACTGAGCGATCACGAGAAAGAGTTACCTGTGCTTTCCCCATAAGGTTCGTAATCGGTGACCGCAACTCATGCGCCAAATCATCTGAAAACTGAGTGAGTTGTTGGACTCCGCTATCAAGTCGGTGAAGCATGAAATTTATGCCATGAGCTAGCTCACTGATCTCTTGGGGCATATTGACAACGGAGAGTCGGTGACTGAGATCTTGGGTTGATACCATTCCCGCAACTTCACAGAATTCCCGGAGTGGGGACAATCCGCGTTGCACTATCGCCCAAGCACTGATACCAATAAGGATCAACAACAGCGGAACCGCTACGATGGTTGAACTCAAATAAGAGCTTAACAGTGATTCATCATTCGAGCGGTCCATAGTCAGCAAGACTGATACGAATTCACCATCTTTTAGCCTCATGAGTTTCGCTGCTGTGAGGATGTGATTTTCGCTTTCCTGTGCCGAGGAGTAGTAAGAAATCTTAGTGCTATCGGTTGCTCCGATTTTGCTCCTAGAAACTACGGTTATATCTGCTCCAAAACTCAGGACAGGGACACTCAGATTTTCATCATCAAAAATAGTGAGATTAAGATTGTCATGCCCTAGCACTTGATCTAATAGTGCGTGTGGCTTTAGGCTCATGTTGCTAGTACTGATATCCATCAGTAAACTGTGCTCAATTTGATTCATTTTCTTTTCTAAGCTGTTTTTTGCACGCAAATCAAGCTCGTGGGTAAGCGCTAAATAGGCCAGAATCGCTAAAGAAACTACTAGTACTGCTCCCATTATACTTACTGTCAAACCCAATCGCATTGACAGGCTGACTTGCTTCATTTTCTCTCCTCCAGTACATAACCTACGCCGCGGAGCGTATGGATTAATTTAGTTTCAAATGGGTCATCTATTTTAGCTCTGAGCCTACGTATCGAAACTTCGACAACATTGGTGTCGCAATCAAAATTCATGTCCCAAACCAATGAAATGATCTGAGTACGAGATAACACCTCTCCAGATTGACGCATTAATAGATGGAGCAGTGCGAATTCTTTCGTCGTCAAATCTATGCGTTGTTTTCCGCGAAATGCGCGATGCCTTCCTTGATCAAGTTCAAGATCAGCAACTTTTAACACTTCTTGAATTGGTATGTGTTCGCTACGACGCATTAGAGTGCGTACTCTTGCCAGCAACTCTGGAAATTCAAATGGCTTGACAAGATAGTCATCAGCCCCCAGATCCAATCCTCTAATTTTATCTTCTAAGCGTCCTCTTGCAGTAAGCATCATTACCCTAGTACTGCTAGACCGCCGAATATTTTCAAGAACGTCCCATCCGTGCATTTCAGGAAGATTTACGTCAAGTAATACCAGATCATAAGCTTGCTGCCGTGCCAGATGGAGTCCATCAGCTCCTGTCGATGCGCAATCTACAATATAGCCACTTTCAGTTAGACCCTGATGTAAGTATTCAGCAGTCTTTGGCTCGTCCTCTATCACAAGAATACGCATAGGAATTAACCCTTCTTAAAGTGGTTCGTAATGGCTCTTTTCGTAGAATCTGTTTAAAGTTAACCATCTGTTTAAACGTTGGATTCTGGTTGCATTTTTAATTTTCTGGGATCATAGAGTTTAAAACTAACAAGGTTTCGTGCGACCCTCGTCACCCTGTAGTACAAGAGCCGCCTCCCGTTTTTGTCTAGGGATGTCGCTTGGTGCGAGCACTTATTGCCCTAATCCTAATGCATTAAGTGAGGCTTATTCGTTAGATAACGTATTTGTAATTCTTCAGTCACCTTGTTGATAGGTGTACGGAATTATATTTGCCTCATGGGAAATTCTTTTTGTATAAAGGTTTTGGGGAATGATGGAATTACTTCGGTTTAGAAAGTTTATTGCTCACCCAATCACGCATAAAACCATGCTACAAGCAGGTCTTATTTCGATCCTTGCTCTTTTGAATGCTCCTTTGTTAGCCGCAAACGCTCAAATGCTCACAATGGATCAAGCGCTTGAAACTGCATTTTCCAACAACCCAGACCTAGCGGCCGCTCAATGGGAGACAGGTATTGCTCAGGGAGAGCGACAGCAGGCTGGATTGATTCCAAACCCTGAGGTTTCCTGGGAGGCTGAAGATACTCGGCGAAACTCGCGCACCACGACGGTAATGATCAGCCAGCCGATAGAGCTTGGCGGTAAGCGTGGAGCTAGGATTGAAGTGGCCAATAGAGCTCAGGACGCAGCGGGGATTGAGTTGGAGCGCAAGCGTAACGTTCTGCGTGCCGATGTCATTCAGGCTTTTTATAGTTCCTCAACGGCTCAGCAAAGACTGCTGCTGTCACGTCAATCACTTGAGCTCGCCGAGCGCGGTTTGCGTGCAGCGCAAGGTCGCATCAAGAGTGGCAAATCCTCACCCGTTGAAGGTACGCGCGCAGAGGTTCAGCTATCAGAAGTGCGCCTAGAGTTGAGGCGGGCTGAGCGGGATGAGGCCAGTGCCTACCAGAGACTCGCTCAGGTCATGGGGGCGCCTTTGCCTGCATTTGTGTCCGTAGGTGATCCAAATCGGTCGATGCCAACCGTGCCCGATTCGTCGCTGCTGTTTAGCCGAATTGGTGAAACTGCAGAGCTACGATTAGCAAAACTGCAAATAGATCAGCGGGAAGCCTCTCTTGGTCTTGAGAAGGCTCGTCGAATTCCGGACCTGACCGTGAGTATCGGGAGTCAATACGACGAGCGTGAGCGCGAGCGGGTGAATGTCGTAGGGCTATCTATGCCCATCCCGTTGTTTAACCGTAACCAAGGCAACGTACTGGCCGCAGCCCGCCGTGCCGATCAATCTCGCGACCTTCGGAATGCCAGTGAGTTACGACTGCGCACAGAGATCCAAACCACCTTAGATCAGTGGCTGACTGCTAACACTGAAGTGGCGTCGTTCAATCAAACCATCCTGCCTGCAGCGCAAAGTGCCGTCGATACCGCTACCCGAGGTTTCGAAATGGGTAAGTTTAACTTTCTCGACGTGCTCGATGCTCAGCGCACATTGATTAGCGCTCGCACGCAATACATCCAAGCCATCGCCGAGGCGACAGACGCCTGGGTGCGTATCGAGCGAATTTTCGGTGATGTTGCCATTCTCACTCGTACCCCGTGAATTTCATATAACGCTTTTTTTACCGCTGCTCAGTATCGCAATACCACGTTAATCCGTGAATGCCGACTGGGTTGCGCAGGGAGTCTCCATGGATAAAAAACTAATCCTCGTCTCGGCACTAACCTTGGCAATAGGTATAGGCATCGGTTCGTTTTGGATGACAAGCCCATCGGTGCCTTCAGCTGAAGCTCAGACTCAGGAGGGCAAAGGCTATGACGATCACGGCGATGAAACTGCTGACGGAAAACCGGCCGAGGGCGAACACGCAGAAGGCGAAGCTGAAGAGGGTCATTTGACTCTGAGCGAAGAGCAGATCAGCTCTGCCGGCATCCAACTGGTTGAAGCGAAAGCGCAGAGCATCAGCCTTTCATTGCCCTTTCCTGGAGAAATCCGTTTTGATGAAGACCGCACTGCGCACGTGGTGCCCCGCGTACCTGGTGTCGTTGAGTCGGTTCATGCCAATCTTGGTCAACCAGTGAAAAAAGGTCAGTTGCTGGCCGTAATCGCTAGCCAACAAATTTCTGATCAGCGCAGTGAACAAGCCGCTGCGCAACGTCGTCTTGAGTTGGCGCGTACTACCTACGAGCGAGAGCGACAGTTATGGCAGGACAAAATCTCTGCAGAACAGGACTTCCTGCAAGCCCGCCAGGCTTTGCAAGAAGCTGAAATTGCTCTCAGCAATGCTCGGCAAAAAATTAGCGTACTGAGTGGTAGCTCGGTCGCCAGCGGGGGTAATCGATATGAATTGCGTGCGCCGTTTGACGGGGTTGTAGTCGAGAAACATTTGGCCCTCGGTGAAGTTGTCAGCGAAACCACCAATGCCTTTACGCTCTCCGACTTGTCGCGTGTGTGGGTGACCTTTGGAGTCTCACCAAAGGATTTGAACAAGGTACTCGTAGGCAAATCGGTCAAGGTCAGTGCGCCGGAGTTGAATGCTGAAGTCACTGGAACCGTGGCCTATGTCGGCAGTTTGTTGGGCGAGCAAACCCGTACAGCCACGGTCCGCGTGACATTGGAAAATCCACAAGGTGCATGGCGTCCGGGGCTATTTGTGACCGTGCAGGTTGACACCGGTACTCGGCAGACAAAGGTCGCTGTACCAGAGGCGGCTCTTCAGACGGTCGAGGACAAGCAAACTGTTTTCGTTCGAACGGAGGACGGGTTTAGAGCTCAGCCAGTGGAGACAGGTGGTCGTTCGGCGGGTCTGGTCGAGATCAAGGAAGGCCTGGAGCCCGGAGCTCAAATCGCCGCCGCCGGTAGTTTCATTTTGAAATCAGAATTGGGTAAAGCCTCGGCTGAACACGCCCACTGATCCGCCATTTCCACGAGAAGGTTCTCATGTTCGAACGCCTGATCCAATTTGCCATCGAGCAGCGCATTATCGTACTGCTCGCGGTTTTCCTCATGGCCGGCCTCGGTATAGCAAGCTATCAGAAGCTGCCGATCGACGCGGTTCCCGATATCACCAACGTCCAGGTGCAAATCAACACGGGGGCAGCAGGTTTTTCACCACTGGAAACCGAACAACGCATCACGTTCCCCATCGAAACAGCAATGGCTGGTTTACCGGCTCTAGAACAAACTCGTTCGCTGTCACGCTCGGGTTTGTCGCAAGTTACTGTTATTTTCAAAGAGGGCACGGACCTCTTCTTCGCTCGGCAATTGGTCAACGAACGATTACAGGTGGCCAAAGAGCAACTGCCAGAAGGTGTGGAAGCTGTCATGGGACCGATCTCAACCGGTCTTGGTGAGATTTTCCTGTGGACGGTCGAGGCTGAAGAGGGGGCTGTCAAGGAGGACGGCAGTCCCTATACGCCGACCGACCTGAGGGTGATTCAAGACTGGATCATCAAGCCTCAACTGCGCAATGTTCCTGGGGTCGCCGAAATCAATACCATTGGCGGGTTTGCCAAGGAGTATCAGATTGCGCCCGATCCAAAACGCTTGGCCGCTTACAAGCTCACGCTGACTGACCTTGTTACAGCGCTGGAGCGCAACAACGCTAACGTCGGTGCCGGTTACATCGAGCACAGCGGCGAACAGTTACTGATTCGTGCACCTGGTCAAGTAGCAACCACCGACGATATCGCCAATATCGTCATGGCCAATGTCGACGGTACGCCAATACGTGTGAAGAATGTTGCAACCGTGGATATCGGCCGTGAATTGCGCACGGGAGCAGCGACCGAAAACGGTCGTGAAGTGGTGCTCGGCACAGTGTTCATGCTAATCGGCGAGAACAGCCGCACCGTGGCGCAGGCCGTTGCCAACAAGCTTGAGCAAATCAACCGTTCACTGCCAAAAGGGGTTGTAGCAGTCACTGTCTATGACCGTACCAATCTTGTGGACAAGGCGATTGCCACGGTAAAAAAGAACCTGATCGAAGGTGCAATCCTAGTGATTGCGATTCTATTCCTGTTCTTGGGAAATATACGTGCAGCGCTGATCACTGCCATGGTTATCCCGCTCGCTATGTTGTTCACATTCACCGGCATGTTTACCAATAAAGTTAGCGCCAACCTGATGAGCCTTGGGGCTTTGGACTTTGGCATCATCGTCGACGGTGCGGTGGTAATTGTTGAAAACGCCATCAGGCGTTTGGCCCATGCGCAGCAACACCACGGGCGCATCCTCACTCGCTCTGAACGTTTTCACGAAGTATTCGCTGCTGCCAAGGAAGCACGCCGACCATTAATTTTCGGTCAGTTGATCATTATGGTCGTGTACCTACCGATTTTTGCGCTTACTGGCGTCGAAGGAAAAATGTTCCACCCGATGGCCTTCACCGTAGTGATCGCCTTACTGGGGGCGATGTTGTTGTCAGTAACTTTTGTCCCTGCTGCGATTGCGATGTTCGTGACCGGCAAGGTCAAGGAAGAAGAAAACGTCATCATGCGTGGCGCCCGCCGGATGTATGCTCCAGCTTTGGACTGGGTCATGGGCCATCGATCGTTGGCATTCGCCATGGCATTAGGCGTGATCACAATATGCGGTGTGGTCGCAAGTCGGATGGGTAGTGAGTTTGTGCCGAGTCTCAGCGAAGGCGATTTCGCGTTGCAAGCATTGCGTGTCCCAGGTACCAGCCTGACGCAATCGGTAGAGATGCAGCAACGCCTTGAAACCCTGGTATTGGCAAAAGTACCGGAGGTCAAACGGATGTTTGGTCGTACAGGTACTGCCGAAATTGCCTCCGATCCAATGCCTCCAAACATTTCTGACAGCTATGTGATGCTCAAGCCGAAGAGTCAATGGCCTGATCCGAATAAATCAAGGGAGGCATTGATAGACGATATTCAAAAAGCTGCAGCTGCGATGCCCGGAAGCAACTATGAGCTTTCTCAGCCTATTCAACTGCGTTTCAACGAGTTGATTTCAGGCGTACGTAGTGATGTGGCGGTCAAGGTATTCGGTGATGACATGGCGGTGCTCAACGGCACCGCTGCAAAAATCGCCGCATCAATGCTGAAGATCAATGGTGCCTCCGAGGTCAAAGTTGAGCAAACGTCGGGACTGCCGGTACTGACCATCAACATCGACCGCGACAAAGCCGCCCGTTACGGACTCAACGTAGGCGACGTGCAAGACACCATTGCGGTGGCAGTTGGCGGTCGACAAGCCGGTACGATGTATGAGGGAGACCGCCGATTTGACATGGTGGTGCGTTTATCCGACGCGATGCGTAAGGATCTCGAGGGATTGTCCACATTGCTAATCCCGGTACCGGCGTTGCTCAACACCAATGCTGACCAGATCGGATTCATAGCTCTTTCAGAGGTGGCGACCCTCGATCTAGTGTTGGGACCTAACCAGGTCAGCCGAGAAAACGGCAAGCGTCTGGTGATCGTCAGCGCCAACGTGCGTGGGCGTGATATCGGCTCTTTTGTACAGGAGGCCAGTAGCGCCATTGATAAGGAAGTGCAAATCCCATCCGGTTACTGGACCACTTGGGGAGGGCAGTTCGAGCAGCTCCAATCCGCTGCCAAGCGACTACAGATTGTAGTGCCGGTTGCCCTGCTTCTGGTGTTCGCACTCTTGTTCATGATGTTCAACAACCTCAAGGATGGCCTACTGGTGTTTACTGGTATTCCGTTCGCATTGACAGGGGGTGTCATGGCTTTATGGCTGAGAGACATCCCGCTATCGATCTCGGCAGGTGTTGGTTTCATCGCGTTGTCGGGAGTGGCGGTGCTAAACGGTCTGGTGATGATCGCTTTCATACGTAATCTACGCGAGGAAGGACATTCTTTAAGTTCCGCAATTAATGAAGGGGCTCTCACACGTTTACGTCCGGTGTTGATGACAGCTCTCGTGGCCTCTCTTGGGTTTATTCCGATGGCACTGGCAACCGGAACGGGGGCAGAGGTTCAAAGACCCCTAGCTACCGTAGTAATCGGGGGAATCCTATCCTCAACTGTGTTGACTCTGCTGATACTGCCTGCTCTTTATCAATGGGTGCACCGCCGAGACGAGGAAGAAACCAAAGACGACAAAATAGCATCCATATAATTTAGTTTTCTCAAAGCCTCCTATCGAGATTCGATGGGGGGCTTTTTTATGTGCGCAACATAACGAATCTGTAATCTAGGCGCCACCGTGTTGATAGGTTCGAATTGATACCCTAAGAGTGTCAACTAGATGAGGTGTCAGTATGAAAATTGCTCAAATTTTTGCTCTTGCGAGTGCTTTAGTCCTTTCTTCAGTTGCTTTAGCCGAAGGTGGCGGAGACAGAACCTTTGAGAAAATGATGGTCGCAAATGATCTAGCAATGGAGAAGTACGTGGCTAAAGAAGGAAAAATCGAGCCAGTAGTGTCAAGTGATGCTAAAGATGAGACTGATGAAATGTAAATGTAGCAGTACGCTGAATAAAAAAAACCGCTTCCGGTTTCCGGTTGCGGTTTTTTTTGGATGGCAGATTGGACATCGGTAATCCTGGCGCCACACCTACGCAATGTTCTAGTTGATATTCTGGTAACTGTTAATATATGAGGTACTCAATATGAAATTCATGAGCATTATTACTCTCGCTGGAACTCTGGCGTTATCCTCTCTTGTCTCTGCTGAAGGGGGAGGAGACAAAACCTTTGAGAAAATGATGGCGGCTAATGCTAAAGCTATGGAGCAGTATGCTATTAGCCAAGGGAAAAGCGCACCTGTAGCGAAACAATACGAGTACGGAATGAAGATGGATGTTGTGAAAGTGATCAGTGTGGTGCGGCCTGCAAAAGTCTGCGCGGTGGTGCCAGCCGCCATGACTTATGAAGATTCAAATGGGCAGCTAAATACGATTAGGTACACTGTGGCTGGAGAGTGTCGCAAACGTGGTGGCTAGTAGCTATCCTACTATCTGAACAATCTATAACGCTCGACTGATATGAAAAATAGGAATCGGGCGTTTTTTAGATTCGCTTCGAACAGGTATAAAAAAGACGTCCCGAGGGACGTCTTAAAAATTCACCCTTTTCCGAAGGAGCTTCTAAAGGTGAAATTGTAGCTTTAACTGAGCAACAATGAGTTTCCAGATTTTCACAGGCTTGCTACTTGTCTGTAGAGATCTAACCAGATGCGCTAGCTAGATTCCTAATAACTCCCACTCACTATAAGCAATCCTAGTTAACGTGGAGATGATTGAAAAATTACAATTTTGAAATTTTCAATCAAAAATGGGACAATTTAGAAGAACCGAGAATTTTCCCGTTTAGGTATTACAGAATGGCGAGTGGGTACTCAACAATCACACGGACCTCATCCAGATCCGATTCAAAAGCGGTTGCGCGAGTATTCGCTTGCCGCAAGCGGAAAGACATATCTTTCAAGGAACCTGTCTGAACGACGTACTTCACCTCAATGTCGCGCTCCCAACGTTTCTGATCTGTCAACGGGTTCCCGTCTGCATCGCGCCTCATGTATGTTGCGTTAGCGTTGGAATAGTCAGCGTCGGTGCCGCGACCATAACGTGTCATAAACGACAGGCCTGGTACGCCGTACGAGCTCATGTCGAGGTCGTAGCGAACCATCCACGAACGTTCTTTTGGCGAGTTAAAATCGCTGTATTGGATCGAGTTGTCGAGAAAGATAGAGTCCGACTGACGCAGATAGTCGAAGTCGTCATTACCATTATTTCGCTGGTGAGAAAGTGCAAGTGAGTGCGCACCATACTTCACGCCAACTTTAGCGCTCCAAATATTGTTGTCGAATTCTCCCAGCAGTTTCTTTCCTTCATCAACGGCCTTGTAGTAATTCACGCCACCGAATACAGAAAGCTGATCAGACAGTGAGTAATTCAATCCCGTGCCCGCATAGTATTGATTCCAAGCGTCTTTGAGGCGACTGGAATAGAGACTAACGATGATATTTTTGTTAACGTTGTAGTCGCCGCCGAAATAGCCTACCCAAGGTGAATTAACAGGCCCTGCATAGAATGTCGCGAAGTTGTCGCGCATATTGCTGGAGACTGGTTGGCTCATGGCGTGCAGGCGACCACCTTGAACAGTCAGTCCTTCAATGCTGGTATTGGTCGCGGTTACACCGCGGAAACTTTCGGGTAGTAGTCTTGAGTCGCCAGAAGCCACGACGGGGTTCGCTGGAAAAACATCACCAACTTTCACTACTGTGTCAAAAGCGCGAACCTTTGCTGCCCCACCGACTTTTGTGTACTCATCTCGAGCCTCACCATCGCCATTGACAGGCAGTACATCGAACGAACTACGACCACCATTTCGACCGTCACCCGTATCAAGCTTCAACCCAATCATCGCGAAAGCATCGACGCCCACACCGACAGTGCCTTGAGTAAAACCGGATTCAAATTTACTGATGATCGCGTGCGACCAAGTCTCTGAATAACCATTGCCTGTGGGGCTTGATTGCCCGTTACGATGGTCACGATTGAAGTAGAAATTTCGATTTAGCACGGAAAGACTACTATCTTCGATAAATCCCCCAGTCTTTTCCTCTGCGAATGCCATGGAAGGCCCAGAACTGACAACCAACGCTAAAGCGGCCATTGAGAATTTTGTATTGTTATCCATTAATCACTCCTTAGGTTTGGCAGAACTAGTAAGTTCTTCGGCTGGAATTATTGTTTACGGAAAGCGCGTTGCGCTTTCGTATCGTCGCCGACTTGTATCGTTGCAATTTGAAGATAACAGGGAGATGATTGAAGAATTACAATTCTGTAATGTCTGTATTTTTTTTCAAAAAAATATTTCTGCGGCACATACCCACCGATGAGTGGCTCCTATTTACAACGAATCTTCGCATGTGTCTCCTGACGGGCGGCATGATTTAAACTTGAAGCGCATGCGTAGGGTCCGACTGGTTTTTAAGTGCGAATCCGGCGGTGACGATTGCTCGCGTGTTCACCAATACATTCTCGGGGATACGGATGTCAGACGTAGCGCTGTTCATCATCGCGCAGTTTTTCGGTGGGTTAACGGCGCTGTTCCTGGCGAAGGTTCTCGGTGCTAAAGACGTTGTCGTGGATATCCCGCAGCCTAGTCCCCATGAGCAAAAGCTCACAATTCACTGAACGATGCTCTCTACGGTTCGTGGATGCGGTAAGCCCGCTCAAGGCGTAGTTCACGTTCCTATCGCGACATCCTGAAGGGCTAGGCCTTAAGGTGGTTCAGCCTTTCAAACGCGATTTTTTAAAGGGGCAGTAAGGAAAGACATGAATTACAAAGTGAGGGTTGCTACACCATCTGATGCCCCTGCCATCCAGATTATCTATGCTCCAATGGTTTGAACTCAGTCATCTCGTTCGAGCTGATACCACCGACTGTTGATGAGATGGCATCAAGAATAACCGCAACACTACCGCCGCATCCCTATCTGGTAGCCGAGGTGGAGGGCAACGTCGTTGGATACGCTTACGCAAGCGAGCATCGAGCGAGAGAAGCCTATCGATGGTCGGCGGATGTCACCGTGTATGTTGATCCGGCTGTGCACCGAAAAGGGGTTGGTCGTGCGCTTTATCAGCAGCTTCTACCAGTTCTAGAGAAACAGGGGATTCATGCAGCCTATGCCGGCATTGCCTTACCCAACGCAGGAAGTATAGGTATCCATGAAGCACTCGGGTTCACCCACATCGGCACCTACCCAGAGGTTGGGTTCAAGCACGGCCAATGGCATAGCGTGGATTATTGGCGTAAACCGATTTGTGCTGTGACGCCGCCAATAGAAATCATCCCGTTCAGTGAGATAAAGGGAGAGTTGAGAAACCAGGTGTGAGGCGACCTGGCTACTATTCGTCGCCATCGGTACCAGGCTGTTCGCTGAGAGCTATGCTTATGGATGATTCACGTTCGAGTCAGTTTACCGACCGGCTGGAGGGATGAATGAATTTGGCGGCGTTTACCTCGCTGCTTTCCGCAGGCGAAAACATAAACGGGTGCCCACTCCCCGATTTAGATGCAGTGACATTCGCAGGTCTGCATTTTCCTTCCCGTGCATATTGCCTTGTTGCTGATTGGGTAATCTTGGATCTCGAAGTTACAACACGTCAACGAATAGCCATCACCGATAGAGGGCTTATCCCTGCCTTGGTTTACGCATTGACGGTTATCCAAGATAGAAAAGGTCGTTTTGCGCCTGGTGATTGGGTCAGATCAACGTTGGGGGTTTCCTTCACTCACAACTGCTTGTTTGAGACGAAAAATACGGTTTATGTGCTTATGGGAGCCGGCCGTAGGTTGCGCACAGATTTAGACATCGCACTGAGCTTGTGCTGAAGACCGCAGATTATGCTGCTCCCCTCCTGACCGCTTACTTCAGTTGTTGGTGTCACACTATGTTGGGAGCAGCCCGGCCCTGTATTTGAAGCGCAGCCCATCTGTGTCAATCTATGTTGCTGTTGTCTTTATCGCGAATCATCCTACAGACCCCGATTTACGCGATGGGTTGTGTCAAACTATGTTGTTGGTACCCAGCGTGGATTGAGAGGCTTAAAAGTGTCGCAGGAGCCGGCTAGGTCTGTCCTACCGCCTCCTGCCTTTCGCAACCACCTCGCGCCTGATGGTCCAACACTGAGCAAAGGGCGCAGTTAAAGGTGGAAATCGCCCGCAGCCTCCGGCTGGTAAAGCACTTTCCTGATCTCAATCCGACGGGTCCGATCTGAAATTCGCCAGTCGATGGCGTCCCCCTCCTGATAGCCCAGGATGGCGGCGCCGATATCGGAATACACGGAATGCTTCCCTGCGTTGCTGTCCGCGTCTTCAGGGTAGACCAAGGCCACTTCCATCTCTTCGTCGTCCAGCTGCAGCAAGGTCCTGGAGTTCATCGTGACGACATTGCGCGCCACCTGCTGTGGCTTGACCACAATGGCTCGCTCAAGCTCATGTTCGAGTTCAACAACGGCCGGGCCTTGCTCGAGCACGATTAGACTTTCGAGCCTGGCCTTGTCGATTTCAGTGATGTAGATCCTGGTGGAGTCGCCAGCAGCACCTTCGCGCAAGAACTGGCGATAGCGCCCCGCCGTCATGGAAAATGACTTCAATGTCGGCGTTTCGCTCTCAAGCACAAAGCCGCTGCGCAAAAAGGCTTTCAGCGAGCGCGCGTTGTCCGGGTGGATCTTGGCGATGAGCTTCTTGGCCCGCATGTCGAGGAAGGCCAGTTTCATGCCTTCGCGGATCGTACGGGCGCCAAGGTTGCGGCCCCATTTGTCGCTGTCTCCGATGACCAGGACTATCTCGCAATTTGAGTCGGTCTTGATCAGACGGACAAAGCCCACCGGTGCGTCATGCCGGTCATAGGCCATGAAGAATCGGCCGCCCTGGTTGAATAGATGGGTCAGGATCGGCGATTGAGTCCGATCGATGGCTTGCTCGATGGAGCGCGAGACATGACGCGAATCGCTCAGATAGCAGGTAACGCGTTCGTCCTCCAACCAATCCATCAGCGTCAGGGCGTGCGCCCGAGTAATTTCAGGGCACAAAGAAATGAAAGGCTTGTTCATCTTCACCACACTTATTGCAAAGGATGAAAGCCCTTCATGGCTATGGCCATGACGGTTCTTTCGGCAACCGGCTATGTTAAGACATAACGCGAGTAATGCCGAATAGCTTGGGGGGCGTTCGAGGATTCAGCGTCTGGTCACTGAGCGTAAATAAACACCGCCACGTCGGTTTCTCTTCCCACGGGAAACAGCGTGGCGATTTTTTTGGCTGGGTACAGGACAGCCCTTTCTCTTGATATGCATTGGCTGAAAAATTCTACGTCCAGCTAGTTGATCGCATAAAAACATCGACAAGAGTTATGCACCGCTAACTTGGCGGCGATATCTTGCTTAATTGGCAATTGTATTAATCTCGGCTGGGCATTATTCGCCCGTAACTACTGGGTATAAGCAACATGGCTGCGGCTTTTCAGCCGATATAAGGCCGGGTTGAAAATAACGCGGTCTATTGATCGCCCGTAGCCCTGCTGCACAGGGCCGGCCAGCAGCCCTCACGGAAAAGCACAAGACTTCCGACCGAAAAACCGGATAATACCGGCCAAATTTGTGGCTCGTTATTCTGGTAATCCCCCATGGAAATCAAGGTCAACTTTCTCGACAACCTTCGACTTGAAGCCAAGTTCGATGACTTCACGGTAGTGGCCGATCAGCCTATTCGCTATAAGGGCGATGGCTCGGCACCGGGTCCATTCGATTACTTTCTGGCTTCGTCGGCGCTGTGTGCGGCCTATTTCGTGAAGTTGTATTGCGACACTCGCAGTATTCCTACCGAGAATATCCGCCTGTCGCAGAACAACATTGTTGACCCGGAAAATCGCTACAACCAGATTTTCAAGATCCAGGTTGAGTTGCCGGCTGATATTTCCGACAAAGACCGTCAGGGCATCCTGCGCTCCATCGACCGTTGCACGGTGAAGAAGGTGGTGCAGGCCGGGCCGGAGTTTGTGATTGAGGAAGTGGAAAACCTGGATGCCGATGCCCAGGCGTTGTTGATGCCCAATGCGGCCAGCGATGCAGGCACCTACATTGTGGGCAAGGACCTGCCGCTGGAGCAGACCATCGCCAATATGTCGGCCATTCTGGCGGGCCTGGGGATGAAGATCGAGATCGCCTCGTGGCGCAATATCGTGCCCAATGTGTGGTCGCTGCATATCCGCGATGCGCATTCGCCGATGTGTTTCACCAACGGCAAGGGTGCGACCAAGGAAGGTGCGCTGGCGTCGGCCCTGGGCGAGTTTATCGAGCGCCTCAACTGCAACTTCTTCTACAACGATCAGTTCTGGGGCGAGGACATCGCCAACGCGGCGTTTGTGCATTACCCGGATGAGCGCTGGTTCAAGCCCGGCCGTAAAGATGAACTGCCGGCCGGCATTCTCGATGCGTATTGCCTGAAGATCTACAACCGCGATGGCGAGTTGCGCGGTTCGCATTTGTACGACACCAACTCCGGCAACGAAGAGCGCGGCATCGTTTCGCTGCCCTTTGTGCGTCAGTCCGATGGCGAGGTGGTGTATTTCCCATCGAACCTGATCGAAAACCTGTTCCTCAGCAACGGCATGAGTGCCGGCAACACGCTGGCCGAAGCCCAGGTGCAGTGCCTGTCGGAGATCTTCGAGCGTGCGGTGAAACGCGAAATCATCGAAGGTGAATTCGCGCTGCCGGATGTGCCCCAGGAAGTGCTGGCCAAATACCCTGGGATCCTGGCGGGGATTCAGGGTCTGGAAGCCCAGGGTTTCCCGGTGCTGGTGAAGGACGCGTCCCTGGGCGGTGAGTTTCCGGTGATGTGCGTAACCTTGATGAACCCGCGCACCGGCGGTGTATTCGCTTCGTTTGGCGCCCACCCAAGCCTGGAAGTGGCGCTGGAGCGCAGCCTCACTGAACTGCTGCAAGGCCGCAGTTTTGAAGGCCTCAACGATTTGCCCCAGCCGACTTTCGAAGGCCATGCGGTCACTGAGCCGAACAACTTCGTCGAGCACTTTATCGACTCCAGCGGCGTGGTGTCGTGGCGTTTCTTCAGCTCCAAGTCGGACTACGAGTTTGTGGAGTGGGACTTCACCAGCCAGGGTGAGAACGCCAACGCCGAAGAGGCCGCGACGCTGTTCGGCATTCTCGAAGGCATGGGTAAAGAAGCCTACATGGCGGTGTACGAGCATCTCGGCGCCCCGGCCTGTCGCATCCTGGTGCCGGACTACTCGGAAATTTATCCGGTGGACGATCTGATTTGGGATAACACCAACAAAGCGCTGTTCTTCCGCGCCGATATCCTCAACCTGCATCGCCTGGATGAGGAGGCTCTGAAAGACCTGGTCGAGCGTCTGGTGGAAAGTGAGCTGGACGACTACACCGATATCACCACCTTGATCGGCATCGAGTTCGACGACAACACGGCCTGGGGCCAGTTGACCATCCTTGAGCTGAAGCTGCTGATTTACCTGGCCCTGCAGCAATTTGAAGAAGCCAAGGAGGCGGTCGAAACCTTCCTCCAGTACAACGACAACACGGTCGAGCGCGGGCTGTTCTACCAGGCCGTGAACGCGGTGCTGGAAATGGAACTGGACGAAGACCTGGAGCTGGAAGACTACGAGGTCAATTTCCGCCGCATGTTCGGCAATGAGCGGATGGACGCCGCGATCGGTTCGGTCAATTCCAGCGTGCGTTTCTACGGCCTGACACCGACCAGCATGAAGCTGGAAGGGCTCGACCGGCACCTGCGGCTGATCGACAGCTACAAGAAGCTGCACACGGCGCGGGCCAATGTCGCGGCGTCAGCTCGTTAAATGCCCAGGTCGCGCCTGCTGTATCCATTGATCCTGGTCGGCGCGGCCTCGCTCTTGTTGCTGGGGGCCCTGACGCCGGTACTGTCCAACGGTCTGCTGTTGCTGCTGGAGCGCTCCAACTTCATCCCGGCCGAGTCGTCGATCTGGACCTTCGAACCCACGGTGACCAACCAGGGGTCGTCGTCCTATTGGCTGTACGGCGAAGACCGACAGCACTATTTCTATTTCTCCTACACGCCGGATGCGCCTTATCGGTTGATCGCCAAGAACAACGGCTGCGTGGCGTTCGACAAGCATGACGTCACCACCTGGTGCATTCGCTAGAACAACCACCGCCGCCGAGGTTGATCCATGGATAGATTCCAGGAAATGCAGGTGTTCGTCTGCGTTGCCCAAGAGCAGGGATTTGCGGCGGCGGCCCGGCGCTTGAACCTGTCGGCGGCCAGTGTGACCCGCGCGGTGGCGGCACTCGAACAGCGCATTGGCAGCCTGCTGCTGACCCGCACCACCCGCAGCGTGCACGTGACCGATGCCGGCCAGCGTTTCCTGGAAGACTGCCGGCGAATCCTTGGCGAATTGCAGGACGCCGAAGCCTCGGCCGCCGGGGTGCATGCCCAGCCCCGTGGGCAACTGACGATCACCGCGCCGGTGTTGTTTGGCGATTTGTTTGTCACGCCGCTGGTGGTCGATTACCTGCGCCAGTTTCCCGAGGTCAGCATCAACGCGTTGCTGGTGGATCGGGTGGCGAGCATGGTCGACGAGGGCATCGACGTCGCGGTGCGCATCGGCGAGCTGCCGGACAGCGGCCAGCATGCGATCCGGGTTGGCGAAGTGCGCCGGGTGGTGTGTGCCTCGCCGGCCTTTCTGTCGGCCTATGGTCGGCCCCAGCACCCGGAGGATTTGCGTCAGGCGCCGATCATTGCCCCGTCTGCGGTCGGCCAGTCGCGTCATTGGCAGTTTGAGCAGGGCGGCACCGCACTGAGTATTCGCCTGGAGCCACGGCTGCTGGTTTCCGCCAACCAGGCGGCGATCAGCGCGGCGTGCCTGGGGCTGGGCCTGACCCGGGTGCTGTCGTACCAGGTGGGGAGCAGAGTGGCGGCTGGCGAACTGGAAATCGTCTTGCAGGCCTTCGAGCTGGCGCCCTTGCCGATTCATGTGGTGTATCAGGGCGGGCGCAAGGCGCCGGCGCGGGTGCGCAGTTTTGTCGATCTGGCGGTACAGGGGCTGCGCGAGCACCCCGCGTTGAGCCGCTAGCTATCAGGTTTTATTGCAGCCAATGAAATAATGGATTGTGTTTTCTAGTGATTCTGCAGTTTTCACACAGGGTGGAAAATGGCTCCCGTCAGTGCGGCTCCCGTGAGCCGCCGTTACCTTGCGGAGTTCCTGTGTCCCAGTCCCCGATCAAGTTTTACAACTTCCCCCGTTCTGGCCACGCGCACCGCGTCGAGTTGATGCTGTCGTTGCTGCACCTGCCGGTCGAGACCCTGTTGGTCGACCTGACCCAGGGGGCACACAAACAGCCGGCGTTCCTGGCATTGAATTCATTCGGCCAGGTGCCGGTGATTGATGACCAGGGGGTGATCCTGGCCGACTCCAACGCGATTCTGGTGTACCTGGCGCAGCGCTATGGCCAGGGCCGCTGGCTGCCAAGTGACCCGGTAGGCGCGGCACGGGTTCAGCGTTGGCTGTCGGTGGCGGCGGGGCCGTTGGCCTCGGGCCCGGCCACGGCACGCCTGATTACGGTGTTTGGCGCGCCGGGCGATGCCCCGCAAGTGATTGCCCGTTCTCACGCGCTGCTCAAGGTGCTCGATCAGGAACTGGCGCCGCAGCCTTACCTGGCAGGTGCCGAGCCAACCATCGCCGATGTGGCGTGCTACAGCTATATCGCCCACGCCCCGGAAGGCAACGTGTCCCTGGCCGATTACCCCCAGGTCCGCGCCTGGCTGGCGCGCATCGAAGCCTGGCCCGGTTTTGTCCCGATGCCGCGGACCGTGGCCGGCCTGTACACCGCGTAAACCATTGAGGGCCCAGCCCGGCTGGCGCCCCTGTTGACTGTGCCTCGGGCACAAGGGAGCCATCGTCATGAACCCACAATCGCCCTGGCACGCCGGTGAACAACAGTTGCAGGCGCACATGGGGGTGGTCGAGCGCATGCAAGCGCTTGGCAGCAAGGTGATCCGCCAGGCAATGCCCGATCAGCACCGCCAGTTCTATCAGCAGTTGCCTTTCCTGCTGTTTGGCGCGGTGGATGCTGCGGGCAACCCTTGGGCGAGCCTCCTTGAAGGGCCGCCCGGCTTCGCCCATAGCCCGGCGCCGGACCTGTTGCGCATTGAGCGGTTGCCAGCGCCCGAAGACCCGGCGCAGCTGGCTGCGGGCGCCGCCATCGGCCTGCTCGGGATCGAGCTGCACACGCGGCGCCGGAACCGGCTCAATGGCCGGCTCCAGGCTTACGCCGCAGACGGTTTCAGCGTTGCAGTGCAGCAGGCGTTCGGCAATTGCCCGCAATACATCCAGCGCCGCGAGTTCGAGCAGGCGCCAGCCATCACCTCGGCCATGCCTGCGGTGCAACGGCTGGAACAGTTGGACGCGGCCGCGACGGCCCTGATCAGCGCCGCCGATACGCTGTTTGTCGCCAGTTACCTGGACCAGCCCGAGGGCCGTTCGGTGGATGTTTCCCATCGTGGCGGGCCGCCCGGGTTCGTCAGGGTCGAGGGTAATTGCCTGACGATTCCGGATTACTCGGGCAACCGTTTCTTCAACACCCTGGGTAACCTGCTGCTCAATCCCCGCGCCGGCTTGCTGTTTATCGACTTTGCCCGGGGCGATCTGCTGCAACTCAGCGGCCGTACGCAGATCATCCTTGAGGGCCCGCAGGTCGAGGCCTTGCCGGGGGCCGAGCGAGTCTGGCAACTGCAGGTCGAGCACCTGGTACGACGCCCGGCGGCCCTGGGTTTGCGCGGGCATTTCCCGGCGCCCTCGGTTTGACCGGAGCGTCTAAAAATACCCGGCGCGCATTGCTCCCAAGCCTGGGCCTGCGTAGGCTGGCGGATCTGAAAACAGGGCCTTGAACCGGCCCTTTTTGCGTCAAGGGATACCCGCGATTCATGTCCGCTTCCGTCTGCGTCCGCCTTTGTGTGTTGCTGTTCGCCCTGTTGCTCGGCGGCTGCGAGCCCAGGGACACGACCGCGCTCGACCAGCAGCTCTATATCTGGCAACGCCAATGGACCCCGGCCCATGGCGATGCACTGGCCCGGACCCGCGCCGACTTTTCCACCTTGCGCGTGCTGGCGCTGCAGGCCTTCCCCGGTGCCGGCTGGAGCCGCGCACGCATCGATGCACCGCTGCTCAAGGCCGACGGGCGCCCGCTGATTGCGGTGATTCGCCTCGATGGCCAGCTCAAGAGTCTGGATCAGGCCGAGGTCAGCGCGCAGATCCTGCAATTGCTCGCCGACTGGCAGGCCCAGGGCTTGACCCCGGTCGGGGTGGAGATCGACCACGACGCCGGCAGTGCGCGGCTGCCGGCCTATGCCGGGTTCCTCACTCAATTGCGCGGCGTATTGCCGGCCTCCCTCAAGCTCAGCATCACCGCCTTGCCGTCGTGGCTGGGCAGTCGCGAGTTGCCGGCGCTGCTGGCCACGGTCGACAGCAGCGTGTTGCAGGTGCATGCCGTCAGCGATCCGCGGCACGGCCTGTTCGATCCACAGCAGGCCCGGCAATGGGCCGAGCGCTGGGCCAAGGTCAGCGACAAACCGTTCTACCTGGCCTTGCCGGCCTACGGCGTGGCCCTGCTGCCCAGTGATGGCGGGGCGCCGGTGATTGAAAGCGAAGTGCCGGTGCCAGGCCTTGGCCAGCGCCGTGAGCTGATGGCCGACCCGGTGCAACTGGCCAAGCTGGCTCGTGAATTGCGCGGGGATCGGCTGCCCCATCTGGCGGGGCTGATCTGGTTTCGCCTGCCGCTCCAGGGCGATCGGCGGGCCTGGAGTGTCGAAACCCTGGGCGCTGTGGCCCGTGGTGATGAACTGATCAGCCGGTGGCAGCTGACATTCAGCGAAAAAGACGGTCTGTTTGATATTCGCCTGGGCAACACGGGCAATCTCGACAGCCCCTTGCCCGAGCAGGTCAGCCTGGTGGTGGAAGGCTGCCAGGCCAGCGACGCCCTGGCCGGTTACGGGGTGCAACAACGCCCCGGGCAGTTGCTGTTCACCCGGCGCAGTGAAGGCCGTTTGCAGGCAGGAAGCGCGCGAGCCCTGGGCTGGGCGCGTTGTTCAAGAATTGATCAAGGAGCGTCCCATGTTCGTCCCTAAACCCCGTCACCTGTTGTGCCTGAGCCTGTGCCTGCCGCTGACCTCGGCGTTGGCCTGCGGGCCGTTTTTCCCGGCGCGCCTGCTGGGTGACCGGGCGCAGACCCTGGCCGTGTTGCCCGAGGGCAGCTTTCAGTTCGAGGTCAGCCGCCTGGGGCAGGTAATTGCCGGGCTCAAGCCGGCGACCGAGGCTTCGCTGTCGCCCTATTACGACGGTGGCGAGCAGCCGTACCAGGAGCAGCGGGACAAAGCCGAGCAGGACGGCCTGACTGACGCCCAGCGCACGCTGGTGGCCCAGTTGCGCCAACTGCAGGACCCGCATCAGGCGCAGCAACAGGGCGCCAGCCTGCCGCTGGAAATCAACCTGTACCTGGCCGGGGCCGTGGCCTTCAAGGCCGGCGACAACGCCCAGGCGGCGGAGTATTTCCGCCAGGTGCTGGCCTTGCCGGCGCCGCAGCGCGCACTGCGCAGTACCTGGGCGGCCTATTCCCTGGGGCGGGCGTTGTACACCATGGGCCAGGAGGCTGGCGATCTCGACGAACAGGGCCGTCAGGCATTGATGCAGCAGGCCCGGCAGGCCTTTCAGCAAGCGCGGCAATTGAGCATCGACGGCTTTGGCGACCCGTTGGAACTGGGCATCGCCAGTTTGGGCGAAGAAGCCCGCGTGGCGAAAATGGCCGGCGACTGGCAGCAGGCCATCGAGCTGTATGCCAGCCAGAGTCGCCTGGGTTCGTCGATCGGCACCAGCTCCCTGCGTGAGCTGGCGGGCGAGCTCGCGGCACTGCCTGAAGAGCAGTTGCAGGCCTTGTTCAGTCACCCCGCCGTCCCGCGTTTGCTGGCGGCGAGCCTGATCAGTCGCATGACTGGCGAACCCACTCAGCGCTCGGAGTCTGATCAGAAAATGATCAAGCTGCTCAGCCATTCGGCCAGCGGCAGCCTGGACAACGCCGACCGCCTGGCGGCGCTGAATTATCAGATCGGCGACTACGCCACCACCAAGCTGCTGCTCGAACGGGCCGGCGATGGCGGCCTGGCCTGGTGGCTGCGGGCCAAGCTGGCGCTGCGCGACGATGACAAGGCCGCGGCGGCCAGCGCCTATGCCAAGGCGGCCAAGGCCTTCCCCCAGGGCGAAAGCTGGGGTGAGCGCACCGGCGAGGACGGCAACTACGAAACCCTCAGGCCCGGCTGCCGGGTCGAGGGTGAAAGTGCGGTGCTGGCGCTGGAGCGTGGCGATTACCTGCAGGCGTTCGAGCAGCTGTATCACAGCGACGACATCTACTGGCAGGACGCGGCCACCGTGGCCGAGCGCGTGCTGACCGTGGATGAACTCAAGCAGTTCGTCGACACCCAGGTCCCGGCGCCACCGCCGACGCCGAAGCAGGAACAGGGCTACTACCAGACCCTGCCGATTGCCGCGCAGCTGCGTGAGCTGCTCGGCCGCAGGTTGTTGCGCGAAGGCCGCTACGCCGAAGCGCCGGGCTACTTCGACAGCCCCGAGTTGCAGGCCACTGCCAAGGCCTATGGCGATTACCGGCGCCAGGCGGAATCGGCCTGGCTGCCCACCGGCCGTGCCGAAGCCTACTACCGGGCCGGGCAATTGGCGCGCAAGTCGGGGATGGAGATCCTCGGGTATGAGATGGGGCCGGACTACCGCACCCTGTGGGGGGACTACAGCCTGGAGATCCCCGCGACCACGGCCGGGCCCTTTGTCAGTGCGGCGGAAGTCGAACGCCAGCAGGCCAGCCAGGCCGAGCCCGACGTGCGTTATCACTACCGCTATGTGGCGGGAGCCTTGGCCAACACCGCCGCCGATTTCCTGCCTCACAGCAGCCAGGCCTTCGCCGCGGTGCTGTGCAAGGCGGCGCGCTGGACCCGGGGCAGCGATGTCGAGATCGACTACTACCAGCGTTATGTGGAACACGGCCCCTATGTGGAATGGGCCGGCAACTTCGGCATGAACTGTGAAGAGCCGAATTTCGACACCGCCAATAAACGCTACCTGACCCAGTGGCTGGACGGGCTGTATTCCACACTGCGGGCCCACAAGACCGGTGTGCTGCTGGGCGCCGGTTTGCTGGTGCTGGGCGCCGGCTACCTGCTCTGGCGCAGGAGAGCCTAAGCCCCCCTCAGCGGCAAGCTACACGTTTGAGGCTTGCAGCTTAGAACTGCGTTGCTGCCCCTTCCACATCCATTGCCGCCTGGCGCAGGGCTTCGGAGCGGGTGGGGTGGGGGTGGCAGGTGAGGGCGATGTCTTCGGCCGAGGCCGAGAACTCCATGGCCACGCAGTACTCGCCGATCATTTCACTGACGCTGGGGCCCACCAGGTGCACCCCGAGGATCTGATCGGTGTGCTCGTCGGCCAGTACCTTGGCGAAGCCTTCGGTCTCATGGTTGATCTTGGCCCGGCTGTTGGCGCTGAACGGGAACTTGCCGACCTTGTAGGCCCGGCCTTCGGCCTTGAGCTGCTCCTCGGTCTTGCCGACGCTAGCCAGTTCCGGCCGGGTGTAGATGACGTTGGGGATCAGCGCGTAATTGACCTCGGCGGCCTTGCCGACGATCTGCTCGATGCAGGCCATGGCTTCGTCCTCGGCCTTGTGGGCGAGCATCGGTCCGGAGGTCACGTCACCGATCACCCAGACCCCGGCAGCCGCCGTACGGTGGCGTTCGTTGGCCAGCATGCCCCGCGAGTCGGTGCTCAAGCCGAGGTTTTCCAGGCCCAGGCCCTGGGTGTAAGGCCGGCGCCCGATGGCCACCAGCACGTAGTCGGCCTCGATCAGCTCAGCGCTGCCGCCGGCCGCCGGTTCGACGCTCAACTGCACGCCGTTGGCCGAGGTGGTGGCGCGGGTGACCTTGGCCCCGAGCTTGAAGGTGATGCCCTGTTTGCCCAGGGCGCGCTGCAGGGTCTTGCCGGCTTCGCCGTCGACCCCGGGGCAGATCCGGTCCAGGTACTCGACCACGGTGACCTCGGCCCCCAGGCGGCGCCAGACCGAGCCCAGCTCCAGGCCGATGACCCCGGCTCCGATCACCACCAGGTGCTTGGGCACTTCGCCCAGGGACAGGGCACCGGTGGAATCGAGGATGCGTTTATTGTCGATCTCCACCCCGGGCAAGGGCGTCGGCTCGGAGCCGGTGGCGATCACAATGTCCTTGGCCTGCAATGAGGTCTTGGCGCCCTGGTTGTCGGTCACCGTGACCTTGCCCGGCCCGTCGATATGGCCCCAGCCCTTGATCCAGTCGACCTTGTTCTTGCGAAACAGAAACTCGATGCCCTTGGTCAGGCCGGCCACGCTTTCGTCCTTCTGTTTCATCATCTGCGCCAGGTTGAGGGTCGGCTTGACCTCGATGCCCAGGTTGGCGAATTCCTGGCCCATGGCCGCGTCGTACAGTTCCGAGGCATGCAGCAACGCCTTGGACGGCATGCAGCCCACGTTCAGGCAGGTGCCGCCGAGGGTGGCGCGGCCTTCGACGCAGGCGGCTTTCAGCCCCAACTGGCCGGCACGGATGGCCGCGTTGTAGCCACCGGGGCCGCCGCCCAGAATCACGACGTCGTAGGTACTCATGGCGTTACTCCTGCACAAGGGATGGGAAAGGAAGACCGTTGAAGGATGGCCGAATAAAAAATTACGGTCGTAATATGAGACCTCGAAAGCCTGCCGGTCAAGGGCCGGGTTTCGAGGAAGGAAGGCGGGGGGAGCAGGAGGGAGATTGCTCGGGGGAGGTCGATGCCCCCGCCCGAGCGATAGCGCGTCGTTACCTCAGGTCCACCAGTAGCGCACCAGGTGGAAGAAGATCGGCGCGGCGAAACACACCGAATCCAGGCGATCGAGCATGCCGCCGTGGCCTTCGATCATGTGCCCCCAGTCCTTGACCCCACGGTCGCGCTTGATGGCCGACATGACGATGCCACCGGCGAAGCCCAGCAGGTTGATCAGGAGGGCGATCAGGAACGACTGCCAGATGTTGAACGGGGTGATCCAGAACAGCGCGCCGCCGATCAGCGAGGCCAGCAGGATGCCGCCGACAAAGCCTTCCACCGTCTTGGACGGTGACAGGTTGGGCGCGATCTTGCGTTTGCCGAAGAGTTTTCCACAGACGTACTGCAGCACGTCCGACAGCTGCACGACGATCACCAGGTAGGCGATCAGCAGCAGGTTGCGGCCCTCATAGCCGGCGATATCGAGGGTCAGCAGGGCCGGTACGAACGACACGCAGAACACTGCGATCATCAAGCCCCACTGGACCTTGGAGGCGCGCTCCAGGAAGTGCGTGGTGTCGCCGCCCAGGGACGCCAGGATCGGCAGCAGGAGGAACACGTAGACCGGGATAAAGATCGAAAACAGCCCGTACCAGTCTGAGTAGATCAGCAGGTATTGCAGGGGCAGCGCCAGGTAGAACGCCGCCACCAGCGCCGGGTAGTCGCTGCGCCGGGTCGGGGTCAGGGTCAGGAATTCACGCAGGGCGTAGAACGACACCGCGTAGAACAGCAGGATCACCGCGCTGGTGCCGAGCCAGAAGGCCAGGCCGATCACCACCACCATCACCCACCAGGCGTTGATCCGCGCGTTGAGGTTGTCGATCACCGAGTTGGGCGTGCCGCGGGTGCGCAGCTTGAGGATGAAACCGATCAGCGAGGCCAGCACCAAAATGGCACCGATGCCGCCGAACAACATCAGGGTTTGCTTATCCATGTCAGGAATGCTCCGGGGCCAGGGCCAGCAGCGCTTCGCGGCTGCGTTCAAGGAAGTGCTCTTTGCTTTCACCTTCTTCAAGGTTCAGCGGGGCGCCGAAACTGGTGGTGCATAACAGCGGCAGCGGCAGGAACCGGCCCTTGGGCATGACCCGGTTCAGGTTGGCGATCCACACCGGAATCAATTGCGCCTGTGGGTAACTTTTTGCCAGGTGGTAGATCCCGCTCTTGAACGGCAGCAGGCCGTCTTCGAGGTTACGCGTGCCTTCGGGGAAGATGATCAGCGAATCACCGTTCTCCAGGGCATCGAGCATGGGCTGCAAGGGGTTATCCACAGGCTCTTTGCGCTCGCGGTCGATCAGCACGCCGTTGAACACGCGGTTGATGATGTAGCGGCGCAGGGTGCTCTTGTGCCAGTAGTCGGAGCCGGCCACCGGGCGCGTCAATTTGCGCAGGGCCGGCGGCAACGAGGCCCAGAGCAGCACGAAATCGCCGTGGCTGCTGTGGTTGGCGAAGTAGATGCGCTGGGTCGCTTCCGGCGCGCAGCCGAGCCACAGGCTGCGGGCCCCGGTGATGCTGCGCGCGGCAGAGGTGATGAGGGTGGAGACCACGGGTTCGAACATGAGAATTCCTTATCCGGCAAAGGCCAGCCAGGGGCTGGCCAGGATGAAGCCCAATGTCAGCAAAACTTGTACAGCGAGCAGCAGAGCCTGGCGGCGCAACAGCCCCAGGGCACCACGGGTACGTTCGGGCCAGGGCCGGCCAGCGCGTGCGGCGGGTTGCAGGCCCAGCGCGCTGAGGGCCAGGTCCAGCGCCTGGGTACGCTCGGCCAGTGGCTGTGGATCGTCGGCGACCCGTTGAAACAGATCGGCATCGAAGGCCACGCGCAGCGCCCAGTATTTTTCCAGCAGGCCCACCACCAACAGGGTCACCCCGAAACACAGCAGCCATGGATTGAAAGTTGCCAGCCACCAGGGGCTGAGCCCCAGGGCGACACCGAACAGGCTCAGCCCTGTGGATAACTGATCCAGGCTGCGCCCGCGGCGCAACAGGCTGGCCACCGCGTGCAATTGCATGTCAGTGGCCATAAACCGCACCCGCGACTGTGGATAACTGCTCCAGGGCCTGACGGTGCGCCGGGTGCAGGACGATCTGCGGCCGCGCGCGCTGAATCTGCACGATAGCGGCATCGACGTTGGCCGCGCGCCCGGTGTGCAGCAGCCAGGCGGCGATGGCGGTGGCGCTGCGGGAGTAACCCAGGGCGCAGCACACCAGCAGCGGTCCGTGCTGGCGCAGGCTCTCGATGGCCTGTGCGGCGGACAGGCACTGTTCGGGGCTGGGCGCGGTCAGGTCGAGTACAGGGATCGAGCGGTAGGCCAGGTGCCGGGCATCCAGGGACAGCTCGGCGCACAGGTCGACCACCGCGCTGAATGGACTGTCCCGCAGCTCGGCCGGGGTCGGAATCCGCCCCAGCCAGACGTTATCCACAACCTGGTCCGGCTGTGGATGCTTGCGCGTCCACAGCCGAGAATTGATCCAGGCCGCCGCCAGGTAAGGCGCCAGCAGCCAGCGCGCGGCGGGGGTCAAGCGCCCGTCCGCGCGTTTTTGGAAGCCTTCGGCGCCAATCAGGGCGTAGTTCAGGGCCACCAGCAGCAAGGCCACAGCCGGCCACACCAGCCACAGCCAGGTGCCGCCCAGGGTCAGGGCGGGGTAGCCCAGCAGCGCCGCGGCAATCCCGTAGCGCACGGCCAGTTGCCAGCGCTTGGGGTCCTGGGCGGGCTTGAGGCGCAGCAGCGGGCTGGGTCGGTCCAGGGGCCAGAGCCAGACGCACAGCCAGCCGGCCAGGGCGCCTGTGGGCAAGTCGACAAAGTGGTGTTGATAAGTGGTGAGTACCGAGACCCCGATCAGCGCGAACCAGCCGTGTACTAGCCAGCGCCACATCCCTTGGCTATGCCGTTGATAGCAGACCCAGAGGATCACCAGCAGGGCGATATGCAGCGACGGTGCCTGGTTGAACGGTTTGTCGAACCCGGCCAGGACCTCGAACATCCAGCCAAACACCCCGTCCAGCTCCGGCCGGGCAAAGGTGAAGCTCAACGGCCAGAGCAGGAAGCAACTGACCGCGATCAACTGCGCCGTCAGCAGGCGCAGGGCGTGGCGCTTGAGTTCTTCGCGGCTATCGGGCAGCAACAGGGACAGGCCGTACAGCAGGTCGATGGACCAGTAGGGCACGATGGTCCAGGCCCAGAACGGCATATGGCTTTCCCAGCCGAACACCAGGCTGCCGACATCGTCACGCTGGGAGGTATACCAGGTGGCGAAACCGTAGGTGCTGAAAAACAGCGGTGCCAGCAGCAACAACCAGAGCACCGCGGGTTTCAGCAAGCCGGGCTCGCGGCCCGGCGTTGCGGCGTGGGTCATCATTGCATCCGTTGGGCCAGGGACACGCTGAAAATGCCCCACTCATCGACGCGCATGGTCACTTTGCGGAAACCGGCGGCTTCCACCAGTTGGTCCATCTCCGCCTGGGTCCGGCGGCGCATGACCCAGGCCTGGCCCTGGCGGTGGCTGGTCAGGGCGCGGGCGATCAGTTCCAGCTGCGGGTGCCACGGCTGCCCGGTGTACACCAGGTAACCGCCGGGTTCCACGGCCTCGGCCAGGCCGGACAGCGAACCGCCGACCATCTGGTTGTCAGCGAACAGCTCGTACAGGCCCGAGACCACCGCCAGGGTCGGTTTCGGGTCGAGTGCCGCGAGGTCGGCACGGTCGAAGGCATCGCCTTTGACGAAGCGGGCGATCTGGCCCAGGCCTTTCTCGCCGATCAGCGCACTGCCGTCGCGCACGTTGATGTCGCTGTAGTCGCGCAGCAGGATCGATTCCGGCAGCGGGCTGACCCCTTGCAGGGCTTCGAGAATGTAACGCCCGTGACCGGCGGCGATGTCGACGATGCGCACTTCGCTGTTCTGTTCGCGCAGCTTGCCCATGGCCAGGCGCAGCAGTTCCTCGACGTTCAGCTTGCGTTGGCGGATGCCGCGCCAGCCGATGGAGTTGAGGTAGTTCTGGTCGATCATGCGGCCCAGGGCCGACGTGCCGGTGGGTTTGTTGCGGTACACATAGTCCAGGGTGCTGCCGGAATCGAAACCGGTGTCGAAGCCCAGCTTGACCCCGGCCGACAGCTGGCTGCCCAGGCGCATGCTGGCGCGGGTCATGCGCCAGTACAGGTCACGGGGCGAGTTGTGCGGCAGCGGCGCGGCCAGGGATTCGGATTCGGCACAGGTAGCGCCCAGGCGATCGGCATCGAGCAGGGAAGGGCGGTCCAGGGGCTGGGCGAACGTCTGCAGGATAAAGCGTCGTGCGCTGGCGACCGCAGGGGCGCGGTTCTTCTCGCCCAGGGTGTCGTGGAAGAAGCCCGGCAGGATGTGTTTTTCCTTGTGCAGACTGCCCAGGCGCTCGAAGAACTGCTCCTGGGGTTTGCGGTGCACCACGAAGTCGGCGCCGGAAATCAGCAGTTGGGTCGGCACCTGGATTGCCTGGGCGTCGGCCACCACGCGATCGGCAGCCTCATACAGGCCGAGCAAGACGTTGACCGAAATCGCCTTGGTGATCAGCGGGTCGCTGTCATAGGACGCGACGCGTTCCGGGTCATGGCTGAGAAAGCGCGCCTTGACGTAGCTGTTGACGAAGAAATTGCCGCGAAACTTGCGCATCAGGGCCAGGCCGCTGCGGGCAAAGGGCACGTAGAGCTTGACCTTGAACGCCGGCGACGCGAGCACCAGGGAACGGATGCGTGGCGCGTAGTCGTGGACCCAGGTCGAGACGATGACCGCGCCGACACTCTGGGCGACGACCGCGATGTTCTCTTCGTCGATCTGGTAGGTGGCGTTCAAGTGGTCGCAAAAGGTCTGCACGTCTCGCGCGCTGGTGGCGAAACTCGGGCTGTCGCCCCGTGCACCCGGGGACTGGCCATGGCCACGGGCGTCCCAGGCGAAGAAGTCGAAGCCGGGCAGGTCCAGTTCGTCCACCAGGTGGGCGATGCGTCCGGAGTGTTCGTGACCGCGGTGGAACAACAGCACGGCCTGGCGCGGCTCGCCGGGTGTGGCGGCAGTGGCTGGCCAGTGCCGGTAAAACAGTTCTACGCCATCGTGGGTAGTGAACGTCTGGTGTTGAGCATCGCGCATTGCAATTTCCTTATGCTGAGGGAGCGTTGTTCTGCACTTCTTTAAGGCCCTGGCGGACCCGGTTCACAAGGGTGTAAAGCAGCAGTGCGGCGACGATCGCCAGGACGCCGTTGATCCAGGCGGCGGCGAGCCAGCCCAGGGCAATGCCGGTGGCCATGACGCCGAGGATGAACGCCCGATCGCTTTTGCCCATTGGCCCGTCGTAACGCCGGGTGGCGCCGACCATCGGCCCGAGCACGCCGGCGTATTCGCTGAACAGCGCCAACAGCGTGACCGCCAGCACCAGCAGCAGGCTGACGCCGGGGATCACCGCAAACGGCAGGATCAGCGCGCAATCGGCAACGATGTCGCACAGTTCATTGAGGTAGGCGCCGAGGCGCGATTGCTGGCCGAACTCCCGGGCCAGCATGCCGTCGATGGCGTTCAACGCCATGCGCAGGATCATCCACAGGGGAATCAGGGCGAACAGCCACAGGTGGCTGGCGAAACAGGCGATCACCACGCCCACCAGCACCGAGACCAGCGCGGCCAGCACGGTGATCTGGTTGGCGGTGGTGCCGTTGTCGTAAAGACGCTGTACCAGAGGCCGCAGCAGGTTCTGAAAGCGCGGTTTGAGCTGATAAATCGAGAGCATGGTGGGACAGTTCCTTGTCACGCTGGGGAAGCCGGGTTGGATTATTGCCATAAATCCCGGGGCGCCGACATCAGTACTTCCCTTGAGGCCCCGGGTTGCCTAGTGATTTTTTGACGCACCGCACAGACGAAAAGGCATAGGGCGTGACAAAAATTTCACTACTATTGTTATATCGTAACCAATTGTTTCGATTTCAGCGGCCTGGAAATTATCCACAGGCCCGGTTTGAACAACTGTACCTGTTGGGGTGGTATGCAAGTCGATCTTGATGCTGAAGGGGAGGGCGTCCAGGCCTTGCCACGGTTTCAGCGCGCGGGGTTTCACGCTCGCCGCTTGAAACGCTGGGGGGGTGGCCTGACCGCAGTCGCAGCGAGTGCGATGGTGCTGGCGTTGTTTGTGGTGCTGTTTGCAACGCAGTCGATCTGGCCGGTGCTGCTGATGAACCTGGCGGCGGCACTGACGGTGCTGGTCTGCGGCCTGCAATCGGCCTGGTGGGTGGCGCATTGGCGTGCCGAGGCGATGGAAAACGCACCGCCCCTGATTGTTCAACAGACCACTCCTCTTGACGCGGCAGCCCCTGCCGCCTACGAGCGTTTGCTCGAAGGCGTGGGCCGGCGTGGTCGCGGGCTGTTATCGCAGATCGGCGCGCCGACCTTGTGGCTGGCGGCCGGCGCCTTGTTGGCGCTGTGGGCCATCAAGCAGTTCTGGAACCTGGAGTTGCCAGGCGCGGCCCTCGGTGTGTCCGCCAGTGTGGGCGCGGTGCTGGCCTTGTTGCTGGCGTTCGCCCTGCTGGTATTCGAGCGGCAACTGGCCCAGGAACACTCCGCCGAATGGCCGGAGGCCGGGGCCTTGGCGCAGCTGGCGCGGGTGGCAATCATCTGCCTGATGCTGGGCGCGCTGTGCCTGTTGTTTGCCGGCGAATCCGCTGTCTGGCCGGTGCGTCTGGCGGTGCTGCTGGGCGCGTTGCCTGGGTTGGTGGCGGTTGAACTGCTGCTGCGGGCGCTGTTGTCCCTGTTCAGCCCCCATCGCGCGCGCCTGGAGCCCCGGCTGCTGGCCCACAGCGTGGTCGCCGATATGCTGCGCTGGCCACCGCAACCGCTGCGAGCCCTGCAACACGAGCTGCACAACCGCTTTGGCATCGACCTGCGGCAGATCTGGGCCTTTACCTATATGCGTCGGGCGTTGCTGCCGGTGGCGTTGGTGGTGGCCGCTGTGGGTTGGCTATTGACCGGCATTCATGAAATATCCCTCCACAATCGCGGCATTTATGAGCGTTTCGGCAAACCGGTGGCGGTGTTCGGGCCTGGCCTGCATGCCGGGCTGCCCTGGCCGCTGGGGCGGGTGCTGAGTGTGGAAAACGGCGTGGTGCACGAGTTGGCCACCAGCGTCGGCGAGGCCGCGCCACCGGCCCAGGCCGAGCCGGCGGAAGGCCCGGCGCCCGTGGTCGCCAACCGGCTGTGGGACGCGAGCCACATCAACGACAAGTCCCAGGTGATTGCCAGTGGCAGTGGCGACAAGCAGAGCTTCCAGATCGTCAACATGGACGTGCGGTTTGTCTACCGTATCGGCCTGGACGACAAGTCAGCGCTCGCGGCCACCTATAACAGCGCCGATGTGCCGACCCTGATCCGCAGCACGGCCAGCCGGGTGCTGGTCCATGACTTTGCTTCGCGGACCCTCGATGGCCTGCTGGGCGCAGACCGCGGCAATCTGGCCGATGATATCGGGCGCGCGGTGCAGGCCGACCTGGCGCAGCTCGACAGCGGGGTGGAAATCCTCGCCACCGTGGTCGAAGCCATTCATCCACCGGCTGGCGCTGCCAATGCCTATCACGGCGTTCAGGCTGCGCAGATCGGCGCCCAGGCGCTGATTTCCCGGGAGCGGGGTGCGGCCAGTGAGCAGACCAACCAGGCTCATTTGCAAGCCAGTGTGGTGCGCGATCAGGCCCAGGCCACGGCCCATGAAGTGCAGGCTGCGGCCCAGGCTGCCGACCTGCGTTTCACTGCCGAGCAGAAGGCCTATGCCAGCGCCGGCCAGGCGTTTGTGCTGGAGCAGTACCTGAGCCAACTGACCCAGGGCCTGGCGCACGCCAAGTTGCTGATTCTCGATCACCGTCTGGGCGGCGACAGCGCGCCGACCATTGACCTGCGTCCTTTCACTCTACCGACCGAGCTTTCGGTGCCGCGTAAAACCGCTCAGCCAGGAGCCGCCCAGTGAGCCAGTCTTCCCCTACCCACGAGCATCACGACGATCACCCCGGTCACGCTCACAGTCATGGCGGTCACCATCACGGGCACCACCACCACCATCATCATGGCGAGCCGGCAGAGGCGGGGCCTTTCCCTTGGCGGCGCATGGGCTGGGCGCTGTTGCTGGTGCTGTTTGCACTGGCTGCCGCGAGCCTGGTGCAAGTGCGCTCCGGCGAGGCGACGGTGATCACCCGCTTCGGCAACCCGGCCCGGGTGTTGCTCGACCCGGGCCTGGGGTGGCGCTGGCCGGCACCGTTCGAGGCGGCGATTCCGGTCGACCTGCGGCTGCGTACCACCTCCAGCGGTTTGCAGGATGTGGGCACCCGCGATGGCTTGCGCATCATCGTCCAGGCCTATGTGGCGTGGCAGGTGCAAGGTGACCCGGAAAACGTGAAGCGCTTTATGCGCGCGGTGCAAAACCAGCCGGATGAGGCGGCGCGGCAGATTCGCACCTTTGTCGGCTCGGCACTGGAGACCACCGCCAGCAGTTTTGATCTGGCCAACCTGATCAACACTGACGCGAGCAACGTGCAGATCGCCGACTTCGAGGCGCAGTTGCGCAAGCAGATCGAGCAGCAATTGCTCAGTACCTACGGCGTGCGGGTGTTGCAGGTCGGGGTCGAACGCCTGACCTTGCCCTCGGTGACCCTGACCGCCACCGTGGATCGCATGCGCGCCGAGCGTGAAACCATCGCCACCGAACGCACCGCCATCGGCAAGCGCGAAGCGGCGCAGATTCGCTCCGCTGCCGAGCGCGAAGCGCGCATGGTGCAGGCCGACGCCACAGTGAAAGCGGCCGATATCGAAGCTCAGTCGCGGGTTGAAGCGGCGCAGATTTATGGCCGCGCCTACGCCGGTTCGCCCCAGCTGTACAACCTGCTGCGCTCCCTGGACACCTTGGGCACGGTGGTCACCCCCGGAACCAAGCTGATTTTGCGCACCGATGCGGCGCCGTTCCGGGTGTTGGTGGATGGGCCGCCGAGCCTGGGCAACAAAGCGCCCGGGTCGCAGCCATGAGCGATAAGGTTCCACGTGGAACAAATGAACTGGCCAGCCCCTGGATTCAGGCCGGCCGCCTGGCGTTTCTGGCGCTGTACGGCGTCACCATCCTCGCGGCAGTGGCCTGGGCGTTTTCCAACGTGCGGCAAATCGATCCGCAAAACCGCGCGGTGGTCGTGCACTTTGGTGCTCTGGAACGGATTCAAAATGCCGGGCTGCTCCTGGCCTGGCCGCGTCCCTTTGAGCAGGTGGTATTGCTACCAGCGGCCGATCGGGTGATCGAGCGTCGGGTGACCAGCCTGCTGCGCTCCGATGCGGCGTTGCAAGGCGACCGGGTCGCCAGTTTTGCCACGCCCCTGAGCGATACCCTGGCCGGGTCCGGTTACCTGCTGACCGGCGATGCCGGGGTGGTGCAACTGGATGTGCGGGTGTTCTACAAGGTCAACGAGCCTTATGCCTTTGTCTTGCAGGGCGAACACGTGCTGCCGGCCCTCGACCGGCTGGTGACCCGCAGCGCCGTGGCCCTGACCGCTGCCCGCGACCTGGACACTATCCTGGTCGCGCGGCCGGAACTGATCGGTGCCGACAACCTGGCCGCCGAACGCCGCGAGCGATTGCGCGGTGATCTGGTGCAGGGCATCAACCAGCGCCTGACAGAGTTGACCGCCACCGGTCAGGGCATCGGTATCGAAGTGACCCGGGTCGATGTGCAATCGAGCCTGCCCGGGCCCGCCGTCAGCGCCTTCAATGCGGTGCTGACGGCCAGCCAGCAGGCTGACAAAGCCGTGGCCAATGCCCGCACCGACGCCGAAAAACTCACCCAGGGTGCCAACGAACAGGCCGACCGGGCGTTGCAAGTCGCCCACGCCCAAGCCGGCGAACGGCTGGCCAAGGCCCAGGCCGACACCGCGACCATCCAGAGCCTGGCGGTGGCCCAGCAGCAGGGCACCGACCCGGAGATGCTGCTGCGGATCTACCGCGAGCGCCTGCCGAAGATTCTCGGCCAGGCCGCCTCGGTGACCACGGTCAACCCTAAAGATGATTCCCGCCTGATCATTCAGGGAGCCGAACAATGACCGCACACACTCATGCCGCTCCGCCCGCGAGCATGCTGACTTCCGTCGAACAACGCACTGCCGCCCGGCAATTGACCCTGGCCATGCTGGCCCTGGGTTTGCTCGGTCTGGGCCTGGCCTGGCGCTGGCTGGCGCCGGAGCAGGAGGGTGTCAGCCAATTGCTGCTGGGTGTGGCCTCGTTGCTGGTAGCGGTGCCGGTGATGCGTTCGGCCTGGTACAGCCTGCGCTACCCGAGCCTGCACGGCATCACCGATCAACTGATCGCCTTGGCCATGCTCGGTGCCTGGGCGACCGGCGACCTGCTGACGGCGGCGCTGCTGCCGATCATCATGATCTTCGGCCATGTGCTGGAAGAGCGCAGTGTCATCGGCTCCCAGGAAGCGATCCATGCCCTGGGGCGCCTGACCCGCAGTCATGCACGCCTGGTGCAGGCCGATGGTAGTGTGCGCGAAGTGGATAACTCGATCCTCAAGGCCGGCGATATCGTGGAGGTGCGCGCCGGCGACCGGGTGCCGGCCGATGGCCTGGTGTTGTCCGGGCAGGCGAGCCTGGACACCGCGCCGATTACCGGTGAGTCGGTGCCGCTGGAGGCCAGCGTCGGCACCTTGGTATTTGGCGGGGCGATCAATCTCGATGGCTTGTTGCGCCTGGAAGTCACCCGCACCGGCAATGAGTCGACCCTGGGCAAGGTCATCGCCCTGATGCAAAGCGCCGAACGTTCCAAGCCGCCCATCACCCGTCTGCTGGAGCGTTATGCCGGCAGCTATATGGTGCTGGTGTTGCTGCTGGCGGCGGTGACCTGGTTTGTCACCAACGACGCGCAGGCCATGCTCGCGGTGCTGGTGGCGGCCTGCCCTTGTGCGCTGGTGCTGTCGGCCCCGGCCACGGCCATTGCCGGGATCGCGGTGGCGGCCCGCCACGGCATATTGATCCGCAGCTCGGCTTTCCTCGAGGAGTTGGCCGACCTGACGTCGCTGGTGGTGGACAAGACCGGGACCCTTACTTACGGCACCCTGCGCTTGCAGTCCATCGACAGCCCGCAGGCAGACCACGGCGCATGGCTCAGCCTGGCGGCCAGCCTCGGTTCCGCCAGCAGCCACCCGGTAAGCCGCGCCTTGGCCGGGTTGGTGGGCCAGGAACAGCTCCAGGCCCTGAGCGATATTCGTGAGCGCCAGGGGCTGGGCGTGGTGGCGCAAACCCTTGAAGGCGAAGCAGCCCTGGGTCGCCCCGAGCTGTTCGAGCAGTTGGGCATCAGCACCACCCCGGTGCCGGGCCATGACGGGCCGATTGCCGGACTGGCCTTGAATGGGGAGTTTCTGGCCTGGCTGCTGCTGGCAGACAGCGTCAAACCCGAAGCGCGCGCGGCCCTCGATGAACTGCGTGAGTTGGGCCTGGGCCGCCAGTTGCTGCTGACCGGCGACCGACAGAGCGTGGCCGACAGCCTGGCGCTGGAGGTGGGGATCCGCGATGTGCAAGCCCAGGCCTTGCCCGAAGACAAACTCAACCGGGTGCTGCAAGAGATCGACAGCGGCTTCCGGCCGATGGTGGTGGGGGACGGGATCAACGATTCCCTGGCACTCAAGGCCGGCGTGGTCGGCGTGGCCATGGGCGCGGGCGGTGCCGATATCGCCCTGGCTTCGGCGGATGTGGTGCTGATCGGCAGCGACCTGCGGCGCCTCGGCACCTGTGTGCGCTTGAGCCGGCAGTGCCGGCAGACCTTGCAGGTCAATGTGATCATCGGCCTGGGCTGGACCCTGGCCATTGTCGCCTTTGCCGCGTTCGGCTGGCTCGGTGCGGCAGGGGCGATGATTGCGGCAGTGCTGCACAACCTCAGCACGTTGCTGGTGCTGGGTAACGCCGGGCGCTTGCTGCGCTTCCAGGAGCCGCTGCTCAAAC
This sequence comes from Pseudomonas sp. MF09150, assembly GCF_059862355.1. Lineage (NCBI taxonomy): Bacteria > Pseudomonadati > Pseudomonadota > Gammaproteobacteria > Pseudomonadales > Pseudomonadaceae > Pseudomonas > Pseudomonas sp. MF09150. The sequence goes on along the minus strand of NZ_JCBCUS010000003.1, from coordinate 658,998 downwards.
TCTAAGGGGCAGGCGGCTGCGGCGCTTGGAACTTTGCCGAACTGCACGACGTCCTCTGTCCAGAGGGCGTGGCTTTTCCGGTGATCATTGGCGGGAATTTTGGGTACTCGATGGCGGTTTGCCGTGTCGAGTCTTATAGAAACCGGCTATCAGATCGATAGCCTGCTAATTTTCGCTGATGGTCTACCCTCATTTCAGACGTCTGAAACCAGGGGGTTATTCCATGCTCGCGCAACTTCCACCGGCCTTACAGAATCTGCATCTACCGCTTCGTTTGCGGCTCTGGGATGGCCACGAGTTCAATCTGGGGCCAGCCCCCAGTGTCACTATTGTGGTCAAGGACCCGCAATTGGTTGCCCAATTCACCCACCCCAGCCTGGACCTGCTGGGGGGGGCCTTCGTTGAAGGCAAGCTGGAGCTCGAGGGCTCGATCAGCGACGTGATCCGAGTGTGTGACGAGTGGAGCCAGGCCCTGCTGGACGAGGACGACGCTGTGCAGCCGGCCCGCGCCGAGCATGACAAGGCCACCGATGCCGCCGCCATTTCCTACCACTACGACCTGTCCAACGCGTTCTACCAGCTCTGGCTCGACAGTGACATGGCCTATTCCTGCGCCTATTTCGAGACTGGCAGCGAAACCCTCGAACAAGCTCAGCAAGCCAAATTCCGCCATCTGTGCCGCAAGCTGCGCCTGCAGCCCGGCGAGTATCTGCTGGATGTCGGCTGCGGCTGGGGGGGGCTGGCGCGCTATGCGGCGCGGGAATTCGGGGTCAAGGTTTTCGGCATCACCCTGAGCAAGGAACAGTTGGCCCTGGCCCGCGAGCGAGTGATCGCCGAAGGCCTGGAAGACCAGGTCGAGCTGCAACTGCTCGACTACCGCGATCTGCCCCAGGACGGGCGCTTCGACAAGGTGGTCAGCGTCGGCATGTTCGAGCACGTCGGCCACGCCAACCTGGCCCAGTACTGCAAGACCCTGTTCGGCGCGGTGCGTGAAGGCGGTCTGGTGATGAACCACGGCATCACCGCCAAGCACACCGACGGCCGTCCGGTCGGACGTGGGGCCGGGGACTTTATCGAACGTTATGTATTCCCCAATGGCGAGTTGCCGCACCTGGCGATGATCTCGGCCGAGATCAGCGAGGCCGGCCTGGAAGTGGTCGACGTCGAAAGCCTGCGCCTGCATTACGCGCGGACCCTGGACCACTGGAGCGAGCGCCTGGAAGACAACCTGGAGGCCGCCGGCAAGCTGGTGCCCGAACAGGCCCTGCGGATCTGGCGCCTGTACCTGGCCGGCTGCGCCTATGCGTTCGCCCGGGGCTGGATCAATCTGCACCAGATCCTTGCGGTCAAGGCCCGGGCCGATGGCAGCCATGAACTGCCCTGGACCCGTGACGACCTCTACTACCCCTGAGCGTTAGAGGATCGGTGAGATAAGCCGGGCGACCCGCATACCCAGTTGTTGCAGGCGGTGGGTTTCCCGGCTTTCTTCCTGGGCGATCTCGTGGGCCTGGGCGAAATCGGCGATCAGCATGCTTTCGACCTCAGCGGCGAACGCTTGGTCGACAGTCAGCAGCATCACCTCAAAATTGAGCCGGAACGAGCGGTTGTCCAGGTTGGCGCTGCCGATGGCGCTGATCTCGTTGTCCACCAGCACCACTTTCTGATGCAGGAACCCCGGCTGATAACGGAACACCCGCACCCCGGCCCGCACCGCTTCGAAGGCGTACAGGCTGGAGGCGGCGTAGACAATGCGGTGGTCGGGCCGTGAGGGCAGCAGGATGCGCACATCGACTCCGCGCAGGGCCGCCAGGCGCAATGCGGCGAATACGGCTTCGTCGGGGATGAAGTACGGGCTGGTAATCCACACCCGCTCGGTGGCGGCGTGGATCGCCTCGACAAAGAACAGCGAGCAGGTCTCATAAGGGTCGGCCGGGCCGCTGGCCAGGACCTGGCACAGCACCCCTTCATCGGGGTAGGTGTCCGGCAGGATCAGCGGCGGCAATTGCCGCGAGGCCCAGTACCAGTCTTCGGCGAACGACTCCTGCAGGCAGGCCACCACCGGGCCGCTGACTTGCACGTGGGTATCGCGCCACGGTGCCAGGGGCGATTTTTTGCCCAGGTACTCGTCCCCCACGTTATGCCCGCCGACAAACCCCAGCAGCCCGTCGACCACGACAATCTTGCGGTGATTACGGAAGTTGACCTGAAAACGATTGAGCCAGCCGCTACGGGTGGCGAAAGCGTGCACTTCGACCCCGGCGTCGCGCAGGGTCTGCACATAGGCATGGGGCAGCGAATGGCTGCCGATGCGGTCGTACAGCAGGTGAATGGCCACGCCTTCGGCGGCTTTCTTCAGCAGCAGGCTTTGCAGGCGGCGCCCCAAATCGTCGTCATGGATGATGAAGAACTGGATCAGCACCGCCGTCCGTGCCCGGCTGATGGCATCGAAAATCGCCGCGAAGGTGGCGTCGCCATTGATCAACAACTGCAATTGATTGCTCGCCAGACACGGCATGCGCCCCAGCTTGGGCATCGCCCGCAGCGACGCATAGGCGGCGGAGGCGCGGGCGCTGAGGGCCTCTTCGATCCAGGGGCGCCAGTTCAGTTCGTTGATGGCTTTGCGCATTTCCAGGTTGGCCTGGCGTCGCGCCTTGATGTACGCGTCGAAGGTGCTGCGGCCAAAAACCAGGTAGGGGATCAGGGTCAGGTAGGGGATGAACATCAGCGACAGTGCCCAGGCAATCGCGCCTTGGGCCGTACGCACGGTCAGCACCGCGTGGATGGCGGCGATCAATCCGAGGAAGTGCAACAGTGCGATCAAATAACCGAAGATATGCGGACCGAAATAATCCATGGGGCAGCCTTGCTCCTGAAGACTCAATGCGTAACAGACCATGTTCCACGGCGAATGTCGCTATTTAATTGGCCATGCAACGCAAGTCGATTTTTGACGTCTAACGGCCACTACTGTCTAGGAGCTTCTCGATGAAACGTCGTTTACTGGGTTTGGCCATGGTGATGGGTGTTGCACTTCCGCTGGCCGCTCAGGCGCAGATGCTGCAGCCCGGGCTATGGGAACTGACCAGCAGCAACATGAAGGTCGATGATCAGAACCTGCCGGACCTGTCGTTGATCCTTGGCCAGTTGCAGCAGCAGATGACTCCGGAACAACGGGCCATGCTGGAGAAACAGGGCGTGACCATGGGCGGCAAGGGGATCCGGGTGTGCCTGACCCAGGCTCAGGTGCAATCGGACAGCATCCCGCTGACAGACCCGCAATCGGGCTGCAAGCAGGAGGTCACCGACCGGACCGGCAACCAGTGGAAGTTCCGCTTCAACTGCCCGAAAGCCCAGGGCACCGGCGTTGCCAAGTTCCTCAGCGATCGTGAATTCACCACCAATGTCCTCGGCACCTTCAATGCCACCGGGGTCCAGCAAAAGGGCAGCATGGACACCCGTGCCGTCTGGCTGGGGCAGGACTGCGGCACAGTCAAACCACGGGCCTGAGCCCTCTAGCCGCTGCCGAGGCACGAGGCTGCGCGGGCCCTGCGCAACAATTAACGTCTACCTGACCGACCTCGGCGGCCCGCTTACAAGGCCGCTATTTTTTCAATGGCCTCGGGCAGGGTCAGACGCCCGAGGTCTTCGCCGTTGCGGCTGCGCAGGCTGACGAAGCCGCCGTCCTTTTCCTTGTCGCCCACCACCAGCAGGTAGGGCACTTTCTGTTGGCTGTGCTCGCGGATTTTGTAGCTGATCTTCTGGTTGCGCAGGTCGGCACTGGCGCGCAGTCCGCGCTGGCGCAGGGCGTCGCTGACGGCTTGCGCGTACTGCGCCTGGCCTTCGCTGATGTTCAGCACCACCGCTTGTTGCGGCGCCAGCCAGCACGGCAGGGCGCCGCCGTAGTGCTCCAGCAGGATCCCGATAAAACGCTCCAGTGAACCAAACAGCGCACGGTGCAACATCACCGGCTGCCGACGTTCGCCGCCCTCGTCGATGTAGCCGATATCGAAACGCCGCGGCAGGTTGAGGTCGACCTGCAGCGTGCCGCATTGCCAGTCGCGGCCAATGGCGTCGCGCAGCACGAACTCCAGCTTGGGCCCGTAGAACGCGCCTTCGCCCTGGTTGAGCTGATAGTCGATCGCCATGTTCGCCAGCGCCCCGGACAGTGCGCCTTCCAACTGGTCCCAGACCTGATCGCTGCCGATGCGCTCGGCCGGCCGGGTCGAGAGTTTGACCTGGATATCGTCGAAACCGAAGTCGCGATAGATGTCGAACACCAGGGCGATGGTGGCCTCGCATTCGGCCTGCATCTGCGCCACGGTGCAGAAGATATGCGCGTCGTCCTGGGTGAAGTGCCGCACCCGCAGCAGGCCGTGCAACGAGCCGGAGGGCTCGTAGCGATGCACCTTGCCGAACTCGGCGATGCGCAGTGGCAGGTCGCGGTAGCTCTTGAGGCCATGGCCGAAAATCGACAGCGCCCCCGGGCAATTCATCGGTTTGAGGGCCAGCACCCGATCGTCCTCGGTGCGCGAGGTGAACATATGGTCGCGGTAGTTCTGCCAGTGCCCGGAGACTTCCCAGAGGCTGCGGTCCATCACGTCCGGGGTGTTGACCTCCTGGTAACCGGCCCGCTCCTGACGTGTGCGCATGTACCCCAGCAACTGCTGGAACAGCGCCCAGCCCTTGGCATGCCAGAACACCGAGCCCGGCGCGCAGTCGTCGAAATGGAACAGGTCCAACTGCTGCCCGAGCTTGCGGTGGTCGCGCTTGCCGGCTTCTTCGACGCGCAACAGGTAGGCGTCGAGGTCTTTGTGCTGCGCCCAGCAGGTGCCGTAGATCCGCTGCATCGGTGCATTGCCTGCGTCGCCGCGCCAGTAGGCCCCGGCGACCTTGGTCAGCTTGAAGGCCTGGAGGATGCCGGTGGAGCGCACATGGGGCCCGCGGCACAGGTCTTCAAAATCGCCCTGGCGGTACAGCGAGAGCACCTCGGCCTCGGGGAGGGCGCGGATCAGCTCGACTTTGTAGGACTCACCCAGGGCGCTGAAGTATGCCAAGGCATTGGCGCGGGATAACTCGCGGCGACGCAGGCTGTGATTGGTGGCGGCGAGGCTGCGCATGCGGGCCTCGATCAGCGCCAGGTCGTCGGGGGTAAACGGCCGGTCATGGGCGAAGTCGTAGAAGAAGCCGTCGTCGATCACCGGGCCGATGCCGACCTGCGCCGAGGGGTACAACTGCTTGACCGCCATCGCCAGTAGATGGGCGCAAGAGTGCCGCAGAATCTGAAGGCCCTCGGGATCACGGCCGGTGACGATGCTCACGCTGGCGTCCTGCTCCAGCAGGTGGGTGCAGTCCACCAGGCGGCCGTCGACGCGACCGGCGACGGCCGCCTTGGCCAGGCCGACGCCGATGCTGGCAGCCACCTCGAACACGGACAACGGCTGGTTGTACTCACGGTGCGAGCCATCGGGCAGGGTGATGCGGATCATCTGTGGCGGTCCTTGGAGGTGTAAAAAACGACTGCAAAAAGACAGGGGGCGCGGCTCAGCGATTGAAGCGCAACGGCAATCCCTGGCAGCCGTCGTACAGGCGTTCGCCGTGCCAGGCCAGTTGTCCGGAGACCAGCGTGGTCGCGATGCTGTGGCGAAAACTGCGCCCGGCGAACGGGGTCCAGCCGCATTGGGCGAGGATCTGCTGGCGGTCCACGGCCTTGCCGTCGGGCTCGGGCTGGATCAGTACCAGGTCGGCCCAGTAGCCTTCGCGCAGGTAGCCTCGATCGGGGATGGCGAACAGGTCGGCGACCCGGTGGCTGGTTTTTTCCACCAGGGTGGTCAGCGGCAAGACGCCATCGGCCACCAGTTCCAGCAGCGCGGGCAGGGCGTGCTGCACCAACGGCAGGCCGCTGGGTGCGGCGTGGTACGGCAGCTGTTTTTGCGCCCAGGTGTGGGGCGCGTGGTCGCTGCCGATCACGTCCAGCCGCTGAGTGAGCAGGGCTTGGCGCAGGGCGTCGCGGTCGGCCTGGGTCTTGATCGCCGGGTTGCACTTGATCAGGTTGCCCAGCTGCGCATAGTCGCGATCATCGAACAGCAGGTGGTGCAGGCAGACCTCGGCGCTGATGCGTTTCTCGGCCAGGGGCTTGTCCTCGAACAATGCCAGTTCCCGGGCGCTGGTCAGGTGCAGCACGTGCAGACGGGTGCCGTGACGCCGGGCCAGTTCCACCGCCAGGGACGAGGAGCGATAGCAGGCCTCGGCGTCGCGGATCAGCGGGTGGGCGCCAGGACCAATCTGCTCGCCATAGCGCTCGCGCCACAGGTGTTCGTTGGCCTGGATGCTGGGGGTATGTTCGCAATGGGCCAGGAGCAGGGTCGGGACTTCGGCGAACAAGCGCTCCAGCACCTGTGGATCGTCCACCAGCATGTTGCCGGTGGAGGCGCCCATGAAGACTTTGACCCCGGCCACCAGGCTCGGGTCGAGAGCGGCCACGGTGTCGAGGTTGTGCTGGCTGACCCCAAAGTGAAAGCCGTAGTTGGCCACCGAATTGATCGCCGCACGCCGCTGTTTGTCTTCCAGCGCGGACAGGCTCAGGGTCGGCGGCTGGGTGTTGGGCATGTCCATGAAGCTGGTGATGCCACCGGCCACCGCCGCCCGTGACTCGGTGTAGAAGCTGCCTTTGTCCGGTGCGCCGGGGTCGCGAAAGTGCACCTGGTCGTCGATCATCCCTGGCACCAGCCATTGGCCCTGGGCGTCGATTTCCAGCGCGGCATTTTGATTGCTGATGCTGCTGGCGATGGTCTCGATCCGGCCGCGGCGCACCAGCAGGTCGGCATCCACCTGCCGGCCTTCGTTGACCAGGCGGGCGTTGCGAATAAGGATCTGGCTCATGTTCAGAACTCGTTTTGCAAGGCTTTGTAGCCGCGCACCAGATCGACGTTGGTGCGCGCCACATCCTCGGAAAACTCCGAGGCGCTGATGCTCACCGGGGGAAATTGCGAGAGGTCGGTGTTGGGGCCGATGCGAGTGGTGGAGGGCACGTAGAAGTCATCGGGCAGGTCGCGACCGTCGACCACCGAGTTGTGGCGCACCACGCTGCCGTCGCCGACCACGCAGTTGAACAGCACGCTGTTGAAACCGATGAATACCCGGTCACCCACCTGGCAGGGGCCGTGAACGATGGAGCGGTGGGCGATGGAGGTGAATTCGCCGATGGTCACCGCCGCCCCGGACTTGGAGTGGATCACCACCCCATCCTGGATGTTGGAGTTGGCGCCGATGGTGATCGGGTCCATTTCCCCCAGGGCGTTGACTTCGTCGGCGCGGATCACCGCATAGGGGCCGACGAACACGTTTTCACCGATCACCACCTTGCCGCAGATGATCGCGGTTTTATCGACGTAGGCCGACTCGGCAATCAACGGCAGGTCGCCGGAAGGGTTTTTGCGAATCATGGAACGGGCTCCTCAAGCGGTGCACTGATGACCTGCACCGCACCTTGGCGAACGGCGTTGTAAAAACAGCTGCGGCGCCCGGTGTGGCAGGCCGGGCCCTGTTGCTCCACTAGCAGCAGAATGGCGTCGCCGTCGCAATCCAGGCGCGCCTCCACCAGGCGTTGGCGATGACCGGAGCTTTCACCTTTGCGCCACAGTTGCCGGCGCGAGCGCGACCAGTAGCAGACGTCACGGCTCTCCAGGGTCAGGGCCAGGGCCTGGCGGTTCATCCAGGCCAGCATCAGCACCTCGCCGCTGTCGTGTTGTTGGGCGATGGCGGCGATCAGCCCGGCGTCGTTCCACGGCAGCCCATCGAGCACTGCGTTCAGTGGCCAGCGACTGCCCAGGGCGGCGTGCTCCAGGTCCAGCAGCGACAGCGGGGCGCACGGGTTCATGGTTGGCTCAGGGCGTCGTAGAGGGTGTTGAGGTTGTATTCGAACAACCCGGCGAAGGTACTGGCCGGACCTGTGGCGGCCAGGGCATCGGAATACAGGGTGCCGCCGATATGGGCGCCGCTCTCTTCGGCGATCTGTTGCAGCAGGCGTGCGTCCTTGATGTTTTCCATGAACACCGCCTTGACCTTGGCATTGCGGATCTGGGTGATCAGCGCTGCGACTTCGGCGGCCGACGGTTCACGCTCGGTGGACAAACCCTGGGGCGCCATAAAGTCGATGCCATAGGCCTGGCCCAGGTAGCCGAAGGCATCGTGGGAAGTGACGATCTTGCGATTGCCCGGCGGCAGCGAGCCGAGCTTGGCCTTGGCTTCGGCCAGCAGGCGGTAGATCTGTTTCAGGTAGGCCTGGCTGTTGCGCTCATAGTCGGCCTTGTTGGCCGGGTCGGCTGCCGCCAGGGCCTTGGTGATGTTGTTCACATACAGCTCGGTGTTGGCCAGGTTGTGCCAGGCGTGGGGGTCGGGCACGGTTTCGCCGTCTTCTTCCAGGGCGCGTGGAATCACCCCACGGCTGGCGGTAATGACCGGGGTTTTGGTCGCGGTGCTGGCCACCAGACGATCGAGCCAGGGTTCGAAACCCAGGCCGTTCTTGATGATCAACCGGGCCTTTAGCAGGGCCTTGGCATCGTCCGGGGTCGGCTCGTAGGTGTGGGCATCGGCATCGGCGCCGACCATGTTGGTGATCTGGATATGGTCGCCGCCCACCTGGTGGGTGATGTCAGAGAGGATGCTGAAACTGGTGACCACCTGGAGCTTGTCGGCGGCCTGGGCGGTCGACAGTGACAGCAGCAGGCTGAACAGCACGAATAGAACGCGCATCGGGAAACACCTCATTGGGATGTGAGCAAAGGCGGGCGGCGCAGCAAACCGTGCACCGGACCGAACACCACGGACAGCAGGTACAGGCCGCCAGCCACCAGCACGATGGCCGGGCCGCTGGGCAGCGAGTAGTAAAACGACAGCAGCAGGCCGAGCCACACCGAGAGGCACCCGAGCACGGCGGCAAGGGTGATCAACAGTGGCAGGCGCCGGCTCCAGAAACGCGAGGCGGCGGCCGGCAGCATCATCAAGCCGACCACCATCAAGGCGCCGATGGCCTGGAAGCCGATCACCAGATTGAGCACCACCAACGTCAGGAACAGCCCGTGGGCCAGGGGGCCGAGGCGGCTGACGGTTTGCAGGAACAGCGGGTCGAGGGTGTCCAGCAGCAGCGGTTTATAGATAAGGGCCATGGCCAGCAGGCTGAAGCCGCTGACCCAGAGCATGCCGTTCAGGGTCGGCCCGTCCACGGCCAGTGCCGAACCGAACAGCAGGTGCAACAGGTCCAGGCGTTTGCCGGCCAGGCCAAGAATCAGCACGCCGCTGGCCAGGGAGATCGGATAGATGGCGGCGAGGCTGGCATCTTCGCGCAGGCCGGTACGGCGAGTGATCCAGGCAGCGAGGCCGGCCATGCTCAAGCCAGCGCCCAGTCCACCGAGGGTCAGGGCCGGCAGGCTCAAGCCGGCGAACCAGAAGCCCAGGGCGGCGCCGGGCAAGATGCCGTGGGCCACGGCGTCACCGATCAGGCTCATGCGGCGCAGAATCAGAAACACGCCCAACGGTGCGGTGCTGCACGCCAGCACCAGCCCGCCGAGCAAGGCCCGGCGCATAAACACAAACTCGTTGAAGGGTTGCCAGAGCTGGGCGACGACCATCAAGCCACCTGCGCTTGTGCTTGCGGTTTGATCAGTTGCTGGCTGGGGCCGAACAGGCAGCCGCTGCTGTTGATCAACAGGGTCTGGGGAATGTGCTGGCGTACGGCGGCGAGGTCATGGCACACCAGGACCTGGGTCCGGCCTTCGGCGTGCCAGGCGTGGATGTGTTTCCACAGCAGCGCCTGGCCCAACTCATCCAGCGCGGCGTGGGGTTCATCCAGCAACAGCACCGGGGCCTGGCCCAGGCTCAGCCGGGCGAGCAGGGCGCGTTGCAATTCGCCGCCGGACAGCGCCATCAACGGCCGCTGTTCCAGGCCACCGAGGCACCAGTCTTCGAGTGCCTTGTGCAACTGCTGCGCGCGGGTCTGGGCGTCGAGCTTGCTGCCCCAGAAACCGGCAGCCACCAACTCCTGCAAGCTGATGGGGAACTGTCGATCCAGATGCTGCTGTTGTGCCAGAAACGCCAGGCCGCCACGCCTTGGAACCTCCAGCAGGACCTTGCCGGCCAGAGGCTTTTGCAGGCCGGCGATGACTTTGAGCAGGCTGCTCTTGCCCGAGCCATTGGCGCCGATGATGGCGGTCAGGCTGCCCTTGGGCAGGTGCAGATCTAGAGCCGGAGTCAGCGCCTGCCCCGGGGCACCCCAGCGCAAGGCCTGGCAGCGGATCATGCCGCCTCCCAGTTGTAGCGGCTTTCGGCGACGGCATCGTGGGCGTGCAGGCTCTCGGCGTGCACCACTCGCAGGGCGAAGGCATTGATCCCGGGGGAGCGTTTCAGGGCCAGGTGCAAGCGGCGCGCGGCGTCCTCGCAGAACATCAGGTTCTGTCCATTGGCTAGGGCAAAAGCTTGTTCGTCGGCGCGTTTGACCGCAGTTTGCACGGCGGTGCCGAGGGCGGTTTCGGCGTCATTGATCAGGGCTATCAGCGGCAGCTGGTCCAGATAGTCGACCAGGCGCAGTTGCAATTGCGCGTAGCTGCGTTGGCTGTGAGGGGTGGCGACTATGCCTTTGGCCGAGCCAAGCCAAGCCAGTACATCGGCGTGCTGCAACGGCTGATTGGCGAAGTCGTCGACAAACTGTTGCTGAATCAACTGCCGTGAAAGCGCCGCCGAACATGGGCAGGTTGAGGAATAAGCCACGTCGATTTTTAGTTCCACGTGGAACATTGCGTTTTTCAGGCGCGCTTCGATGCTCACCGGGTAGCTCTTCCAACCGGCCAATGGGCTGACCAGGGCCGGGCGTTTCAGCAACAGATCGGCGTGAATCCGCAGATAGGCGTGTTGGGACAAACCTTGATGGCTGTCGAGAAAACGCTGTAACACGTTGCGAATCAGCTGCGGCGTGAGGGGTTCGTTTTCGAGCATTTCCAACGCCAGGTACAGCCGCGACATATGAATGCCCCGCGCCTCGCCGTCATCCAGGCTGACTCCGGCATCTGCTGTGGCGCCGATCCGTTGGCCGTCGAACAACACAGGTAAGGCAATGCCGCACATGCCCACCCATTCCAGGGGCAAGGCTTGGCGTGCGGCCTGCGCGGCGATATCCGGCAGAGTCAGCGCATTCATGAGCAGGTCCATCGTGGGAAAGAGTTCGACATGTTATATTATAACAATGCGTCGAATGAAAACTTTTTCCACAGCCGGCTTACCACCCGGTCTCGTGAGTACGGACGCTCCTTAATCAGCGGTATATGTCATGCACAGACGTCAATTGCTTAACCTGCTGCTGGCCAGCGCGGCCCTGATCCTGCCACTGGGGGTGTCTGCGACGCAGATCCGCAACGCGCGGCTCTGGCGCTCCGACGACAAACTGCGGCTGGTGCTCGACCTCAGCGGGCCGGTGCAGTACCAGACCTTCTCCCTGAGTGCGCCGCAACGTTTGATCGTCGACTTGCGTGGGGCCAGGCTCAGCGGCGATTTCAGTCAGTTGGCCCTGGCCAATACGGTGATTCGGGCGATTCGCTCCGGGCGCTTTGGTGACGGCGACACGCGCATCGTCCTCGACCTGACCGAGCCGGTGCAGCTCAACAGCTTTTTGCTGCCGCCCCAGGATGGCCAGGGGCATCGCCTGGTGCTGGATTTGAGCCGCGTCGGCCAGGCACCGTTGCAGGTGGCCGCCGCCAGTGCGCCGCTGGTGCAACGGCCGCCGGCAGCGGACAAGGCCCACCCCAAACGCGACATCATGGTGGTGGTCGACCCCGGCCACGGCGGCAAGGATCCGGGTGCGGTCGGGGCCAAGGGCGAGCGCGAGAAGGATGTGGTGCTGGCGATTGCCCAGTTGCTGGCCAAACGGCTCAAGCGCGAGAAGGGCTTTACGGTGAAGCTGGTGCGTAACGACGATTTCTTTGTGCCGCTGCGCAAGCGCGTGGAGATCGCCCGTCAGCATCAGGCCGACATGTTTATCTCGGTGCACGCCGATGCCGCGCCACGGCTGACAGCTTCCGGCGCCTCGGTGTATGCCTTGTCCGAAGGCGGCGCGACCTCGGCGACCGCGCGCTTCATGGCGCAGCGGGAAAACGGCGCCGACCTGCTGGGGGCCACCAGCCTGCTCAACCTCAAGGACAAGGACCCGATGCTGGCCGGGGTGATCCTGGACATGTCGATGAACGCCACCATTGCCGCCAGCCTGCAATTGGGCAGCACCGTGCTCGACAGCCTGTCCGGGATCACCACCCTGCATCAGAAGCGCGTGGAACAGGCCGGGTTCGCGGTGCTCAAGTCACCGGATGTTCCGTCGATCCTGGTGGAAACCGGCTTCATCTCCAACAGCCGCGACAGCCAGCGCCTGGTCACCGCACGGCATCAGCAGGCAGTGGCCGACGGTTTGTTCGAGGGCTTGCAGCGCTACTTTCAGAAAAACCCACCCATCAACAGCTACATGGCCTGGCAGCAGGAGCAGCAAAAAGCCCGAGTCTGACGCGCTGGCAGGCTTAACAACCGCTGAGGCGGCTGCAGGTGAACACGCCTTTGCTGCCGCCCGAACTGGAGAATCGATTGAGGGTGGTCCAGCCCACGCGGCGGCTGTAGCCGACCCAGGCTTCGCCGTTGGAAGCGAGGCCGGTGAAGAAGGTCAGCTGTCCATAGCGGCTGTTGGTCTGCGCCCAATAGCGTTTGCCGCTGACTTCGAAGCCGCGCAGGTAAGTGTCGCTGCCCGCGGTGGCGACGCTGTAGGCATTGCCCTGGGGATCCACGCAGGCCAGCAGGTTGGCACTGCGGGTGCAGTTGGCCAGCGTGCTCGGCAATTGACCCCAGGCGTGGCCGGCAACCAGCAGCGCCAGGCTCGGCAACAGGTATTTCAACGAAGTGGGCATCAAGGTTCTCGTCGCAAGAGGGCGCCAGCATCGCGCCCTTCGTCAGCCTCGGCAAGAGAGGATTGGCTTATTTGTATTGTTATAATATAGCATTAAATAAAGCCTGATCCGTGATGCCCATGACTGAACAAGAACTGCTTGCCCAACCCCAGGCCGACTACATGAACGACGCCCAGCAGGGGTTCTTCCGCGAACTGCTGTTGGCGCAGCGCACCGACCTGCAACAGCGCATCGCCGGCGAGTTCAGCGAACTGCGCGAACAGGAACCCAGCAGCGACCCCGCAGACATCGGCAGCGCCGAAGAGCGGCGCCAGTGGCAACTGCGCCTGCTGGAGCGGGAAAAGAAGCTGCTGGACAAGATCGACCAGGCCCTCGAACACCTCGCCCGTGGCGAATATGGCTGGTGCCGGGAAACCGGTGAGCCGATCGGCCTCAAGCGCCTGTTGCTGCGTCCAACCGCCACCCTGTGTATCGAAGCCAAAGAACGCCAAGAGCTGCGCGAACGCCATACCCGGGCGTCTTGACCCAGCCACCGTACGCCCTGATGAGGACCATCCCCATGACCGACCGTCTCCCCGTTACCGTGCTTTCCGGCTTTCTCGGCGCCGGCAAAAGCACCTTGCTCAACTACGTGCTGCGTAACCGTGAAAACCTGCGAGTGGCGGTGATCGTCAACGATATGAGCGAAATCAACATTGATGGCGGCGAGGTCCAGCGTGACGTCAGCCTCAATCGCGCCGAAGAAAAGCTGGTGGAAATGAGCAACGGCTGCATCTGCTGCACCCTGCGCGAAGACCTTTTGGAAGAAGTCGGCAAACTGGCCCGGGAAGGGCGCTTCGATTACCTGCTGATCGAGTCCACCGGCATCTCCGAACCGCTGCCGGTGGCCGAAACCTTCACCTTTCGCGATGAACAGGGCCAGAGCCTGGCGGACGTAGCGCGCCTGGACACCATGGTCACGGTGGTCGACGGGATGAATTTCCTGCTCGATTTCCAGGCCGCCGAAAGCCTGGCTTCCCGTGGCGAAACCCTGGGCGAGGAAGATGAACGTTCGATCACCGACCTGCTGATCGAGCAGATCGAGTTCGCCGACGTGCTCCTGATCAGCAAGATCGACCTGATCAGCAGCGACCAGCGCCAGGAACTGATGGCCATTCTCCAGCGCCTCAATTCCCAGGCGCAGATCCTGCCCATGGTCATGGGCCAGGTGCCGCTGAGCGCGATCCTCAACACCGGACGGTTTGACTTCGAACGTGCGGCCCAGGCCCCCGGCTGGTTGCAGGAGCTGCGCGGCGAGCACGTGCCGGAGACCCAGGAGTACGGGATCGCCTCCACGGCGTACCGGGCGCGCCGGCCGTTTCACCCACAGCGGTTTTTCCAGTTTATCGACCGGCCCTGGGTCAACGGCAAACTGCTGCGCTCCAAGGGCTTTTTCTGGCTCGCCAGCAAGTACCGGGACGCCGGCAGCTGGTCCCAGGCCGGGGGCTTGATGCGCCACGGGTTTGCCGGGCGTTGGTGGCGTTTCGTGCCCAGGCAGCAGTGGCCCCAGGATCAGGAAAGCACTGCGGCGATCTTGAACAACTGGACTCCAGCCAGCGGCGACTGCCGTCAGGAACTGGTATTTATCGGGCAGAACATCGACTTCGCACAACTTGCCGCCGAACTCGACGCTTGCCTGCTGAGCGACGCGGAGATGGCCCTGGGTGTCGAAGGCTGGCGGCAATTGCCCGACCCCTTCGGGCCCTGGCAAGGGGAGGTCGCGGCCTGATGCCGGCCCTGAGAGCCCCCGGCATTGCGTTGCCGTCGGTGACCCGCCGCCAGGCGCTGGGCGCTGCGCCCTCGGTATTGGCCGACGTGCTGCAGGACCCGGTCAACCTGGCCCTGTGGCAGCGCCGGCTGCCGGCGCATATCGCCGATTTCGGCGCCTTGTTGCTGTCCCTCAACCAGCCCCTGGCCGACTCCCTGTCCCTGGAGCTGGCCGATGATGAAGCCGAGCCCAACCTGCGTGGCCTGGCGTCGGGCTTCAGTGATCTTGAGGGCTATGACGGCTTTATCGCCGACGTTTCCTGGCTGGTCAGCGCCTTTGCCTGCCTGTTGGGGGCACGACGCGTGGGGTTGCGTCTGCGGGTTCTGGACAAGGCCATGTGTCCGCGCTTTCACGTCGACCATGTGCCGGTGCGTTTGATCACCACCTACGCCGGCATCGGCAGCCAGTGGCTCAAGGAAGGCGTCATGGACCGCCGGCAGTTGGGCCAGGCCCAGGCCGAGCCTGATGCCGGAGCGTCAATCGAGCAAATGGCCTGCGGCGAGGTGGCGTTGCTCAAGGGTGAGAAATGGCACGGCAATGAAGGCTTCGGCCTGATCCATCGCTCACCGCAACCGGCGCCGGGCGAGCGCCGGTTGATCCTGACCCTGGACTGGCTGGGCTGACCGGCCGTGGTCTGCCAGGCAGGCATGGGGCGTTGCTGATGGCCAGCGCCGCCTCGTGCCTAGGCAGCGACTGCAGGTCGAGCGGCTATTCGCCTGGGTCGAGAAGGGCGTAGCATCGCTTCACCGGTTTTATGGACTCCCTTCCCATGCTGCAAAACATCCCCACTCACGTTATCGCCGGGCCCTTGGGTGCCGGAAAGACCAGCCTGATCCGCGACCTTTTGCGCCAGCGCCCGGCCAACGAGCGCTGGGCGGTGCTGATCAACGAGTTCGGTCAGATCGGCCTGGATGCAGCGCTGCTGGCCCGGGATGAAGACGGTATTAGCCTGGGGGAGGTGGCCGGTGGCTGTCTGTGTTGCGTGAACGGCGCGCCGTTTCAGGTGGGCCTTGGGCGCTTGCTGCGCAAGGCGCGACCGGACCGGCTGTTTATCGAGCCCTCGGGGCTCGGCCATCCGGCGCAATTGCTGCGGCAATTGCGCGAGGCGCCGTGGCAAGGCGTGTTGGCTGTGCAGCCCTGTGTATTGGTGCTGGATGCCCAGGCCCTGGCGGCCGGCAAGCCCTTGCCCCGGGCCCAGCAGGAGGCGTTGGCCAGTGCCGGGTTGTTGTTGCTGAACAAGGATGAGCACCTGGACGAGGCCGAGCGGCAGCGGGTTATCGAGCAACTGCCGGATTGTCCGCGGTACTGGACCCACCAGGCCCATCTGCCGCTGGCACAGCTGCCCGGTTTACTGGCTCGCGCCGACGCGGCTCAGGTCGAGTTGGAGCTGCCCCAGGGCCTGGCGCAGCTGCCGGCGATCTGGACCGATCCGACTCGGCCGATCTGCCTGAGCCAGGCCCAGGAGGGCGGCTGGAGCATTGGCTGGCGCTGGCATCCAAGCCAGCTATTCGACCTGACGCGGATCGACCATTGGTTGCAGAACCTCGACTGGCGCCGGGCCAAGCTGGTGATCCATAGCGGCGAAGGCTGGCGTTCCGGGAATGGCGTCGACAACTCGCCCCTCAACTGGCTGCCCAGTGAATGGCGCCAGGATTCGCGGTTGGAGTTGATTTTCAGCGAGGTACAGGAGGTCGCGGCGTTGCAGAACAGCCTACAAGCCTGCCGCCTGTAGCCGCTGCCGAAGGCTGCGCTGGCCCTCGACCCTGATCCACCGTGTCACTGCCGCCATTTCTGATGCTCTTCCCGCCATTGGCTCAGCTCGATCACTTCCGCACTGGGCAATGGGGTTTTGACTTCAAAGGGGTAGGGCGCGAGTTCGATCTGTGCGCTGTGGGCGCCGAACTGGGTGATGGTGCCGGCGTGCCGGGTTTCACCGGTCACGGTGAACTCGAAATTGTAGATTCGCGCCAGGCGTCGGCGGCCGTTGGCATCCTTGACGAAGCCGATGCGCTTGAGCGCGACGTTGCCGTCCAGCAGCTCGATATCGAGCTTGGCGCAGTGCTGCTTGACCCTCTCCAGTGCTCGCTCGCGCAAGCCGTGG
This sequence comes from Pseudomonas sp. MF09150, assembly GCF_059862355.1. Taxonomy (NCBI): domain Bacteria; kingdom Pseudomonadati; phylum Pseudomonadota; class Gammaproteobacteria; order Pseudomonadales; family Pseudomonadaceae; genus Pseudomonas; species Pseudomonas sp. MF09150. Next base: position 642,158 of record NZ_JCBCUS010000003.1, on the reverse strand, counting down.
TTGTGCCAGATCCAGGCGGCGCCCGTCGCCAGCAGCATCAGCACAAAGATATTTCCAAGGGTCAGCATGAAGATTTGCTCCGACAAAGTGCCATCAGCTTAACTGCCTCTCCGGTCTGTCGTACAGGCTGTGTTTAGTCGCATACTGCGCGGCTTGAATTTCAATGGTTTTACGGAAAATCCGCGCATGAAACGTACACCTCATCTGCTTGCGATCCAGTCCCATGTGGTCTTTGGCCATGCCGGTAACAGCGCTGCGGTTTTTCCGATGCAGCGGGTCGGGGTGAACGTCTGGCCGCTGAACACGGTGCAGTTCTCCAACCACACTCAGTATGGACAGTGGGCCGGAGAAGTCCTGGCGCCCCATCGGATTCCCGAGCTGGTAGAAGGCATCGCCGCCATCGGCGAGCTGGGCAACTGCGACGCGGTGCTGTCCGGTTACCTGGGCAGCGCCGCCCAGGGGCGGGCGATTCTCAGTGGTGTCGCGCGGATCAAGGCGACCAACCCCAAGGCGCTGTACCTGTGCGACCCGGTGATGGGGCATCCGGAAAAGGGTTGCAGCGTGCCCGCAGAAGTCAGCGACTTCCTGCTCGAAGAAGCCGTGGCGATGGCAGATATCCTGTGCCCCAACCAGCTGGAGCTGGACAGCTTCTCCGGGCGCAAGCCGCAGTCGCTGTTCGATTGCCTGGCCATGGCTCGGGCGCTGCTGGCCCGTGGGCCGAAGGCGGTGCTGGTCAAACACCTGGATTACCCGGGCAAGGTCGCCGATGGCTTTGAGATGCTGCTGGTCACCGCCGATGGCAGCTGGCATTTGCGCCGCCCGCTGCTGGCGTTTCCGCGTCAACCCGTGGGTGTGGGCGACCTGACCTCAGGCCTGTTCCTGGCCCGGGTGCTGCTGGGCGACAGCCTGCTGGCGGCGTTCGAATTCACCGCCGCCGCGGTGCATGAAGTGCTGCTGGAAACCCAGGCTTGCGCCAGTTATGAACTGGAGCTGGTGCGGGCCCAGGACCGGATCGCCCATCCGCGGGTGCGTTTCGAAGCCACGCCGATCGAGCTCTAGCGGTTTGGTCACAAGCCGCGGTGCTGGGCCACACCTCAACCGACCCTAGAGCGGCTCTGAGAACTGCACCTCGGGCGCCTTGTGGCTGAAGCCCCGGGTGTGGAACGCCAGGTAGGCCAGGCCCACGGCGAACCAGGCCAGGCCGATGCCCAGGGTCAGCAGCGACAGGCTGGTCCAGAGCCAGACAATCAGGGCAAACCCCACCAGCGGCAGCAAGCCATAGCGCAACAGGTCGGCGCCGCTACGTGGCTGGCCATCGAACAGGTGGCTCTTGATCACTGCCAGGTTGACCGCCGAGAACGCCACCAGCGCGCCGAAGCTGATCATCGACGCCAGTGTCGTCAGGTCGATCACCACCGCCAGCAGCGAGATCAGCGACACCAGGACAATCGCCGTGGTGGGCGTCTTGTAACGCGCCGAGAGCACGCCGAACACCCGGCGCGGCAAGATCCCGTCGCGGCCCATGCTGAAGAGAATGCGCGACACCGAGGCCTGGGAGGCCAGCGCCGATCCCGCCGCGCCCGCCACATAGGCCGCGGTGAAAAACATCTCCAGAAAACGCCCCCCCGCCTGCAGCATGACCTCGCCGGCGGCCGCCTCCGGGTCTTTGAAGGCACTGCCGGGGAACACCAGCTGGCTGACCAGGGCCAGCAGGATAAACAGCGCGCCGGCGCCCAGGGTAGTAATCACAATCGCCCGAGGGATGTCCCTGCGCGGGTCGCGGGCCTCTTCGGCCAGGGTCGACACCGCATCGAACCCCAGAAACGACAGGCACAGCACCGCCGCGCCGGCCATCAATGGCAGAAATCCGACCTGACTGCCGTCACCCAGCCACGGCGCGCTCAAGTCCAGGGCTTCGACGCCGAGCAAGTGCTTGCCGGCCAGAGCGATGAACACCAGGACAAACACCACCTGGGCGCCGACGATCAGGTTGCTCATGCTCGACACCGAACTGATGCCGCGAATGTTCAGCACCGTCACCACACCGATGGTCGCCACCACGAAGACCCAGGCTGGGACCTGGGGAAAGGCGATATTGAGGAACAGGCCGATCACCAGGTAATTGATCATCGGCAGGAACAGGTAATCGAGCAGCAGCGACCAGCCGGCCAGAAAGCCGATGCTCGGGCCAAAGCTCAGGCTGGTGTAGGAATAGGCAGAACCGGCAATCGGATATTTCTTCACCATGGCGCTGTAGGACAGCGCGGTGAAAAACATCGCCAGCAGGGTAATGACGTACGCGGCGGCCGTGCGCCCGCCGGTGAGCTGGGTGACCACGCCGTAGGTGGTGAAAATGGTCAGCGGCACCATGTACACCAGGCCGAAGAACACCAGGGCCGGCAGGCGCAGGATGCGTCGCAGGGAAGTGCCCTGGGCGCTGTGGGTAAATTCGCTGGGGACGCCGCTGTCGCTGATGGCGAGGGCGTTGCTGCTGGAGGCGGGGCGGGTGCTGGGCATGTTCGGTTCTCACGCGTTCGTTCTTGTTCGAATGCTCCCGCGAGCGGGAGTGCGTTTTTGCCTTGCACGGGGATTCTGGCAGCGGGGCTGCGGCTACATAACTGCGTATGTGGTCAAAAAGGGATCAAAGCGGCCAATCTGCCTGGCCTTTAAGGGCTGGCGCGGGGAGGGCACGGAAATACCCGAGGGGCATTGCAGGGAGGGAGGTGCGAAGCGGGAGGCTGGAACCGTCCATGGTTCCGTGGTGCGTGAAGCTCAGGGCGCGTCGGCCTTGATCTCCTGATAGCGAATTTCCAGCTCCTGGCGAATCTGCCGGCGCTGCTTGGCCTGGATAAAACGCCGTTTGTCTTCGCTGGTCTGCGGTTGCAACTGCGGGACCACTGCCGGCTTACGCTGGTCGTCCACGGCGACCATGGTGAAGAAGCAGCTGTTGGTATGGCGCACCGAGCGCTCGCGGATATTCTCGGTGACCACCTTGATCCCCACCTCCATCGAGGTGTTGCCGGTGTAGTTCACCGACGCCAGGAAGGTCACCAGTTCGCCGACATGAATCGGCTCGCGGAAAATCACCTGGTCCACCGACAAGGTCACCACATAGCGGCCGGCATAACGGCTGGCGCAGGCATAGGCGACCTCGTCGAGGTACTTGAGCAGGGTGCCGCCGTGGACATTGCCAGAGAAATTGGCCATGTCAGGGGTCATCAGTACCGTCATCGACAGCTGGGCGTTTCCGGGTTCCATAGCACACTCACGGTTGTAGGCAGGGGTTACGGGAGCACCTCTGCGGGCGCTTGGTCAGCTTTCAAAACCATCGATAACGGGACGCCGGGCCGCCGCTCGCCGTCACGCGCCGATCGATCTGTTTCCTTATATTGCACCGCCTTTTTGCTCGAAGTCGCGGTGGTAACCTGCGAAAGGCCCTTTCCCAGGGCTTTTTCTCTCAAATTTTCAGATTTTTACTTGGCCTTCATCAGAGCATTCGGATGCTCGGCGGCCGAGTGAGCGTATTTGCCAACCCCACAAGGAGCCCCACGCCATGCATGCCATCAGCTTTATTCAGGACCTGGCAGTGATCATGTTGGTCGCGGGCGTGGTGACCATTGTTTTTCACCGGCTCAAACAACCGGTGGTGCTGGGCTATATCGTCGCCGGCTTCATTATCGGGCCGCACACCCCACCTTTTGGCCTGATTCATGACGAGCAGACCATCAAGACCCTGGCCGAACTGGGGGTGATTTTCCTGATGTTCTGCCTGGGCCTGGAGTTCAGCCTGCGCAAGCTGTTCAAGGTCGGTGCCACGGCCTTTATCGCGGCCTTTCTGGAAATCGTGCTGATGATCTGGATCGGCTACGAAATCGGTCGCTGGTTCGACTGGAGCACCATGGATTCACTGTTCCTCGGTGCGATCCTGGCCATTTCCTCGACCACCATCATCGTCAAGGCCCTCAATGACCTGAAGATGAAGAACCAGCGCTTTGCGCAGCTGATCTTCGGTGTGTTGATTGTCGAAGACATCCTCGGCATCGGCATCATCGCCTTGCTTTCAAGCATCGCGGTCAGCGGCACGGTCGACTCCGGCGAAGTGTTTTCCACCGTCGGCAAGCTCTCGCTGTTCATGATCGTGGCGCTGGTGATCGGCATTCTGCTGGTGCCGCGCCTGCTGGCCTACGTGGCCCGCTTTGAAAGCAACGAAATGCTGTTGATCACCGTGCTCGGCCTGTGTTTCGGCTTTTGCCTGCTGGTGGTCAAGCTGGAATACAGCATGGTGCTGGGGGCTTTCCTGATTGGCGCGATCATCGCCGAGTCCCGCGAGCTCCTGAAAATTGAACGGCTGATTGAACCCGTTCGCGACATGTTCAGTGCCATCTTCTTTGTCGCCATTGGCTTGATGATCGACCCGCAGATTCTCCTGCAGTACGCCTGGCCGATCGTGGTGATCACGGTCGCGGTGGTCCTGGGCAAGATGCTGTCCTGTGGGCTGGGTGCCTTTATCGCCGGCAACGATGGGCGCACGTCGCTGCGGGTCGGCATGGGCCTGTCCCAGATCGGTGAGTTCTCTTTCATCATCGCTGCCCTGGGCATGACCTTGCAGGTCACCAGCGACTTCCTCTATCCGGTGGCGGTGGCGGTATCGGCCATCACCACCTTGCTCACTCCGTACCTGATTCGCGCCGCCGACCCGTTGTCGCTGAAGTTGGCCGAAGTGATGCCGCAGCGCCTGGGTCGGGTGCTGGGCATGTATGGCGAATGGCTACGCAGCATCCAGCCCCAAGGCGAGGGCGCATTGCTGGCGTCGATGATCCGGCGGATCCTGATGCAGGTGGGGGTCAACCTGGCGCTGGTGGTGGCGATCTTCTTTTCTGGCGGCTATTTCGCGGCCCGTATCGCCGGCTATCTGCAGGACTGGATCAGCGACCCGAGCTGGCAGAAGGCGCTGATCTGGGGCGGTGCGCTGTTGTTGTCGCTGCCGTTCCTGATCGCCGCCTATCGCAAGCTCAAGGCGCTGTCGATGCTGCTGGCGGAGATGGGGGTCAAGGCGGAAGTGGCCGGGCGCCATACGCAGAGGGTGCGGCGAGTGATCGCCGAGGTGATTCCGATTTTGTCGTTGCTGGTGATCTTTCTGCTGCTGGCGGCGTTGTCGTCGAGCATTCTGCCGACTGCCGAGCTGCTGGTCCTGATCGCGGTGGTCGCGGCCGCGGTGGCTGCGGTGCTGTGGCGCTGGTTTATCCGGGTGCACACGCGGATGCAGGTTGCGCTGCTGGAAACCCTGGATAACCACAAGGAAAGTTCAGGGCATTGATCGCCCATTCCCGCCGCTGCCGGGGACGGCAACGGCGCGGTCACGCGCGCCATTACAGGGGGCATGCCTCTGTAAGTGCGCGCTTGCCGGCCATGGGGCGTGCGGGTGATCGACTCAGCTTTCCAGCCAGACGTCCCGTGCCCAGTGCCACACCGATTCCCAGGATTCTTCGGTGATCAGCTCTTCTTCGCCGGACCACAGCACCACGGTGCCGTCTTCCTCGACACAGTAATAGTCTTCGCCGTCCTGGCAGATCGGGATCAACTCGCGCGGTACACCCAGGTCCCAGGCAGTAGCGGCTACTTCCGGCAGATAGGTGTGGGACTGCGGGTCGGTGACAGTCACCGGTTCCAGGCTGCCGTAGACCACGTCACTCACGGTCAACAGGAACTCTTTGAAGACGTAGGGGATGTTGATGAACAGCTGTTCCTCGACTTCCACCAGTTGGTCTTCGTCCGGTAACTCCAGGGGAACGGGTACCGGTTCGTTTGCTTCACGCAGTTGCTCGATGACTTCTTCCACGGCCTGGGTCCTCTTAGCTCTATGGCGCGGTTTATATGACGCGGTTTTATACAGTAGCTCGCTATAAGTGCAATCGTGAAATGCAAAACCCCGACCTGAGTCGGGGTTCTGCATTACTGGTGTGACCGCGAAAGGGATCAGCCGTTCTGGCGGATACCTGCAACCAGCCAAGGCTGGTTGTCGCCTGGAGCGCGTTCCATGTTCCAGCTTTCGCTGAACATTTCGCCCTGGTCGAAACGCGAGGTTTTCGACACGCCGGTGAAGGTCAGGGTAGCAATGGTCTTGTCGGCACGATCATCCACGCCGTCCAGTTGGACATTGAGGTTGTCGATGTAGGTCGACTGGAAGCCATCACCCAGGTCTGCGCGTTCTTTTTTCAGGAACTGCAGCATTTGCGGGGTCACGAACTCGGCGATCTTGTCCATTTCATTCGCGTCCCAGTGTTGCTGCAGGGACTGGAAGTGGTTACGCGCAGCTTCGATGAAGCGCTCTTCGTTGAACCAGGCCGGAGCATTGATCACCGGACGGGCGGCGGCAGCCGAAGCACCACCGAAGATCGAGCCTGGAGCAGGCTGCTGTGGCTGGAAGGCTTCACGCTGCATGGGCGCGTGGCCAGCCGGAGCGAACTGCTCCTGCTGCTTGCGGCGACGAGCGGCGATGAAGCGGAAGATCACGAATGCGATGACGGCGAGGATCAGGATGTCGAAGATCTGCATGCCCTGGAAGCCACCGCCCATGAACATGGAGGCCAGCAGGCCGCCCGCGGCGATACCGGCCAGAGGGCCGAGCCAGCGCGAAGCGCCGCCCGCTTTGGCAGCAGCGCCAGCGGCACCGGCAGCGCCCGCGGTTGCGGCAGTACCCGCACCTGCGGAAGGCGCCATCTGGCTGGTTTGGTGCGACGGCGCGGCGCCCGCGCTTTTGCCGCCACCGAAGCGCTTGGCGTTGGCGTCGAGGCTCATCGTCAGGCCGATGCACAGCGCCATGGCGATGCTAAGAAAACGTTTCATAAAGGGAATTCCCATTTGTGGATGGCACGCGCGCCATGTTGCACAGGTGAAGTGTCACTGGCTAGCGGCATAATGTTTCGGGCTTTTGCCTGACAGGCTGGGTTCAGTTTCAGCCGGGGCAAGAGGACGTATATCTGGGACCCGGCGGGCGACGGGTGGGTTCAGTGCAACCGTGCCTAGCGGCGTAGCGCCAGCATCACCACGCCTGCGGTGATCAGTCCGATTCCACCCCATTGCCGCAGGTCGAGCTTCTCCCCCAGCAGCGCGGCGCCCAACAGGGCGACCAACACCACGCTGAGTTTGTCGACCGGCGCGACCAGCGAGGCCGGGCCCAGCTTCAACGCGCGGAAGTAGCACAGCCAGGAAGCACCGGTGGCCAGGCCGGACAGCACCAGGAACAGGTAGCTTTTGCCCGAGATCGATCCCAGTGACTGATATTGGCCCGTGGCGTACAAAATCAAGGCCAGGCTCACCAGAACCACTACGGTTCGCAGCAGGGTGGCGAAGTCGGAATTGACGTTCTCGATACCGATTTTGGCGAAGATCGCCGTCAGCGCGGCGAATGTCGCCGATAGCAAGGCCCAGAATGTCCAGGAGGAAAAAAAGCCTGTGCCCATGGGGATGTTCCTCTTCCTTATATAAGGACGCTTGAGGGCGAGCGCGCCAGCCGTGGTCAGCGGGTGCCGGCTCGCACCGGCGCACCGCCTTCCGCTGGGCTCAGATGGCTTCCAGCTTGGCGTAACCCAGCATCAGCCACTTGCTGCCTTCGCTGAAGTTGACCTGGACCCGCGCCTGGGCCCCGGCGCCCTCGAAGTTGAGGATCACCCCGTCGCCAAACACGGCGTGGCGCACAGCCTGGCCCAGGCTGAAGCCGGTGTCCGGGATCTCACTGCCACCAAACAGACTGCTGGAGCTCTGCTGCTGGCCACCGCCAAAGGGACGGCTGACGCTGTTGGACAGGCGCACTTCCTGGATCAGCCCCTTGGGCACTTCGCGGACGAAGCGCGAGACCTTGTTGTAGGTCTCGCTACCGTACAGGCGGCGGGTCTCGGCATAGGTCATGACCAGGTTCTGCATCGCCCGGGTGATGCCGACGTAGGCCAGGCGCCGTTCTTCTTCAAGGCGCCCGGGCTCTTCCAGGCTCATCTTGTGCGGGAACAGGCCTTCTTCCATGCCCACCAGGAACACGTAGGGGAATTCCAGGCCCTTGGCGCTGTGCAAGGTCATCAGCTGGATGCCGTCTTCGTGCTCGTCGGCCTGGGTGTCGCCGGCTTCCAGGGACGCATGGCCGAGGAACGCAGCCAGTGGTGTCAGCTCCTCGTCTTCTTCGGTGTTTTCGAAGTTGCGTGCGGCGCTGACCAGTTCCTCAAGGTTTTCTACCCGGGCCTGGCCTTTTTCGCCTTTTTCCGCCTCGTGGTAGGCAATCAGCCCGGATTGCTCGATCACCGTCTGGGTCATCAGGTGCAGCGGCATCTCGGCGGTTTTTGCCGCGAGGTTCTCGATCAGTTCGATAAAGCCGCCCAAGGCGCCGGCAGCGCGACCGGTCAGGCCCTTGTTGGCCACCAGCTGGCGCATGGCTTCCCACATCGACACGTCGCTGTGGCGCGCGTGTTCGCGGATCGCTTCGACGGTCTTTTCGCCGATGCCACGCGCCGGGACGTTGATCACCCGCTCCAGCGCGGCATCGTTGCCCCGGCCTTCGAGCAGGCGCAGGTAGGCCATGGCGTTCTTGATTTCAGCACGTTCGAAGAAGCGCTGGCCGCCGTAGATGCGGTACGGGATGCGTTCGCGCAGCAAGGCCTCTTCCAGCACCCGGGACTGGGCGTTGGAGCGATACAAAATGGCAATGTCGCTGCGGGCCAGGCCGGTTTTCAGCGCGCTTTCGATGGTTTCCACCACGTAGCGCGCTTCGTCGTGCTCGTTGAAGGCGGCGTACAGGTTGATGGCTTCGCCTTCGCCGCCGTCGGTCCACAACTCCTTGCCCAGGCGCCCGGTGTTGTTGGCGATCAGGGCGTTGGCGGCCTTGAGGATGCCGGCCGTGGAGCGGTAGTTCTGCTCCAGGCGAATGGTTTCGGCGTCCGGGAAATCTTCGGAATACTGGTGGATATTCTCGATTTTCGCGCCGCGCCAGCCGTAGATCGACTGGTCGTCGTCGCCCACCACCATCAGGCTGTCACCGCCCTTGGCCAGCAGGCGCAACCAGGCGTACTGCACGGCGTTGGTGTCCTGGAACTCATCCACCAGCACATGGCGGAAGCGCTTCTGGTAGTGCGCGAGCAAGCCCGGGTGGTCGCGCCACAGGTCCAGGGCGCGCAGCAGCAGTTCGGAGAAGTCGATGACCCCGGCGCGCAGACAGGCCGCCTCGTAGGCTTCATAGATGCCGCGCATGGTGGCCAGGAACAGATCGCCGCTGGCTTGAATATGTTGCGGACGCAGGCCTTCGTCTTTTTGGCCGTTGATAAACCATTGCGCCTGGCGCGCCGGCCAGCGCTGTTCATCCAGCCCCAGGTCGCGGATCACGCGCTTGACCAGGCGTTGCTGGTCGTCGCTGTCGAGGATCTGGAAGGTCTGGCTCAAGCCCGCTTCCTGCCAATGGGCACGCAACAGGCGGTGCGCCAGGCCGTGGAAGGTGCCGACCCACATGCCGGCCGGGTTGATCCCCATCAACTGCTCGATGCGATGGCGCATCTCGGCAGCCGCCTTGTTGGTGAAGGTCACCGACAGGATGGAGTGTGGCGAGGCGTTCTCGACCTGGATCAACCAGGCGATACGGTGCACCAGCACACGGGTTTTACCGGATCCAGCACCGGCCAGGACCAACTGACGACCCACGGAGGCAGCTACGGCCTGGCGTTGGGCATCGTTGAGGGAGTTCAGCAGAAGGGAGAGGTCATCGCGCATCGGGGCATTCTAGGGGGCCGGGCGACACCGGGCAAACCCGGCGTTGGTTTAGCCGATAAAACTACCGTGGATGACGACCGGTCGGTCACAGGCTGCAGCCGTTGGCAGTGCTCGCCTGTACGGTTTTATGCGGTACCGGCGGGGGATTTGTTTTAGCGATTTATGATCTGGAGCAGTTTGGTACGGGCTATTGCTTGTGTATGCTCCGGCGACGTTTCAGGCTCAACCATTATAAGAACACTGCCTATGACACTCAGCACCGACCTGAGCGGTCCTTTTGTGGAGCCGCGGGTTATCCGCCAGCACTACGCCATGGAGATGGCGGTCGAGCGCACGCGTCTGCTTTATCAGGGCTCATTGCTGCCCACACTCTTCATGCTGCTCAACGGTCTGGTCTGCGCCTGGTTGCTGTGGAGCCCCGAGCGGTACTTGCTGGTCAGTGTGTGGATGGTCTGGCTGCTGGCCCTGGTGGCGCTGCGGGTGATCCAGGTGGCGGCGTTCGATTCCGCCATGCCCAGCCGCCAGGCACACGCGGTGTGGCGGCGGATGTTTCTGATGGGGTCTGCGGTCAGTGGCCTGACCCTGGCCTGCGCCGCTATCGCCCTGGTGCCCGCCGACAGTTTCCTGCAGCAGGCCTGGGTCTTCGGCCTGATCGGCGCAGCGATTCTCTCCGCCAGCGTTTCCTATGCCGTCAGCCTGCCGGCCTTCCTGTCCTTTACCTTGCCCTGTCTGTTGCCGGCCATCGCCTATCTGTTCTGGGGCGGCGACCAGCAACAGCGCGGCTGGGGCTGGCTGGGGCTGATTCTGCTGGTGTCATTGAGTGTGGTGGCCTGGCAGGTTCATCGCCTGATCCACCGTGGCATGCTGCGGCGTTTCCAGAACCAGGCGCTGATCGAGCACCTGCAGCAGGCGCAAAGCCGCAGCGAGCAGCTCAACAGCGAGCTGGCCCGCGAGATTGAACAGCGCCGGCGCGCCGAAGATGAACTGCGCGAAGCCCAGGTCAGCCTTGAAGGCCGGGTCGCCGAGCGCAGCCTGGAGCTGGACGCGGCCAACAAGGCCCTGAGCAAGAGCGAGGCGCGCCTGGCCCTGGCGCTCAAGGCCAGTGAGTTGGGGCTGTGGGACTGGAACCTGCAGACCGACGAAGTGCACCACACCCAGGTCAAGGAGCTGTTCGGGCTGGAGCCCGACTACGTCACGGCGATGCTCAGCCACCTCAAGCCCCGCCTGCACCCCGAGGACCTGCCGCTGCTCAGGCGCGCCCTGGTGGAGCACCTCAAGGGCCGCAGCGAGGATTATCAAGTTGAATACCGGGTGCGCCACGGTGCCGGCCATTGGGTCTGGATCGAGGACCGTGGCCGAGCGGTGGAGCGTAGCGCCAGCGGACGGGTGACGCGCATGGTCGGCACCCGGCGCGACATCAGCACCAGCAAGGAGCTGGAAGAGCAGCGCAACCTGGCCGCCACGGTGTTCGAGGCCGCCAGCGAAGGCATCGTGATTCTCGACCCGGATTACGCATTGATCGCGATCAACCAGGCATTCAGCCGCGTCACCGGCTATCAGATCGAAGACATGCTCGGGCGCAATGTCGTGGAACTGCCGTGCAGCCGCGATGCGCGTCGCCACTACCCGGCGATCCGCCAGGCCCTGGAGCAGCACGGCAGTTGGCAGGGCGAGTTGGTGGAGGCGCGCAAGAATGGCGAGCTGTACCCGCAGTGGCTGCAACTGAGCATGGTCCGCGACAAGCGCGGGCAGGTCAGCCATATCGTTGGCTTCTTCGCCGATCTGTCGGCGCGGCGCGAGTCCGAAGAGCGCATGCGCTACCTGACCCACTACGACGAACTTACCGGCCTGGCCAACCGCTCGCTGTTTCGCGAGCGCCTGCGCGACGCCCATCTGCGGGTGCGCCAGGGCGGGCGCAGCCTGGCCCTGGTTCACATCAACCTGGACCGCTTCAAGTTGCTCAATGACAGCCTCGGGCATGACGTGGCCGACCAGCTGTTGCAGAAAATGGCCCGGCGCCTGATTAATGCGCTGCCGGAAGCCGACACCATCGCCCGCTTGTCCGGCGATGAGTTTGCGGTGCTGTTCGATGCCTACGGCAGCCTGTCGAGCCTGACCCGGGTCGCCACCCGTTTACTGAGCAAGCTGCGCCTGCCGCTGACCGTGGACGGCCACGAGCTGGTGGTCAGCGCGTCCATGGGCATCAGCCTGCTGCCCGATAGCGCGCGGGAGATTTCCGCGCTGATCAGCCAGTCGAACATGGCCATGCAGTACGCCAAGCACTTGGGGGGGAATAATTTCCAGTTTTACACCGAGAGTCTGCAGGCCAGCACCCTGGAGCGCCTGCAATTGGAAAACCAGCTGCGCAAGGCCATCGACGAACAGCAACTGAAAGTCTTCTATCAACCCAAGCTGTGCCTGGCCAGCGGCCATCTGAATGCCGCCGAGGCGTTGGTACGCTGGGATCACCCGACCATGGGCCGGGTGCCGCCGGGGGACTTTATCGGCCTGGCCGAAGAAACCGGGCTGATCGGGCCGATCGGCGAGTTCGTGTTGCGCCAGGCCTGCTGGCAGGCGTGTGAATGGCAGCGCCAGGGGCTGGCGCCGATTCGGGTCTCGGTCAATCTGTCGGTGTATCAGCTGCGCCAGGGCAAGTTGGTGAGCCTGGTGCGCCAGGTGCTGGAAGAAACCGGCCTGGAGCCGCAATACCTGGAGCTTGAGCTGACCGAAAGCCAGTTGCTCGACAGCGTCGAACACATCATCTCGACCTTTCAGCAGCTGCGAGGCCTGGGGGTGAAGCTGGCGATCGACGATTTTGGCACCGGGTATTCGTCCCTGAGTTACCTCAAGCGGATCCCGGTGGACTACGTGAAGATCGATCAGGCGTTTATCCGTGGTCTGACGGAAGGCAGCGCGGATGCGGCGATTACCCGGGCGATCATTGCCATGGCCCACGGCCTGTCGCTGAAGGTGGTGGCCGAGGGCGTCGAGCATCCGGGGCAACTGGCATTTCTCAAGGCCGAGCAGTGTGACGAAGTGCAGGGTTACCTGATCAGCCGCCCCGTCGAAGCAGAAGGCCTGGCGGCATTACTCCGAGCCGACGCCGCCTTGTAGGCACTGCCGCAGGCGCGGGCCGCCCTGGCAGCTACATACAGCGGACCCAGCCAAAATAGGGGACGTAAAGCTGATTCAGTTACGCATTGCGCGGGCAAAAAACGGATTCATGTAGTATAACTACAAAACTGCTACATCCCTGGCGCCTGCCAATAACAATGAGTCCAGCCCTTTGAATCTGTTGCAGCACATCGCCCAGTCACGCCATCTCTTGCGCAAGTCGGAGCTCAAGGTCGCCGATCATGTGTTGCTCGATCCTGCGGCTGTGATGCACAGCTCCATGGCCGACCTGGCCCATAGCGTCGGCATCAGCGAACCGACCATCGTGCGTTTCTGCCGCGCCATCGGTTGTTCGGGCTTCCAGGACCTGAAACTCAAGCTGGCGCAAAGCCTGGCCGCCGGTGCCAGCTTCGGCCAGTTCGCGATCCATGAAGACGATTCCGTCGCCGACTACAGCCTGAAAATTTTCGACACTACCCTGCACACCCTGATGGAAGTGCGCGAGAAGCTCGACCCGGTGGAGTTGCAGAAGGCCGTGACCGCCATGTCCCAGGCCCAGCGCGTGGAGTTCTACGGCTTCGGCGCGTCGGGCGCAGTGGCGGCGGATGCCCAGCACAAGTTCTTTCGCCTGCTGCTGACGGCGGCGGCGTATTCCGACCCGCATATGCAGGCGATGTCGGCGGTGACCCTGAAGCCCACCGATGTGGCGATCTGCATTTCCCAGTCCGGGCGTTCCAAGGACCTGCTGATCACCGCCAACCTGGTGCGCGAAAGCGGCGCCTCGCTGATCACCCTGTGCCCGAGCCAGACGCCCCTGGCCGAGCTGTCGACCGTCAACCTGGCGATCGACGTGCATGAAGACACCGAAATCTACACCCCGCTGACCTCGCGTATCGCTCACCTGGTGGTGATCGACGTGCTGGCCATGGGCGTGGCCATGGCCCGCGGGCCGAGCCTGGTCAACCACCTGAAAAGCGTCAAACGCAGCTTGCGCAGCCTGCGCCTGTCGCCCAAATCGGTCAAAGCGCTGGACGATTGAGTCTGGCTGCACCGCCTGAGGTGGGCGCCATTCGAGCGGCCCACCACTGGGCAACATTCATCTCTCTGTCACTGACCCGCCGCCAAACCGTAACGCCCGACGTCCATCGTGAAACTCCCGTACTCGCATTGGGAGACTAGAAATGGCCCGGCCTTACGAAGAGAGCAACAGCGTAGTCAAGACCCGTCGTCAGCAGGAAGACCAGCGCCGCATGGAGTTTCGCCGCGCGATCGAACACCGCTGTGAGTTGCGTCAACTGCAGCAGGAGATCAACGATTACCCGGAGCTTGAAGCCATCAACTACTGGCAGGCGGCACCGACAGCTTCCCGTCGAAACGCTCAACCAGCACGCTGATCTGCACCCGTTCGCTGCGGATAAACCCCAGGAACGCATGCGCTACCGGTGACAGGCGCTTGGCCTTGGCCTGCACCAGGCACCAGCTGCGGTACAACGGCAGCTCTTCGACGGGCAGCTCGATGAGCCCCCCCGTCGCCAACTCAAGGTTCAGGGCGTGGCGCGTCAACAAGGCCACGCCCAGACCCGCTCGCACGCATTCGCGCTGGGCCTCGGCCGATGACACTTCCAGGGTCTGGGTGAAGTGCACGCGCTTCTCCTTGAAGTATTCCTCGCAGGCCATCCGCGTTCCCGACCCCTGTTCACGCACCAGCAGGTTGTAGGGCTCCAGGTCCTGCAGGCGCAGCGGCCCCATATGGCACAGCGGGTGCTCGGGGGGCGCCACGGCCACGATCGGGTTGTTGAGGAACGGCAGAAACTCCAGGCCCATGTCCTGCGGCACCATGGACATGATCACCAGGTCGTCACGGTTATCCGAAAGACGGCGGATCACCTGTCCGCGATTGACCACGGTCAGTTGCAGGTTGACCTCCGGGTGCTGGCGCTTGAAGGCGGCGAACAAGTGCGGCACGAAGTATTTGGCGCTCGATTCCACCGCCAGTTTCAGCTGGCCCTGCAACGATCCCTGCATGTCCGAGAGCTGCATGTCGAGGTTTTCCAGGCGTCCGAAAATGTCGCGACTGGCCCGTTGCAGGGCTTCGGCGGCCTCGGTCATGTACAGCTTCTTGCCGACGTAATCGAACAGCGGCTGGCCGATCAGCTCTTCCAGCTGGCGGATCTGCAGGCTCACGGCGGGCTGAGTCAGGGACATCTCTTCGGCGGCGCGACTGTAGGAGCGCAAATCACAGACCTCATTGAAGATCTGGAGCTGGCGTAATGTCATACGCATCAAGGACTTACGCATTATTTTAGGTCTCGCGCCGCAGGCTGATTGGCCAACTATAAGTCTTTACTTATGGTCGACCCAATAATTATTGATTTTTGTTAATCCCTCCATAAGCATAGTGTGGCGCAGCGACTGACTTGAAACATTTGGTCACGCGCCGACCTGGTCTAGCAGGTCGTGTGTTTCAACGGCTCAAGGGAACCTCCAAGTGATAAAAAAGATCCTGATCGCCAACCGTGGTGAGATTGCCGTACGAATCGTGCGTGCCTGCGCCGAGATGGGCATCCGTTCGGTCGCGATCTATTCCGACGCCGATCGCCATGCCCTGCATGTAAAGCGCGCGGACGAGGCGCACAGCATCGGCGCCGAACCGCTGGCCGGTTACCTCAACCCGCGCAAGCTGGTGAACCTGGCGGTGGAAACCGGCTGCGACGCACTGCACCCCGGCTACGGTTTCCTCTCGGAAAACGCCGAGCTGGCGGACATCTGCGCCGAGCGTGGCATCAAATTCATCGGCCCTTCGGCGGAAGTGATCCGGCGCATGGGCGACAAGACCGAAGCCCGCCGCAGCATGATCAAGGCCGGCGTGCCGGTGACCCCGGGCACCGAAGGCAACGTCGCGGACATCGCCGAAGCCTTGACCGAGGGCGACCGCATTGGCTACCCGGTGATGCTCAAGGCCACCTCTGGCGGTGGCGGCCGCGGCATTCGCCGTTGCAACAGCCGTGAAGAACTTGAACAAGCCTTCCCCCGGGTGATTTCCGAGGCCACCAAGGCCTTCGGTTCGGCGGAAGTGTTCCTCGAAAAGTGCATCGTCAATCCCAAGCACATCGAAGCGCAGATCCTCGGCGACAGCTTTGGCAACGTGGTGCACCTGTTCGAGCGTGACTGCTCGATCCAGCGCCGCAACCAGAAGCTGATCGAGATCGCCCCCAGCCCGCAACTGACCCCTGAACAGCGCGCCTATATCGGCGACCTGTCGGTGCGCGCCGCCAAGGCCGTGGGCTACGAGAACGCCGGCACCGTGGAGTTCCTGCTCGCCGAGGGCGAGGTGTACTTCATGGAGATGAACACCCGGGTGCAGGTGGAACACACCATCACCGAAGAAATCACCGGCATCGATATCGTCCGCGAGCAGATCCGCATCGCTTCCGGCCTGCCGCTTTCGGTGAAGCAGGAAGACATCCAGCATCGCGGCTTCGCGCTGCAGTTCCGGATCAATGCCGAAGACCCGAAAAACAACTTCCTGCCCAGCTTCGGCAAGATCACCCGTTATTACGCACCCGGCGGCCCCGGCGTACGTACCGATACGGCGATCTACACCGGCTACACCATTCCGCCGTTCTACGACTCCATGTGCCTGAAACTGGTGGTCTGGGCCCTGACCTGGGAAGAAGCGATGGACCGCGGCCTGCGTGCCCTGGACGACATGCGCCTGCAAGGCGTGAAGACCACGGCGGCCTATTACCAGGAAATTCTGCGTAACCCGGAATTCCGTAGCGGCCAGTTCAACACCAGCTTCGTTGAAAGCCACCCTGAACTGACCAACTACTCGATCAAGCGCAAACCCGAAGAGCTGGCCCTGGCCATCGCCGCCGCCATCGCCGCCCACGCAGGCCTATGAATGAAGCAGTTGCAAGCTTTCAGCTGCAAGCGGCGGTAAGAGCAGATTGGCTTTTACCTGCAGCTTGTAGCTTGAAACTTGTAGCTATGAGGAGATCCGAATATGACTAAGAAAATCTTCGTTACCGACACCATCCTGCGCGACGCCCACCAGTCTCTGCTGGCCACCCGCATGCGCACCGACGACATGCTGCCGATCTGCGACAAGCTCGACAAGGTCGGCTACTGGTCCCTGGAAGTCTGGGGCGGCGCGACTTTCGACGCCTGCGTGCGGTTTCTCAAAGAAGATCCGTGGGAGCGCCTGCGCCAACTGCGCGCGGCATTGCCCAACACCCGTCTGCAAATGCTCCTGCGCGGGCAGAACCTGCTGGGCTACCGCCATTACAGCGACGATGTGGTCCGCGCGTTCGTGGCCAAGGCTGCGGTCAATGGCATCGACGTGTTCCGCATCTTCGACGCCATGAACGACGTGCGTAACCTGCGGGTCGCCATCGAAGCGGTAAAAGCCGCCGGCAAGCACGCCCAGGGCACCATCGCCTACACCACCAGCCCGGTGCACACCATCGAGGCCTTCGTCGCCCAGGCCAAGCAAATGGAAGCCATGGGTTGCGACTCGGTGGCCATCAAGGACATGGCCGGCCTGCTGACGCCCTATGCCACTGGCGAGCTGGTCAAGGCGCTGAAGGCCGAGCAGTCGCTGCCGGTGTTCATCCACTCCCACGACACCGCAGGCCTGGCCGCGATGTGCCAGCTCAAGGCCATCGAGAACGGCGCCGACCATATCGACACCGCCATCTCCAGCTTCGCCTGGGGCACCAGCCACCCGGGCACCGAGTCCATGGTCGCGGCCCTTAAAGGCAGCGAATTCGACACCGGCCTGAACCTGGAGCTGCTGCAGGAAATCGGTCTGTACTTCTACGCCGTGCGCAAGAAGTACCACCAGTTCGAAAGCGAATTCACCGCGGTCGACACCCGGGTGCAGGTCAACCAGGTACCGGGCGGGATGATCTCCAACCTGGCCAACCAGCTCAAAGAGCAGGGCGCGCTGAACCGCATGAGCGAAGTGCTGGCCGAGATCCCGCGGGTCCGTCACGACCTTGGCTACCCGCCGCTGGTGACCCCGACCTCGCAGATCGTCGGCACCCAGGCGTTCTTCAACGTCCTGGCCGGCGAGCGCTACAAGACCATCACCAACGAAGTGAAGCTCTACCTGCAAGGCGGCTACGGCAAGGCTCCAGGTGAAGTCGACGAAAAACTGCGGCGCCAGGCCATCGGCAGCGAAGACGTGATCGACGTGCGCCCGGCCGACCTGCTGAAGCCTGAGATGACCAAGCTGCGCGGTGAAATCGGCGCCCTGGCCAAGTCCGAAGAAGACGTGCTGACCTACGCCATGTTCCCGGATATCGGGCGCAAGTTCCTTGAAGAGCGCGAGGCCGGCACCCTGGTTCCGGAAGTGCTGCTGCCGATCCCCGAAGCCGGTGGCGTCAGCAAGGCGGGCGGCGAGGGCGTGCCCACCGAGTTCGTCATCGACGTCCACGGCGAAACCTACCGCGTCGATATCACCGGGGTCGGGGTCAAGGCCGAAGGCAAGCGCCACTTCTACCTGTCGATCGACGGCATGCCGGAAGAAGTGGTGTTCGAGCCGCTCAACGAATTTGTCGGCGGCGGCAGCAGCAAACGCAAGCAGGCCACGGCGCCGGGTCACGTCAGCACCACCATGCCGGGCAACATCGTCGACGTGCTGGTCAAGGAAGGCGACGTGGTCAAGGCCGGCCAGGCGGTATTGATCACCGAAGCGATGAAGATGGAAACCGAAGTCCAGTCGGCCATCGCCGGCAAGGTGACCGCCATCCACGTGGCCAAGGGCGACCGGGTCAACCCGGGCGAGATCCTGATCGAGATCGAGGGCTGATCTAAGCCTTCATCTGCAACGTTTTACCTCGGGGGGGCATTTGCTCCCCTTTTTTTTGCGAGGAAAAAACCTGCGCATGCCCGTTCAGTTGAGTGCCTAGCGCTGATGGCCCTTGCCGTAATAGCGCTCCAGGCGGGCCTGGACCAGTTCCAGGGCGAAGGACATCAGCCAGTAGATCACCGCCGCGGTGGTCAGCATTTCCAGGTAGCGGTAGCTGGAGCGGCCGTAGGACTGGGCCAGGAACATCACTTCCCAAACCCCCATCACCGAAATCAGCGACGAGTCCTTGAGCATCGAAATGAACTGGTTGGCCGTGGGCGGGATGATGGTGCGCATCGCCTGGGGCAGGGTCACGTGCCAGAAAATGGTCGTCGGGCGCATGCCCAGGGCCAGTGCCGCCTGGCGTTGGCCCTGGGCGACGCCGATGATGCCGGCACGGAAGATTTCGCTGAGATAGGCCCCGTAGTTCAGGGACAGAGCAATGATCCCGGCCGCGATTGCGCCCGGCACCACGCCCAACTGGGGCATGCCCAGGTAGATCAGCATGATCTGGATCAGCAGCGGGGTGCCGCGAAAGAATGAGGTGTAGAAGCTGGCGATGCCGAACAGCACGGCGCTGCTGGACAGACGCGCCAGGGCGGCGGCGAAGCCCAGCAGCACCGACGCCAGCATCGAGCACAGGCACAGGAACAAGGTCAGCGCCGCGCCTTGCAGGAAGCCATTGGGCCCCAGGCGAAAGCCCGCCAGGTTGGGGAATTTTTCCAGGATGATCGCGAATTTCAGGTCAAAGCTCAGGAAGAACCCGACAAACAGCAAGAACAGCAACGCCCAGGTCAGGTACAGGCGTGTGCGAAAACCCAGCAGGCGTTTGAGAAACGACTCAGCCACCGGTTGCGGTGGCTGAGGTGGTTGCGAGAGAGAGGTCATTTACTGATATCGGCGCCGATCCATTTGTCCGACAGTTTGCTCAGAGTGCCGTCCTGTTTCAACTGAGCGAAGACTTCACGCACCTTGCTGTTCCACTGGGCGTCGCCTTTCTCGATGGCCACCGAGTTGGGTTCGGAGTAGAGCGGCTCGCCGGCCAGCTTGAAGCGTTTGTCCTGGGTCAGGCGCGGTTGTGCGGTCACCAGGTTGGTGAGGATCGCGTCCAGGCGCACGCCGGCACCCAGGCCCAGGTCCTGGAAGGCGACGTTGTCGGTGTCGTACGGGGCGATCTGCACGTTCTCGAACGGGTACTGCAATTGGGTGTCTTCGGCGCCTTCGATCACCAGGTTCTTGTTCAGGTAGCTTTCATAGCTGGAGGCGCTGGTGAGGCCGACTTTCTTGTCGCTCAGGTCTTTGGCCCCGTGGATGCGATCGTCCTTGGCGTTGACCACGATCACCGCCGGCGAGGCGTAGTACTCCACCGGGAAGTCGAAGACTTCGGCGCGGGCCTTGCTCGGGGTCATGGAGCAGATGCAGATATCGTAGCGACCGCTCCAGCGACCGGCGGCGATCACGTCCCAGGAAGGGGTTTCCAGGCGCAGCTTGACCCCCAGTTTGGCGGCGACGGCCTTGGCCACGTCGACGTCGAAGCCGTCCAGCTGGTTCTGATCATTGAGGAAGGAAAAGGGCGGATAGCTTTCCATCAACACGCCGACCAACTCCTTTTTCTGCTCGATGCGGTCCAGGGTGGCACCGGCGAACGCCTGGGAAGAGGCGGCGAGCAAGGTCAGGCCCAGGGCCAATAACGGTTTGAAGTTCATGGAAATCCTGACTGAAAAAGGTTGTGATTAACCGAATGGTGCGTATTTAATAGTTATAAGAACCACTCCGGTAGTGAGTTATTTTCATAAGCATATGAGTAAAAGGCATATGGGCGCAGGCAGCACGGTAATTCTGGATGGCGGCATGGGCCGCGAACTGCAACGCCGCGGGGCGCCGTTTCGGCAGCCCGAGTGGTCGGCCCTGGCCTTGAGCGAGGCGCCGCAAGCGGTGGAAGCCGTGCATGCGGCGTATATCGACAGCGGCGCCAACGTCATCACCAGCAACAGTTATGCGGTGGTGCCGTTCCATATTGGCGAAGAGCGGTTTGCCGCTGAAGGGCAGGCCCTGGCGGCCCTGGCGGCCCTGGCCGGCGAGCTGGCGCGGCGTGCGGCGGATGCCTCGGGCAAGAGCGTGCGGGTCGCAGGTTCGCTGCCGCCGCTGTTTGGCTCTTATCGTCCGGACTTGTTCGATGCCTCGCGGGCTGCAGACTTGCTGGCGCCGCTGGTCAACGGCCTGGCACCCCACGTCGACCTGTGGCTGGCGGAAACCCAGAGCTCCATCGTCGAGGCGCGGGCGATTCATGCCGGCCTGCCTGAAGATGGCAAGCCGTTCTGGTTGTCCTTTACCTTGAGGGATGAAGACACCGACGCCGTGCCGCGCCTGCGTTCCGGCGAGCCGGTGGCCGAAGCGGCAGCAGTAGCCGCCGAGCTGGGTGTGGAGACCCTGCTGTTCAACTGCAGCCAGCCGGAAGTGATTGGTGATGCGATTGATGTTGCGCGTGCGACCTTCGAGCGCCTGGGGATGAAGATCCATATCGGTGCCTACGCCAATGCCTTCCCGCCGCAACCCGAGGAAGCCACGGCCAACGACGGCCTCGACCCGCTGCGTGAAGACCTGGATCCGCCGGGCTACCTGCGCTGGGCGGCCGATTGGCAACAACGCGGCGCCAGCCACCTGGGTGGTTGCTGCGGCATCGGCCCGGAGCACATCGCCGTCCTGGCGCAAAAGCTGCGCTGACTGCGAAAAACAAAGCCCAATTGGGCTGACGGGTCTCGGCGTCCATCAAGGCCAGCGCGGCCTTCGGCAGCGGCTACAGGGTGTAGCTGCTGCCGAGGTACGAGGCTGCACTTGGCCCTGCTGGACAGCGTCGGTTTGGCTATCGGGCGCCGTGTATCAGGCTCGGCATTCGGCCAGGGTTTTACGCTGGCCTGCGCCGCTCTGATTGTCTTCGCTCAGCCAGCGCTCGAACCCTGCGCCAATCGTCGGCCATTCCGAGTCGAGGATCGAAAACCACGCGGTGTCGCGGTTCTTGCCCTTGGCGACCATGTGCTGACGGAACACCCCTTCGAAGCTGAAGCCCAGGCGTTCGGCAGCCTGGCGCGAGCGGGCGTTGTCGTTGTTGCACTTCCATTCCAGGCGCCGGTAGCCCAGGTCGAACGCTTCCTTGGCCAGCAGGTAGACCGCCTCGGTGCTTTTGGGCGAGCGTTGCATCGGCGCGCCGAAACTCACGTGGCCGATCTCGATGCGGCCCTGGGCCGGGACGATCGACATCAGGCTCAGCATGCCCTGGGCCTGGCCGCTGGCACGGTCGATCACGGTGAAGAAATAGGGGTCGCTGCTGGCCGCGTGATTGCTCAGCCATTCATTGAACGCGTCGTGCGCAAAAGGCCCGTACGGCAGGTAGTCCCACAACTTGGGGTCTGCGCCGGGGCCCTGGAAGGCCTGCCACAGTTGCTCGGCATGGCGCGCCGGGTCGAGGCGTTCCAGGCGGATGAAGCGCCCTTCGATCAGGGTCGCCGAGGGGGCCGGGGCGCCTGTCCAGTCAGCGGGTGAAATCGGCATGCTGTTCTCCTTGAACCTCAAAGGGCTTTGCGAAACTGAATGAAACCCGGCCGTTCGGCGATGCGCTCGTAGAGCTGGATCGCTGTGGCGTTGGTTTCGTGGGTCAGCCAGTGAACCTTGCAGGCACCATCGTGCTTGGCCTGCGCGTAGACAAACTCGATCAACAGGCGACCGACGCCGGTGCCACGCTGCTCCGGGCTGACCAGCAAGTCTTGCAGGTAGCAGGAGTTCTCGATACTCCAGTTGGAGCGGTGGTAAATGAAATGCACCATGCCCACCGCATGCTCGCCATCCCAGGCCAGGGCCGCGTTGGTCGGCTCGTTCGGGTCGAGAAAGCGTTGCCAGGTGCTGTGGCTCACTTCATCGGCCAGTTCGGTGTTGTAGAACCGCAGGTAGGCCTGCCATAGCGGCAGCCAGGCGGCGTGGTCGGCGGCGGTCACGGGGCGAATCTGAATCTGGCTCATAAGTCTCCTTGGCGCATCAGGTGGGAAAGCTGTTGATCGCGGACGTCGGCACTGGCCGCCAAGCCGTCGCGCACGCCGGCAATGTCAGCCGGGCTGCGGTTCTGGCTGAGCTTGCGCTTGCCCTCCAGGCGCTGGATCGGCAGGGCAAAACCGACGATCGCCTTGAGCATGCCCTCGATGTAGTCGGCAGGGGCGTCCGTGACCTTCCACGGCTCGCTGCGCGTGCTCTCGTGGCGCTCGGTGAGGGCGCTGACCAGCTCCAGCAGGCGTGGTCCGTCGCTGAACACTTCGGCCCTGCCGTAGGCATGCACGGCCAGGTAGTTCCAGGTGGGAACCACTTTTCCATGCTCGGCCTTGCTCGGATAAAAGCCCGGGCTGACGTAAGCGTCTTCGCCACTGAAAATCACCAGCGCCTCGGCTCCGTCGGCCAGCTCCTGCCATTGCGGATTGGCCTTGGCCAGGTGCCCGAACAGGGTGCCATTGGCGCCTTGTGCGGGGTCCAGCAACAGCGGCAAATGGCTCGCTTGCAGGCCCAGCTTGCCGTGGGTGACCAGGGTGGCGAGGCGGCTCTGGGCAATCTGCTGCTGCAGGCTGGCCAGGTTGTCGTCGACGAAGGCGCGAGGTAGGTACATGGAAAAATTCCTTGGCGAATGCCTGCATCCTAGGCAGGCTAATGGTCTGTTGTAAGAGCCATCTTGGGTCTATTTCATAGGTCCAATTACCCGGGTGCATACCGATGAACAGCCCAGCGCTACCGCTTTCCTTCAACCCGGCGGGTATCGAGCTCGACCGCCGCCAGGGCCTCAGCCGCCAGCTGTACCAGGCCCTGCGCCTGCGCGTGCTGGACGGTCGCCTGGCCGGTGGCACCCGGTTGCCCGCCAGTCGCGACTTGGCGCAGGCCCTGGGGATTTCCAGGAACAGCGTGGTGCGCGCCTACGACCAGTTGTATGCCGAAGGGTTTATCGAAGGGCGGGTCGGCGATGGCACTTACGTGGCGTTGTTGCCTGAAGCGCAGTTGCCGATCAAAAAATTATCCACAAAACTGTCCACAGGGATATCAACAGGCTTACCCACAGGGTTATCCACAAAATCGGCCATTTCACTGGATTTACATCCAGCTAAAGTTATCCACAACGAGGCGCTGGAGCTGCTGCAAAAGCATCATTTGTCGACCCCGCCCAGTGGTCCGCCACGGGCATTTCGGGTGGGCGTGCCGGCCTTCGATCTGTTTCCATTCGAGGTCTGGGCCAAGCTGAATGCGGCTTTCTGGCGCAAGCCGGACCTGCGCCATCTGTGTTATGGCGACTCGGCGGGCGACGCGCGCCTGCGTGGGCTGATCGCCGCCTATTTGCGCAGTTCCCGTGGCTTGCAGTGCACGGCTGAGCAAATAGTGATCACCAGTGGCGCGCAGCAGGGAATAAGCCTTTGTGCACAGCTGCTGGTGGAGCCGGGAGCCGGCGTGGCTGTGGAAAACCCCGGCTACCGCGCCGCCGGTCACGCCTTCGCGGTGGCGGGCGGGCGCCTGCACGGCGTGGCGGTGGACCAGGAGGGGATCGACTGCCGGCAACTGGCGGCTCTGGAGGATTGCCGGCTGGCCTATGTGACGCCGTCCCACCAGTACCCGACCGGGGTCATCATGAGCCTGGCCCGGCGCCTGGAATTGCTGGCCTGGGCCGAGCGGACCCAGGGCTGGATCATCGAAGACGACTACGACGGCGAGTACCGCTACAGCGGCGCGCCCCTGGCGCCTCTGGCCGCCCTGGATCGCCAGGGTCGGGTGCTGTACGTCGGCACCTTCGGCAAGGTCGCGTTTCCGGCCTTGCGCCTGGGCTACCTGGTGCTGCCGCCGACGCTGGTGCAGGCCTTTGCCCGGCGCCGGGCCGTGGATGTGCGGCATTCGGAGGTCAGCACCCAGGCGGTGATGGCCGAGTTCATGGCGGCCGGGCACTTTCAGCGGCATATCCGGCGCATGCGGCGCGCGGCGTTGAGTCGGCGCAATACTTTGCTCGCCCACTGGCCTGTGGATATCCAGGGTGTCGGGCCGTTGCCGAATGTGGCGGCGGGGCTGCACCTGACGCTGGCGGTGGACAGCCTGGCACGCGAGCGTGAGCTGCTCGCCCAGGCGGCCGGTGCCGACGTCGAGATCAGCGGGCTGAGCAACTACTGGTTGCCCGAGTCCGCACAACCGCCGGACCAGCGCGCCGGGCTGGTGCTGGGGTTTGCCGCGGTGCCGGAAGCGGAGATCGAAGCCGCCCTGCAGCGTTTGCGAAAAGCCTGGCGGGCCTGAGGGTTTATACTCGCGGCCATTTCCTTCGCCGAGAACGCCCATGAGTCAGACTCTTTCTGCGGCGCCCGAACGCACGTTCGGCGCGCCTTTGTGCGCATTGCTGGTACTGAGCGCTGCTGCCTTGTTCCTGCAAGCGCGGGTCGGTGCGCAGCAGGTGCTGTTGCTGGTGCTGGGCGCCGCGCTGGGGCTGACCCTGTATCACGCCGCCTTTGGTTTCACCTCTGCCTGGCGCGTATTTATCCGTGACCGCCGGGGCGCGGGCCTGCGGGCACAGATGGTGATGCTGGCGCTGGCGGTGCTGCTGTTCTTCCCGGCATTGGGCGCCGGCACCCTGTTCGGCCAGCCGGTGACCGGGCTGGTGGCGCCGGCCGGGGTCTCGGTGATTTTCGGGGCGTTTATCTTCGGCATCGGCATGCAGTTGGGCGGCGGTTGCGCCTCCGGCACCCTGTTTACCGTGGGCGGTGGCAATGCGCGGATGCTGGTGACCTTGCTGTTTTTCATCTGTGGCTCACTGATCGCCACCCAGCATGTGGACTGGTGGTTCGCCTTGCCATCGCTGCCGCCGATTTCCATCGTCAAGAGCCTGGGCGTGTTGCCGGCGCTGGTGCTGAGCCTGGTGGTGTTCGCCTCGATTGCATGGCTGACGGTGAGCCTGGAAAAACGCCGACACGGCGCCCTGGAAGCCCCTGTCAGCAGTGATCACTATGGCTGGCGCCGCCTGCTGCGCGGGCCCTGGCCGCTGGTGTGGGGCGCGGTTGCCCTGGCGTTGCTCAATTACGCCACCCTGGCCCTGGCGGGTCGGCCTTGGGGCATCACCTCGGCGTTTGCCTTGTGGGGCGCCAAGGTGGCCAGCGGGCTGGGGGTGGATGTCGGCAGCTGGGTGTTCTGGCAGAGCCCGGGGAACGCCAAGGCCCTGGCGGCACCGGTGTGGGAGGACATCACCAGCGTGATGGACATCGGCATCGTCTTTGGGGCCTTGCTGGCGGCCGGGCTGGCCGGGCGTTTTGCCCCCAGCCTGAAAATCCCCCGGCGTTCCCTGGTGGCGGCGGTGCTCGGTGGATTGCTGCTGGGCTACGGCTCGCGGCTGGCGTATGGCTGTAACATCGGCGCCTATTTCAGCGGCATCGCCTCCGGCAGCCTGCATGGCTGGCTGTGGCTGGTAGCCGCCTTTATCGGCAACGGCGTGGGCGTACGCCTGCGCCCCTGGTTCTTCGCCGAAGACCGGACGCCTCAAGGCCTGACGGGCTGCTGAGCGCAGCGAGCTCCAAGCCCTAAGCCGCAAGCTTGGCTCTTTTGTGGCGAGGGAGCTTGCTCCCGCTCGAGCGCGAAGCGGTCGCAAAGGCGGTAATCGCGGTGCATCAGGTGTACTGCGGCGGCAGGATTTGGGCTTGCTTCGCAAGCCAGCGCGAGCAAGCGCGCTCGCCACAGGGGGAGGGTGATCCCCTATGGCTTGTCGCTGGAAGCTTGCCGCTGCTGCTAGGTCCCCGACTTGATCTTGGTCCAGGCCCGGGTCCGGGCGCGTTCCGCGTCACGCGGTAGCGGTTGCAGGGTGTAGAGGGTGCCCATCGCCGCTTCGGTCGGGTACAGGTTGGGGTTGTTGCGGATCGCCGGGTCGACCCGTTCGGTGGCGTCCTTGTTCGGGTTGGGGTAGCCGACGAAGTCGCTGACCGGCGCAATCACCTGGGGTTGCAGCAGGTAGTTGATAAAGGTGTAGGCGTCTTCCGGGTTTTTCGCGCCTTTGGGCACCGCCAGCATGTCGAACCAGATCGGCGCGCCTTCCTTGGGCAGGCGCATGTCCACGGTCACCCCGTTCTTGGCCTCCTTGGCGCGGTTGGCGGCCTGGGAGAAGCTGCCCGAGTAACCGACCGCGACGCAGATATCGCCATTGGCGATGTCGGCCATGTACTTGGATGAATGGAAATAGGTGATGTACGGGCGGATCTTCATCAGCAGCGCTTCAGCCTTGGCGTAATCCGCCGGCTTCTTGCTGTTGGGGTCCAGGCCCAGGTGTTGCAGGGCCAGGGGCAGGATCTCCGACGGTGAATCCAGCAGCGCCACGCCGCACTGCTTGAGCTTGCTGATGTTCTCTTCCTTGAAGATCAGGTCCCAGCTGTCCACCGGTGCGTTGTCTCCCAGAGCTGCTTTGACTTTGGCCGGGTTGAAGCCGATCAGGATGGTGCCGTACATGTAGGGCACGGCGAATTTGTTGCCCGGGTCGTTGGCCTCGATCAGCTTCATCAGCTTGGGATCGAGGTGGTTCCAGTTGGGCAGCTTGCTGCGATCCAGGGGTTGGAACACCCCGGCCTCGATCTGCTTGGCCAGGAACACGTTGGACGGCACCACCACGTCGTACCCGGAGTTGCCGGTCAGCAGCTTGGCTTCCAGGGCTTCGTTGGTGTCGAAGATGTCGTACACCAGCTTGATCTGGGTGTTCTGCGCCTTGAAATCCTCCAGGGCCTTGGGGGTGATGTAGTCGAACCAGTTGTAGACCCGCAGGGTGCGTTCTTCAGCCTGCACCGCGCCGCTAAGCAGGGCCGCGCAGAGGGCTGGGGCGATAAAGCGTTTGAGACTGTTCATGGTGCGGATCCCTCACTGGGCGCTTTGAAAACCTTCGAGAACGTTCACGGCGTTGATGCCGATTTCTTCCACCGCATAACCGCCTTCCATCACGAACAGCGTCGGCTTGCCCAGGGCGGCGATGCGCTGGCCCATGCTCAGGTAGTCCGGGCTGTCGAGCTTGAATTGCGAGATCGGATCATCCTTGAAGGTGTCCACGCCCAACGACACGACCACGATGTCGGCGCCGTAGCGGGTGATTTCCCCACAGGCCTGTTCCAGCGCCGCGCTCCAGCTGTCCCAGCCGCTGCCCGCCGGCAGAGGGTAGTTGAAGTTGCAGCCAGCGCCCGGGCCTTCGCCCAGTTCGTCGTCGTAGCCCAGGAAAAACGGGAACTCGGCTTCCGGGTGGCCGTGGATCGAGGTGAACAGCACATCGTTGCGCGCGTAGAAGATCGACTGCGTGCCGTTGCCGTGGTGGTAGTCGACGTCGAGAATCGCGACTTTTTTGTGACCCTGGTCGAGGAAGGCCTGGCCGGCGATGGCAGCGTTGTTCAGGTAGCAGTAGCCGCCCATCAGGTCGCTGGCGGCGTGGTGTCCCGGCGGCCGGCACAGGGCGAAGGCGCTGCGTGCGCCACGCTGGATCACCGCCTGGGCCGTCAGTGCCACCTGGGCTGCACTGTAGGCGGCTTGCCAGGTACCGGCGGTGATCGGCGCGCCGCCGTCAAAGCTGTAGTAGCCCAACTGGCCGTGCAGGCTGGTGGGTATCACGCTGCGCAGGGTGCGCGCGGGCCAGGTGTAGGGCAGCAGGTCGCCGTCGGTGCCGGTGGCGGCCCAGCGATCCCAGGCCCCCTTGAAAAAGTCCAGGTAGGCGCGGCTGTGGATGCGTTCGATGGGTGCCAGGCCAAAGTCCTTGGGGGCCTCGACCGGGCCCAGGTTGCGGTACTGCACGCGCGCCAGGACATGGTCGGCGCGGGACGGCATTTCAAAACAGGGCATCAGGCGGCCGTCGATGAGTTCGCAGCGGCCGTGGTGCAGGTGGTGGTCATCCGAGTAGATCGTCAGCATTTTCTTGTTCTCCGCAGGCTGATTCGGTGTTCCACAGTCTTGCGGCGCCGAGGCTTTCGGAGAACGTCGGTAGCGGCCAAAAAGGGATCGATATGGCCAAAGTCTTTGTCCGAATTTCGCCCCTTAACGAGGCGTTGCGCCCCATTGCGGGGCGCGCGGCTTCAGCTTTTGCCGGCGGGGGGCGGGCTCAGGCGTTGCAGGACCTGGAGCATATCCTGGCGTTTTTGCCGGGTCAGGGTTTCCAGCAATAGTGCATAACCTTTCTTTTCGCAGTATTGGCCGACGTTGGGGTTGGCGCCGTGCTCCAGCAGCAGGGTGAACATGTCCAGGCTGTCCTGCACGCTGATCGCAGGCTCCTTGCTGTCGGCGGCGGTCTGCTCGGCCACCCGCATCAGCAGGCTCTTGCCGATCGGCTGGTTATGGCAGGTGCCGCGTCCGTAGCTCAGGTCGAGGTTGGCGCCGGCAGCGATCAGTTGCCGGGCCGCGGCGTAGTTGTTGCCGTCGAGCGCGCGCCAGAGCGCGGTTTCGCCTTCGTCCGGGGTGCGCAGGTCGAGGTTTTGCGGGTACTGCATCAGCCAGGTGAAACCCTCGATATCCCGACGGCTGCGGGCCATCTCCAGCAACGGGGTGGCGCCTCTGCTGCTTTGCTCGTCGATGGCGACCCCGGCGTCTAGGAGGAACTTCAGGCGCCGGGCCTGGTTCAGGTCCGGGCTGTCCCTGAGATCGTTGCGCATGGCCAACAGGGCCAGGGTGCTCCCGTTGTAGGGGCCGCGAGTGTGGGCGCCATGGGCCAGCAACTGGCGGGCGATGTCCAGGTTCGGCGCATCCAGGGCGTGCAGCAAGGCGCTGCGCCCGTCGTCAGCCATGACTTCGCCGCTGATCCCTTGCTCCAGCAGGCGCTGGACCTCGGCGGCATCGCCGGCATCCACGGCGCTGACCAGAGGCCAGAACCCCTGGCACGCCTGAGGGGTGGCGGCCTTCACATCGAGACGTTGCAGCACGCGGGCCGGCACGGTCTGTTGGCGTTGCAGGCGCAGGCCGCAGTACACCCGATAGCGTTCCACGGCTCGCCCCTGATGCTCGTTGTTCAAGGGCTGCTGTTCAAACAGCGCCCAATCCAGGTCCGCCAGGTTGAGGTAGCTCGGCACCCGCGCCGGGTCGCGGCGCAGTACCTCGGCCAGCCACGGACGTGCGGTTTGCAGCTGGCCGGCTTCGCTGGTCCAGTAGGCGATGTCGTTGAGCAGGCCGGGGTAGGTACTTTCCCCGGGGGCGAGGGTGCGAAAGTCATGGCTGGCGAAAAAGTCTTTGACCCGAGCGATGCCTGGCCCTTTGTCCTTGGCGCTGCGCAGTTGGCCGTGCAACTGGCGGAATTCGTCCCACACGCGGTCTGCCGCCGGAGCCGGCGGGTAAGGGTTGATCGTCAGCGTGCCGGCGCCGCTGCTGAAGGGCTGAAACCACCTCGGGAAGCGCTGCAAGGCTTGCAGCCACTGCTCCTGCACCTCGGCGTCGATCGGTTGCAGCGGGGTGAAGTCCATCTGCGACAGGTCTTTGCGGCGGCTGAAGGCCAGCAGCGGCTGCTGGGGATCACGGATGTCGATCAACAGGTAGCGGCTGCTGAGCTGCCAGTCGCTGTTGCGGCAGTTGAAACTGAGCTGGGTCAGGCTCAGCCCGGGCTCCAGGTCATTGCTGACCGGCCAGTTGTCGGCGACCGGGATCGGCTCGTGTTGCGGCACGCAGTCACGCAGTTCCTGGGCGGTGAACAGCTGCAAGGCAGGGGATTTGTAGACCCGCTGCTGGTACTTGGGATCGGCATAGGCGTTGAGGTAGAACAGCCCGCGGTACTGGCTGAGCACCACCCGCGCTGGCGTCTGCGGCTGGCCGGGTACGGGGAACGCCTTGATTTGCAGGGTGGCGCTTTCGGGAGCGTCGAGCCGCATGTCGCGCTGCAGTTGCGACCACTTGATCTTGCCCAGGTCGAGGTCGAAGGCCTGAACGGTGGGCACGGCGCCCAGGCACAGCAACGCGATCAATGCCGCGCGCAGGCGACGCGAGCCGGTGGAGTGTTTCAAAGGTGCAGTCCTTGGCGGTCTCGAAAGGCGGCAATGTAATGCAAGCAACGCATTTATGCCGGGCTTTCTCGCAGAACCTGTTGCCGATCCGCTGCGCCTGGTCCTGGGGCGTTAAACGGGGCTGAGGGTTGCTCGCCAGGTCGTGAGCAGGTGCTCAGGGCCGGAACTGGCTGGGCGCCACGCCGCTCCAGCGGATAAAGGCATGGCGAAAGCTCGCGGTTTCGCTGAAGCCCAGGGCCTCGGCAATCTGGTAGATCGGCACCTGGTCTTCGCAGAGCATCTGCTTGGCGCGTTCGAAACGCAGCTCGTCGAGCAATTCCTGATAGCTGCAACCGAGGTCCTTGAGGTGACGGCGCAAGGTCCGCGCCGAGCAGTTCATCTGTTCCGCCAGGCCCTCAAGCCCCGGGGCGGCGTCGAGCTGCGCAGTGAGCAACTGGCGGATACGCCCGAGCCAGGCCTGGCGCCCGGTGAACTCCAGGTTCTGTTTGCGGCAGCGCTCGGCCATGGCCTGGTGGGTGATGGCGTCCGCCAGTGGCAGCGGTTGGTCGAGCCAGCGCCGGTCGAAGGCAAAGGCGTTGGTCGTGGCGGCAAATTGCAGCGGGCATTCGAAGCGTTCGCTGTAGCGCGCCTGATAGTCGGGGGCCGGGTATTCGAAGCGGGCCCCCAGCAGCGGCAGCGGCCGGCCCAGCAGGTCGTCGCAGATGACCTTGAGTGACACCAGGCAGAACTCGATATTGAACACGGCCATCGCCGGGTTTTCCCGGTAATCGCTGGCGGCGAACCAGACGCGCTCGCCGTCCTGCTCCAGGCTCAGTTCGAAAAGTGTTCCCAGCAGCGCCGGATAACGCAGCGCCAGACGCAAAGCGTCACCGAAGGTGGCACTGGTGAGCAGGGCGTAGCCGAGCATGCCGTAGGACGAAACATGCATGCGCCGCCCCAGTTCCAGGCCGATATCGCGGCGCAGCGCAACGGCGTTGGCGCAGACCAGCATCTCCTGATTGGTGGTGATGCGGGTGTCGGCCCGGCTCAGGTCGGCGGGGCTGATGCCGCTGCCGGCAAGCAGGGCGTCGCTGGACAAACCCTGGTCCTTGAAGGCATTGAGGATCAGCGACACCGCGTTCAGGGTCGTGAGGTGAGAGTGCAACATGCTCGTCTCCAGCCATGATGAACCGCTAAGCCGAGCAAGTTGCATGCCGCTCGCGGTAAAACCTGCGGTTCGCCGGCCAGCCGCGTGGGGCGTTTTGGGGGACATGTGGCTAGTGACTTGGCGCATTGATTGGTGCAACCTGCCTGCCAATCACCCCCCGGTGGCGGTGTTGCAACCCGATAAAGGACTATGTATGACCCCTATTCCCGCGCGTTCCCTGCTCCTGGTTTCCAGCCTGCTGCTCAGTTCGCTGTGCCTGGCCGAAGGCGAGCCGGCCAGCGAGAGCACCCTCAAGGATTCCGCCAAGTCTGCGGTCTCGTCGGCCATTTCGGCGGGCAAGAACCTGCTGGGTGGCGTCAGCGAAGGCGTGCTCGACGGTCGCCAATCGGCGCAAGGCGTCGACGGTGCCTCGATCATTTCCTCCCGTGAACAAATGAAAGACCGCGTCGATGTCCAGGTCTTGAAGACCGAAGCCAGCGGCGACAGCTTCAACGTCACCCTGGGGTTCAAGAACAGCAGCGACAGCCAGTTGCGGCTGATCAACCTCAAGCAGACCGGGGCATTGCTGGCCATCGACCAGGATGGTTATGCCAACGGCCTGACCGCCAGCCTCGACAACCCGGACGAAGTCACCATCCCGCCCAAGGCGGCGGTACGGCAGAAGTTCGTGTTTGAAGGACCGATCGAGCAGTCGAGTTCGGTACGGGTCTGGGGCCAGGATTACTCGGTCAAAAAGTAACCTGGCACCCGCCCTGTGCTCGTGCTCGAGCCGGTGGCTACCGCAGTAGCCACCGGCTCTTTGGCACGGGCTTCAGCTCAATTCGCCACACAGATCAAGCTCAACCAGGCGCCGCACTTCGGCTCCGTCCAGGCCCGCGCCGAGCAGCGCATTGAGCTTGCCGAACGCCGCTTCGCGGGTCATGCCACCACCGGACAGCACGCCCACGCCCCGCAGGCGGCTGCCGGCTTCGTAGACGTCCAGCTCGACCCCGCCTTCATGGCACTGGGTGATCGCCACCAGCACAATCCCTTGCTCATGCGCCCGTTGCAGGCTGGCCAGGAACTGCGGGTTATCGCTCGGCCCGGTGCCGCTGCCAAAGCACTCCAGCACCAGGGCCTGGATGCCGCTGGCGAGCACGCCGTCCAGCAGCTCGGCACCGATGCCGGGGAACAGCGGCAGCACGCCGACCT
This sequence comes from Pseudomonas sp. MF09150, assembly GCF_059862355.1. Taxonomy (NCBI): domain Bacteria; kingdom Pseudomonadati; phylum Pseudomonadota; class Gammaproteobacteria; order Pseudomonadales; family Pseudomonadaceae; genus Pseudomonas; species Pseudomonas sp. MF09150. The sequence goes on along the minus strand of NZ_JCBCUS010000003.1, from coordinate 609,115 downwards.
TGGCCAGTTGCCTGGCCTGGCGATAGTCCAGTTGCGCCGGCAGCGTTTCGGCCCTGGCCGCGCCGCCCTGGCGCTTGAGTGCGGCGAACGGGTGGCGGCCGAAGCTGCGGATTTTCGCGCAGCGGGTCGGCGCCAGCAGCTCGCCGTGGAAGTACAGGTGCACCCCCGGGGCCAGGCCCTGACCCAGGGCGACCAGCGAGTCGCCGAGGTTTTCCCAGGCATCGCTATCGGGCACGCCGGCCGGCAGCATCGAACCGGTAAACACCACCGGTGCGCGCAGGCCCAGCAACTGGAAGCTCATGGCGGCGGCGCTGTAGGCCAGGGTGTCGGTGCCATGCAGGATCAGCACGCTGTCGCAGCCCTGGTCGATGGCATCGACCACCGCTTCACGCAGGTTCTGCCAGTAGGCGGGGGTCATGTTGGCGCTGTCGATCAGCGGCGCCATCTCGCGAAAGCGCCAGGCTGGCACGGTCAGCGTCGGCTGGCTGTTGAGGTGGTCGCGCATCCGCGCTTCGAATCCGGCAGCCGGCGCCAGGCCGTTGGCGCTGGCCTGCATACCGATGGTGCCACCGGTGTAAAGCACCATGACGTGCTGGGCGGCAGGATAGGTCGGGGCATTCATGGAGGGTCTCCGAGGACGATGACAGCGGTGGCCGAGCATGACGCCGGCCACGCGCTGTGTCACGCCGGGCGCAGGGGGTGCGCCCGGTTACTGGCCGATCAGCGTTGCGCTGCGGGCACGCCTTCAGCTTGGGTCTGTGGCGCGGCAGGCGCGGCTGGCGGGTTGGCCGGCCAGGCTTTCAGATCCAGGTCCAGGTCGGGGAACTTGCTGGAGTCGAACACCGGGGTCTTGATCCCGGCGGCGCGCTGGTCGTCGTAGTCGCGCAGCACGCGCAGGGCGATCTTGAACAGCAGGAACAGCGCGATCAGGTTGACGAACGCGAGCATGGTCATGGTGATGTCGGCAAAGGCGAACACCGTGCCCAGGTTCTCGATCGCGCCCCAGAAAATCAGCACCAGCACCAGCACCCGGTAGGCGATCAGCGCGTCGCGGTTCTCGCCGAGCAGGAAGCGCAGGTTGCTCTCGCCCAGGTAGTAGTTGTAGAGGATCGAGGTGAACACGAACAACGACAGGGCCACCGAGATGAAGACCCGGCCCCATTCGCCGACGACCGCGGCCAGGGAGTTCTGGGTCAGGGCAATGCCGTCACCTTCGAAGCCCGGGGTGTAGAAGCCCGACAGCAGAATCAGCAGCGCGGTGCAGGTGCAGATGATGAAGGTGTCGAGGAATACGCTGAACGCCTGGACCACGCCTTGCGCCACCGGGTGTTCGACCGAGGCTACGGCAGCCACGTTAGGCGCACTGCCCAGGCCGGCTTCGTTGGCGAATACGCCGCGTTTCACGCCCATGATGATGGCGCTGCCGATCAGGCCGCCGAACGCCTGGTCCAGGCCGAAGGCGCTTTTGACGATGGTCATCAGCATCCCCGGCACGTGGTCGATCTGCAGCACGATCACGTACAGGGTCACGCCGATGTAGGCCAGGGTTTTCACCGGCACCAGCAGGTCGGCGACCTTGGCGATGCGCTTGATGCCCCCGACGAACACCAGGCCCAGCAGCACGGCCAGGGCCAGGCCGGAGTAGGTGGTGTCGAAGTTGAAGGCGTCCTGAAGCGAGTGGGTCACGGCGTGGGCTTGCAAGCCGTTGAAGGCGAAACCGAAGGTCACCAGCAGCAAAAAGGCCATGACCATGCCCAGCCAGCGTTTCTGCAGGCCGTGCTGGATGTAATAGGCCGGGCCGCCACGGTACTGGCCTTCGGCGTCGCAACGCTTGTAGAGCTGGCCGAGGGAGCACTCGAAGAAGCTGCTGGACATGCCGACCAGCGCGGTCACCCACATCCAGAACACGGCACCGGGGCCACCCAGGGTCACGGCGATGCCGACCCCGGCGATATTGCCTGCGCCGACACGGCCGGCGAGGCTGAGCATCAGCGCCTGGAATGAGCTGAGTTGGCCGGCGCTGCTTTTCAGGCTGTCGCGAAATACCGCGAACATGTGGAAAAAGTGGCGCAATTGAACGAAACGCGAGCGGATCGTGAAGTAGCTACCGAGCCCGACAATGAGCACGATCAGTACTTTCCCTGAGAGGAAGTCGTTGATGACTTCGAGCATGGAGTATTCCTCGCTGTTTTTTTGTAGAGGCAAATGCTGGATGGAACGAAACATTTCGTTACACCTCGTCGCGCAGACAGCACAACGGGTGGGGCGAGCTTCGTCCCGGGTCCATATCGCGGGTTGTTATTAGTTCGGGTTTCGCATGGGGTCAGGCCTCGTTACCGACGGCCGCTCATGCGAAGAGGGGCCGCACTATACCGGTGCGCACGCCTGCCGTCTGCATGTTGCGCATTTGACCGAGGAACGGCAGCCCCGCTGGAGCTGAAACGCTCCAGCATCGAGAGGCAGATGCAAGCGTCAAGCCGCAAGCCTGGAGCTTCTGTGGCGAGGGAGCTTGCTCCCGTTCGGCCGCGCAGCGGCCGCAAAGAAAGTTTGCGCGGTATACCTGACAAACGGTGCGTACAGGGTTTAGGCCAGCTGCGCTGGCCAGCGCGAGCAAGCTCGCTCGCCACAAGGCTCACTGGAGCCCCGTAGCCTTTTAACTTGCAGCTTGCCGCTTAGATCCAAAATTCCTCCCGCCGCTCTTGAAACCCCTGCATCTCCCCCTGTTGCAACAGCTGCCTGATCCACGGCCCCAACAGGTCCTGGGAGCTGTCCAGCGGGTTTTCCCGACGCCAGCGCAGGGGGACGGCGGCAAAGCGCTGCTGGTTGGCGCTGAGTTTTTCCAGGATCTGCCGGTCCTGGCGCAGGATCACCTTGAACAAAGGGTGCAGCACGCTGCGCTTGAGCCAGGCCGGGGTCCGGCCGCGGGCGGTGGCGATGCGGGCGAACAGGCGCAGTTGGCCGTCGGCGGCTGGCATCAGCCAGGCACTGACCAACAGGTTGAGGCGTCCCTGCCGATCGCGGTATTCGATTTCCGCCAGCCCGGGCAGACGAAAGCGTCCCATGCTGACCCCTCGTTCACCCTCGAACAGCCGTGAAATCAGTCCCGACTGGGTGCCTTCCTCGCTGTACTGCGCCTGCACCCCGTCGCTCAGCGCCTGGACCCAGGCCGTGATGTGCTGGCGTTGCTGGTCATGGCGAATCCAGCCGGCATGCACGAAATGGGTATGGAACCCGTCGAGAAAATTCTCTGCCGCATCCTGCAACGAACAGCGCACCTGGTCGGTGATCCAGAAGGTGTCCAGCGCCTGTTGCTGTTCGGCAGGGGCGACCGGGGGGCTGGCCGGACGTTCTGGCGCCAGGCTGGCCCACACCAGCCCATGGGCTTCGCAGCTGGGCAGCGGTTGCAGCAGCGGCTGGCTGCATCGCTGTTGTTGCTGGCCGGGCAGATGGGTACAGCGGCCTTGGGCGTCGAGGCGCCAGCCGTGATACGGGCATTGGATCTGCCCGTTGTGCACCCGGCCGGCGCTCAGCGGCGCGAAGCGATGGGGGCAGCGGTCGGGCAGCACCGCCGGCAGTCCCTGGGCATCGCGAAACACCACCAGCGGCACGCCGTGCAGGGTGCAGCCCAACGGCTGTTTTCGCAGCGTGTGGCTCAGGGCCACGGGCCACCAGGCGTTATCAGGCTTCACAGTTTGAGTTTCCTCATCAGGGGCACGCCGATGCGCGTCAGCAGCAGGCTCAACAGTTGCCACACCAGGCGTCGGCCCAGGGGCAGGTGCGCGACCTGGATCAGGCTGTACTCGATCTGTGGCTGGCCGCCGCGCAGGCGTTTGAACGCCGCGGCGCCGGAGCTGAAGTTGAGTACCAGGCGCCGCTCCACGGCTTCCTGCAGGCACAGCCGGGTCAGTTGTCGATAGAGCCCGGTGCGCTGGGGCAATGCGGTGTCGTAGCCGACGATGGGGGCACTGATCAGGCTGCTGTTGGCGAACCAGCCAAGGGCGCCATCGATCCGCCCCTCGGGATTGCGCAGGGCCCGTAGCTCAAGCCAGCCCTCGGCGTGGCCGCGTTGCAGCCATTGGGCGCTGTAGTGCGGGTTCAGGGTGCAGTACTTGTCCAGGTACAGCAGGTTGTACAACTGCTCGATGCGCTCGAAGTCGGCGGCCTGCAACTGCGCACCATGCACCACGGTGTAAGGGCTGCGGCGCAGCAGCGTGGCATCGAGGCGGGTGTTGTGATGACGCAGGAAGGCTGAGCGTTCGCCCTCGCGACCGTCGAACAGGTACACCTGGCGGCTGGGGATCGCCAGGTAGCCCAGGGCTTGCAGGCGCTGGCGCAGCTCCAGGTTGCTGAAATCGTTGAGCGAGCGGAAACCGAAGCCATGCTCGGGAAACTGCCGCCGCAGCAGGTCGGTGATCGCCGGCAGGTCGGCGCCATCCCAGTCGGCGGGGTAGAGGTTGGTCGACAGCAGCCAGTTGTTGACCTGCACCAGGCGGTCGACCTGGGCCGCGCGCAGCAGGCGGTCGACACCCTGGGTCAGCAGCTTCAAGGGCCAGGCCAGCCAGGGGCGGTTCAGGCGCTTGAGTTCTTCCCGGGCGTAGCCGCTGTAGGCGGTTTGCGGCGAGACCACGTAGCAGTTGTCCGGCGGTTCGGTGCCGTGGGTGATGCTCACCGGAAACTGCTGCTGGCCGGTGTCGAGCAGGGCCAGGGTGCAGCTGACATTGCCGATCAGCGCACCGCCGGCGCAGGTGCGCACGTAGCGCAGGGCCTGGCTGTCGTCAGCCCCGGGCGCCAGAGTGGCCAGTTGTTCGGGCAGCAGCAGCTTCATGGCCGGGGGGCGTCCAGGGTTTGGCCGTTCCACTCGATATCGGCGGTGGAGGCGGCCAGCAAACCGCAGCGTCGGGTCAGGGCGCGGCCGATGATTTCGCCGAGGCTCAGCAGTTGGGCCAGCAGTGGACCGCGATCGCCATCCTGCACGATCACGTCCCGCGCGTGCTGGTAGTCCTTCCAGAAGGGGCGGCTGAAGGCCCGTTGCGGGGCGGCCAACAGCAGCATGGCCAGGGCGATCATGCGCGGCTCCAGGGTGGCTTCGAGTGGCGGGTTTGCGCCGGCGTTCTCGCTCAACGCCGCCACCAGTTGCGAGCGCTGGTCGTCGAACAGGTGCACACCGCTGGTGGCCCTGGGGTTGCACTCCAGGACATGGAAACGGCCCTGGGCATCCTCGATAAAGTCGAAGCCCACCTGGCCGGTGTAGCCGGTTTCGCGACCGAATTGCTCAAGGAAGGCGCGAATTGGTAGCGGCGCGCAGGCCTGGAAATAGATCCCGGACCCGCGCCCAACCCGGTACTTCGGCTGATAGCAGCTGTGAGCGCGCAACTGGCCGTCCACCAGCACGCTGAAGCTGCAATATTCCTGGCCGGCGACAAAGTCCTGGGCGACCCAGGGCGCATCGACGCTGGGCTGGATCTTCGCCAGTTGCGCCGCGCTCGGGCGGATCAGGGTTTGGGAGGCGAAGCGCGAATACGCCGGCTTGAGCACCAGGCTTTCGCCCTCGGCGGCCAAGGCCTGCAACGCCGCCAGGTCGTGCAGCACCTGGGTCGGCGGTGCTGCCACGGCCCAGCCCTGGGTCATGGCGGCGAAATCGCCCTTGTGATGCAGACGGTGCAGCAGGTCGAAGTCGCTGGTGAACACCCGGCACAGCGGCCGCAGGCGCTCCAGGCCGTGAGCCAGGTAGAACACCTCTTCGCAGGTCGGCAGCAGCAGGTCCACCGATTGCTGGCGGATGACCGTGGCCAGGGCGTCGATCCAGGCCTGGGGGTTGGCTTTGGGTTCCGGCAGGCGCACGAAGTGTTCAGCCGCACGGCTGAAGCGGCTCAAGGGCTGGGCCAGGGAGTCGGCCACCGTGACCTTCCAGCCGGCGTGCTGGAACGCCCGGGCCCACTCCAGGCACGCCGGGGCGCGGGCGCCGAGAATCAGTACATGCATGGCAAGCCCTCGGGTTGTTGCAGCATCTGGATCCGTCGCCGTTTGGCCTGGGGCGGCGGCGCCAGCCAGTGGCCGAAGCTCAGGCCGGGCGGGCTCAGGTCGTGCTCGGCGCAAAGCAGATGCAGGGCCTCGGCCAGGCGTTGGCAGACGTCAGGGTAAGGCTCCCAGGTGCGCAGGTTGATGTGCCAGGTCAGGCCCTGCTGGCGAATTTCATATTCTTCCAGGGCCGGGCCGAGCATCAGCAGGCCACGGCGCAGCACGTCGGGATACAGGGCTCGCAACTGCCGGCCATCGAGGCTCGGCAGCCAGAGGATTTCATCGGCCCGACCTTCCACCGCCGCGATGGCGCGCTCGGCGCGGCCACAGGGGCAGGGCGCCGCAGCGACCCGCAGAATATCGTTGAGGCGGTAGCGCACGATCATCTGCGTGCGCCGGGAAAAGTCCGTGATGATCGGCTGAAAACGCGTCTGCGCGGCATCCAGCCATTGCGGCTCTATATGCAGGTGGCTCTCGTTGAGGTGCAGGGTCCCGGCCTCGCAGGTGTAGCCGAGGAAGCCTTCGCTGGCCTGATAGATCTGCTGCGGCTGGCGCCCGAACGCGGCGAATACCGCCTCGGCGTCGGCGCTTTCCAGCACCTCGGCCACCGACAAAATGTGCCGCGGGCGAATCCGCAGCTGCCCGGCCAGGGCCGCCTGGGCCAAGCCGCGCAGCACGGTGGCCGGGGCCACCAGCACATCCGGATCCTGCTGGTTCAACCGTTCGAAGGACGGTGCCAGGCCCAGGGTCAGGTCGTGAAAGGCAAAGTCGATACGGCGGCTGGCCAGGGTGGTGTACAGGCGGCTGTTGGCCCGCAGGAAGAAGGCAATTCGCAGCGGTGCCAGCCACGGGCACAGCAGCCGTGGCAACAGCGCCCGGGGCAGGGTCCGCGCCAGCAGAATGCCGGCCCAGCGCTGGCGCTCGACGCTGCTCACCAGAAACACCCCCTGGGCCCCCGACGTACCGCTGGACAGACCGACCGTGATATCCCCCAGCGTTGGGCTGAAATCCCGGGACTGCTCGGCCTGGACCGCCAGCGGCAGCACCTGCTCCAGGCTCAGGTCGCGGGTGTTGTAGGCCGCGAAGTCGCCCATCAGTGCGGCCTTGTCCATCAGTGGCAGGCTGTCGAGGGTTTGCCCCGGCGGGGGGCTGAAGCGTCGGGCCTGGGGCATGACCCGGGTCATGAAGTGCGCCAGGCGCCTGGCCTGCCAGGCTTCCAGCCGGTCGCGCCGGCGAAATTGCAGGCCATAGCGGCTGAGGATGAAGGAACCCACGCTGCGCAACGTACTCAACAGGCGCTCACTGTTCATCGACGAACGCCTCCCAGGCCCGGGTGCAATGGGACGGCAGCACCGCCACCGCCGGTTCGCGCCGGAGCAACTGGCCAAGGCCGCTGTAGGTGCGCCGGTATTGCCCTTGATCGGTGCTGGAAAACCACAGCGCCGGTGCCGCCGGCAGGCGATTGGCGCGGCAGGCCGGCACCGACCAGCAGGCGTCGGCCACCAGGAACACCGGCCGCCCCTGGGCATCGGGAATAAACAGCCCCAACTGGCCGGCACTATGCCCCGGCAGCGGTACGCCGATCAGGCTGCCATCGCCGAACAGGTCCAGGCCCTGCTCGAAGGGCGCCATCCAGCCCGGCAGCGCGCAGCTGGGGCTGGCTTCGGCCAGGTTCAGGCGGGCGTTGAAGTCGTCCGGCAGCAACCTCGGCAGATGGCCGCCGAGGGTGGCGCGCCAACGCTGGCCGCGCAGGCTGTCGATATGCCGGTAATCGGCTTCCAGGGCAATGAAACGCGCATTGCTGAAGTCCCGCAGGCCGGCGATATGGTCGGCGTGGAAGTGGGAAATGATCACGTAGCGGATATCCGCCGGGCCGATGCCCAGCTCATGCAACTGGGCCCCCAGCTGTTCCGCCACCGGCAACTGCACCGGCACCGCGCTGCGGTACAGGCGCTCGGGCAGGGCCCGGGTGGCCTGGAAGAAGTGCTCGGCGTAGCCGGTGTCGTACAGAATCCAGCCGTGGTCCGGGTGCTGGATCAGCCCGCACAAGGCCGGAAACTGCACCGGCGCCAGGCGCCCGCCACGGTCGGCCATGCATTCCAGGTGCTGGCACCAGCCGGCCCGCAGGATCTTCAAGCTCACGCGGCGGCTCATGGTTGTTGCCTCTGTTGTGCCAGCCACCATTGGGCGTGCTGGGCGATGCCCTGTTCCTGGCTGATGACCGGGCGGTAGCCCAGCTCGCGCTCGATCGCACTGATGTCCAGGGTCTGGCTGAAGGCCAGGACCCCGGCGCCGTAACGGGTGATCAAGGGTTCGGCGCCGTTGCCCAGGCGCGCGCGCAACTCCAGCAGGTATGCCACCCGGTCCACCAGGCGCCAGGGCAGGCGTCGGGTGCGCAGGGGCAGGTCGAATTGGCGGGCCATTTTCTCCAGCAGTTCCTTGAAACTCAGCGGCGTGCCGTTGCTCAGGTTGTACACGCACAGCGCACGCGGCAGCGGCCGGGTCAGGGCCAGCCACACCGCCTGCACCAGGTTGTCGATGCAGGTCAGGTCCAGTTGCGCCCGGCCGCCGCGCATCAGCGGAATCGCCCCGCGCTGCATCACCCGCAGCAGACGCGGCATCAGGGTCGCGTCCCAGGGGCCGAACACCGCCCGTGGTCGCAGGATCACGCATTCGCCAAGCCCGGCCTGACCCAGCAGCACTTCGGCCTGGGCCTTGCTGCGGGCGTAGTCATTCACCGGGTGCGGCAGCGGCTGGTCCTCGCGGATGCCCAGGCGGTCGCGGAAATCGAAATACAGGCTTGGTGTCGACAGGTGCACCAGGCGCCGCACCTGATTGACACGGCAGGCGTTGATCACCTCGGCGGTGGAGTCGAGGTTGGCCTGGGCAAAGGCCTGGGGCGAACCCCAGGGCGAAGACAGCGCCGCGCAATGCACCATAGCATCGCAACCCTGGCTGGCATCGGCCAGCAGCGCCTCGGCCTGGGGGCTGCCATGGTCCAGGGACAGCCAGCGCACAGGCGCCGGGCTCAGGGCGATGACTTCGGCGGCGGCCTGGGCATTGCGTCCGCTGAACAACACTTCGCAACCTTCGGCCGCCAGCCGCCACACCAGATGCCTGCCGATAAACCCGCTGCCGCCAGTGACCAGGACTTTCATCAGTACTCCAGGATCATGCCGCCGAGGGACAGGCCCGCGCCGGTGCCGATCAGCAGCAGCCGTTGCCCGCGCTGGATGCGCCCGTCGCGTACCGCAATGTCGAGGGCCGTGGGCAGGGAGGCCGCGACCTGATTGCCGTGCCGGGCAAAGATGTCGACCACCTGCTGCGAGCCGAACCCCAGGCGCCTGGTCGCGTGCTGCATCGCCTGCTGGCTGGCCTGGTGCGGAATCACCCAGTCGATCTGCCCTTGCTGCAGGCCGGCCTGGCTCAGCAGTTCTGCCAACAGGTTCGGCAGGTGTTTGGCGGCGAGGCGGAACACGCCTTTGCCCTGCATCGAAAAACTGGTCAGGGGCTCGAACGGTTCATTGATGCGTCGCGGGTGATAACGCGAACCGCCGGCGCGGATCTGGCACAGCTCGGCGCCTTCGGAAAAGGTCTTGAGGCGCGAGGCGAGGATCTTCGGCCCGCCGTCGACCGCCCCCAGCACCACCGCCGCCGCGCCGTCGCCGAAGATGCCGCTGACCTCCACCTGCTGCCAGTCCAGGCCGCAGGAGGCGATATCCGCGCACACCAGCAGCACGCGCCGGTAATGCCCGGCCTGGATCGGCCAGGACAGGGTGTCCAGGGCGGCGATAAAACCCAGGCAGCTGGCGTTGATGTCCATGGCCGGGATACCCGACTGCCCCAGGCCCAGCTCCCGCTGCAGCAGCGCCGCGTTGCAGGGCATGCCCTGGTCCATGGTGCCGCTGGCGCAGACGATCAGGTCCAACTGTTCAAGCGCCAGGCCCGCCGCGTGCAGGGCCTGGCGCGCGGCGCTGGCGCCTAGGCTGGCGGCGTTGTCCGCGGGGCCGGCGACGTGGCGCTGCTGCACACCGCTGATGCGCGCCACGCTGCCGGTTTCCAGGCCCAGCTGGCTATCCAGTTCGGCACTGGTGACCACCCGCTGCGGCAGGGCATGGCCAGTGCCGAGGATGGCCAGTGTGCGGACAGGGCAGGGGGAGGACGCTGATGTGTGCATGCAAATTCCGTTTGTGGGGCGTCGAGGGGGCGTTGCGAGGTGTGCTCAGTGGGCTGACGGTGCCATTGGGCATTTGCTCAGAAACCCCTGCAGCTTTTGCTGGTATTCCTCGACCGGCATCAGGTCACTGTGTTTGGCGATGACGTAGGCCATGCCCTCGCGGGCCATATCGGCGTCAGCCACGAGGTAGAAATCCGTTATTTCCTGCACATGCACAATCTGCTTCCAGGCCAGGCTGCTCTGACCTCCGCGGGCGTTGAGCAGGGTGAAGCCCTGGTCGTCGAAGTGCAGGTAATAGGTGCCTTCGACGGCCCGCAACCGGGTTTCGATCAGGCGCTGACTCAACCCGCGCAACGGCGCCTGGGGTTTGATCGGGGTGGCGGCAATACGGGCTTGCAGGTGCTTGATCCAGCGTCCGGAAAAGCGCCACCACAGGGGGATGAAGATCAATGCGAACGCCACCATGGCGATGACCTTCTCCGGGGTGAAGGTCCGCTCGGGGAAATAGATCGACAGGCAGCCGCCGACCAGGCACAGGGTGAACATCACGGGACCGATAAAACGGCTTTGCCACCGGGCAAATGTGGTCATGGCCCGGACATGCTGCTGATCATCCTTGAGCAGTTCCTGCTTCAGCGGTTCGGCAATCCAGGCGTCGGTGTGGGCGGGGGTGATGCTGTAGTGCAATTCCATGGGGCTGAATCCGAGGTCCGTGTTCGGGGAGGGCGGCAGTTTACCGGCTTCTGGGGCGTGACGAGGAGTGGCGTGAGCAGCGACAGTACCGCTCAGGCGGGAAAGGCTTCCTGATGCTGTTTCACCCACTCGAACAGACGCTCGTCGAGCTGCGCTCGATGTTGACGGTAGCTGTCCTGGCAACGGTTGAAGAGCGGGTCCTGATTGACTCGGGCCGCCAGCTCGGTCGCGCTGTCGCTTGCGCCATGCGCGGCCCGCAGTTGCTGCTGGCGCTGATCGGCCTGTTCCAGGGTGCGCGCCAGGGCGTCCAGTTGCAGGAGCCTGAGCTGAGCGATGGCCTGGGGCAGGTGGAAGTGCAGGGCGCTGTCGAAACCCTCCCAGTCCTCGAAGGCCAGCCGCTCGTGGAGCACCATGAAGCAACGCGGTGCCGGGGGCAGTTGTTCCAGGCGTTCGAAATCCAGCCAATACTGGCGCGGCAGTTGCTCGGCGGTTTCGATGGCCTGGGCGATCAGGTCCAGGGCCTGGCCTTTGTCCCGGTGATGCTTGCGCAGCATGCGCTGGGTCAGGGTGAAACGCGCTTCTTCTATGGCGTGCAGGGCGCGGTTCAGGTCGTAGCCGGCGCTGTGCAAGTGTTCCCGGGCTTGCTCGGCGGTCAGGCCGGACTTTTCCACCAGCACCTGCAGCAGTTCGGATTTGTAGAGCTCGGCGGCTTGCTGCGGATCGCCTGCGCAGCGTTCCAGCAGGGCCTGGGCGTGCACCGTCGAGCAGGGCGTCCACCACGGCGCGGGCCATTTCCACGGAGTGCACCATGGACCAGATCAGCCCACGTTCGATGCCGCTGGCCCGTTCGGTGATTTCATCGGATACCTCTTCGGCGCATTTGAGCAGCAAGGAGACGTGCATCAGGGCGTCTTCGGCATTGACTTGGGGTTGCACGGCGAACAGCGGGTGGCCCTGGGCGTCGCGCAGGCCGAAGGGGCGATGGCGGGTGCCGTGCAAGGCGGCCAGCAGGTTGGCGTTGGCGCGGTCCAGCTCCGGGTCGCGGCGCACCCGAAGGTGCCCTACGCACAGCCGCCATAAATCGAGCTCACCCGAGCCGCATCAGCAAGGGTGTGCGTATGAGACGACTGCACGTCCTTTATCCCAGACTTCCACATCCGGGCCGCTGATTTTGCAGCGGCTCAGGGAGACTGCCTGATCGTTCGAAGGGGGTACAAGGCGCTCAAAGGCGTGGGGGATTCTCTCGTATTTGCCCTACAAAACAACGCGAATCCGCTTCGATGCCGGGCGGCATCCCCTTACAAACACTGCTTTTCTCCAGGCAAAAAAAAGGGCCTGGAGAGTGATCTCCAAGCCCTCAAAAGGTGAGAGGTGTCTAGTCCCTCGACCTGGTGAGCGGTGTTGCGTGTTCAGTGTCGCGTCGGTTACGCCTTCAGCGGCACCAGACGTGGAGCAATCATGTTTTCCGGGCGCAGGATGTCGGCGAGCATGGCTTCGTCGAGCAGGCCTTCTTCGCGCACCAGTTCCAGTACGCCGCGGCCGCTTTCAAGGGCGATACGGGCGATGCGGGTGGCGTTTTCGTAGCCGATGTATGGGTTCAGCGCGGTGACCAGGCCGATCGAGTGCTCGACCAGTTCACGGCAGCGCTCTTCGTTGGCGGTGATGCCGACGATGCAGTGCTCGCGCAGCATGTCCATGGCCCGTTGCAGCAGGCGGATCGAGTCGAAGATCTTGAAGGCGATCAGCGGCTCCATCACGTTCAGTTGCAGCTGGCCGCCTTCGGCCGCGATGGTCAGGGCCAGGTCGTTGCCGATGATCTGGAACGCCACCTGGTTGACCGCTTCCGGGATAACCGGGTTGACCTTGCCGGGCATGATCGAGCTGCCAGGCTGACGCGCTGGCAGGTTGATCTCGTTGATCCCGGTACGTGGGCCGCTGGACAGCAGGCGCAGGTCGTTGCAGATCTTCGACAGCTTGACTGCGGTGCGCTTGAGCATGCCCGAGAACAGCACGAAGGCGCCCATGTCGGAGGTGGCTTCGATCAGGTCGGCTGCCGGTACCAGCGGGTGACCGCTGATGGTCGCCAGGCGTTGCACGGCCAGGTGCTGGTAACGCGGGTCGGCGTTGATGCCGGTACCGATGGCGGTGCCGCCCAGGTTGACTTCGGTCAGCAGCTCCGGAGCCAGGGTCTTCAGGCGTGCCAGGTCTTCGCCCAGAGTGGTGGCGAAGGCACGGAATTCCTGGCCGAGTGTCATCGGCACGGCGTCTTGCAGCTGGGTGCGGCCCATCTTCAGGACGTGGTTGAATTCTTGACCCTTGGCTGCGAACGCCTGGATCAGGCTGTCGAGGCTGGCGAGCATGGCGTCGTGGCCCAGCAGCAGACCCAGGCGGATCGCGGTCGGGTAGGCGTCGTTGGTCGACTGCGCCATGTTCACGTCGTTGTTCGGGTGCAGGTACTGGTACTCGCCCTTGCTGTGGCCCATGGCCTCCAGCGCGATGTTGGCGATGACTTCGTTGGCATTCATGTTGGTCGAAGTGCCAGCGCCGCCTTGAATCATGTCCACCACGAACTCTTCGTGGAAATCGCCGCGGATCAGACGGGCACAGGCTTCGCTGATGGCAGCGTGCTTGGCTTCACTCAGATGACCCAGCTCGCGGTTAGCGTCAGCGGCGGCCTGCTTGACCATCGCCAGGCCGACAACCAGCTTGGGGTAGTGCGAAATCGGAACGCCGGAGAGACGGAAGTTATTCACCGCTCGCAGGGTCTGGATGCCGTAATACGCTTGAGCCGGTACTTCGAGTACGCCAAGCAGGTCTTTTTCTGTGCGGAATGATGCAGCGGAGGACATGATAGAAATCATCTCAATATGGACCCGGTCTGTGCCGGAACGCTTCGAATGCTAGGCCTACAGGCAATTTAGGGCCAATGCTGTTAAACACTGCCCTATGCATAAACGGCATAATGCCCATGTGACGCCGCGTGTACGGCGAGCGTGTGACCTAAAATGGTGCGTATCCGGGAGGACGTGATGAATCTGGAAAGCAAATGGCTCGAGGACTTCAGTGCCCTGGCCGCCACCCGCAGCTTCTCGCAGGCCGCCGAACGGCGCTTCGTGACCCAGCCCGCCTTCAGCCGGCGGATCCGCAGCCTGGAGTCGGCGCTGGGCCTGACCCTGGTCAACCGTTCCCGCACGCCCATCGAGCTGACGGCAGCCGGGCAGCTGTTCCTGGTGACCGCGCGCACCGTGGTCGAACAACTGGGTGAAGTGCTGCGGCATTTGCATCACCTGGAAGGCGGCCAGGGCGAGGTGATGCAGGTCGCGGCCGCGCACTCCCTGGCGCTGGGGTTCTTCCCGCGCTGGATCGCGCAACTGCGCAACGAAGGCCTGAACATCGCCACGCGGCTAGTGGCGACCAACGTCGGCGACGCGGTGCATGCCCTGCGTGAAGGCGGTTGCGACCTGATGCTGGCCTTCTATGACCCGGACGCCGCCATGCAGATGGACTCGGAAATCTTCCCGTCGCTGCACCTGGGCCACACCGAAATGCTCCCGGTGTGCGCCGCCGGGCCGGATGGCCAGCCGCTGTTCGACCTTGAGGGCGAAGCCAGCGTGCCGCTGCTGGCCTACAGCGCCGGGGCCTTTCTCGGGCGCTCGGTGAACATGCTGTTGCGCCAGCGCGCGCTGCGTTTTACCACGGTGTACGAAACCGCCATGGCCGACAGCCTGAAAAGCATGGCCCTCGAAGGCCTGGGCATCGCCTGGGTGCCCCAATTGAGCGTGCGGGCCGAACTGGCGCGCGGCGAGCTGGTGGTCTGCGGCGGCCCGCAATGGCATGTGCCGCTGGAGATTCGCCTGTACCGCTGCGCCCTGGTGCGCAAGGCCAACGTGCGCTTGCTGTGGCGCAAACTCGAAGGCGGCGCGGCGCAAGCTGCTTTGTAGGAGCCGGCTTGCCGGCGAAAGCGGCCTCAAGTACGCAGACGGTCCTGAGGGCCTCTTCGCTGGCAGGCCAGCTCCTACGGGTACGGCGGGAGGCTGGTGGATTGACTCCAAAGTCAATAAAACCGGGGTTTTGCGTCGCAAATACTTTGTTCGACAGGTGGTCGGCGAAAGTGCGTTTAGTGCGGCTTTTTCGGTATACTGCGCGGCCTTCGGCCGGTTCGCCTGGCCATAATTCGTACATTCAAGCCACGCATTTTGCGTGGCTTGTTGTTTTTTGACGCGCCTGCGGGCGCCCAGAGAGAAGAGGCACGACGATGAGTGCACTGGTTGGCGTGATCATGGGCTCCAAGTCCGATTGGTCCACCCTTAGCCACACCGCCGATATGCTGGAAAAGCTCGGCATCCCTTACGAGGTGAAAGTGGTCTCTGCCCACCGCACCCCGGACCTGCTGTTCCAGTACGCCGAAGAGGCTGAGGCGCGTGGCATCGAGGTGATCATCGCCGGTGCCGGCGGCGCGGCCCACTTGCCAGGCATGTGTGCGGCCAAGACCCACCTGCCGGTCCTGGGCGTGCCGGTGCAGTCGTCGATGCTCTCGGGCGTCGACTCCCTGCTGTCGATCGTGCAGATGCCGGCCGGCATTCCGGTTGCCACCCTGGCCATCGGCAAGGCTGGCGCGATCAACGCCGCGCTGCTGTCGGCGAGCATCCTGGGCGCCAAGCACCCGCAGTTTCATACCGTGCTGAAAAAATTCCGCGCTGAACAGACAGACAGCGTCCTGGACAATCCAGACCCACGCGTCGCCTGAGGTTTTTGACGATGAAGATCGGTGTAATCGGTGGCGGCCAATTGGGCCGCATGTTGGCCCTGGCGGGTACGCCGCTGGGGATGAACTTCGCTTTCCTGGACCCGGCGCCAGACGCCTGTGCCGCGGCATTGGGCGAACACCTGCGGGCCGATTACGGCGATCAGGACCACCTGCGCCAATTGGCCGATGAAGTGGACCTGGTGACCTTTGAGTTCGAAAGCGTGCCGGCCGAGACCGTAGCCTTCCTTTCGCAATTCGTTCCGGTCTACCCGAGCGCCGAAGCCCTGCGCATCGCCCGCGATCGCTGGTTCGAAAAGAGCATGTTCAAGGACCTGGGGATTCCCACCCCGGCGTTCGCCGACATCCAGTCACAAGCCGACCTGGACGCCGCGGTAGCCGCCATCGGCCTGCCGGCCGTATTGAAAACCCGCACCCTGGGTTACGACGGCAAGGGCCAGAAAGTCCTGCGCAAACCTGAAGACGTGGTCGGCACCTTTGCCGAACTGGGCAGCGTTGCCTGCCTGCTGGAAGGCTTCGTGCCGTTCACCGGTGAAGTCTCGCTGATCGCCGTGCGTGCCCGCGATGGTGAAACCAGGTTCTATCCGCTGGTGCACAACACCCATGACAGCGGCATTCTCAAGCTGTCCGTGGCCAGTACCGACCATCCATTGCAGGCCCTGGCCGAGGACTACTCGAGCCGCGTGCTCAAGCAACTGGATTACGTCGGCGTGATGGCGTTCGAGTTCTTTGAAGTCGACGGTGGCCTCAAGGCCAACGAAATCGCCCCGCGGGTGCACAACTCCGGGCACTGGACCACCGAAGGCGCCGAGTGCAGCCAGTTCGAAAACCACCTGCGGGCTGTGGCTGGCTTGCCACTGGGTTCGACCGCCAAGGTTGGCGAGAGCGCCATGCTCAACTTCATCGGTGAAGTGCCGCCAGTGGACAAGGTCATCGCCATCGACGACTGCCACCTGCATCACTACGGCAAGGCCTTCAAGATCGGGCGCAAAGTGGGTCATGCCAACTTGCGTTGCAAGGACCTGGCGACCCTTCAAGCGCAGATCCTCAAGGTCCAGGCGCTGATCGCCGAGTAACAAAACCCGAGTGCCGGCGGGAACCTTCGTTCGCCGCCGTTCTCTGATGGCAGGATGCCAAAGCGCTGACTAGGCTTTGGCGTACCTACCCACACAGAGGAAATGCCATGGGAATTATCGGAACCATTTTTATCGGCTTGATCGTCGGCCTGCTGGCACGCTTCCTCAAGCCTGGCGATGACAGCATGGGCTGGATCATGACCATCCTGCTGGGCATCGGCGGCTCGCTGGCAGCCACCTACGGTGGTCAGGCACTGGGTATCTACCAGGCCGGTCAAGGTGCGGGCTTCATCGGTGCACTGGTCGGTGCGATCGTGTTGCTGGTGATCTACGGCCTGATCAAAAAGAACTGATTCTGCGACGAAACCCTCTCTGCTGCGCAGGCCGGGAGGGCTAGAATGCTCGGCGACGCAACGTCCCTCCCTGATCGAGCCCCTCCATGCGCCGTCTTTTATTGACTCTTGTTTTGCTGGGCAGCGGCCTGGCTAATGCTGCTGAACTGCCGGAAACCGACTGGCTCGAACTGATGCCCAAGTCGGACCAGAAAGCCCTCGAACAGATGCCGGAAATCGACCACAACTCCCCCGAAGCCAATGGCACCTTCACCGACAAGGGTGGCCTGAAGCAGAGCAAGGGCTTGCCGGCGGTGATGTATTCGACCAAGACCGTGGCCGCGATGAACGGCAAGGACATCCGCATCGGTGGTTACCCGGTACCGCTGGAGGCCGATGCCAAGGGGCGCAGCACGCTGTTTTTCCTGGTGCCGTACCCGGGTGCATGTATCCACGTACCGCCACCGCCGCCGAACCAACTGGTGCTGGTGCGCTTTCCCAAGGGCTTGAAGCTGGACGATATCTACACCCCGCTGTGGGTCACCGGCACGCTGAAGGTGGAGAAGGTCAACAACGACCTGGCCGACGCCGCCTATGCCCTGGATGCGGCGAAGGTGCGGGTGGTCAAGGAATCGGATTTGTAGGCTGCGGGGCGTTCAGCTGATCTGCCAGCTCCCTCACTTGAAGAGGGAGCTGACTGCCGCTCGATCAGAGCGCAGCGCTGCTGATGCTCACACCCAGGGTGTGGCTGGCACCGGGTGCCAGGGTCACCACGTCATTCATCACGTTGGCGGTTTCGATGCACAGCATGCGTTGCCAGCCATCGGCGGCCATGTCGCTGAACTGGGCGGCGCGGTCGATCCAGGGGTTCCAGATCACTGCCGAGCGTGAGCCGCTGCTGGTCAGTTGGATGCGTCGCTGCCAGGCCGGATCGACGATGCTCAGCTGCGGCGGGGTGTTGAGGTAGATGCGATCGGTCTCGCCGGTAAAGTGCAGGTCGCCGGCCTGGGGCACGGTCTTCCAGTCATCCAGGGTCTCGATGTAGTCCAGCCCGTCCAGCCCCTCGACATGCACCTGGCGCACATCGCTGACTGCAAAGTAGCTGTGCAGCGCCTGGCTGATGCTGACGCTCTCGGTGCCGCGGTTATGGCTGGTCAAGCTGATGTGCAGTTGCTCGTCCAGGCGAATCGACAGCTTCAGGTCGACCTGGTGCGGCCAGCCCGGCAGCCCGCCCTGGGGGACTGGCAGCACCAACTCCAGCACCAGGCTCTGGCCCTGGGTTTCGATCCCCAGCAGTTCCCAGTCGGTGGCCCGTACCAGGCCGTGGGCCGGGGCGGGGTCGTTGCTCTGGCGCATGTCTTGAACGCTTTGCGGGTTGCGCGCCAGGTTGCCGAACCACGGCCAGCACACCGGAACCCCGGCACGAATGCTTTTGCCGGCCTTGAACACGGCCTCGTCGTTGAGCCAGATCAGCGGCGGTTGCCCGGCCAGTTGATAGCTGAGGATGTGCGCGCCTTGTTGGGCCACCAGCAATTCGGCCTGACCGTGGCGGATGCGCCAGCAGTTCAGCTCATCCAGTTTGACGGTCTCGACGTGAGGGCTTGGCATGCGACGGTTCTCGTTCAGGAGTGGGGCTGCTTTGGACCGCGCGACGCCCCTCGGGTTTAACGCGGGCTATCAGCGGGCTCTGGGTGGAACCGAGCGGGTGCGGCCGCTGCCGTCGATAGCGACGAATACGAACACCGCCTCGGTGACCTTGCGCCATTCGCTGGACAGCGGGTCATCGCTCCACACTTCGACCATCATCTGGATCGAGCTGCGGCCGATTTCCAGGGTCTGGGTATAGAAGGACAACTGCGCGCCGACCGCGACCGGCACCAGGAACGCCATGCGATCAATGGCCACCGTCGCCACCCGTCCACCGGCTACGCGGCTGGCCATGGCCGTGCCGGCGAGGTCCATCTGCGCCACCAGCCAGCCGCCGAAAATATCGCCAAAGCCGTTGGTTTCGCGGGGGAGTGCGGTGATTTGCAGGGCCAGGTCGCCTTGCGGGATCGGATCTTCTTGTTCGAGTTCTATCATCTCGGGGGTGCCTCTGACCCATGACTCTTCGTGTTTGCTGCAGGTGAATAGCCGTCTTGAGGAAAAACGATTCAGCCCGAACATACTACGTTCGTCACGTTCTTCGTAAGGCGTGCTAAAGGGATACTCTGCGAAATCGGCTGATTCTGCTGCCGCTTGAAGGGCCAACGACGTTTTCGCACAGCAACCCTTGCCAGGAGCGGGTTTTGGCTCCGAGGTCCGCGAGTATATCGGTCGATAGACTCCGCGACGACCGTCAGGTTCTCATTTTGCCGCCCAATGGCGGCATCTTCCTGAAAGTTTTTTGATCACGCCCTGGCAGGCAGGCTCAAGAGCCTGAATCTTGGTCAAACCAGTCATCCAGATTGAGGGTTTTGGCCATTGTGCCTGTTCACCCGGCAACCCCAGTATTTCGTGGCTTTCCTGTGGTTCCCGATACTGGGGTCTATTGACGTTTGGTGACGAGCCGCGTCGTTTGGCACGCAACCCGAAGGGCCACTGTCGCGGCCTGTCACCAACGTCAAAAGCCCCTAATAACATCATGAGGAATTCTGGCCAGGCGCGACGCGTTGTCCGCAGGGCACCCTCAAGCGCCGGATGTGGCGTTCAGAATGTGCATTTTCGAACAATTTGCTATCGTGCCCCACCTGCCAGGCCCCAACCAGCGCTGTTGAGGCTTCAGAACCGCCTATAAGAGAAGCCCTTGCCATGACCACTGTGCCCTCGAGCATTGCGCAGCCAGCGCAACCCGCCCGCCCGTTGACCCGCAACGACTACAAGACCCTGTCGCTGTCCGCTTTGGGCGGCGCGCTGGAGTTCTACGATTTCATCATTTTCGTGTTCTTCGCCACGGTGGTGGGCAAGTTGTTCTTCCCGCCCGACATGCCTGAATGGCTGCGCCTGATGCAGACCTTCGGCATTTTTGCCGCCGGTTACCTGGCGCGGCCCCTGGGCGGGATCGTGATGGCGCACTTCGGCGACCTGCTGGGGCGCAAGAAGATGTTCACCCTGAGCATTTTCATGATGGCCGTGCCGACCCTGATCATGGGCCTGCTGCCGACCTACGCGCAGATCGGCATGTGGGCACCGATCCTGTTGCTGGTGATGCGCGTGATCCAGGGCGCGGCTATCGGCGGTGAAGTGCCGGGCGCCTGGGTGTTCGTTTCCGAGCATGTGCCCCAGCGGCACATGGGTTATGCCTGCGGCACCCTGACCTCGGGCCTGACGGCCGGTATCCTGCTGGGCTCGCTGGTCGCCACCGCAATCAACAGTATCTACACCCCGGTCGAAGTGGCCGATTACGCCTGGCGGATTCCGTTCCTGCTGGGTGGGGTTTTCGGTTTGTTCTCGGTGTACCTGCGCCGTTGGTTGCACGAGACGCCGGTGTTCGCCGAGCTGCAGGAGCGCAAGGCGCTGGCGGCGGAAGTGCCGCTGCGCGCGGTATTGCGTGATCACCGTGGGGCGATCCTGATCTCCATGCTGCTGACCTGGCTGCTCTCGGCCGGGATCATCGTGGTGATCCTGATGACCCCGACCTTCCTGCAGACCATCTATCACTTCTCGCCGACCACTGCGCTTCAGGCCAACAGCCTGGCCATCGTGTTCCTGAGCCTGGGCTGCATCGCCTCGGGCGCCCTGGCCGATCGTTTCGGTGCCGGGCGGGTATTTGTGGTGGGCAGCGGCCTGTTGTTGGTCAGCTCCTGGACCTTCTATCACAGCCTGATGGACCACCCGCAATGGCTGTTCCCGCTGTACGCGTTGACCGGCCTGTTTGTCGGCACCATCGGCGCGGTGCCGTATGTGATGGTCAAGGCGTTCCCGGCCGTGGTGCGTTTCAGCGGCTTGTCGTTTTCCTACAACCTGGCCTACGCGATCTTCGGTGGCCTGACGCCGATGGCGGTGACCTGGTTGCTCAAGAGCAGCCCGATGGGCCCGGCCTACTATGTTGCAATTCTTTGCAGCCTGGGGATGGTGGTGGGCCTGTACCTGTGGAAAAAAGGCCGCTGATGGTGTCTTCCCGGCGGGGTTCCTTGCGCCCCGCCTGGCGCCGGCCGTGTCGCTCACGGCCGGCATGCCGTGAGCCATTTCACGTTTTCACCTCGCACAAACAAAGGCCAGCCTTCCTCTCCGGAATGCTGGCCTTTCATCTAATTGTCATATTCCAGTCATAGAGTGTTCACACGGCCTACAGATACTTGGCCCCGACTTAACACCCCCTATCTGCTAGGAGTAAGGCATGAAACTGAAGCGTTTGATGGCGGCAATGACTTTTGTCGCTGCTGGCGTTGCCACTGCCCACGCGGTTGCCGCTGTTGACCCTGCTATCCCGAGCTACACCAAGACCACTGGTGTGTCGGGCAACCTGTCCAGCGTCGGTTCCGATACTTTGGCGAACCTGATGACCCTGTGGGCCGAGAACTACAAAAAAGAATACCCGAACGTCAACATCCAGATTCAAGCCGCCGGCTCCGCCACTGCGCCTCCTGCGCTGACTGAAGGCACCTCCAACCTGGGCCCGATGAGCCGCAAGATGAAGGACACCGAACTGGCTGCCTTCGAGCAGAAGTACGGCTACAAGCCAACCGCCATCCCGGTTGCCGTGGATGCCCTGGCCGTGTTCGTGCACAAGGACAACCCGATCCAGCACCTGACCATGGAACAGGTTGACGCGATTTTCTCCTCGACTCGCCTGTGCGGTGCCAAGGAAGACGTCAAGACCTGGGGTGACCTGGGCGTGAAGGGCGACCTGGCCAACAAGCCAGTGCAACTGTTCGGCCGCAACTCGGTTTCCGGCACCTACGGCTACTTCAAGGAAGAAGCCCTGTGCAAAGGCGACTACAAGCCTAACGTCAACGAACAACCAGGCTCGGCTTCGGTCGTGCAGTCCATCAGCTCTTCGCTGAACGGCATCGGTTACTCGGGCATCGGCTACAAGACCGCCAGCGTGAAGACCGTGGCCCTGGCCAAGAAAGGCAGCACCGACTTCATCGAAGACACCGAAGAAAACGCCCTGAACGGCAAGTACCCGCTGTCGCGCTTCCTCTACGTCTACGTCAACAAGGCCCCGAACAAGCCTCTGGCCCCGCTGGAAGCCGAGTTCGTGAAACTGGTCCTGTCCAAACAGGGTCAGGAAGTGGTCGTGAAAGACGGTTACATCCCACTGCCAGCCAAAGTAGCCGCCAAGGCCCTGGCTGACCTGGGTCTGCAGGAAGGCGGCTCGGTCGCCAAGAAGTAACACCCAAGGCCCAGGCCTTGTGCAGGAGCCGAAGGAGGGCGTCTGGCCCTCCCGGAAAGCGGCTCCTGCACCCCCCAATTTTTTGTCTGCTGCCAGCCCTGCTCGGCGGCGGATTTGTTGCGTCACTGCATTGTCATCTTTCTGTCATACAGGATCGCTAGGGTGTGCGCATGAATGATCTGGCCAATTCCCCCATGACTACGACTTCTCCCCCCAAGCGCATTGACTTCAATACGCCTGAGTTGCAACGCAAGCGCCGCATCCGCGCGCTCAAAGACCGCCTGACCCGCTGGTACGTCCTTATTGGCGGCCTGGCTGTGCTGGGGGCGATTACCCTGATCTTCTTCTTCCTGGCTTACGTGGTGATGCCGCTGTTCCAGGGCGCCGACCTGACCGCCAAGGAGCCCCTGGCTCCAGCCTGGATGCAGGATGCCGGCAAGCCGCTGCTGTTCGCCCTGGAAGAGCAGAACCAGGTCGGCATGCGGGTTTCCGACAAGGGCCAGGCGCTGTTCTTCGACATCGACAGCGGTGCCGAACTGCGCCGAGTCGATCTGCCGATCCCGGCCGGCGTCAACGTGAGCTCCATCGGCAAGGACCAACCCGGCAGCCCGCTGGTGGTGGTCGGCCTGTCCAATGGCCAGGCGCTGGTGTTCCGCCATACCTATAAGGTCACCTACCCGGACGGCAAGAAAACCATCTCGCCGGCTGTCGAGTTCCCTTACGGTGAAACCCCGATCGTGCTCAACGAGCAGGGTGGGGCGCTGGATCACGTCAACCTCAATGCCACTGATTCGGCGTTGGTCGTTGCCGGCTCCAGCGGTTCGCAGCTGCACGTGCTGCAACTGACCCGCGAAGAAAACATGATGACCGGGGAAGTCACCAGCGAGCAGAAGCGCATCGAGCTGCCGCAGATGACCGAGGCGGTCAAGGCGATGTACATCGACCCGCGTCAGCAGTGGCTGTATGTGATCAATGGTCGCGCCCAGGCCGATGTCTTCAGCCTGCGCGACAAGAGCCTCAACGGCCGCTACAAACTGCTGGAAGACGGCACCGCCGAAGTGACTGCCAGCACCCAGCTGGTGGGCGGCATCTCGCTGATTATCGGGACCTCCAAAGGCGGCCTGGCCCAGTGGTTCATGGCCCGCGACCCCGATGGCGAGCTGCGCCTGAAGCAGATCCGCACCTTCGAGATGGGCACTGCGCCGATCGTTGAAATCACCGCTGAAGAACGCCGCAAAGGCTTCGTGGCCCTGGATGCCTCGGGCAAGCTCGGCGTGTTCCACAGCACCGCGCACCGCACCCTGCTGGTGGACCAGGTGGTCGATGGCCAGGGCATTTTCGGCCTGTCGCCACGGGCCAACCGGGTCATCGTCGAAGCCGGCGGCAAGCTGCAACCGCTGCTGCTTGATAACCCGCACCCGGAAGTGTCCTGGAGCGCGCTGTGGAGCAAGGTCTGGTACGAAAACTACGACGAGCCTAAATACGTCTGGCAATCGACTGCGGCCAACACCGATTTCGAACCCAAGATGAGCCTTGCGCCCCTGACCTTCGGTACCTTGAAGGCCGCGTTCTACGCCATGCTCCTGGCCGCGCCGCTGGCGGTTGCCGCCGCCATCTACACCGCTTACTTCATGGCCCCGAGCCTGCGCCGCAAGGTCAAGCCGGTGATCGAGCTGATGGAGGCGATGCCGACGGTGATTCTCGGATTCTTCGCTGGCCTGTTCCTCGCGCCCTACGTCGAAGGCCACCTGCCGGGCATCTTCAGCCTGCTGATGCTGCTGCCGATTGGCATCCTGGTGGCCGGTTTTGTCTTCAACCGCCTGCCTGAATCGATCCGCCTGAAAGTGCCGGATGGCTGGGAAAGCGCGATTCTGATTCCGGTGATCCTGTTTGTGGGCTGGCTCTCGCTGTACATGAGCCCGTTCATGGAGAACTGGTTCTTCGGCGGTGACATGCGCATGTGGATCTCCCACGACCTGGGCATCACCTACGACCAGCGCAACGCCCTGGTGGTCGGTCTGGCCATGGGGTTCGCGGTGATCCCGAACATCTACTCCATCGCCGAAGACGCCGTGTTCAGCGTGCCGCGCGGCCTGACCCTGGGCTCCCTGGCCCTGGGCGCCACGCCGTGGCAGACCATGACCCGCGTGGTGATCCTGACCGCCAGCCCGGGCATTTTCTCGGCGTTGATGATCGGCATGGGCCGTGCGGTCGGTGAAACCATGATCGTGCTGATGGCCACCGGCAACACCCCGGTCATGGAAATGAACCTGTTCGAAGGCCTGCGAACGCTCGCAGCCAACGTCGCGGTGGAAATGCCCGAGTCGGAAGTCGGCGGCAGCCACTACCGCGTGCTCTTCCTCTCGGCGCTGGTGCTGCTGTTGTTCACCTTCGTCATGAACACCCTCGCCGAGCTGATCCGTCAGCGTCTGCGCAAGAAATACTCGTCGCTTTAAGAAAGGTAGAAGTCTGTGAAACAGAACTCCCTAAAAGGCTGGTTCAAGAGCGGCGCCCCAGGCGTCTGGATCAGCGGTGGTGCGGTGTCCATCGCGGTCATCATGACCATCGGTTTGCTGGCGGTGATCGCGGTGCGCGGGCTGGGCCATTTCTGGCCGGCGGACCTGATCCATGCCAATTACGATGTGCCGGGCCAGGCTAACCACCTGGTCATCGGTGAAGTGGTGCAGAAAGAAGAAGTGCCCCGTGCGCGCCTGAAAAGCGCCGGCCTGCCGGTGCCCGATCAGGGCCCGGAGTTCATGACCCGCGAGCTGATCAAGGTCGGCAACCGTGACTTGAACGGTAACGACTTCACGTGGATCGTCGGCGATTGGCTGACCAACCAGACCACGCCGCCAGAGCTGATGGCCATCGAGCGCCGCGAGTGGGGCAATTTCTACGGCTACCTGGTCAACGTCAAACAGGACGGCAAGGTGATCGCCGAGGGCGAAGCGGCCTGGCCCGAGCTGCAAGCGCGGATCGAGCGGGTGAACAAGCTGGCAGCCCAGCTCAAGAGCCTGGAAAAAACCGACATTGGCGCGATCAACGCCGGCCTCGAACGCATCCGCCTGCACGGTCGCAAACTGGAGCTGGACGGCAAGATGGACGCCGCCGCCCAGGCCGACATGGACGCCGAGCGCGCCGAACTCAACGCCCGTTATCAGGACATCGAGGCGCGCCTGGGTGACCTGCACGCACAGTTCAACCGCGACAGCCTGACCGCCCGCGATGCCAACGGCAAAGAGCTGGAAATCAGCCTGGGCAAGGTGGTGCACGCCTATCAGCCGAACGCCATGGGCACCCTGACCAAGATCGGCTTCTACTTCAGCAAGGTCTGGGAATTCCTCAGCGACGACCCGCGGGAAGCCAACACCGAAGGCGGGATCTTCCCGGCGATTTTCGGCACCGTGATGATGACCCTGATCATGGCCATGATCGTTACCCCGTTTGGTGTGCTGGCCGCGGTCTACCTGCGTGAATACGCCAAGCAGAACACCCTGACCCGGGTCATCCGCATTGCCGTGAACAACCTCGCCGGTGTCCCGGCCATCGTCTACGGCGTGTTCGGCCTCGGCTTCTTTGTCTATGTGCTTGGTGGTTCGGTTGACCGCCTGTTCTTCCCCGAAGCCCTGCCGGCGCCGACCTTCGGCACCCCGGGCCTGCTCTGGGCCTCCCTGACCCTGGCCCTGCTGGCGGTGCCAGTGGTGATCGTGGCCACTGAAGAAGGCCTGGCGCGGATCCCCCGCACCGTACGCGAGGGCTCGTTGGCCCTGGGTGCAACCAAGGCTGAAACCTTGTGGAAGATCGTGCTGCCCATGGCCAGCCCGGCGATGATGACCGGCATGATCCTCGCCGTGGCCCGCGCTGCGGGTGAAGTGGCGCCGCTGATGCTGGTGGGTGTGGTCAAGCTGGCACCGTCGTTGCCGCTGGATGGCAACTACCCGTACCTGCACCTGGACCAGAAGATCATGCACCTGGGCTTCCATATTTATGACGTCGGCTTCCAGAGCCCCAACGTCGAAGCCGCGCGGCCGCTGGTGTACGCCACGGCGCTGCTGCTGGTGCTGGTGATCGCCACGCTCAACCTGTCGGCGGTGTGGATCCGTAACCACCTGCGCGAGAAGTACAAGGCGCTGGACAGTTAACCAAAGCTTTAAGCCACAAGCGGCAAGCTCCATGCAGATTGCCGCTTTGCCCTAAATTGCGGCTTGCAGCTAAAAGCTTGCAGCTACGAACGGAGTGCGACCATGCAACACGAAACCCATTCCCACGGCATCAATATGTCGGCCCTGGGTCGCGACAAGCAGAGCCTGAGCCTGGCCCAGGAAACCGTGGCCATCGAAGTCCCCGGCCTGAGCCTGTTCTACGGCGACAAACAAGCGTTGTTCGACGTCAGCATGAACATCCCCAAGCAGCGCGTGACCGCCTTTATCGGCCCGTCCGGCTGCGGCAAGTCGACCCTGCTGCGCACCTTCAACCGCATGAACGACCTGGTGGACGGGTGCCGTGTGGAAGGCGCCATCAACCTCTATGGCAACAACATCTACCGCAAGGGCGAGGACGTGGCCGAGCTGCGCCGCCGGGTCGGCATGGTGTTCCAGAAGCCCAACCCGTTCCCCAAGACCATCTACGAAAACGTGGTCTACGGCTTGCGCATCCAGGGCATCAACAAAAAGCGCGTCCTCGACGAAGCCGTGGAGTGGGCGCTCAAGGGCGCGGCCCTGTGGGATGAGGTCAAGGACCGCCTGCACGAGTCCGCCCTGGGCCTGTCCGGCGGCCAGCAACAGCGTCTGGTGATTGCCCGGACCATCGCCGTGGAGCCGGAAGTGCTGCTGCTCGACGAACCGTGCTCGGCCCTCGATCCGATCTCGACCCTGAAAGTCGAAGAGCTGATCTACGAACTGAAATCCAAGTTCACCATTGTGATCGTGACCCACAACATGCAGCAGGCCGCGCGGGTTTCCGACTACACCGCCTTCATGTACATGGGCAAACTGGTGGAGTTCGGCGACACCGACACCCTGTTCACCAACCCGGCGAAAAAGCAGACCGAAGACTACATTACAGGGCGCTACGGCTAGTGATGAGCTGCAAGCCGCAAGCATCAAGCGGCAAGTAAAAGCAGTTCAAGGCAACGACACCTATCAACTTGCAGCTTGTAGCTTGTGGCTTACAGCTTTTGCGGAGCAAAACCATGATTTCGAAGGAAGGCCTTACCCACCACATCTCCGCGCAGTTCAACGCCGAGCTTGAGGAGGTGCGCAGCCACCTCCTGGCGATGGGCGGGCTGGTGGAGAAGCAAGTCAACGACGCGGTGACTGCGCTGATCGAGGCCGATTCGGGCCTGGCCCAACAGGTGCGCGAGATCGATGACCAGATCAACCAGATGGAACGCAACATCGACGAAGAATGCCTGCGCATCCTGGCCCGTCGACAGCCGGCCGCGTCGGACCTGCGGCTGATCATCAGCATCTCCAAGTCGGTGATCGACCTCGAGCGGATCGGCGACGAAGCGACCAAGATCGCGCGACGTGCCATCCAGTTGTGCGAAGAAGGCGAGGCGCCGCGTGGCTACGTCGAGGTCCGCCACATTGGCGACCAGGTGCGCAACATGGTTCGCGATGCGCTGGACGCCTTTGCCCGTTTCGACGCCGACCTGGCGTTGTCGGTGGCCCAGTACGACAAGATCATCGACCGCGAATACAAGACCGCGCTGCGTGAGCTGGCCACCTACATGATGGAAGACCCGCGCTCTATCTCGCGGGTCTTGAGCATCATCTGGGTCCTGCGCTCCCTGGAGCGTATCGGCGACCACGCGCGCAATATTTCCGAGCTGGTGATTTACCTGGTGCGCGGGACCGACGTGCGCCATTTGGGCCTCAAGCGCATGAAGCAGGAAGTTGAAGGCACCAGTGCCGAAACCGCTAATGTTCCGGACGAAGCTGACGATAAGTAAGATTGCCCGAGAAAAGCGCCCGGTCTTTTGGCCGGGCGTTTTTGTTTGGGTTTTTTGAATCTGACAGCAGCACCCGCGAACGAAAAGTCCCGGCGTGACTGAAAGTTTTTGGCAAAGTGCCATCAGCCAAGCGTTATGCTTGCCGGGATTTTTAAAGGGGCGGTCGATGAGTAAGGTAAGTGTGTTGGTGGTGGACGACGCTTCGTTCATTCGTGACCTGGTGAAGAAGTGCCTGCGCAACTACTTCCCGGGCATCAAGATCGAAGACGCGGTCAACGGCAAGAAGGCCCAGGCCATCCTGGCCCGCGAAGCGTTCGACCTGGTCCTGTGCGACTGGGAGATGCCGGAAATGTCCGGCCTCGAACTGCTGACCTGGTGCCGTGGGCAAGAGGCCCTGAAAAGCATGCCGTTCGTCATGGTGACCAGCCGTGGCGACAAGGAAAACGTGGTCCAGGCGATCCAGGCCGGGGTTTCCGGCTACGTCAGCAAACCCTTTACCAACGAACAGCTGCTGACCAAGGTCAAGCAGGCGCTGAACAAGGTCGGCAAGCTCGACACCTTGATGAACAGCGCGCCGACCAAGATGAACTCGGCGTTCGGCAACGACTCCCTGAGCGCCCTGACCGGCGGCAAGGCTGAAGTCCTGGGTGGCGGTGCGGCATCGGCCCCAGTCAATCCCTTCGCCAAACCGGCCGTGGTTGCGCCTGCCGCAGCCGCAGCGGCGCCGTCCCGTGGCCTGCTCAACAGCCCGCCGGTCAAGGCACCCACCCCGGCGGCAGCGGCCTCCGGCGGCCGTGGCCAGGGTCAGTTGCGCCTGCCCAGCGGCACCCAGCAATGCGTGATCAAGGCCTTGAGCATCAAGGAAGCGCTGTTGGTGGTGAAGCGTACCGAGACACTGCCTCAGGTGCTGGACAGCGCGGTGCTGGACCTGGAGCAGGGCGACAACGCGGAAGTGGCGCGCCTCAACGGGTACCTGCATGCGGTGGTGGCCTACGAGCCGAAGCCGGACAGCGAATGGCTGCAACTGACCTTCCGCTTTGTGGATCAGGATGCGCAGAAGCTGGATTACATTTCGCGGCTGATTGCCCGCGGGACGGCGCAGAAGCACTTTGTGCCGGGGGCTTGAGGCTGCCGGCCTGAGCGAGGATCTGGCTGGCATCCGGTAGTCACTGCCGTGGGCTCGGGCCGCG
This sequence comes from Pseudomonas sp. MF09150, assembly GCF_059862355.1. Lineage (NCBI taxonomy): Bacteria > Pseudomonadati > Pseudomonadota > Gammaproteobacteria > Pseudomonadales > Pseudomonadaceae > Pseudomonas > Pseudomonas sp. MF09150. The sequence goes on along the minus strand of NZ_JCBCUS010000003.1, from coordinate 579,594 downwards.
TTCAGACGCTGGCCCTGCCAGGCGCCGTGCTACTTGCGATGCACGCCGTCGTTCCATTGGCCCAGCGCAGTCTGGAAGCAGCGGTTGCAGTCAGCCGCTGCTGTTGCGCATAAAGATTTGATTTCCCCTCTCCTGAATTTCCCCGCCTGGTCGTTGATCGATCTCGACCGCCGCGCCTGAATGCGGCCGGAAACCTGCTGCAACCACTTTCCTGTCCCCGGCGTTTCATCCGAATGACCCTGACCTGAGGCGTCTGCCTCAACGGTCGTGGGTAGTGCCTGAAGAGTTCTGCGCTGGGTTGCAGGCCTTGCAGTGCAAGGCTTGGAACTCGGCGACGGTGGTTCGATGCCGTGCGTCTGGTTTCTGTTTTTCAGGTTGATTTATATCTGTTTAGATATAGGTTGTGGGGTGTGTTTTTGTCTTTCTCGCTCTTGGCCATGCCTTGAAACAACCCAGGCGCGCGCTCTAGCGGGCGGGTTGTTTAATCTCTCGGCACTCAGTCACGGGAGAGGTTCGATGCCAAGGCACAAGGATGTGGTGTTTGTCGGGAGCGCGCTCAGGGATCTCAAGGCGTTTCCATTGGAGGCGCGGCGGGCCGCGGGTTATCAGCTGGATCTGTTGCAGCAGGGCGAGCAGCCCTATGACTGCCGATCGATGAAGACCGTGGGGCCTGGGGTATTCGAGATCAGGATCAACGAGGAATCAGGCGCGTTTCGGGTGTTTTATGTGGTGGTCCGGCTGTCGGCGATTTATGTGCTGCATGCCATGCGCAAGACCACGCGCCGTACCGAAACGCGGGATATCGAGCTGGCTCGTGCCAGATTGCAGGAGATAGGTTCACACCATGAACGAACATCAACATATTCAACGCTTCGACAGTGTCTGGGATGCCCTGGAGGATTCGCCCCAGGAGGCGGCCAATATGCGCCTGCGCTCCAAGGTGATGCTGGAACTGAGCAAGACCATCAAGACCTGGGGACTTTCGCAAAAGGCAGCGGCCCAGCGGCTCAACATCACTCAGCCACGGCTCAACGACGTGCTCAGCGGCAAGATCAACAAATTCTCCCTCGACGCGCTGGTGAACCTGTCCGACGCCGCGCAATTGGAGGTCGATATCAGTGTCGGCGCCGCTCCCACCGGGCCGCTGATTCCGGTCTGATTCACACAAGCTCCATGTGCTGCTGTTAGTCTCGCGGCTGGATTTTTCAAGATAGTTGCCCATGCTCGTGCGCCTGCTGTTTTTTTGTGGCCTGTGGCTGTCTGCCTCCTCGGCAGTCGCCATGACCATCTACAAGTCCACCGACGCCAACGGAGTGGTTTCGTACAGCGATCGAGCGACGCCGGGTGCCCAGGTATTCGTGTTCCGGGATCGCATGGTCGAACACCTGGAGCGGCAGGTGCACCTGGATATTCAGCGGCAAAAGGGCGTCGACAGTGTGTTTGTGCGCAACGAGCTGTATGCGCCGGTCGAGGTCGAGTTGAGCTTTGGCGGCTTGAGCAATGTCAGCGCGGCACCGAAAGCACCGATTCGGCGAGTGCTGCCGGCGCGCAGCAGGACGCGCCTGGCGCTGCTCACGGCGAGCCGGCTTGATCAGCCGCTGGTGTATACCCCAAGGTTCCGTTATTCCCTGGGCGACCCTTCAGGCGCGGCTCAGACCTATCGCTATCCGCTGCCATGGCGTGGAGGACCGTTTCGCCTGACCCAGGGTGCGGATGGGCAGTACAGCCACTTCGGTCCGAAAAGCCGCTACGCCATGGACATCGCCATGCCCGAGGGCACGCCGATCATTGCCGCCCGTGGCGGGGTAGTGGTGAAGACCGAGAACAGCCAGACCGGGCGCGGCAACAACCCGGCCGGCAACTTTGTCCGGGTGCTGCACGATGACGGCACCATGGGCGTGTACCTGCACTTGCAGCGTGGCTCACTGAGGGTGCGTGAAGGGCAGCGGGTGGCCGTGGGCAGCCCCCTCGGGCTGTCGGGCAATACCGGCAATAGCACGGGCCCGCACCTGCACTTCGTGGTGCAGCGCAACACCGGCTTGGGGCTGGTGTCGATTCCCTACCAGTTCAACCAGCCTGTCAGCAGCCTGCCCAACTTCGCCCTCGGCAAACCCTGAGCCCGCAACTTACCTGTAGAAATGAGGTTGCTGCCATCAGAGCGTCCGCCCCGGCCGCCCCAGCGCGAGCAAGCTCGCTCGCCACAAAAGCGCACGCAGCGCATCGAGGTTCATCGCCCGGCATAAGCCCCCTGTGGCGAGGGAGCTTGCTCCCGCTCGGCCGCGCAGCGGCCGCAAACCCTGAGCCCGCGATTTATCAGGAGGAATTAGGTTGCTGCCATCGGGGCAGCTGCACCCCGGAGCCCCGGCCGCCCCAGCGCGAGCAAGCTCGCTCGCCACAAAAGCGCACGCAGCGCATCGAGGTTCATCGCCCGGCATAAGCCCCCCGTGGCGAGGGAGCTTGCTCCCGCTCGGCCGCGCAGCGGCCGCAAACCCTATGCCCGCAATCTATCGGCAGGGAAGGTTTTGCAGCCATTGGAGAGGGGCGGGGGCCAAGGGGGCTATCAGTCGAGCATCAAGACCTTGGCCAGAATGATTTTCGGGCCTTTCATCTTTTTGATGATGATGCGCAGCCCTTCGACTTCCATGACTTCCTCTTCTTCCGGAACCCGTTTCAGGGTTTCGTAGACCAGGCCGGCCAAGGTTTCAGCCTCGATGTGGTCAAGGTCGATGCCCAGCAGGCGTTCGACTTTGAACAACGGCGTATCGCCGCGCACCAGCAACTTGCCCGGCTGGTAGGCGAGGATGCCGCGTTCGGCCTTGCGGTGTTCGTCCTGGATGTCGCCGACCAGCACTTCGAGCACGTCTTCCATGGTCAGGTAGCCGATGATCTTGCCGTCGGCCTCTTCCACCAGGGCGAAGTGCGAGCCGCCTTTGCGGAACTGTTCCAGCAGGTGCGACAGCGGCATGTGCCGCGATACGCGCTCCAGCGGGCGGGTCAGTTCGGCGAGGTTGAACGACTCGGGAATGTGGTCCAGGGCCGCCAATTCCAACAGCAGATCCTTGATGTGCAGCAGGCCGACGAACTCGTTGCGGTCGCTGTCGTACACCGGGTAGCGGCTGAACTTGTGGCGGCGGAACAGGGCGAGGATTTCCTTGAGTGGCGCGTTGAATTCGACGCTGATCAGGTCTTCCCGGGAGTTGGCCCAGTCCACCACTTCCAGTTCGCCCATTTCCACGGCCGAGGCCAGTACGCGCATGCCTTGGTCGCTGGGGTCCTGGCCACGGCTGGAGTGCAGGATCAGTTTCAGTTCTTCGCGGCTGTAGTGGTGTTCATGGTGCGGGCCGGGCTCGCCCTGGCCGGCGATGCGCAAGATGGTGTTGGCGCTGGCGTTGAGCAGGTAGATGGCCGGGTACATGGCCCAGTAGAACAGGTACAGCGGCACCGCCGTCCACAGCGACAGCAGCTCGGGTTTGCGAATGGCCCAGGATTTGGGCGCCAGCTCGCCGACCACGATGTGCAGGTAGGAAATCACGAAGAAGGCGGCAAAGAACGACACGCCCTTGATGATCTCCGGCGACTCGACGCCGATGGCGCCCAGCAGTGGTTCCAGAATGTGTGCGAAGGCCGGTTCACCGACCCAGCCCAGGCCCAGGGAGGCCAGGGTGATACCCAGTTGGCAGGCCGACAGATAGGCGTCGAGCTGGCTGTGTACGGTGCGCAGGATCTGTCCGCGCCAACCGTTCTTGTGGGCGATGGCCTCGACCCGGGTGGAGCGCAATTTGACCATGGCGAACTCGGCGGCAACGAAGAAGCCGTTGAGCAGAACCAGGATCAGAGCAAAAAGAATCATGCCGAAGTCGGCGAAGAGTGTCGCGAGGGTAAAACCAGGGGATGGGTCCATGATGGAGTTTTGCGGGTTCCGTGTAGGCGAAAAAAGAAGGAAATGCGGTGCCTGAAAGGCAGGCACAAGTGCGCCAATGTAGCGGCTGACAGGACGATTGCCTAGTGGCGAGTCGCTGTCAGCGCTGGCCGGTCAGGGCGTGGGGGCGGTTTTCTTGACCTGGGTGGGGGCGAAATGGCAGGTGAACGTGCTGCCGTGACCCAGCACGCTGCTGATCTCCAGGCGCGCACGGTGGCGCAGCAGCACGTGCTTGACGATGGCCAGGCCCAGGCCGGTGCCGCCGGTATTGGAGTTGCGGCTGGAGTCCACGCGGTAGAAGCGCTCGGTCAGGCGCGGCAGGTGTTTGCTGTCGATGCCGATGCCCGAATCCTGCACGCTCAGGTGCGCGCCTTGCTCATCACCCCACCAGCGAATGCGGATATTGCCTTCGGCCGGGGTGTATTTCACCGCGTTGAACACCAGGTTGGAGAACGCGCTGCGCAGTTCCGCCTCGCTGCCCTTGAGCTGGATCCTGGCATCCGCTTCCAGGCTGATGCCCTGGTTGCGCTCGCCGGACAGGGCCTGGGCGTCGCTCTTGATCGAATGCAGCAAGGTATCGATCGCCACCGGCTGGTTGTCCGAGGGGTAGTCGGTGGCTTCCAGCTTGGCCAGCAACAGCAGGTCGTTGAGCAGGGTCTGCATACGCCCGCCTTGCTGCTGCATCTGCTGCAGGGCACGGCTCCAGCGCGGGTTCACTTCTTCGACGTTGTCGAGCAGGGTTTCCAGGTAGCCGCAGATCACCGTCAACGGCGTGCGCAGCTCATGGGAGACGTTGGCGATGAAGTCTTTGCGCATCTGCTCCAGCTGATGAATGCGGGTGACATCGCGCACCAGCATCAGGTGTTCGTTGTTGCCGTAGCGGGTGATGTAGAGCTGGATACGCAGGCGGTCGTTGATCGGCGAGGGGATTTCCAGCGGCTCGGCGTAGTTGTCCTGCTCGAAGTACTCCTTGAAGCGCGGGTGGCGCACCAGGTTGGTCACCGGCTGGCCGCTGTCTTGCGGGGTCTTGAGGCCCAGCAGGGTTTCCGCGGCGCGGTTCCACCATTCCAGGTTGCCGTCGCTGTCGAGCATGATCACCGCGTCCTTCAGGGCGGCGGTGGACTCCTGGACCCGGTCGATCACCGCTTGCAGGCGCCCGCGCACCCGTTGGTCGCGGCGTTGCAGGTGGTAGATGCTGTCGAACACTTCACCCCACAGGCCGTAGCCATCGGGCGGTGCCTGGTCAGGCTGGTGCAGGCGCAGCCATTCGTGCAGGCGCAGCAGTTGCTTGAGGGTCCAGGCCAGGTAGATCGCCAGGCCGATGGCCATGCTCCAGCCGTAATAACCGCTGATCAGGCCGACCAGCAGGCAGCCGGTGATCAGAAGCAGCATGTGGCGAATCAGGGTGCCATGCCAGTTTTGGTTCACGTAGGGGACAGCTCCAAGTTGCAAGCTACAAGTTCAGAAGCGGTCAACTTGCCGCTTGCAGCTCATAGCTTGGCGCTGATGTCATGCCTTGGTTGAAAAGCGATAGCCGGTGCCGCGCACGGTTTGTACCAGGTTCTCGTAGGCTTCACCCAGCGCTTTGCGCAGGCGTCGAATGTGCACGTCGACGGTGCGCTCTTCAACATAGACATTGCCACCCCAGACCTGGTCCAGCAGCTGGCCACGGGTGTAGGCGCGTTCCTGGTGGGTCATGAAAAATTGCAGCAGGCGGTATTCGGTCGGGCCCATTTCGGCGGGGGTGCCGTCGATGGTCACGCGGTGGCTGATCGGGTCGAGCCGCAGGCCGCCGACTTCAATCGGCGCTTCACCATCGGTCGGGCCCGCGCGGCGCAGCACGGCCTTGAGGCGCGCCACCAGCTCGCGAGGTGAAAACGGCTTGGTGATGTAGTCGTCGGCGCCGACTTCCAGGCCCTGGATCTTGTTGTCCTCTTCGCCCTTGGCGGTGAGCATGATGATCGGGATATCCCCGGTCAGCTCGTCGCGCTTGAGGCGCCGCGCCAGTTCGATGCCCGAAGTGCCGGGCAGCATCCAGTCGAGCAGGATCAGGTCGGGCTTGCGGTCGACGATAATGGCGTGGGCCTGCTGGGAGTTTTCAGCCTCCAGGCAGTCATAGCCGGCCATTTCCAACGCAACGGCGATCATTTCGCGAATAGGCGCTTCGTCGTCAACGATCAGAATGCTTCTGCCAACCATGCTTGAACCTCTTGTCATTTAACTGTCTTGCGCCGCATTAGATAACGGAATTATTGCAGTCGTGTGACAGTATTTCAGGCCGACGGCGGCCCGCGCATTCATGAACTAAGCTTTGAGTCCGAATCCTGACAACCACAAGAGAAGGTTTCCATGACTCAACTGACGCAATCCTGGAAGGCCCTGCTGGTCGCTGCTGCCCTGGCGCTGCCGACACTGGCTTTCGCCGCCGACCCCGCCATGAGCAAAGACGGGATGATGGTCGACCACAAAGGCATGACCCTCTACACCTTTGCCAAGGACGCGGGTGGCAAGTCCATGTGCAACGACAAATGCGCCGGCAATTGGCCGCCGTTGATGGCCGAAGGCAGCGACAAGGCCATGGGCAAGTGGACCACGGTCAAGCGCGATGACGGCACCATGCAGTGGGCCTACGATGGCAAGCCGCTGTACACCTTCGTCATGGACAAAAAGGCCGGCGACATGACCGGCGAAGGCAAAATGGACGGCGCCTGGAAGGTGGCCAAACCTTAACCCCCTCTGTGCCCATGCCGGCCAGCGCAGCCTCGCTGGCTCGGCAGCGGCTACAGGTGTAGCCGCTGCGGCACGCTGCGCCGGCCATCAGCGGCACCGCATTCTTCCAGGTGTACTCCCGCCTCGTGTCAGCGCAAGCCGTAATCGGCAACGATCCCCAGGAAAATCGCCAACCCCGCCCAATGGTTATGCAGGAAGGCCCGGAAGCATTTCATCCGGTCCTTGTCGCGGGTGTACCAGAATTCCCAGACAAAGCACCCGGCCGCCACCAGCAGCCCGAGGTGGAACCAGCCCCCCAGATCGAACCGCGCGCCCGCCAGCAGTAGGCAGCCCAGGGCCAGGCCCTGCAGGCTGAGGATGATCACCCGGTCCGCTTCGCCAAACAGGATGGCGGTGGATTTCACCCCGATCCGCAGGTCGTCGTCGCGGTCGGTCATGGCGTAATAAGTGTCGTAGCCCACGGTCCACAACAGGTTGGCGATATACAGCAGCCAGGCGCTGGCCGGCAGCTCGCCAGTCTCGGCGGTGAAGGCCATGGGAATGCCCCAGGAAAACGCCGCGCCCAGCACCACCTGCGGGTAGTAGGTGTAACGCTTCATGAACGGGTAGCTGGCCGCCAGCGCTAATCCGCCCAGGGACAGCCAGATGGTGGTGGCGTTGGTGCACAGCACCAGCAGGAAGCTGATAAACATCAGCACCGCGAAGAACACCAGGGCCTCTTTTGAGCTGATCTTGCCGCTGACCAGCGGCCGTTGCTCGGTGCGTTTGACGTGGCCGTCGACCTTGCGGTCGGCCCAGTCATTGATCACGCAGCCACCCGCCCGGGTCAGGGTCACACCGAGTACGAAAATCACGATATTGGCCAGGGATGGCGCGCCCTTGCCGGCAATCCACAGGGCCCAGAGGGTGGGCCAGAGCAGCAGGTAGATGCCGATCGGCTTGTCCATGCGGGTCAGTTGAATAAAGTCCCAGGCCCGCGGGTTGAGGCGATTCAGGGTTTTGAGCAGGCTCTGGTACATCAGCAGTTCTCCGGGTGGGCGCGTACCGCGTCCCACAGGGTCGGCAAAAAGATTTCCGCTACCAGCACACTCAGCGTGCCGCGGTCGAAGCGCGAGCGGCGGCCCCAGAGCGCGTCGGCCTGGACCTCGGCGGGCAGCCATTGGCGCGGGTAATGGCAGACCTCAATGGCGCGGCGCTGGAATGCCTGGTCGCAGAACAGCAATTCACCCAGGGAACGGCTGCCCAGTTCGTCGATATTCAGCCCGCCATTCTCCAGGGCCGTGCGTGCGGCAACGCTGCGGGCGAATACCCAGGCCTCGCCATGGCCGCGCAGGTACACCTCGCGCACCCAGCCCTGGCTGTCTGCGGGCAGGTCCAGGGCTGCACACTCGTCGGCGCGCAGGGGCTGCCAGCCTTCCACCAGCGGGGTCACGCTGAAGCCGTTGTCCGACAGCCGGGTCAGGCGCCGGGTCAGCGACCCTTGATCGAACAGCCAATCGACAATCTGCGCATCGGGGAGGGGCGACAACTGGCTGTGTGGCAGCCAGGCCGGGGTCGGAACGGGGGGATTAGAGTGCGGCACAGTGAGTCATTATTGGCAGCAAATGAGGCGCCGAGCTTAACATGTCGTCCGCGAACTTTGATTGATCGGGGTGGCTTGGCGCTGCGAACATGCTTGCATCTGCGCTGAGCGATCAGTACAAAACGCCCTGAGCCGGACGGCAATCAGAGTCGATCCATCGACCGCCGCGCCGGCAACGCCTGAGAACCTGAGGAAATGCGTACATGAAAAAGTGGCAATGTGTGGTCTGCGGCCTGATCTATAACGAAGCCGATGGCTGGCCGGACGACGGTATCTTGCCCGGTACCCGCTGGGAAGATGTGCCGCAGGACTGGCTGTGCCCGGACTGTGGCGTGGGCAAAATGGATTTCGAGATGATCGAAATCGGTTAATGGCGATTTTTTGATCAATTGCATAACAAGGAGAAAGGGATGAGCGCACCTGTCGTGATCGTTGGCACCGGGCTTGCGGGTTACAACCTGGCCCGGGAGTTTCGCAAACTCGACGGCGAAACACCGCTGTTGCTGATTACGGCGGATGACGGTCGCTCCTACTCCAAGCCGATGCTGTCCACCGGCTTCGGCAAAAACAAGGACGCCGACGGCCTGAGCATGGCCGAGCCGGGCGCCATGGCCGAGCAGCTTAAGGCCGAGGTGCGCACCCATACCCGCATCAGCGGCATCGACCCGGGCCACAAGCGCCTGTGGATCGGTGAGGAAGCGGTGGCGTATCGCGACCTGATCCTGGCCTGCGGCGCACAAACCGTGCGTGTGCCGGTGGAAGGCGACGCGTCCGAGCTGATCTTCCCGATCAACGACCTGGAAGACTACGCACGCTTCCGGGCTGCCGCCGCCGGCAAGCGCCGGGTGCTGTTGCTGGGGGCCGGGCTGATCGGCTGTGAATTCGCCAATGACCTGATCCTCGGCGGCTATGAAGTCGAGTTGGTGGCGCCGTGCGAGCAAGTGATGCCGACCCTGTTGCACCCGGCCGCCGCTGCAGCGGTGCAGGCCGGGCTTGAAAGCCTGGGCGCGCGCTTCCACCTGGGGCCGGTGCTCAACCGCCTGCAGCGCAGCGAGGACGGCCTGCAAGCGCACCTCTCCGACGGCCAGGTGATCGCCTGCGACCTGGTGGTCTCGGCCATCGGCCTGCGTCCGCGCACCGATCTGGCTGCGGCTGCCGGGTTGGTGGTCGGCCGCGGCATTGCCGTCGATCGGCAGCTACAAACCTCCCACGCCAATATCTACGCCCTGGGCGACTGCGCTGAGGTCGATGGCCTCAACCTGCTGTACGTGATGCCGCTGATGAGCTGCGCCCGCGCCCTGGCCCAGACCCTGGCCGGCAACCCGACGACCGTCGGCTACGGGCCGATGCCGATCACCGTGAAAACCCCGGTCTGCCCGCTGGTGGTGTCGCCGCCACCTCGCGGCCGCGAAGGGGTGTGGAGCGCTGAAGGGCAGGGCGCCGACATCAAGGTGCTGTGCCGCGATGCCAGCGGCCAGCTGCTGGGCTACGCCCTGACCGGCACCGCGGTGATGGAGAAACTGGCCCTGAACAAAGAGCTTCCGCCGTTGCTGGCATAAATAGCGGTCGTTCTGTCGGAATAACCCCGATTTTGCCCCTACAAAGGTCGTGGGGAGACTGGCGCCACTCTCAAGTGCGTGCCATCCTCACACCCGTCTGCCGCAGAGTAGAGCCTGCGGCGCCTTGGGCGCTGTTCCGGAAGAACAGCACGGACATAACAACAAAAAACCGTCAAAGAGGCTTCACTATGCGTAAACCAGAACTCGCCGCCGCCATCGCTGAAAAAGCGGATCTGACCAAAGAGCAGGCCAACCGCGTACTCAACGCCGTTCTCGAAGAAATCACCGGTGCCCTGCATCGCAAAGACAGCGTGACCCTGGTTGGTTTTGGCACCTTCCTGCAGCGCCACCGTGGCGCCCGTACCGGCAAGAACCCGCAAACCGGCGAGCCGGTAAAAATCAAGGCCAGCAACACCGTTGCCTTCAAGCCAGGCAAGTCCCTCAAGGACAGCGTCAACCCTTAAGCACTGCACGCCCCGAAGCGGGGAGAGCAGTACAAAAAATGAGCACGCCGAACCGTTCGGGTGCTCATTTTTTTATGCCTGCGTATTTGCCGATGGCGTCACTGAAAGCGTCTTGCGCATGGCTTTGGGCATGGCTAGCATGCGCACTGCTTTACTTGCGAACAAAGGCCAAGGATGACCCGCTCGACACCTTTCCCGCTCCCGATCCCCACACAAGTACCCTCAGCGGCCATGGGCCGTGCCTGGCGGATGGTGTGCGGGTGCGTTCTCGGGTTGAGCATGAACTCGGCCTTCGCCGTGGCCGAGCCAGGGTCGGCGCTGACGCAAGTGGGCTATCGCGAAGCCCTGAAGTGGTTCAACAGCCAGAAGTACGACAGCCCGGGGATCTGGCTGTGCGGTTACTCGCTGGCACGCCCCGACTACAGCGTTGCGCCCAAGGCCCCACGGCTGCTGGTAGAGATCGACGAACACTTCCTCTACCTCAAGACCGGCGGCCAACTGGTGGAATTGACCAGTGGCGCCCAGAGCAACAACCGGGTCGAGTACCAGAACGCTTCGGCAGACATGCGCGTGACCCTGAACATCCTCAAGCGCAACAACTTCAGCGAATACCAGGAATCCCACGACCGCCAGGTCGAGGCCCGCATCGAAATCGCCGGACAAGTCGAAACTCTCAAGCTCAAGGGGCAATCATGCGGAACCTGAATCTGGCCATCCTCGCCCTGCTGGGCAGCCTGGGGGCGATGCCGGCCCTGGCCGATGAGGCAACAGGCGTCGCCAGCTGCTACGGCTACCTCACCGAGATGGTCAGGAGCAGCAACTACCCCTACCGCGACTTCACCACCCCGGACAAACTCAAGCTGCTGATCGACACCGACAAGGGCGACGAACTGTCGCTCCAGTTGTTTTACGACACGTCCGGCAGCGGCATCATCGGCTGGGTCAAATACGAGGTGGAACAGCAGAAGCTGTGGAACATCACCATCGATCCCGAAGAGCCCGAGGCCCTCACGTTCGACAAGCAATGGGCCACCCGCTACGCGGCGTGCATTCAGAGCTAGGCGGCCGAGCAGGCATGGCATTGATCCCAAGCGGCCTCGTTGCTTGAGCGACAGACAGTGCTTTGCTCTCTACCTTTCTCTCAGAAATCGAGGAAGTCATCGTTCTCGTTGTAATAGTTCAAGCCTTTGATCGCATCTTTCGTGTCTATTTGCGGGCGCTGTTCCACCGCCAGTTCCAGAACGCTCACAAAGTGTTCGCCGTAGTAGATCAGTTGTAATTTATTGTTCAGCACAAAATCGGGATAGAGATCTTCACCTTTGCTGCCTTCAGAAGGGTAGCGATCAATGAATACTTCCAGCTCGGGGCTCAACTGCGATACGAACTTGCGCGCGTAAACGCAAAAACGTTCGTCGCATTGATCGCTGCCGTGTTCGGCCTTGATCTTGTTCAGCAGACTTTCGACCAGTTGTTCGACTGTCATGCTCTGTTCGGTGTTCAGGTTATTGATCAGCATCTTTTTGCTCCTGTCTTGCCGTTGAGTTGTCCGTGTCTACCCGCAGGGCCACCGCCCCATATATCTCGACCACCTTTGCCAGTCGGATGATAAAGACCGTGATTTTTTCGGTGGTCTCTGTAGTCCACCAACACCAGGCGATTGACTTTTTCATGGTGGTGCCAGGTCAGCATTTTTGATGGGCTGCTCCCCATATCTCCGTTTTTAATCCAATCGCCCAAACCTGGATACCGCGCGTGCATGGTTTTTTTAAAGGATGGGTCGGAGTTGAGTTGCTTGATGAACTCCTTGTTGGCTTGCCTGAACTGGACCGCGTCACTGGCGTAGCGATTGTCTGGGCTGATGCTGTGGTCGAAAAATATCTTGTATTTCCCGTTGTTCGGGCGGGTTGCCCAGCCAAGTGGGTCGAGCCAGCCGACAGGGTTCGGCCCATAGCTGTAAAGGTTCAGCCCTCCCGCCAGGCCGATTGGGTCGGGGGTGGTATAACGCCCGATATCAGGGTCGTAGAAGCGAAAGGTGTTGTAGTGCAGGCCGGTTTCGCGATCCAGATACTGGCCCTGGAACCTTAAGTTCTGTTCCTCGATGAAGTAGGGCTCGCGCAACTCCTTTCGGCTCTGGCCCCACGCGAGGTACTGCGCCTGCCAGGCTAAGGAGCCGTCGGCTTCGGTAAGTTGTTCGGGCAACCCGTTCAGGTCGTTATGGTAGTAGCGCACGACCTGCTGTTCGTCCCGGCCATCGACACGTGCCAGGAGCTCATAGCCATCCTCGACATAAATGTAGAGGCTGCACTGACTGTGCCGTTGCTCCTGAAGTAGGCGGAGCCCGTCCCAGGTGAAGCGAGTCTGGCCCAGTACCTGCCCGTGGCTGTCATATTCGGTCTTGGCAATACGACGCCCTATCGGGTCGTAGGACATGCGTACCTGGGTCTGGCTGATACCGTCGTCGTTACGGACCGCCACCAGCCGATGCTCGGCGTCATAGCTGAAGTATTGAACCCGCCGGCTACCGCTGCGTTTTTCCACCATGCGGCCGAATCCGTCGTAGCGATATCGCTTGTCTTGATACGTCAGCAGACGGTTATGGCGCACCAGCCCGCCTCTCTGGGTGGAGTCGAGCAGGTTGGCGGCGGCGTCGTAAGCATAGGTTTCGCTGTGCTGGGTGTCCTGGCAGGTCATGAGTCTGCCACTGGCGTCATAACCCAGCTGTTGCAGTTGGTCTTGTTGCTCGTTGATACGCCGGCGCTGGGTGAGATTGTCGGTGGCGTCGAACCAGTACTGTTTCTCCGCCAAGGCCGGTAGCTGCCAGCTCTGTTCAAGCATGCGGCGTTGCCGTGAGCGAATATGCCCGCAGCGGTCGTAGTCGGTACGGGTTGCCAAACGGCCCTGAGTCCGCTGCAACTCCCGGTGCAGTCGATCACGCTCGAAATCGCTGATCACCTGGCCATCAAGATTGATTTGATGCAGGTGCCCGCTGCCGTAGTACAACTGGTTCAGCCAGCGACCATCGGGCAACCGGCTCTGCAAAAGGTTGCCCAACTCATCGTAATGATGGCGCAGAGAGCCTGCTGCGCTTTGCTCCTCCTGCACACGACCGAAGGCGTCATAGTCGAATTTCAGGTGCTGTTGTTCACCATCAACGCCGAAGAAACTGATTGCCGTGAGCTGGCCGTTGGCGTCATAGCAATATTGGGTCTCGCCGTCCTCGGTGGTCTTGCGCAGCATTCGACCCAAGGCATCGTTATCCATCAGGAGTTTGATGGGCTTTACGGGTGCACCTTGCGCACTGGGTAAGTCCTCGATGGCGATGATGTTGTCCATGGCATCGTAGCTGTAGCGTGTCGCGCTCTGGTCAAGGCTCTGCTGGACTATCAGTCGATCGCCCGCATCCCAGCTGAAGCTGTAGCTTTCGCCGTTCTCGTTGGTCAGTTGGTGAATACGTCCATAGGTGTCATAGGTAAAGTTCACGCTACGGTTGTAGGCATCGCTACGCTGGCGAACCAGGCCACGCAGGTCGCGTATGTAATTGACGGTGTTGCCCGAACTGTCGGTAAAGGCCGTGACCTGTCCCGAGGCGTTGCGCTGCAGTTGTTCAGTCCTTCCATCCGGTAGCTGGTACTGCAACAGCCGACCTTGAGGGTCGTGTAGATAGATCAGTGGCTCGCCTTCGGCGTTGATCATTTTTTGCAGGTTGCCAAAGGCGTCGTATTCGTAACGCGTCGAGTAGCCGGAACAGTCCACCTCTTCGGTCAGCAGATTCCATTCGTTCCACCTCAGAGTGCGGCTCTTATCCAATGGATCGACTATTTTGACGGGCTGTCCGAAATCGCTATAGCTGTAGCGTGTGCGATGACCTAGGGGGTCGATGCTTTCTATGCGATTGCCCCGGCTATCGTAGCGATAATGCCAGCTATTGCCGTTCGGATCGGTTTCCATGATTGGTAGTGACCAATGCTCCAACCACAGAGTGCTGCTCATATGACCCAGGGGGTCGACGGTCTTGCTTAGATTGCCGGACTCGTCGTAGCTGAGGCGCCACAGTCCACCGAGCGGATCGGTGGCGCCGAGCAATTGGCGCTGATCGTTCCATTCGAATTGCCAGCTCTGCCCCAGATTGTTGGTGTAGCGCGTGATCTGGTACTGAGCGTTCCACTCACGGCGGCTGACCCGGTGCAGACCATCAGTGATCTGGGTGACCCCGGCCGCTAGGTCGTACTCGAAAGCGTATTGCTCTCCCGTATCTGTCCAGTGCCGGGTGACTCGCCACTCTTCGCCATCGGGCCCTTGCAGGGCTGACCATTGGTAAAAGCAGCGCAGTCCCGAGGGTAACTGGTGTTCGATCATTCGCCGGCCTTCGTCATAGCAGAAGCGCCGTTGAGTCTGGCCTTGGGTATCGGTGACGCTACTCAAGTCACCGTTAGTGTCGTAGCTGTAGCTGACTAGCACATCGCAGCGCCCGGCAAAATGTCGCGGGTTCAGGTAGCGGCGCTCGACGCTGGCAACTCGGTTCGGATGGATGGTGTCGTAGGCCAGTTCCAGATGCATCAGGTCATGGGTATCGCGCAAGCGTGCTAGGCGCCCAAGGTCGTCATAGTCGAGGTAGATGCGTCCATCGTTGCGGTTGCCCAGTTGTACCAGGCGCAGTCGCGAGGCATTCAAAGGGTGGGGTGCAAACAGGCGGTAGACTCCGTCGGCACTTTCGATCAGCACGGCGCCTTCGGCGCTGCGGCGTACTGCCAATCCTTCGCCGGGGCTGAAGGCCCCACCCGCCAGCGGGACATAACCGATATGCAGCTGTCGGCCCTGTTCGTCGGTGTAAAGCAGTTCCTGGTCCAGGTTAATGTCGACACTGACCTCGTACGGCAGACTCCAGCCCGCGCCCAGCAAACCATCGCGGCGAGTGTCGAGGCTGCTGTAAAAGCGCTGCCATTCAATCAGCAATAACCCAGGTACGACAAAGTCCAGCTCTTCCTCTCCGCCGAGAATCTTGGCGCCGGTGGCGCTATGCACCGGGTTGGGTGAACCATTGCTGCCTTCCTTGTAGGCCGATACAACTTTGCTGGTTCCCCAGGCCGTCGCCGCGCCGACCATCGTGCTGACGACCAAACACGGCAACTTGCTCCAAAACCCACGCATATTGCCTCGCAGCATCAGCAGCGCGGTAATTGCCAGGCCCACTCCGGGGGTTTTTCCGCTGCGGATTTCGCGGACCACGATAGTCTCGCCGCCGATGCGCACATCGGGGGAGATTAGGCCTTCAGCGCTGCCAATCTTGGCATCACAGGTGCTGCGGTCGCCGCTGCGGGCAGCCGGTTGGCCGTTGATAAAGACCGAGCTTGAGCCTTCTGCGAGGAACTGTTCGGGCATAGGGGGGTGTTTGTTGCAGGCCACCGTATCCAGCAGGCAGGGCTCGGTTCCAGGCGCGGGTGTGGCGACTGTGGGGCGCCACATTTGCGAGAAGAAGTTCTGTGCCATATCCAAAAAGCTGGCGGCAGGTGGTTCGCTGGGCGGCACAGGCACGGCCATCATCTTCCCCGCGGCGCGTGCTGCAGGCTTGTCGTTGATGAAGACGTTTTCCGAACCGCTGGTGATAAAGGCATCGATCACCGGCGGAAAGACCCAGTTGGCAGCGCTTTCGCACCAACTGGATATCTTGACGTCGGCTCCCGTGAGCCCTGCTGTGATACCCACGATGGCACCGACTGCGAGGCCCAGTGCCACGCAGCCGACGCCAGCAGTGCCGATGGTTATGCCGGTGGCAACCGCTATCAGGGCGGTCGCGGCAATGCAGCCGACATAGGTAATCGCGGCATAGGCTGCCACCTCAAGCACGCCGCCGAGGATATCGGCCATGACCGAGGTGTGAAGCAACGCATCGCCTTCGCGAGCAGCCCAGAGATCGTCACTCATGGATCAGGCTCGACTCAAGGCGTGACGTGAAGGGTGAGGGTGTTCTTGATGAGTGCCCAGTGTACGGCCTCAGCTGCGCCCAGCGGCTGAGTCTTGACATAACTCAAGGCCATCATTCTCCGGGTGCCAGGAATCAGCAAGGCCAGTTGGTACTGGTAGATATGCTCATTACCCTTGCTAAAGCGATTTTGTACTTCGATGGCATCAATGTCCTGGGCGGTCCCAACTTTGACGGCCTGGGCCGGCGAGTAGCGCAGATCCTTGACTTGTTGTTCGAGCTTTTTCAGTTGTCCGTCGAAGTTGCTTTGCAAGGTTTCGCCATCTGCCAGTGGGCTGCGACTGATGATCAGTGAGGTACCCAGGCTGGCGAACTTGAGGATGTTGATCGAGGCGTCCTGCAAGCCCTCATCGGGCAAGGTGAACTGGGCTTCATTGATCAGGTAATTCATAACTGGAAATTCCGTTATTAATCGGCGTTGGTTTTGCCCGGAAATCTGGACTCGACGGCGGACTTGATGCTGTCTTGCACACCTTGGGCGCCAGGCGAGGTGCCTTTGTCACTGCCCAGGTTGATATCGAGCTTGCCTTTTGTCTGAATCTTGCTGCTGCCGGAGGAAAAGAGATTGAACGAGCCGCAGGTCAGGTTCACGTCACCACCGGCCTTGAGCTCAAGCACGCTGTCGCCACAGACCAGGCGTATGCTCTCGCCGGCCTCGATGGTGTACCGGGTGGCGGCACTGTCGGATTTGGCGCCGCCCACCAGCAGGGTGTCGTTTTCTCGTACCACCCGCAGACGATTGGAGCCGATGGTTACCGTCTCGTTATGTCCAATGCTCTTGTTCCGGTCATGCCCCACCGAATGGCTTTCATCGACCTCGACCACGATGTCCTGGTTGCGCTCGGCGTGGATGTACAGCTGCTCCAGGCCCTTTTTGTCTTCCATGCGGATTTCGTTGAAGTTGGCCGGGGAGCCGCCTTTGCTGGAGCGGCTTTTCATGCCGCTCTGGGTGGCGTTGGCGGGCAGGTCGTAGGGCACGCTCTGCTCGGCGTTGTACACGCGGCCGGTGATGATCGGGCGGTCGGGGTCGCCTTCGAGGAAGCTGACGATGACTTCCTGGCCGATCCGCGGGATCTGCATCGAGCCCCAGTTTTTGCCGGCCCAGGCCTGGGAGACGCGGATCCAGCAGGAGCTGTTTTCGTTGGACTGGTCGTGGCGGTCCCAGTAGAAGTGCACCTTGACCCGGCCGAACTGGTCGGTCCAGATTTCCTCGCCGCTGGGGCCGACCACGATGGCGGTCTGCGGGCCTTTGACGACGGGCCGGTGGGTGTCGGCCAGGGGCCGGAAGCTTTGCTGGGCGTCGATGCAGGTCAGGCCGCTTTCGAACTGCGCGCCGCCGCCACCGCCGCCCGACTCCAAGCTTTCCTGGACGATGTAGTAGCGCGCGCCGACGATCAGGTATTCGCGGTTCTGGTCCTGGCGGCTGAAGCCGCTGAGGCTGAACAGGTGGCCGGCGCCGAGGCCGCGGGCGTTGCCGCTGAGTTCGACCCGTTCGTGCAGGCTTTGCAGGGCCTCGATGCGGGTGCGCGCGTAGTGTTCGCCGTCCTGGCTCTGGACGTAGGTCCCGGGGTAGTCGTACAGCGGGTAGTCGCCGGCGGTGTGCGGGCGCGGCATGGCCGAGCGCACGTCGATTCGTGCGCTGGGGCGCTGGAAGTCGTAGTCGTTGAGCTCCAGGGAGCCGGGCTGGACTTCCTGCGCCAGGTGCCAGTCGAAGATGTGGTCGCGCTCGCGCTGCTGTTCGTCGCGCGGGTAGTAGGGCACCGAGTCGTAGCCGGGCACGGTGCTGTGGGCGCCGTAGGCATCGGCCAGGACCAGCACGTGGCGGTCTTTTTCATGGCGGAAGAAGTAGTAGATGCCTTCCTGTTCCATCAGCCGGCTGACGAAGTCGAAGCTGTTTTCCCGGTACTGGACGCAGTATTCCCACTCGCGATAAGGCTGGCTGAGGGCGTCTTCGAAGTCGGAGAAACCCAGGTCGCGAAACACCTGCTTGATGATCTGCGGGATGCTCAGGTTCTGGAAAATCCGGCAGTCGGAGGTGCGGCTCAACAGCCACAGCCAGGGGCGCAGGGTCACCTGGTAGCTGGCGAACTGGCCCAGGTCGACATTCTGGCTGCACCGGGAAACGATGCCGTGGAAGTGCCGCTCGCCACCGTCGCTCAGTTGCAGGCTCAGGCTCATGGGCTTGCCCAGGAGCTGGTTGAGGTCGATGGCGGCGTCGTTCGAGGTCAGTTGCAGCTCGTAGTCGAACAGGCGCCCCAGCTCCTCGCCGCCGCCCATGTTTTTCAGCAGCAGAACATCCGGCCCCAAGGGGCTGCTGATCTGTGCCAGCCGTGTGGATTGCGTGAATAACATGGTTT
This sequence comes from Pseudomonas sp. MF09150, assembly GCF_059862355.1. NCBI lineage: Bacteria > Pseudomonadati > Pseudomonadota > Gammaproteobacteria > Pseudomonadales > Pseudomonadaceae > Pseudomonas > Pseudomonas sp. MF09150. The sequence continues at coordinate 561,003 of NZ_JCBCUS010000003.1, read as the reverse complement.
ATCTCGTTAGAGGCAATTGATCTGTAGCCGCTACCGCGAGGCTCGGGCCCCGTTCGGTGGCGGCTACAGTCCGTAGCAACATCCCCTTGCGCTCAAACCCCAACGTCACTGAACGCGTAGTGCAATTCGTTGTTGCGCTGGCTGATGCGCACCCCGGCCATTGGCTTGCCTTCGAGCATGCGCGTCAGGAACTCGCGGCTCATGTCCGGCAGCAGGCTGTTGGTGAGGATGGTGTCGATCATCCGTCCGCCGCTTTCGGTCTCGCTGCAGCGCGAGACGATCAGGTCGACCACCTCGTCGTCGAAGTCGAAGGCGACTTTGTGGGTGTTCTCCACGCGCTTTTTGATCCGCCCCAGTTGCAGGCGGGTGATGGCCTTGAGCATGTCGTCGCTGAGCGGGTAGTACGGAATGGTCACCAGGCGCCCGAGCAGGGCCGGGGGGAAGATTTCCAGCAGCGGCTGGCGCAGGGCCTTGGCGATTTCCTCGGGCTCGGGGACGTTCTGCGGGTCCTTGCAGACTTGCGCGATCAGCTCGGTGCCGGCGTTGGTGGTGAGCAGGATCAGGGTGTTCTTGAAGTCGATCACCCGGCCTTCACCGTCCTCCATCACGCCCTTGTCGAACACCTGGAAGAAGATCTCGTGCACGTCCGGGTGGGCTTTTTCCACCTCGTCCAGCAGCACTACGCTGTAGGGTTTGCGCCGTACCGCTTCGGTCAGCACGCCGCCTTCGCCATAGCCCACATAGCCCGGCGGGGCACCCTTGAGGGTGGACACGGTATGGGCTTCCTGGAACTCGCTCATGTTGATGGTGATCACGTTCTGCTCGCCGCCGTACATGGCTTCGGCCAGGGCCAGGGCGGTTTCGGTCTTGCCCACGCCGGAGGTGCCGGCCAGCATGAACACGCCAATCGGCTTGCTCGGGTTGTCGAGGCCGGCGCGGGAGGTCTGGATGCGCTTGGCGATCATCTGCAGGGCATGGTCCTGGCCGATGATGCGTTTCTTCAGGTGCTGGTCGAGGTTGAGCACCGTCTCCAGTTCGTTGCGCGCCATGCGCCCGACCGGGATCCCGGTCCAGTCGGCCACCACCGAGGCCACGGCCTGGTAGTCGACGGTTGGCAGGATCAGCGGGGTTTCACCTTGCAAGGCGCTGAGGCGCTGTTGCAGGTCGACCAGTTTTTCACGCAGGTCGTGGCTGTCTTCGCTGCCGTCATCGCTGTCCACCACGCCGGCGCGTTCACGCAGGGTGGCGCGGGTCGCCAGCAATTCGTCGACCAGGGTTTTCTCCTCGGCCCAGCGGCTTTCCAGCTCGGCCAGGCGCTCGCGTTCGGCGCTCAGCAGGCCCTCGCTGTTGCTTTGCCGGGTGCCGATGTTGACCCCGATCGCATGTTCGCGGGCGATGATCTGCAACTCGGTTTCCAGGGCTTCGATCCGGCGGCGGCTGTCGTCCACCTCGGCCGGCACCGCGTGCAGGCTGATGGCGACGCGGGCGCAGGCGGTGTCCAGCAGGCTCACGGATTTGTCGGGCAACTGGCGCGCCGGGATGTAGCGGTGCGAGAGTTTGACCGAGGCCTCCAGGGCTTCGTCGAGGATCTGCACCTGGTGGTGCTGCTCCATGGTCGAGGCCACGCCACGCATCATCAGCAGTGCCTTGTCTTCCGACGGCTCGGCCACTTGCACCACCTGGAAGCGGCGGGTCAGGGCCGGATCTTTCTCGATGTGTTTCTTGTACTCGGCCCAGGTCGTGGCGGCCACGGTGCGCAGGGTGCCACGGGCCAGGGCCGGCTTGAGCAGGTTGGCCGCGTCACCGGTGCCGGCGGCGCCACCGGCACCGACCAGGGTGTGGGCTTCGTCGATAAACAGAATGATCGGCTTGGGCGAGGCCTGGACGTCTTCGATGACCTGGCGCAGGCGCTGTTCGAATTCGCCCTTCATGCTGGCGCCGGCTTGCAGCAGGCCGACATCCAGGCTGCGCAGTTCGACGTCCTTGAGTGCCGGCGGCACATCGCCGGCGACGATGCGCAGGGCAAAGCCTTCGACCACGGCGGTTTTGCCGACACCGGCTTCACCGGTGAGGATCGGGTTGTTCTGCCGCCGGCGCATGAGGATGTCCACCAATTGGCGGATCTCTTCATCACGGCCGACGATCGGGTCCAGTTTGCCGCTGCGGGCCTGCTCGGTGAGGTCGACGGTAAAGCGCTTGAGCGCTTCCTGCTTGCCCAGGGCACTCGGGGCCATGGCGCCGCTGGCTTCGCCGGGCACGGCGCCGGCATTGAAGCCGTCGCTGGCGCTGAGGGCGTTTTCCGGCGAATCGCCGATGTATTCGTCAAAGCGCTCGCTCAGGGCTTCGACCTTGATCTTGTCGAACTCTTTGGACAGCCCCAGCAGCGCGTTGCGCAGGCTTGGGGTCTTGAGGATGCCGATCACCAGATAGCCGGTGCGCACCTGGCTTTCGCCGAACATCAGGCTGCCGTAGACCCAGCCGCGCTCGACCGCTTCTTCGACGTGGGACGAGAGGTCGGTGATCGAGGTCGAGCCGCGCGGCAGGCGGTCCAGGGCTTCAGTCAGGTCGCGGGCCAGGCGCGCCGGCTCCAGGTTGAACTGACGGACGATGCGGTGCAGGTCCGAGTCCTGCAATTGCAGCAATTGGTGAAACCAGTGGGCCAGCTCCACATAGGGGTTGCCCCGCAGTTTGCAGAAGACGGTGGCGGCTTCGATGGCTTTGTAGGCGACGCTGTTGAGTTTGCCGAACAGCGCTGCGCGACTGATTTCACCCATGCTCTGTGCTCCTTGATGTGCGTGAGGTAGTGGCCAGTTCGGCGTAGTGCCGGGCCAGAATTAAGTCATCGGCGTCTTTGCCGGGTTGGCCGAGCCAGGTGTTGAAACCCAGGCGGAAGCGACCGTTGAGTTGCAGCGCGGGCACCTGCGCCTGCTCCAGGACCAGGTTCAGGTCCCAGTCCAGTTCGTGCCCCAGGTACTCGGCGACCCAGGCCACCAGTTCCTTGAATTGCTGGCCGTCGGGGAGCATGCCCATGTAGGCGTCCAGGGACAGCGGCCCGAGGCGGATGCGGAATTTGTGCTGGCGATCCCAGACGTGGCTGCCCAGGCAGAAATCCACCCCCAGCTGATTCGCGCTGACCCCGACCCGGCTGCGCTCGGGCAGCTCCAACCACTGGCCGACGTATTCCTCGATCTGCACCGGCAGCCCGAAATACTCGCCGATGATCGCCCGCAGGCCGTCGGGGTAACGGGTCTGGGCCGCGAGGTGGCCGCTGTAGTGCAGCTTGGCGGTGTCCGGGATCAGCCCCTGCTTGAGCAGGCTCGGCATGCCGCGCCCGCTGAGGGCGGCCAGGCGCGCCGACCAGTAATCGTCGTCCGGACGGTCGTGGCTGACGGTTGGCCGGGCCTCGGCCCAGGCCCGGTAGAACAGGCTCAGCAGGCGGTGGTGGAACACATCCAGAAAGCGCTTGCTGGTGCTGTCGGCGTTGTTGCGCTGGCGCTCGCGCACGTATTCGGTGATGTGCAGCGGCAACGGGCCGTTGGGGCCGCCGAGGCCGAAGAAGAACTGCTCCAGGCGCGCCGGGGCGCCGTCGCCGCCAGGCTCTACCGACGCCAGGGTGGACGGGGCGAAGCTGCAGTCGGCCTGCTGGCCAAGGCGCAGCGGGTCGTCCGCCAGGCGCAGGGAATGGCCGAAGCGCGGCAACTGCGGCGACAGACACTCGATACGCCGCAGCGCCTGGAAGAAATCATATTCCCAGGGCTCGGCGTGCATCGCCGTCAGCGTATTCAAAGAGTCGGACGGCGTCCGGGCTTGGCTTTCCATCGCATGATCTCGCCGCGTTCGGTGGTACGTAGCACCGTCTCGGTAAAACTGTTGATCGACACGTAACGTGCCAGGAAGCGCTCGAATACCGCGCCGAGGAGAAACACCCCGGTGCCACGGAACGCGTTTTCATCGAATTCGAGGGTGATCTCCAGGCCCCGGCCAAACACGATCGGCCCGGGCATCGGCAGGCGCCGGGTCACGGCCTTGCTGCTGACTTCACGCAGGCCTTCGATCTGCAATTGCAGGGCGGCGTCATTGCTGTCGCCGTACAGGCGCAGCAGTTCGCGCAGGGCGGCGGCGCCCTGGCCCTGTTCGCTCAACGACAGGTAGTTCAGCGACAGCTGGCTGATCAGGCGCCAGGCCTTGCCGTCATGGGCGTGGCTGGGGCGCGGCCGGCTGGGCCCCGCCAGGCAGCGCACGGCTTGCACCGGGGCACTGTCGGCCAGGGTGAAGTCGGTCTTGCTGTTGCCCACGTTCATGAACAGCGGCAGGTCGCGGTTGGTGCACAGGGCGCTGACGCCCAGTTGCCGCAGGTCATGGCGGTAGGGCGCCTGCTGGCTGTCCACCAGGCTGACGAAGCTTTCGCTGCCGATGTAGGTCGAGCGCGGGCCGTTGCGCCGCTGGTCGCTGGACAGCACCCGCGGTTCGCGGCGCAAGGTGTAGTAGGCCTGGTCGCGGCCGTAGCGCGACGGGTCGCGCACCGCATAGAACGGCAGGAAGGGTTGTTCCGGGCCGGTGCCGTGGCCGCTGATGGCGCTCAGGGAGTGGATCTCGAAATCCATCGGCCGGGTGCGGTCGGCGATCACGTGGTGTTCGTTGACCCGGTCCGAAAGGTGGATGCGGTCCACGCGCTTGGGGAACAGGTTGATCGCCGGAGTGCAGAAGGGCACGAACTGCGCCGCGCCGACGCTGCTTTCCAGGCTGGGGTCATGGCGCTCGAAGAGCACGATCAGCTCCAGCTCCTGGCCGCTGCAACGCTGCACGGCGCGACCCAGTTCGGCGAATTCGACGAACAGAAAGCGGTTGGGCAGGGCGAAGTATTCCTGCAACAGGCGATAACCCTGGAAGGCGCGGGGCACCACGGGCAGGGCCGCGTCGCAGTCATCGAAACCACGGGAGCGCAAGGCCCCGGCCGGCAGGCGCTCGACCCAGTTGCCCCCCGGCTGGCGGGCAAACACCGCGCAGGCATTGCCCAGCAGTTGCTCGTAGAGGCGGAACGGTTGTTCGTCATTGCCGTTGAGGTACAGCGGCAGGCTGTCCAGGGCCAGGCTGTTGAACGGCAGCTCGGCACCGGTGCGCAAGGTCAGGCGCAACCCGGCCTTGGCCTTGGGCTCGCTGGCGGCCAGGCGCCCGAGCACCGCCGAGGGGTTGCCGAAGTACTCGGCACTGGCGACCTGCAACGGCCACAACGTCACCGCGTGGGCGGTGCGGTACTCGCAGCAGGTCTGAGTGTCGCGGCCCAGGGCGGCGCGCAGAGTGGTGTCGCGCTCCAGGGTGAAGCCGCCGCTCAGGGAGCCTTCGTCCGGGTCGGCCTGCATCTGCACCACGGTCATCGACGGAGTCGGTGCCAGGTAGTGCGGGTAGGCGATTTCCAGCAGGTTGTGGGTGAAGGTCGGGTACTCGGCGTCGAGCTTCAACTGCACCCGCGCAGTCAGGTAGGCAAAGCCTTCGAGCAGGCGCTCCACATAGGGATCGGCGCAGTCCATGCCCGACAGGGTCAGGCGGCTGGCGATCTTCGGGTATTCCTTGGCGAACTCCGCGGCGCTCTCGCGCACGTGGTGCAGTTCCTGGTTGTACAGCTCCAGCAGGCGCGGGTTCATGGGCGCCTCCGCTGGTCGGCCTGGACCACTCGCACATTCCCGGACTCCAGGTCCAGGTCGGTCTGCAGCAGCAGGCGCAGGGGCACCGGCTGGGCCCACAGGTCGCCTTCGATTTCGAAGCTCAGGGCGTTGTGGTTCATCTCGCCAGGGGCGGTTCGCGCCCGCACGCGCAAGGTGTTGCGCAGGATGCGTGGCTCGAAGGTGGCGATGGCCTGGTGGATCAGGCTTTCCAGGGCCGCGATATCAATGCTCGACGCACTGTGCCCTGCCAGCGCCGGCAGGCCGTAGTTGATCACCGAGGTGCCGGCCGGGGTGTGCAGCGTGGCGTCGGCGTCGAGCAGGGAGGTGGTGTTGAGCAACCAGGTCAGGTCGCGCAGCACGGAATTCTTCAATTGGGTCAGGGACAGCACACGCTTGTCGGCGCTTTCCTTGAGGTTGCCCGGTTCATCGTCGCTCAGGCGATCGAGCAAGGACGGTTGCAGGCGGTCGCGCGCGGCGATTTCGCTTACCACAGAGGCAGCTCCACGGTCGGGTTGCGAGGGCATGACGTGATGGAGACAGGCATAGCCATGGGTTCAGGCACCGGAGCGGGAGAGGGGCATGGAATCAGGTTCGAAGCGAACCCTGCAGCCGCTGCCACAGGCTGCGAAGGCAACCGGTGGCAGCGCTGCAGACGGAATCAGCGCTTGGTGTTCGAGCGGATGTTCCAGCCGTACTTGATGGCGCCGCCATCTTTGCTGCCGTCGGCTTTCTGCGGCTGATACTCGACCATCACCTGGGCGAAGTTCAGGGTGATGTTTTCGGTCAGGCGATCATCGCTGCCCGAACCGCCGGTGCTCAGCGAGGTGACCAGGACTTCTTCGAGGTCGATGATCATGTACTCGACCTGGCTTTCGCCGCCGGCCTTGCGCACGGTCAGGCGCACTTTGTCGATGTGCTTGCCGCTGGAGCAGAGCATCATCAGGTTCGGCGATGCCTTGTCGACGTACTTGGTCAGCGACAGGTCCTGGATGTTGACCTTGCCTGCGCCACCGCCACCACCGACGTGCATATTGCCGGACTGCGACATGCCCCAGCTCCAGTTCAGGACGTCGATCTCGTCCTTGTGGGCCTTGTCCATGGACTCGCCCTTGATGTCACCGATCTTGATGAAAATATCAACAGCCATGTTTTCTCCCTATGTGGCACTTGCCACGATGTTGGTTCTGCTTCTGTAGCCAGAAGACTGCGTCGTTCGATCCGAGCTGCCGCCGCTGCCTCGTACCTGGGCCGCGGCGACAGGTTATTGCGGTTTACGCGCCCTTGGCGGACGGCAACTTCGAGACCAGGCGCAACGACACGGTCAGCCCTTCGAGCTGGTAATGCGGGCGCAGGTAGAACTTGGAGTTGTAGTAGCCCGGGTTGCCTTCCACTTCCTCGACAATCACCTCGGCAGCCGCCAGCGGGTGCTGGGCCTTGGTGGTTTCGGTGGAGTGCGCCGGATCACCGTCGACGTAGTTCAGGATCCAGTCCTGCAACCAGCGCTGCATCTCGTCCTTCTCTTTGAAGGAGCCGATCTTGTCGCGCACGATGCACTTCAGGTAATGAGCGAAACGGCAGGTGGCGAACAGGTACGGCAGGCGCGCCGCCAGGTTGGCGTTGGCCGTGGCATCCGGGTCGTCGTATTCGGCCGGTTTCTGCAACGACTGGGCGCCGATAAAGGCCGCGAAGTCGGTGTTTTTCTTGTGCAGCAGCGGCATGAAACCGTTCTTCGCCAGTTCCGCTTCGCGGCGGTCGGAGATCGCGATCTCGGTCGGACATTTCATGTCCACGCCACCGTCGTCAGTCGGGAAGGTGTGCGCCGGCAGGTTTTCAACCTCGCCACCCGACTCCACGCCGCGAATCCGCGAGCACCAGCCGAAGTGTTTGAACGAACGGTTGATGTTCACCGCCATGGCGTAGGCGGCGTTGGCCCAGGTGTACTTGGAGCTGTCGGCGCCGTCGGTGTTTTCTTCGAAGGCGAAGGCTTCCACCGGGTCGGTCTTGGCGCCGTACGGCAGGCGCGCCAGGAAGCGCGGCATGGTCAGGCCGATGTAGCGCGAATCTTCCGATTCACGCAGCGAACGCCAGCCGGCGTATTCCGGGGTGGTGAAGATCTTGGTCAGGTCGCGCGGGTTCGACAGTTCCTGCCACGAGCCCATGCCCATCACGGTCGGCGAGGCCGCGGCGATGAACGGGGAGTGCATGGCGGCGCAGACTTTCGACAGCTCGCCCAGCAGCTCGACATCCGGTGGCGACTGGTCGAAGTAGTAGTCGCCCACCAGGCAGCCGTACGGCTCGCCGCCGAACTGGCCGTATTCCTCTTCGTACATCTTCTTGAAGATCGGGCTCTGGTCCCAGGCCGTGCCCTTGAATTTCTTCAGGGTTTTGTGCAGCTCCGGCTTGGAGATGTTGAGCACGCGAATTTTCAGCTGCTCGTCGCTTTCGGTGTTGTTCACCAGGTAGTGCAGGCCACGCCAGGCGCTTTCCAGTTTCTGGAAGTCCGGGTGGTGGATCACCTGGTTGACCTGGGCGGTGAGCTTGGCGTCGATGGCGGCAATGATCGATTCGATCGACTTGATCGCATCGTTGGACACCAGGTCAGTCTGCGCCAGGGCCTGTTCGGCCAGGGTGCGGACGGCGGTTTCGACGGCTTCGCGGGCACGCTCGGTCTTGGGTTTGAATTCTTGCAGCAGCAGCGAGGCAAATTCGCTGGCCTGCTCGGTCCCGGCGGGCTGGGACTGATTGTCACGCATCGATTCGGTCATGATCGTAAGTCCTGATTAAGCGTTCGGCTCGGAGTCCGCAGGCTTTGGCGCGCTGGCCAGGGCCTGGAGCAACGCCGGATCCTTGATGGCTTTCATGATGATTTCTTCGGCACCGGTCTTGCCGTCCATGTAGGTCAGCAGGTTGGCCAGCTGGGTACGGGCTTCGAGCAGCTGGTTCAGCGAGTCGACCTTGCGCGCCACGGCGGCCGGGCTGAAGTCGTCCATGCTTTCGAAGGTGATATCCAGGCTCAGGTTGCCTTCGCCGGTCAGTTCGTTGGGTACATGGAACGCGACGCGCGGCTGCATGGCCTTGAGGCGCGAGTCGAAGTTGTCGACGTCGACCTCCAGGAACTTGCGATCCTCAACCGCCGCCAGGGGCTCGGCCGGCTTGCCCGCGAGATCGGCCATCACACCCATGACAAAGGGCAGCTGGACCTTTTTCTCGGCGCCGTAGAGTTCGACGTCGTACTCGATCTGCACGCGGGGCGCACGGTTGCGCGCGATGAACTTCTGAGAACTTTGCTTCGCCACGTTGCTGCTCCTGGTCGCTACTGCGACGGTGTTGGCGTCATCGGTGGTTGCCGTTAACGGGACTGCTTGCTCCGGGCGTGGTTAGTCGCTTTCGGGGCCGCGCAGGTTTTCAAATTGGGACATGCCATCGGGAATCAGGTTGCGCACGATCGACTCGAAGTCGGCGTGCACCAGGTTCTTGGCCCGGTTCAACAGCACGGGCAGCGGGCTCGAAGGCTCATGGCGGCTGTAGTAGGCCAGGAGCCGGTCGAGGCTGCGCAGCACGTCGTCGCGGTTGCCGATCTCGCCCGACACCCGGGGCACGGCGGCCACGGCCAGCGGTTGCCCGGGGGCGTCGGCCACCGGCTCATCGGCGCTGGCCACAGGCGCACTCTCGACGCCTTGCGGGGCGTGCTGGCCGAGCACTTGCAGGGCCATTTTCAGCGGCTGCTTGAGGGCCGAAAGATCGACGCCACTGGCCGAACCGACCTGCTCGTTGACCTGTTGTTCGATGGCTTCGGCGGCGCTGCGGGCCTGGTTCAAGGCCGCGCGCACTTGCTCCAGCTGCTCGGGGTCGCTGTCGCGCATGGCCCCGGCCAGGTGATCGGCGCCCAGGGTCTCGCCGGAGAAGCTCTGCAAGCCGCTGGCGTTGAACGCCGCCCGCAGGCTGACCGGGCCAAAGGCGCGGGAGCGGGTCAGGATGCTTTCGCGCAGCAGGCGCACGGTGGCGTCCGAGGTCAGGCCAGCCAGGGCGTTGATGCGTACCGTGGGGTCGTTGTTGTCGTCTGCATCCAGGCGCGGGTGCAGGTGCGGCCAGTACTGCAGGAGCAGTTCGCTGATCAGGGTCAGGGACGTGGCCAGGCCCGGCAGGCCTTCAAGGGCCAGGCTGCTTTGCAGGAGCAGTTGGGCGATGCGCAGGTCTTTGCTGCGCGCGAGCAGGTCCAGGCTCTGCTGCTGGACGCTGCGCCAATCGGGCGCTTCGGCAGGCAGGATCGAATCACCCATGCTGCGCTCGGGCTGGCCTTGTGCGGCCCGCTCCAGGTGCAAAAAGTCCGCGTCATATTCCAGGTCTTCACCACAAGGCGAAGTCTCGGAAATTGCGGCGAGCAGCATTGGCACATCCACCTGTTTCGATCTCCATATCAGCCTGCGGGACAGTCAGGCAATTAGCGCGGAAGTTCTTTGTGAACTGCAGCACATTCTTGCTTATATAGACTCACTGATATTAGTAAGCCATCATCCGTATTCAAGAAGTTGTGCATTTTTGGTGTAGTACTTGTGGCTTGTCAAGGTAAGCTATTCGCCCCGCATGACAGTGATAAGTCTCCAATATCCTGACCTGACTATTGGGTCAGTGTGAGGGACGGTGAGCGGCGTTCTGTCACCTGGGGCGGGCAAATTAAGTGAACGTGCTGGTAAAACCGGCATTGAAAGGATTTTTTCAAAGTTTGCCGGTTTTTTACGGAACTTTTTCCCCGTACCCGGTTCGCAGGCGAAACACCCAGCAAGGAGGCGAGATGTCGCTGTGTTTGACTATCACTAGTTATCACAAGATCACCCCAGGTCAATGCCCCGAGAAAGTAATGGATCGTGGCGTGATATCAATTGGCCGTGCCTCTGATAATGACTGGGTACTTCCCGATCCTGAGCGTTTAGTTTCGGCGCGACATTGCTCTATTCAATACAAGGACGGTCGTTATTATTTAACCGATAACAGCACTAACGGCGTGGAGTTGCTCAACGCCGGTATTCGTCTGCGCCGTGGCAATAGCGAGCCCTTGCAGGATGGCGAGGTCATTCGCATCGGCGATTACGAAATCAGTGCCCGTATCGACTTCAACCTGAACAGCGCCCAGGCCCAGCCGTTCGCGGTGGATTCATCCAACAGTTTTGAAGCCCTGATGGGGCGGCAACAGCCGCTGCCCAGTGCCGCGCCGATTATTCCGAGCGCGCCGGTGGCGCACTTCCAGGGTGGGTCGGCGCTGGACACCATGCCCGACCTGTTCGATTTCCTGAGCCCCACGGCCACGCCGCCTGCCACCCAGCCCGACCATGTGCCGGCCGAGCAGCATGATTTCCGCCCGCCAAGCCCCACCAGCATTCCGGCGCCTGTGGTCGAAGCCCCGCCCGCACCACCGGTGGCGGCCTCGGTGATCCCGGAAGACTGGGACCTGTTTGCCGACACCCCGCTGCCGCGCAGCGAACCCCCCGTGCAATGGCCGCCCCTGGAACCGATCGCGCCACCGCCGACCGGTCTGGCGCCGCAACCGCAACCGCAACCGCAACCGCAGATCCAGGCGCCCGCCCAACCGCCGGCGGCGCCGCCTCAGCCCCAGTTGCAGGTGGTTCCGGTGGCCGTGGCAGTCGCCGTCGCGCCGGTGGTGCAACCCGAGCCGCCCGTCAGCGCGCCGGCACCCGTGCCCGAGCCGGTGCCCGCCGCCGTTGCCGCCAGCCCCCAGGCCGATCTGCTGCAGGCTTTTCTGCGCGGTGCCGGCCTGGACCAGTTGCGTATCGACAAGGAGCAGGCCGAGGCGCAGATGGAAAGCATCGGCCGCAGCTACCGGCTGATGGTCGAGGGCCTGATCGATGTGTTGCGGGCCCGCAGCAGCCTCAAGGGCGAGTTCCGCATGCAGCAGACCATGATCCGCCCGGTGGAAAACAACCCGCTCAAATTCGCGCCGAATGTCGATGAAGCCATGTTGCTGATGCTGCGCCACAGCAAGCAGGCGTTCATGGCTCCGGACCAGGCGGTGCAGGACAGCTTCGACGATCTGCGCGCCCACCAACTGGCGGTGATGGCCGGGGTGGAAGCGGCAATCAAGCACCTGTTGCAGCGTTTCGAACCTGCCGAGCTGGAGGCACGCATGGGCAAGCCCGGCGGTTTGAGCAACCTGTTCAGCGGCTCGCGCCAGGCCCAGTACTGGCAGCAGTTCACCGCGCTCTACAGCCAGATTTCCCGCGAGGCCCAGGACGACTTCCAGGACCTGTTCGGTCGGGAGTTCAGCCGCGCCTACGAAGAACACACCAGTCGGGTACGCCGCTCCTGAGCGCGACCCAACCCCAGCAAACACGGATTCACGGACAGCTGATACGTCATTGAGGACGCAGGATGATTCAACGATTTCTGACATTGGTCGCCATGCTGCTGCTTGCGGCATGTGCCAAGGATGAGGCAGCAGCCCCCGCCGAGGCGGCACCGGATGCGCTCACCACGGCCACCATCGAACTGCATTTTTCCGCCTCCCCCGGGCTCAACCCTGGGCCCGACGGGGTGCCCGCCCCGGTGCGGGTGCGTCTGTTCGAGCTGAAGAATCCGGCGACCTTCGCCCGTTCCGACTACTTCGCCCTGGCCGAGCGGGCTCAGGCGACCCTGGGCGCCGACCTGATCGATCAGGACGAAGTGCTGATCCAGCCCGGTGACCAGTTGAACCTGGAGCGCACCCTCGACCCGGCCACACGCCAGATCGGCCTGCTGGTGGGCTATCGCGACGTGGACCGGGCGCAATGGCGCGCGGTGATGAATGTGCCGCCAAGGCAGCGCACCGAATATCAGATCAGCCTCGATGCCCGCGCGATTCGCGGTGTGGTCGCGGCGTCCCCATCCAGCCCTACCCAATAGGCAATCGGAGCAACCATGTCCTGGAACAATCGCGTGGTCTGGTCGGAAGGCATGTTCATTGGAACCCAGCACTTCCAGCAGCATGACCGTTACCTGGAAAACCTAATCGATGCCCGTAGCCGGCCGTTGTCCGCAGGTGCCTGGGGCTTCTCCGAGCTGCTGATCGACCAGGGCCTGCTGGCCCAGGGCAAGCTGGCGATTGTCTCGGCGCGCGGCCTGTTGCCCGACGGCACGCCGTTCAATATCCCCCATGACGACCTGGCACCGAGCCCGCTGAGCATTGACGACAGCCTGCGCGATGGCCTGGTGTACCTGGCCCTGCCGCTCAAGCGCGCCGGCGCCCGCGACACCGTCGACGAAGGTGAGGAGCTGGGCGCTGCGCGGTACCTGAGCCAGGTGCGCGAGGTGCGTGATGACAACGCGCCGTTCGAAAACCGTGCGCCGGTGGCCGTCGGTTCCCGGGCCTTGCGCCTGCTGACGGTGCAGGACGGCCTGAGCGACTACGCCGCCATCGGCCTGGTGCGGGTCAAGGAAAAGCGCGCCGACCGTGCACTGATCCTCGATGACAGCTACATCCCGCCGGTGCTGGATGTGGCGGCGTCGAAACCGCTGACCGCGTTTCGCAGCGAACTGCTGGGCCTGCTCCATCAGCGTGGCGAAGCCCTGGCCGGGCGAGTAGTGGCCTCGGGGGCGGGCGGTGCCTCGGAAATTGCCGACTTCATGCTGCTGCAACTGGTCAACCGCGCCCAGCCGCTGGTGGCGCACCTGGCCCAGCTCAGCCCGCTGCACCCCGAGCGCTTGTACAGCGAGCTGGTAGGCCTGGCCGGCGAATTTGCCACCTTCTCCAGCGCCGGCCGGCGCCCGGCCGAGTACCCGCAGTACCAGCACGACGAACTGGCGGCGAGCTTCGCCCCGGTGATGCAGGCGCTGCGCGAAGCCTTGTCGATGCTGATCGACAGCAAGGCGACGCCGATTCCGATTGTCGAGAAAGCCTACGGCGTGCATGTGGCGATGCTGGCGGACAAGACCCTGATCGACAACGCCAGCTTCATCCTGGTGGTGCGGGCCGATGTGCCGGGGGAAACCCTGCGCGGGCGCTTCGCCCAGCAGAGCAAGGTCGGCTCGGTAGAGCACATCCGCGATCTGGTCAACCTGCAACTGCCGGGGATCGGCCTGCTGCCGCTGCCGGTGGCGCCGCGGCAGCTGCCGTACCACGCGGGCTCGACCTATTACGAACTCGACCGTGGCAGCGAACACTGGAAACAGCTGATCCATTCCGGTGGTTTTGCGTTCCACGTGGCCGGCGAATTTCCGGGCTTGAACCTGGCCTTCTGGGCCATCCGAGGATAAACCGCGATGCATCCCAACGATGATTCGCCAGGGCAGCCGTCTGCCGCCAACGACCGTACCCAGTTCATGCCGCGTCCCGGTGGCCGTGGCCCGGACAGCTCCCGGCCGGCCGCTGCTGCGGCCCAGCCCCTGGCCATGCCGGCCGCGCCGCCGCTGACCGGCCAGGCCCGGGGCCTGAACCCGCTGGAAAGCGCCGCCGGCCCGTTGCTGGCGCTGTTGACCCGGTTGCGCAGCACCATTGCCCACCCGGCGCCAGCCAGCCTGCGCGCACAACTGCTGGCCTACCTGCGCCAGTTCGAGGAGCGTGCCGAGGCCGCCGGTGTGGCGCGCAACGATGTGCTGCTGGCGCGTTATGCGCTGTGCACCGCCCTCGATGAAGCGGTGTTGAGCACGCCATGGGGCAGCACCAGCGACTGGGGCAAGCAGAGCCTGCTGATCACCGTGCACAACGAAGCCTGGGGCGGCGAGAAAGTCTTCCAGTTGCTGGAGCACTGCCTGCAAAGCCCGCGCGAACGCCTGTACCTGCTGGAGCTGTTGTACCTGTGCATGTGCCTGGGTTTTGAAGGGCGCTACCGGGTAATGAACGACGGCCGCAGCCAGCTCGAAGCCCTGCGCGAGCGCACGGCCGCGACCATTCGCAGCGCCCGTGGCGAACACGAGCGCGAGCTGTCGCCCCATTGGCGTGGGGTCAGCGTGGCCCGTGATCGCCTGGCGCAATTCATGCCGCCCTGGGTGGGCGTGGCCATCGGCCTGGCGCTGCTGCTGGCGCTGCTGTTCGGCCTGCGCATGAAGCTGGCCTCGGATGCCGAGCCGGTGTTCAAGAATATTCATGCCCTGGGCGAGATCCCGGTGCAGGCGATCGACCGGCCGGTGATTCAGCCCAAGCTGGTGGAACGTCCGCGCCTGGCGGGCTTCCTTGCCGATGAGATCAAGGCCGGGCGGGTGGCGGTGGAAGACGCCGTCGACCGCTCGATCGTGACCATCCGTGGCGACGAACTGTTCGCTTCGGCCAGCGCCGGCATCGTCGATGACTACCAGCCCCTGATGCTGCGCATCGCCGACGCCATCCGCAAGGTCAAGGGCCAGGTGCGGGTTACTGGCCACAGTGACAACCGGCCGATCGCCACTTTGCGCTTCCCGTCCAACTGGAAGCTGTCCCAGGCCCGTGCCGAGTCGGTGCTGCAGATCCTGGCGGCCAAGACCGGGCAACCGGAGCGCTTCAGCGCCGAGGGCCGCAGCGACACCGAGCCATTGGCGTCCAACGCCACCCCGGAAGGGCGTGCGCGTAATCGTCGGGTAGAAATCACTGTGTTGGCGGAGGGGGTCGAGTGAAGGCGTTTTTCAGTTTTGTGATTCGCTGGGTGATCCCGCTGCTGGGCCTGATCGCCTTGAGCCTGATCATCTGGTTTATCGGGCCGCTGCTCGAAGCCCTGGTGCCGGAAGGTCGGCGCTGGGGGTTGATCATTTTCATCTTCGCGGTGTGGATCGCCTACCGGGTGTTTCGCATCATCCAGGCCCGGCGTCATGCGGCCAAGGTCTTGCAAAGCCTGGCCGCCGACACCCCGCCGGACCCGGACAGCGTGGCCACCGCCGAAGAGCTGGCGAGCCTGCGCCAGCGCATGGACGAAGCCCTGGCCCTGTTGAAAAAGGCCAAGCTTGGCGGCGATGAGCGGCGCAACCTGTATGAGCTGCCGTGGTACGTGATCATCGGCCCGCCGGGCTCGGGCAAGACCACCGCGCTGGTCAACTCCGGGCTGCACTTTCCCCTGGCTGCGCAGTTGGGGGCCGGTGCCGTGCGCGGCGTTGGCGGCACCCGCAACTGCGACTGGTGGTTTACCGACCAGGCCGTGCTGCTCGATACCGCCGGGCGCTACACCACCCAGGACAGCCACGCCACGGTGGACAAGGCGGCCTGGCTGGGCTTCCTCAACCTGCTGAAAACCCAGCGTTCGCGGCGCCCGATCGATGGCGCCTTCGTCGCCATCAGCCTGTCCGACCTGCTGCTGGGCAGCGACGCCGAACGGGCGGCCCACGCGGCGGCGATCCGTTCGCGGATCCAGGAGCTGTACACCGAGTTGGGCGTGCGTTTCCCGATCTACCTGATGCTGACCAAGCTCGACCTGGTGCCCGGGTTCATGGAGTTCTTTGACTCCCTGAGCAAGGAAGAGCGGGCCCAGGTCTGGGGCATGACCTTCGAGCTGGACGACGGCAAGAGTGGCGACAGCCCGCTGGCGCACCTGCAAAGCGAGTTCGCCGGCCTTGAACAGCGCCTCAACGAGCGTTTGGTCGAGCGCCTGCAACAGGAACGCGACCCGGCGCGGCGCGACCTGATCTACGGCTTCCCGCAGCAGTTCGGGGCGCTCAAGGATTGCCTGCAAAGCTTCCTCGAAGGGGTGTTCAAACCCAATGCCTTCGAAGAGCGGGTCCTGCTGCGCGGGGTGTATTTCACCAGCGGCACCCAGGAAGGCAGCCCCATCGACCGCCTGATCGGCAGCATGGCCCAGAGCATGAACCTGGACCGCCAGCAGTTGGCCCGCCAGACCGGCACCGGCCGCAGCTACTTCATCGAAAAACTGTTCACCGCCGTGGCCTTTGCCGAGCGTGGCCTGGTCGGGGTCAACCCCAAGGTCGAGCGCCGGCGCAAGTGGATCGCCCGTGGCGTGCTGGCCGCGACCGTGGCCCTGGTGCTGGTGGTCAGCACCCTGTGGTGGATCAGCTACCGTGCCAACCAGGCCTACATTGCCCAGGTCGACCAGCGCCTGGCGCCGCTGGGCCCGGTGGTGCAGAACCTCAGCCCGGCCCAGCGCGATGTGCTGGCGGTGCTGCCGCTGCTCAATGCGGTCAAGCACCTGTCCGACGATGCGCCAGGCTGGGCCGAAGGCCTGGGCCTGTATCAGGGCGACATGCTGGAAGCCGAGTCCGGCAGCGTCTACCGCAAGCTGCTGATCGCCGTATTCGCCCCGCGCCTGCTGACCCGGATCGAAGAGCAACTGCACAGCGGCGGCAATTCGGACTTCCTCTACGAAGGCCTCAAGGCCTACCTGATGCTGGCCGACGGCGAGCATTACGACCCGGACTTCATCAAGGCCTGGATCGCCCTGGACTGGGACCGCAGCCTGCCGCGGGACTTGCCGGCCGAGCAGCGCCTGGCCCTGACCGAGCACCTCAAGGCCCTGTTCGACAAACACCCGCCCAATGCGCGCCTGGACCAGCGCCTGATCGACGACCTGCGCCGCCAGTTGCAGCAGTTGCCGGTGGCCCAGCGCGTGTATGACCGGGTCAAGCGCCAGAAACTGCCGGCCAGCGTGCCGGACTTCCGCCTCAGCGACGCCGCCGGGCGCGATGCCGCGCTGGTGTTCACCCGCAAGAGCGGCAAGCCCCTGGGCGAACCCCTGAGCGGCCTGTTCACGGCCAAGGGTTACCGCGAAGGCTTCCTCCTGGCCAGCCTCAATCAGGCCGGCACCCTGGCGGAAGAGCAGTGGGTACTGGGCCGCGACCAGGCCGACCAGCAGAACGTCGCCAGCCTGGCGGCGGATGTGCGTCGCCTGTATTTCCAGGACTACCTGCGCCAGTGGGATGCCTTGCTGGCGGACATCGACTTTGTCCCGATCACCAGCGTGGCCCAGGCCGCCGACGTGCTGCGGATCATCTCCGGGCCGACCTCGCCGCTGAAAAAGCTGCTGGTGGCGGTGGCCAAGGAAACCGATCTGCAGCAGGAAGAACGCCTGATCGCCGCCCAGGGCCAGAAGGTCGACGGGGGCGTCGACCAGCTCAAGCAACGCCTGGGTTCGCTGCTGGGCCAGGAGCAGGCGGCCGGCACCCAGCCTGCGGCGGCCAGCGAGGACCCGGTGAGCACGCACTTTGCCGACCTCAACAGCCTGGTGACCAAGGGTGAAGGTGAACCGGCGGCCATCGACGGCCTGCTGGCAGACATGAACGCGCTGTATGTGCAGGTCAGCGCCATGGTCGGCGCCAGCGGCGACGCGTTGCTGGGCGAGGCCAAAAACCAGGCCAGCGCCGCGGCCAACCGGGTCAGCCTGACCGCCGAGCGCCAGCCGCCGCTGGTCCAGGGGCTGGTCAAGTCGGTGGTCACCTCCACCACCAATACGGTGATGGGCGGCGTGCGCAACCAGTTGAACGCGGCCTGGGTCAGCGAGGTGGTGAACGTTTATCGCCAGTCCCTGAGCGGGCGCTATCCGATGTCGCCCGGCAGTGCGCGGGACGCCACTCTGGATGACTTCGGCCAGTTCTTCGGGGTGGGCGGGGTGATGGACAACTACTTCCGCAAGTACCTGCAACCCTACGTCGACACCTCGGCGGCCACCTGGCGCTGGCAGCCGGGCGCGGCGCAGAAGCTCGGGATCGCCCCGGGCGTGCTGCAGACCTTCCAGCGCGCGGCGAGCATTCGTGATGCGTTCTTCCGTTCCGGCGGCACCTCGCCAGCGGTGCGTTTCGAACTCAAGCCGGTGGCAATGGACGCCAGCATCAGCCAGTTCCTGCTCGACCTCGACGGCCAGCAATTGAGCTATGACCACGGCCCGAGCCGGCCGGTGGCCATGCAGTGGCCGAACCCGGGCAGCATCGGCGTGGTGCGGCTGTCGATCATGCCGCCGTCGGCCAACGGTCGCTCCGGCGTCACCCTGGACGGCCCCTGGGCCTGGTTCCGCCTGCTGGAGCAGTCGGACCTGACCCCTGGCAATTCGCCGGACCGCTTCAACCTGCGGCTGCGCATCGATGGCGCGAGCATCTCCTACGAGTTGCGCGCCAACAGCGCCTTCAACCCATTCAAGAGCCGTGTGCTCAGCGGCTTCAGCTTGCCGGAGCGGCTATGACGACCCAGGGCTTCTACGGCAAATTGGCCAGCCGGGGCGACTTTGTCAGTCGCGGCTTGCCCCAGGGCTTTATCGGCCCCTGGGACAGCTGGCTGGCGGCCGGGTTGCTGGCCAGCCAGCAGACCCTGGGCAGCGAGTGGCTCAATGCCTATCTGGTCAGTCCGCTATGGCGCTTCGCCCTGGCGCCGGGGGTGTGTGGCGCCCAGGCGGCGGTTGGCGTGGTGATGCCGAGCATCGACCGGGTCGGGCGCTATTTCCCCCTGACCATCGCGGCCCTGCTCGATCACGACAGCGACCTGGCGTCCCTGGTGGTGGGCCCGGACCTGTGGTTCGAGCACGTCGAGGAGTTGCTGTTGGGCACCCTGGATGAAGACGCCAGTTTCGAAGCCCTGGAGCAGGCGATGCAGGACCTGCCAGCCCCCGCTGCGACGCCGAAAGTGCCGGGCAGCCGCTTTGCCGGTTTGCAGCAATTTGCCGTCAGCGAGCCTCGGGAGCGCGGCGCCGTGCTCGCGGCCCAGGCTTGCGAGGGCATGAGTTTCTGGTGGGGCCGTGGGTCGCAGAGCATCAGCCCGATGCTGTTGCGTTGCCCGGGTTTGCCGCCAGCCAATGATTTCGCGCAGTTTCTGCTCGGACAAGAAGGTGCCGTCTAACATGCGCTCAGCGCCTCAACTGTCCTACCAGTCCGCGAGCTACAGCCACGTGGGCATGGTGCGCAAAATCAATGAAGACGCTTTTCTCGAAGCCCCGGAAACCGGCCTCTGGCTGGTGGCCGACGGCATGGGTGGACACGCCGCCGGCGATTACGTCAGCAGCCTGATCGTCGACAGCTTGCGCCGGATTCCGGCCGGCGACAGCCTCGAGGCTTACGTCGCGGCCCTGCGCAACGGCTTGGCGGCGGTCAATGCCGCCGTGCGTGAAGAAACCGCCAACCGTGGGGTGAACATGATGGGCAGCACCGTGGTCCTGCTGGCTGTGCGCGGTGCCCGCGGCGTGTGCCTGTGGGCCGGTGACAGCCGCCTGTATCGCCTGCGCGACGGCCAGCTCGACGCCATCTCCCGCGATCACAGCTACGTCCAGGACCTGCAGGACAGCGGCCTGCTCAGCGAGGCCGAGGCCCGGGTTCACCCGCGAGCCAATATCGTGACCCGCGCGGTGGGCGTCGAGGCGCACCTGGAATTGTCCCAGGTCGACCTGCAGGTGCAGGCCGGCGACAGTTTCCTGCTGTGCAGCGACGGCCTGAACAAGACCGCCGAAGACCACGAATTGCGCGATGTGCTGTGCCACACCGACCCCCATGACGTGGTACGCAGCCTGATCCACCTGGGCCTGACCCGGGGCGCCCCGGACAACATCACCGCCATTGTGGTCAAGGCCGCAGGACACTAACCATGGAACTACTGATTCCCGGCTACGACATCCAGGGCGAAATCGGCGAAGGCGCGATGGCCACGGTGTACCTGGCGACCCAGCGGTCCCTGGAGCGCAAGGTGGCGCTCAAGGTCATGGCTGCGGCGCTGGCGGCCGACCCGAGTTTCTGCGAGCGCTTCCTGCGTGAAGGCAGGACCCTGGCGCGCCTGTCGCACCCCAATACCGTGACCATCCATGACATCGGCAATGTCGACGCCCTGTACTACATGGCCATGGAGTACCTGCCCAACGGCACGCTCAAGGAGCGCATCGCTGCCGGCCTGACCCCGGAGCAGGGCCTGGTCTACATCCGCCAGATCGCCTCGGCCCTGGGCTATGCCCACGCCCAGGGGCTGGTGCACCGCGATGTGAAGCCGGCGAACATCCTGTTTCGCGCCGACGGTACGGCCGTGCTTTCGGACTTCGGCATCGCCAAGTCCCTGGACGATCGCACCCAGTTCACCCAGGCCGGCTTTGCCGTGGGTACCCCGAGCTACATGAGCCCGGAACAGGCCCGGGGCCAGGAGATCGACGGCCGCGCCGACCTCTATGCGCTGGGGGTGGTGCTGTATGAAATCCTGGTCGGCAAGTTGCCCTATAACGGCAACGATGCGCTGTCCACGGCCCTGGCCCACCTGACCGAGCCGCTGCCGGAGCTGCCCCTGCACCACGGCCGCTATCAACACATCCTGAGCAAGCTGCTGGCCAAGGACCCGAACGAGCGCTACCCGGACGCCGCCGCCTTGCTCATCGCCCTGGACAACCTGCCGCCGGTGGTCGAGGAGGTCGAGGCGACGCTGATCCAGCCCCTGCAACTGCCGCCGCTGGAGTCATTGCCCAGTAACGACCTGGCCGGGTTGACCCCGGTGTCGATCGAGATCCCGCAGCAGGCACCGCCGGCCAAGCCTGCGTCTGAGCCGCTGAGGACGCCTGCGCAGCAACCGTCCGAGGCGCCTCGTGCCGCGCCGCCACCGCCCAGGAGCGCCGCTGCGGCGCAGTCCCGTGGTCCACGTTTGGCCCTGGCGGGGGTGGCGGTGGCCGTCGCCCTGGCCGTGGCCGGCGCCGGTTACTGGTGGCTGAGCGGTGACAGCAAGGACCCGGTGAGCAAGACCCAGGCTTCGACAGCCGTCGGCCAGGGCTCAGGTAGCCCGAGTTCGGGCAGTCCGAGCCCAGGCAGCCTGCCGCCGGCGAACCGGAATCAGGCCCAGGTGCAGCCAGGCACGCCTGTTGCGGACGTCGATGGCGGCCAGCGGCCGCTGTTGATACCGGGCAAGAAGACCCTGTTCCAGCGCGTGCTGAGCAAGCCTGAGGCACGTTTTTCCGAGGCCCCGGGTGCGGCGCCGGGCAAGGCGTTGCCGGCGTTTTCCGTGCTGTATGTCTACCAGCGCAAAACCGTGGACGGCAGCCCCTGGCTGCGGGTCGGCGCCGCCAGCGACGGGCGCAGTGCCGGCTGGTTGCCAGAGAGCCAGGTCAGCGACTGGAAGCAGAGCCTGGTGCTCAAGTTCACCGAACGCTCCGGCCGCGCGCCGGTGATGTTCGTGCGCCAGGCCAGCGAGCTGGAACGCTTGCTGGCCGACCCTTCTGCGGCGAAAAACCTGCTGCTGCGGGCGCAGAAAAACCCGGCTGACGAGCAGCAGGTACTGGCCCTGGAGCCGGGCGCGAGCGCGGTGCCCCAGGAGCAGTTCTACCTGCTGCCGATTTTCGAATCCCGCGAGAGCTTCGACGAAAACGGCCAGCCGGTGCAGCTGCTCAACATCGCCTCGATCGACCCCGGCAGTACCTCGCCTGCGCTCAGCAGCCAGCAGCCGGCCGCCGCCCGAAAAGCGCCGGCCGATGCCTTCCGCACGGCGGTGGTGCTGGTGGTGGACACTACGGTGTCGATGCAGCCCTATATCGACCAGGTGCGCGATGTGGTGCACGAGCTGCAAACCCGGATTGCCGAACGCGGCGAGCTGGACAGCGTCAGCTTCGGCCTGGTGGGCTTTCGCAACAGCACCAAAAAGACCCCGGGCCTGGAGTACGTCTCCAAGACCCTGATCACCCTCGATCAGGGGCGCGACCCCAAGCGCTTCATGGAGCTGGCGGGGCAGGTCAAGGCGTCCCAGGTGTCGAGCCATTCGTTCAACGAAGACGCGTTTGCCGGGGTGATGCAGGCGGTCGAGGGCATGGACTGGTCCGGCTACGGCGGGCGCCTGATCCTGCTGGTGACCGATGCCGGGGCCCTGCGCAAGAACGACCCGTTTGCCGCGACCCAGATGAACGAGGCCGAAGTGCGTCAGGCGGCGCTGGGCAAGCAGATCAAGATCTACGCCCTGCACCTGCGCTCCGACGCCGGCAAGAAAACCCACAGCGGCGCCGAGACCCAGTACCGGACCCTGACCGCCGACGCCAACCCGCAGATCGGCGATCTGTACATCCCGGTGCCCGGCGGCGATGTGCGCAAGTTCGGCGAACGGGTCGACGAGATCGGCTCGGTGTTCGCCAACCTGGTGCACCAGGTGCGCAGCAACCAGCCGCAAGCCGTGCCGGTACTGGCCGTGGCGCCGAGCCTCAGTGAGAAGTCGGCGGCCATCGGCTACGCCATGCACATGGACTTCCTCGGCCGCAAGTCCGCGAGTCAGGCGCCCCAGCTGGTCAGTGCCTGGACCGCCGACCGTGATCTGACCAACCCGGCGCTGCCGGCGTTCCAGGTGTGCGTGATGCTGACCAAGTTGCAGCTCAATGACCTGCAACAGTCGCTGAAACTGATCGTCGACGCGGCGCGCAAGACCCAGACCTCGCCCAAGAACTTCTTCCAGGAAATCGCCAGCGCCAGTGCCTACATGAGTCGCGATCCGGCGGCCCTGAAAAAAGGCGGCAACCTGGCCGACGGCGGCGTGCTGGGTGAGTACCTGGAAGGCCTGCCGTATCGCAGCAAATCGCTGAGCATGACCCAGGACCTGTGGCTGTCCCTGAGCGTGGCCGAGCAGGAAGATTTCATCGATGAGCTGGACTCGAAAATCCGCCTCTACGAAACCTTCCACAACGACCTGGCCAACTGGGTGCGCTTCGGTGATGCCGAGCCGGGCGATGCCTTGTACCGCGTTCCGTTGTCGACGCTGCCATGATGCTCAACCTCGGCGATGTGCGTAAAAGCCGTGGCACGGGTAGCCAGCGCTACAGCCTGGTGATCCCGCGTCTGCAATTGCTCGCCGGCGAACAACTGGCGGTGGTCGGGCCCAGCGGCTGCGGCAAAAGCACCTTGCTCGACCTGCTGGCCCTGGTGCTGGCGCCGGACCGGGCGGCACGTTTCGAGTTCGCGCCGGGCCGCGAGGCCCTGGACATCGCCGCGATCTGGCGCGCCTCGGGGCAGAATCCGCTGGCTGCGCTGCGCAGCCGGCACCTGGGTTATGTGCTGCAAACCGGTGGCCTGCTGGGGTTTCTCGATGTGCGGGCGAACATCGGGTTGTCCCGCAGCCTGCTGGGGCTGGCCGACGACGGTGTGGTGCGGCGCCTGGCCGAGCAGCTGGAAATTGCCGATCAGTTGCACAAGAGACCGGCGGCCTTGTCCGTCGGGCAACGCCAGCGGGTCAGTTGCGCCCGGGCCCTGGCCCACGGCCCGCAGTTGCTGCTGGCCGATGAACCGACCGCCGCCCTCGACCCGCTGAATGCGGCGCGGGTGATGCAGCTGTTGCTGAGCCGGGCGCGGGACCAGGGCACCTGCTGCGTGATCACCACCCATGACGAAGTCCTGGCGCGCAACAGCGGCTTGCAAATCCGCCGCATCGCCTGCCAGCGCGACGCCGATGGCGGGGTCACCGCGACCCTCGGGGAGGCCTGCTGATGCGCAGCTCCCTGGCGGCGTCCCTGGCCTGGCAGGATTACCGCGCCGACACCTGGCTCTCGGCCTGTTCGGTGCTGGCCCTGGTGGCGGTGATCGCGCCATTGATGGTGCTGTTCGGGCTCAAGTTCGGCCTGGTCAGCAGCCTCACCGAGCGCCTGCAGAACGACCCGGCGGTGCGCGAGATCATCCCCCTGGGCGGCGGGCGTTTCAGTGCCGAATTCATCGAGCGCCTGGGGCAGCGGGTGGACGTGGCCTTTGCCTTGCCGCGCACCCGGCAGATCGCGGCCACGGCCGATCTGGCGGTGTCCGCCAGCGGCCCCGGGCTGACCGTGGAAATGATCCCCAGCGCGCCAACCGATCCCTTGCTCGGCGGTCTCAAGGCGCCCGAGGGCCTGAGCGGCGTGCTGCTCAGCCAGACCGCCGCAGAGAAGCTCGGGGTCCGGGCCGGCGATTGGCTTCAGGCCAGCTTTGGCCGGCAGGTGGCCGGGCGCAGCGAGTCACAGCGGACCCGGGTGCAGGTGCAGGGCATATTGCCCCTGGAAGCATTCCAGCGCGATGCCCTGTTTGCGCCGCTGGTGCTGCTGGAAGCCGCCGAGGATTACCGCGATGGCCGCGCCGTGGCCGCATTGGGCTGGGCCGGCGAAACCCCGGGCGCCGCGGCGCAGCGGGTGTACCCGGGGTTTCGCCTGTATGCCCGCAGCCTGGATGACGTCGAGCCACTGCGCCTGTACTTCGCCGAACGCGGGCTGCTGGTGTCGACCCAGGCGCAGACAATCGCTCAGGTGCAGTCACTGAGCCGCAACCTATCGATCGTTTTCTGGGTCATAGCCGGGCTGGCCCTGGCGGGGGCCTTTGCGGCGATCTTCGCCGGGGCCCTGGCGGCGGTCGCGCGCAAGCGTCGAGAGTTGTCGGTGCTGCGCCTGCTGGGGTTCTCCACCGCCGCGCTGTTGTTGTTCGTGGTGGCCCAGGCGTTGTACAGCGCCGGGTTTGCCGCGCTGTTGAGCGGGCTGCTGTACGCCTTGGCCGAAACCGGCCTGAACCGTTTGTTTATGCAGGTGCCGGGCGAATACGCCAGCCACCTGTTACCGGCGCACTACGCGCTGGCCCTGTTCGCGACGCTGGGCGTCAGCACCGTGGCGGCAGCCCTGGGTGGCTGGCGCGTATCGCGCATTGAAGCGTGTGAAGGAATTCGAGATGTATAAGTTGCTGAGTGCCGCGCTGGCCCTGACCCTGACCGGCGCCGTGTGGGCCGACGAGGTCAACAAGCTGGACAACCCCAAGCCGTTGCCGGACGACGTCAGCCTGCCGCTGCCGTGCGACGGCGAGATGGTGTTCCGTTACGTGTACGTGCTGGCCCAGGGCACCCTCGACGACCGCGAGATCAGCCTCGGCTACCCCTTCAGCGAAGGCGAGGCGGGGTATCAGCAGTCGTTTATTTCCGGCTACCGCCGCGACTTCATCAACGGCCAGTTCACCGTCAAGGACCTGCCTTCGAGCTGGAGCAAGAGCATCGCCTCGGGGTTGCCCAAATCCGGGGCCGGGATCCCGCTCAAGCCGATGCTGTATTTCATCGGCAAATACGAAGTGACGGCGCGCCAGTACGCCCAGGTCATGGCCCAGGCTCAGTCCCTGGCCAGCGGCGAACCGGCCCCGGCCTGCGAAGCGCCCGAAGGCATGCAGGGGCGCTTGCCCAAGGTCAAGCTCTCGCGCTTTGAGGCCGAGCGCTTTGCCGCGGTGTACAGCGCCTGGCTGATGAAGTACCACCGTGACCTGCTGCCGGTCAGCGGCCGGGGCACCGCCAGCGAAGACGGCGGCCTGGGCTTTGTGCGGCTGCCGACCGAGGTCGAGTGGGAATACGCCGCCCGTGGTGGCCAGGCCGTGAGCCGTCAGGACCTGGAGGGACGCCTGTTCCCCCGGCGCCTGGAAGGCAGCGACAGCGACGGCCCGCTGGCGGACTGGGCAGTGTTCAACCAGGTGGCGGGCGGCACCGGGCAAGCCGCGCGGCTGATGCCGATCGGCACCAAGCTGCCCAACCCTATCGGCATGTTCGACGTGATCGGCAACGCCGCCGAGATGGTCCAGGAATCCTTCCAGCTGGTGCACTCCGGGCGTCGCCAGGGCACCTATGGCGGCTTCGTGGTCAAGGGCGGCAACTACCTTGAAGGCGAGGGCACGCTGTTCACCGGCATGCGCCGCGAATACCCGCTGTTCGCCGCCGATGGCACCGAGCAGAGCAACGAGACCACCGGTTTCCGTGTGGCCCTGGGGGCCCTGGCGGCGCCGCGCTCGCGCTACAAGGAGCTGTTCGCCCAGTGGCAGAAAGAGGGCCGCCTGGCGTCCCTGACCGATGCCATCGATGACGCCCAGGACCCCACCAAGCGCCTGGACAGCATCATCGCCGCCAGCGTCGACCCGCGCCTGCAGGCCGAATTGGGGCTGGTCAACGAAGAGCTCAAGCGCAATGTCTCGCTGATCGCCCAGCAGCGCGAAGAGGCCGCCGGCAACCTGATCCAGTCCTCGGCGCTGGTGGCCGAGACCATCAATAACTACAACATCCGCCTGACCAACCTGAAGAAGAGCCAGCAGCAGGCTGTCGACGCCAAGGACGAGCCCAGCGCCAAGCTGTTCGCCGAAGCCATCGACAACGGCCGCAGCGCACTCGACGGCGCGGTGGCGATCTACATCGACAACCTGGCCACCGGCACCCGCTACACCGACGCGGTGATCCAGGCGCAGTTTCAACGCATCAAGGAAGAGCTGAATCGCAAGCCGGTGCTCGGCAAGAGCCTGGTGACGCGCGCAACCCTATTCGTTCGTCATGTCGGGAATTATCGCCAGCAACGGCGAGCCGATCCGGCGACGATTTTGAAAGAACTGCTCGCATCGACCGCTCAGAAACCGTGAGCGGACGCTGTCTGGCGAGCTTGGAGGGTCTCGGACGGCATGGCGCCGTACCGAGCTGGTCAAACTTAAACGAGAAAACAAACATGCTTTTTTCCCGCAAACCATTTGCTTCAACATCCAAGCGTCACCTGCTGTTGGTTGCCGCCGGATTCAGCACCGTGTTGACCGGCTGTGCCACTTCACCGGTGTCCAAGGTCGCTTCGACGACCAAGGTCGAGTACTACCCGAGCTGCTACGAGCCGGTACAGCACCTGCGTGCCACTGACTCGGACATGACCAAGTCGGTCGTCACCGGCGCTGCCCTGGGCGCAGCCGGCGGTGCACTGCTGGGCGCCCTGACCGGCGATTCGGACAAGCGCGGTCGCAATGCCGCCATCGGTGCCGCTGGCGGTGCCCTGGCCGGTGGTGCTGCGGGTTACTACACCGAGCGCCAGAAGCAGATCAGCGATGACAACCAGCGCATCGGCTCCTACGCCACCGACGTCAACAAGCGCGCGGCCGACATCGACCGCAGCACCGCGTACGCCAAGGCTTCGCAGAGCTGCTATCAGCGCGAGTTCGACAACCTGATCTCGGGTCGCAAGGCCAAGACCATCAACGATACCGAAGGCCGCAAGCGTCTGGCGGAAATCGTTGCCGGCCTGAAAGAGTCCAACGACCTGATCACGGCGGTTAACGGCAAGGCTGGCGAAGACCTGAACAACTACACCCAGGCCTACGAGACAGACCTGCAGCAAGTGGGCGTGCAGCGTACCGACGTGGCCACTGTGGTCGCCGCCGATACCACGACGCTGGTTACCAGCGGCAAGACCAAGATCAAGCAGCCGCCGAAAGTGACCAAGAAGCCACCCCTGCCGAAGGTGCCTCAGGAAGCGGTCGCGACCGAGAAGACCCTGCGGGACGCCAAGATCAAGCAGGACGAAAGCGCCAAGGTCGCCAGCACCGGCCAGAGCCAAGTCAACAGCATGTGCAAAAGCCCGGACCTGGGTGACTGGGCACCGGTGCCTTGCCCTAACGTCTGAGTCCGCGATTGTCTGACAAGATGACGCGATAAGTGCTAAACGCCAGTCGATCTCCGGGTAATCACGGAGATCGCTGGCGCTCTTTTACTGAACGGTTAAACTGCCCGGGCCATCTAATAACTACCCGAGGCGCCGTACATGAAATTTCGTTTTCTTCTGTGGATGCTTGGCCTGTTGATGGGCAAAGCCAGCCGTAACAATGCCGCCTTCCAGCAACAGCTGGGCGACAAGGAGCTGGTGTTCCAGTTGCAGACCCTCGACGGCAAAGTCTCCCGTCACTTCTTCGTCAAGAACCAGCGCATTACCAGCCGTTCCGGCACCTATCCCGATCCTGCCTTCGCCATCGCCTTCAAAGACGCCGCCTACGGCTTCGCGACGATGCAGGCCAAGAACAAGCAACTGGCTTTCATGACCGGGATCCAGGACAAATCGATCCAGATCAAGGGCAACCCCGCGCTGGTGATCTGGTTCCAGGGCCTGACCAAATACCTGAAACCGAAAAAGCCCAAGCCCAAAGCCTGACCTGTAGCCGAGCCTGGCGGTAGCGGCTACAGAAGCAAAAAAAACGCCCCGCACGGGCTGCCGTGCGGGGCGTTTTTGTGGCGGCGGCTCAGGCCTGGCTGAATTGCGACGCCAGTTCCCGCAGCAGCACTTCGGCTTCCAGGACTTTGCTGACCACATCCTCGGCCTTGTCGCGGCTCAGGCCGACGCGTTCGAGCAGGGCGTCGGGGATGTCTTCATCAGGGCCGGAGCCGATGCCGCGGCTACGCAGCAGGCGCACCGCCAGGCACACCAGGTTCGGGTATTCGGCGTAGGCGCCGTCGTAGCTCGGGTCGTGCTGGAAGCGCAGGGCTGTGGACAACTCGTCCGGCATGTCCCAGTAGCGCATCAGCCAGGCGCCGATCTGCTCGCGGCTGATGCCCAGCAGGTGCTGCTCGACATAGCTGTGACACAGGTGCGGGTTGACCTCCAGGTGCCGGCAGATCAGCGAGAAGTGCGGCGGGAACACATGGGCCAGCAGCAGATAGCCGAAGTTGTGCAGCAGGCCGGCCAGGTAGGTCAGGCCGGCTTCCGGGCGCTGGGCGCGAGGCATGGCGCGGGTCAGGCCTTCGATCACGGCGGCGGTGTAGATCGACTGCTGCCAGTACGGCGTCGAATGCTGCGGCTGATCCTTGGGCAGGCTCAGCGTCTTGCCCAGGGCCAGGCCCAGCGCCAGGTTGATCACCAGGTCGAAGCCCAGCACGCGGACGATGGCGTCTTCCACCGAACGGATCTTGCCGGGCGAAGCGTAGTACGGCGAGGCAGCCCAGCTCACCACCTGGGCAGCCAGGGCCGGGTCGGTCTCGACCACGCCGGTGATGTCGTCGATGGTGGCGTTGGGGTCGACCCGCAGCTTGATGATTTTTTGTGCAGTTTCCGCCAGGGGCGGAATCTCGATGGTGGCTTCCAGGCGCTGCTGGATCCGGCGGGCGGTGAAGGCTTGCATCGCCTGGGTGATTTCCTCGCGGTCATCATCGGGGCGGTCGAGGTTCGGCCGGATGAGGCTCAGGGCTTCGCCGAAATTGCCGGCGCTGGCCTTGCTGAGCATGGTCTTGAAGTCTTCGCGGGTGATTTCCAGGAGCACTCCGGGCTCGCCGGAATTGATCAACACACTGGGTTCGCGCAGCAGGCTCTCTTCGTACAGGCACGGTGAACTGGTGAGGGCCGGCAGACCGGGCAACAGGCTCAGGCTGTGTTTGCCGAGCATGCGCTCCAGGCGTTCGGTGGACACGGCGGTCAGGCGCCGGCCCGTGAGCTCGGCCAGGCGATTGAGGTCCAGCAACTGGCTCTGCGGGAACAGCACCATGAGCGCGCCGACGGCGTCGTCCAGCAGAACCGCCTGCACCTTGCGCTCGGTCGGAAGACCGGGGCGGTCGAGCACTTCGTTGTAGCTGATGGCCAGCTTGCCCAGCAGCAACCGGATTACAGACGGAGCGTGCGGGGCTTGGTCGGCGAGGGCAACTTCGGTCATGGTCTGTATCCGTTTTCCCAACAATTGGACCAGTATAACCAGCTTGGTTACACCAGCGTTCCATTAACTGAGAGGTGTTTCACACTTGGCCGTATTGCTGGCCGTGACGCAGCCAGCGGTCCAGCAACGGGCTCACGTGGTGCGGCCAGCGCTCCAGCAGGGCCTGGGCCGCGTCGCGCACGGCCGGCAACAGGTCGGCATCGCGCATCAGGTCGGCGACCTTGAATTGCAGCAAACCGGTCTGGCGCGTGCCGAGCATCTCGCCGGGACCGCGCAGCTCCAGGTCCTTTTCGGCGATGACGAAGCCGTCGTTGGTTTCCCGCATGATGCCCAGGCGCTGGCGCCCGATCTGTGACAGCGGCGGATGATAGAGCAGCACGCAGTGGCTGGCGGCGCTGCCGCGTCCGACCCGGCCGCGCAACTGGTGCAGCTGGGCCAGGCCCAGGCGTTCGGGGTTTTCGATGATCATCAGGCTGGCATTGGGCACATCGACCCCGACCTCGATCACCGTGGTCGCTACCAGCAACTGCAACGCGCCGGCCTTGAACTGAGCCATGACTTCGGCTTTTTCCGCAGGCTTCATGCGCCCGTGGATCAGGCCCACGCGCAGTTCGCCGAGGGCCGCGGTCAGGTCTTCGTAAGTGGTTTCGGCGGCCTGGCAGGTGAGCTCTTCGGACTCTTCGATCAGGGTGCAGACCCAATACGCCTGGCGCCCTTCGGCGCAGGCGGCACGCACCCGCTCGATGACTTCGACGCGGCGGCTGTCGGTCACCAGCACGGTATTGACCGGGGTGCGCCCGGGGGGCAGCTCGTCGAGGATCGAGGTGTCGAGGTCGGCGTAGGCGCTCATGGCCAGGGTCCGGGGAATCGGCGTGGCCGTCATGATCAACTGGTGCGGGCACATGCGCCCGCCAACACCTTTCTGGCGCAGGGCCAGGCGCTGCTGCACGCCGAAGCGATGCTGTTCGTCGATGATCACCAGGGCCAGGTTCTTGAACTGCACTTCGTCCTGGAACAGCGCGTGGGTGCCGACCACCATCGGCGCGCCGGCGGCGATCTGTTCCAGGGCGGCGCTGCGGTTCTTGCCCTTGAGCTTGCCGGCCAGCCAGGCGACTTCCAGGCCCAGGGGTTCGAGCCAGCGCTTGAAGGTAATGAAGTGCTGTTCGGCGAGGATCTCGGTCGGCGCCATCAACGCCACCTGATAACCGGCTTCCAGGGCCTGCAGGGCGGCGAGGGCGGCGACCACGGTCTTGCCGGCGCCGACATCGCCCTGGATCAGGCGCAGCATCGGCTCGGGCTGGCTCAGGTCGTAGGCGATTTCCCGGCCCACTCGCTGTTGCGCGCCGGTGGGCGCAAAGCCCAGGTTGCGCAGGTATTTGGCCGGCAGTTTTTTCGCCGGGGGCATGGCCGGTGCGCGCAGCGAGCGCATGCTTTCGCGCAGGCGTTGCTGGGACAGCTGGTGGGTCAGCAGTTCTTCGAACGCCAGGCGATGCTGGGCCCAGTGATGGCCGAGGGCGAGTTCGTCGACATCGGCGTCGGCCGGCGGGTGATGCAGGTAGCGAATCGCATCGTCCAGTGGTGCCAGCTGGTAATCGCGCGCCAGCTCCTGCGGCAGCCAGTCGGGCAGGCTGCTCGGGCCTAGCAGGGCCAGGCTCTGCTGGCACAGCTGGCGCAGGCGTTGCTGGGTCAGGCCTTCGGTGAGCGGGTAGATCGGGGTCAGGGTCTGGTCCACCGGAGGTGGCTCATCGCCGCTGATGGCTCGGTATTCCGGGTGGTAAATCTCCAGCCCGGAAGCGCCGGGCCGGGCTTCGCCATAGCAGCGCACGCGGGTGCCGCGTTTCAGGCCGTCTTTCTGCGCATTGCTGAAGTGGTAGAAGCGCAGGCTCAGCCCGCCGGTGCCGTCCTGCAGGCGTACCAGCAGGCTGCGGCGTTTGCCCATGACCACGTCGGCGCCGCTGACGGTGCCTTCGATCACCGCGTCCTGGCCCGGGCGCAGGGCGCCGATGGGCACCACGCGGGTGCGATCCTGGTAACGCAGGGGCAGGTGGAACAGCACGTCCTGGAGGTTTTCCAGGCCGACCTTGGCCAGCTTTTCGGCCATGGCTTCGCCGACGCCCTTGAGTGCCGTGACCGGCACTTTCGACAGCTCAGTCATCGCGACGGCTTAGCTCGCGGCAGGCGGCTTGGCCACCGAGCACAGGCGGATCGAGTCGGCGAGGATCTCGATCGCCTTGGGCCGTGGAAAGCTGGCGCGCCAAGCGATGGCCACGGTGCGAAACGGCACGGGCGGGGTCAGCGGACGCACTTCGATCACGCCGGGGGCGTAATGATGGCTGTCCACCGCCGACAGCGGCAGGATCGAGATCCCCAGGCCGGAGGCAACCATATGGCGAATGGTTTCCAGGGAGCTGGATTCCACCGTGGTGTGCTTGGCGCCGTCGTTGCCCTTGGTCAGGGTGGGGCAGGCTTCGAGCACCTGGTCGCGGAAACAGTGGCCTTCGCCGAGCAGCAGCAGGCTCTTGTCGTTGAGCAGGCTGGCGTCGATGGTGTCCTTCTGGGTCCATGGGTGGC
This sequence comes from Pseudomonas sp. MF09150, assembly GCF_059862355.1. Classification (NCBI taxonomy): domain Bacteria; kingdom Pseudomonadati; phylum Pseudomonadota; class Gammaproteobacteria; order Pseudomonadales; family Pseudomonadaceae; genus Pseudomonas; species Pseudomonas sp. MF09150. The sequence goes on along the minus strand of NZ_JCBCUS010000003.1, from coordinate 528,526 downwards.
CGGTGGGCATCAGCACATAGAAGGGTTCGTCGTACAGCGGCAGCGTGAGGACGTCGGCCTCATTGAACGGCAGGGCGATGATGATCGCGTCCAATTCGCCGTTGCGCAGCTTGTCACGCAGGACGTGGGTGAAGTTTTCCTCGATGTACAACGGCATCTGCGGCGCGACCCGGTGCAGTTGCGGAATCAGGTGCGGGAACAGGTAGGGGCCGACGGTGTAGATGGCGCCGACCTTCAACGGGGCGGTCAGCTGGTTCTTGCCGGCCTGGGCCAGTTCGCGAATGCCCTGGGCCTGTTCGAGGACCTTTTGCGCCTGGGCCACGATGCCTTCGCCGACCGGAGTCAGGCGCACCGCGCTTTTGCTGCGCTCGAAAATCAGTACACCGAGCTCGTCTTCAAGTTTTTTCACGCCCACCGACAGGGTCGGCTGGCTGACGTGGCAACGCTCGGCCGCGTGGCCGAAGTGCTGCTCTTGGGCGAGGGTGACGATGTAGCGTAATTCAGTGAGGGTCATAGCGGGCGTCCATGAGGTGCGGGCCAAGCATACCGGCTGCAATCGATAGACGCACGTTATCAGACAGAGGGCGCAGTGCGACACCGGCTAATGCATGTTCGTCGCCGGCGGATATGCAAAAGGCACCTTTCGGTGCCTTTGCAGGGGGAGCTGGCTGAAGGGATCAGCGGCGACGTTTCTCCAGGGAGTAAACGAAGGGTGCCACGATCTCGATCGAGCCGTTGTTGAGCATGTCCGACGGCGGCTTGGGCAGCGGCTGGGCTTTGCGGATCATTTCCAGGGTGGCCCGGTCCAGATCGGCGTTGCCCGAGCGTCCCACCAGCTCGTAGGACAGCACATTGCCTTCGGCGTCGACCACGAACCGCAGGCGGTTCAGGCCTTCCTTGCCCCGGGACTGTGCGCCTGGCGGGTACTTCTTGTACTTGGCCAGGTGCGCCAGCAGGGTGCCTTGCCAGCTTTCCTTGGCGGCCAATTGCGCAGGCGAAGGGCCCGGTGCCGGTTGCGCGGACTTGTCAGTCTTGGCGTTGGTCGGCGGTGCGTCGCTGGGTTTTTCCTCGCTGGGCTTTTCCTTGGTCGGCTCAGGCGGCTTTTCCACCGGCTTGGGTGGTTGCGGCTTGGGCTTGGGCTTGACCGGCTTGGGCACCGAGATCGTCGGCTTCGGCGCTTCAGCCAGCTTCGGCAGCGGCAGTTCTTCTACCGGAGCCGGTGGCTGCGGTGGCGTTATGACCTTGGGCGGTGCGGGAGGAGGCGGTGCCGGAACCGGCGCCAGCTCGATCATCATCGCCTGGGGTGGCAGTTCGACCGGTTGTGGCGACGACCAATTGAGGGCGAGCAGAATCGCCACCGCATGGACGCCCAGCACCACTGCCAGGCTACCGCTATAACGCGTCAGCTTTTGGCGCGTCGTGATCATTTCTTGGCTGCCGTCTCAAGTCCGACCAGGCCTACCTTCAAGTATCCGGCGGACCGCAGGGTATCCATCACGCTCATCAGGTCGCCGTAGTCCACGCCTTTATCGGCCTGGAAGAAGATCGTGGTGTCCTTTTTGCCTTGAGTCTTGGCATCGAGGGCGCCGCCGAGGGTTTCGGCCTTCACTTCGTCTTCGCCCAGGAACAGGCGCTGGTCGGCCTTGACGCTGAGGAACACCGGCTTTTCAGGGCGCGGTTCAGGCTTGGCGGTGGAGGCCGGGAGGTCGACCTTGATGTCCACAGTGGCCAGGGGTGCCGCCACCATGAAGATGATCAGCAGCACCAGCATCACGTCGATAAACGGCGTGACGTTGATTTCATGGTTCTCGGCGAGATCGTCGTCAGCGCCTTCTTTCAAATGCAAGCCCATGGCTGATTACCCTACTTTGACCACGTGGGGTTGTGTGGAGCGCTCAGTGGTCGGCAGGTGATCGAGATCACGGCTGACCAGCAACAGGACTTCAGCAGAGGCGTCCGACACCTGCGCCTTGTAACCGGCGATGGAGCGGGCGAAGACGTTGTAGATCACTACGGCCGGGATCGCTGCAACCAGGCCCAGGGCCGTGGCCAGCAGGGCTTCGGCGATACCTGGTGCAACCACCGCGAGGTTGGTGGTCTGGGTTTTGGCGATGCCGATAAAGCTGTTCATGATGCCCCACACGGTGCCGAACAGACCGACGAAGGGTGCGGTGGAACCAATGGTTGCCAGCACGCCGGTGCCGCTGCTCATGTTGCGGCCGCAGGCAGCTACCAGGCGCTCAAGGCGGAAGCTCACGCGTTCCTTGATGCCTTCCTTCTCCCGGCTGTTGGCCGACAGGCGCATTTCTTCAAGGGCGTCGTGGACCAGCAGGTTGGCCAGGGTGCCTTCCTTGGTCGCGGTGGCGCTGGCTTCCTTGAGGGTGGTGGCCTTTTTCAGGCTGAGGATTTCACCGCGCAGACGACGCTTGGCGCCCATCAGCTCGAAGCCTTTGGCGATCCAGATGGTCCAGGTGATGATCGAGGCGATGGCCAGGCCGATCATCACGATCTTCACAATGATGTCGGCGTTCTGGTACATGCCCCACGGCGACAGGTCATGGGCCATACCCAGGGTGTTGTCGGCTTCGAGTACTTCAGGAACGTCCTCTGCAGCTTCGCCTTGGGCCGGGGTCTGGGCCGGGTCGGTGGCGACCGGAGTCACGACCGGTGCGGCAGGTTCGGCCGGTGCATGGGTGGCGTTCGCGGCTGGCGCGGTGGCCGGTGCCTGTGCGTCGGCGAAGGCTGCGCTCGGTGCCAGTACCAGGCTGAACAACAACGCTGCAACCGCGCTCATGGCGCGCAGCGGGCTTGGGCGTTTGGTTGGCGAAGCGGAGAGTTGATTGGGTGTCATGCTGGCCGGACCTGAGAGAGGAAAGAGGTAAATGTCCTTCTAGGCCTCGCGGGGCCGAGAACAATTTGGGCGCTTATTATTGCAAGTAATTCTTGTTAACAAAAGTAATAGAGTATCTTTTTTTCCTTGATTGCTAGCCGCTCGTCCATCGCCGCGGCTAGTCTTGAGCTTTGCGAACGGAGTTTAGTGATGCCCGCCCTTTCTGTTTTGATCGCCGGTTGTGGTGATGTCGGCAGCCGCCTGGCCAGTCAATTGCTTGTCGATGGTTGGCAGGTTCATGGCTTGCGCCGCAACGTTTCACGCTTGCCGGACGGGGTCATTGGCGTCGCCGGTGATCTGTTCAACGCCCAATGCCCTCCGACCTGGCCAAGCACTCCCCTGGATTACCTGGTGTACTGCGCCGCTGCCACCGAGCATGACGAAGCGGGCTATCGCGCCGCCTATGTCGAGGGTCTGCAACACGTGCTGAGCTGGCTCAAGCAGCACGGCCAGCAGCCCAGGCGCCTGCTGTTTGTGTCCAGCAGCAGTGTCTACGGGCAGAAAGACGGCGAATGGGTTGATGAAACCTCAGCCACCGAAGCCAGCGGTTATTCCGGGCGGCTGATGCTGGAGGCGGAGCAAGTGGCGCTGCACAGCGGCATCCCCGCCAGCCTGGTGCGCCTGACCGGCATTTACGGTCCCGGCCGCGAATGGTTGCTGACCCAGGTCCGCCAAGGCTATCGGGTGGCGATCGACCCGCCTTTGTATGGCAATCGGATTCATGCTGATGACGCTGCAGGCTTGCTGGCGTTCCTGATGCAGGCCGATCAGCGCGGAGTGGCGCTGGAAGACTGCTATATCGGCGTCGACGATGCGCCGGCGCCGTTGGCGGAAGTCGTGGGTTGGCTGCGCGAATACCTGGGGGTCACCGAATGGGCCGACGACGCCAGTGTGCGGCGTGCCGGCAGCAAGCGCTGCAGCAACGCCCGGGCTCGGGCGCTGGGCTGGGTGCCGCGTTACTTGAGTTACTGCGAAGGCTACGCGGCAATACTGAAAGGGTGATTCTGTAGCTGCCGCCGAGCCCGCGAGGTTGCGCTGGCCCAGCGCAACGCCGCTATTCCGGCAAAGGCTCAGCGTGCGGCTACAGCCGTTATTGCTTTTCCAGCAGCCACTGACGAGTGCCGGGTGCCAGGGATGGCACTTCATCCGCCTGGGCGGTATTGACCGCCTGGAAGATTTCCAGCTGCTTGTCCTTGCGTACAAAGATCCAGGCGTTGCCCTGGCCATTTTGCTGGAGCCAGAGGTTATCGTTGCCGCCACTCATGGAGGCGCAGTCTCCGGCCAGGCACAGGGCGTAACGATCAGCCCCCGGCAGGCCCTGGACCGCGCCGTCGCCCTGGAACTGCACGGTGGCGCCTTCCCCCGGGCCGCTGAGGATTTTCCAGGAGCCGCCCATATACGCCGTATAGAGCGCGCGCTCGAAGTTGGCGCCCAGGGGTGCCCCTTCCGGCGCAGGATCCTTGGGACGGTCGAAGACCTGTTCGGGTTCGTTGTCGTTCGCTGCTTGCAGCAGTTGTTTGCCGTCGCGCTTCAGTTCAGTAGCGGAGCTGCCGTAGAAGTCGACTTTCCAGCTGCCGGCGGGGTCGGCAATGACCTTGCCTTCGGCAATTTCGAAACCGTTGGTGTAGCGGGCCTGGCCGGCGCGGGTGTTGATCTCCCACTCCAGGTTCGGGCCGTAGGCTTGCAGCGCTTCACGCAAAGGGCCGCCCTTGGAGGCCGCGTCGATCGCAACCTGGTTGATCCAGGTGCCGCCGACATCAGTTTTGGCGGGGTCGCTGGCGCAACCGCCGAGCATGACGGCGAGCAGCGAGAAAGCTAGCGCTTTGCGCATGATGAAATCCTTTCAAAGCAAAGTCGGCGCAGCCTGGGACGCTGCGCCGCGGGTGTTACTCGATGACCAGAATGGCATCCATCTCAACCTGCGCACCCTTTGGCAGGGCGGCGACGCCGATGGCGGCGCGGGCAGGGTAAGGCTGTTCGAAGTACTTGCCCATGATCTCGTTGACCTTGGCGAAGTGGCTCAGGTCGGTGAGGAAGATGTTCAGCTTGACGATGTCCTTGAACGAACCGCCGGCGGCTTCGGCAACCGACTTCAGGTTCTCGAACACCTGGACGGTCTGGGCTTCGAAGCCTTCGACCAGTTCCATGGTTTTTGGGTCGAGGGGGATCTGGCCGGACATGTACACGGTGTTGCCAGCCTTGATCGCCTGGGAATAGGTGCCGATGGCAGCAGGCGCTTTGTCGCTGGTGATAACAGTCTTGGTCATTTATGAGTCCTTGTAAGTGACGATGGCTTATGTGAGGCGCTACGCGCGCATGCGGGTGATGCGAATCACCCCGGTCAGGGCGCGGAGTTTCTTGATCACGCGGGCCAGGTGCACGCGGTCGTGCACGCTGACCACCAGTTGGACCACGCTGATGCGACCATCGCGTTCATCCATGCTGATTTTCTCGATATTGCCGTCGGCGGCGTTGACGCTACTGGCCAACAAGGCAATCAGGCCACGCTGGTGTTCCAGCTCGACCCGCAGTTCGACGTTGAATTCGCCGGTGACATCCTTGGCCCACGAGAGCTGGATGCATTTTTCCGGGTTGTGGCGGATTTCGCTGATATTGCGGCAGTTGTCCAGGTGCACCACCATCCCCTTGCCGGCGGACAGGTGGCCGACGATCGGGTCGCCCGGGATCGGCGTGCAGCACTTAGCGTAGCTCAGCACCAGGCCTTCGGTGCCGCGAATCGCCAGCGGGCCTTCCGGGCTTGGCAATTGTTCGCCCTCGCCGAGCAGGCGGCGGGCCACCACATAGGCCATGCGATTGCCCAGGCCGATGTCTTCGAGCAGGTCTTCGATCAGTTCCAGGCGGTATTCGTGGAGCATCGCCTGGATGCGTTCGGCCGGGATCTTTTCCAGCGAACTGTCGAAACCGTTGAGCACCTTGTTCAGCAGGCGCTCGCCGAGGCTGATGGATTCGGAGCGGCGCTGCAGCTTCAGGGCGTGGCGAATATGGGTGCGGGCCTTGCCGGTGACCACGAAGTTGAGCCAGGCCGGATTCGGCCGGGCGCCAGGGGCACTGACGATCTCCACCGTGGAGCCGCTTTGCAGCGGTTCGGACAGCGGTGCGAGACGGCGGTTGATGCGGCAGGCAATGCAGCTGTTGCCGACGTCGGTGTGCACCGCGTAGGCGAAGTCGACGGCCGTGGAGCCTTTGGGCAGCTCCATGATCCGGCCTTTGGGCGTGAACACGTAGACCTCGTCCGGAAACAGGTCGATCTTCACGCTTTCGATGAATTCCAGGGAGTTGCCAGCGCGCTGCTGCATCTCCAGTACACCCTTGACCCATTGGCGGGCGCGGGCGTGGGTGCCTTTTGGCTGCTCGTCGCCACTGGATTTGTACAGCCAGTGCGCGGCGATGCCGTTGTTGGCCATCTCTTCCATTTCCCGGGTGCGGATCTGGATCTCGATCGGCACGCCGTGCATACCGAACAGGGTGGTATGCAGCGATTGGTAGCCGTTGGCCTTGGGAATCGCGATGTAGTCCTTGAAGCGTCCCGGCAGCGGTTTGTACAAATTATGTACAGCACCCAGCACGCGATAGCAGGTGTCTACCTTGTCGACGATGATGCGGAACGCGTAGACGTCCATGATCTCGTTGAAGGCCCGACGCTTGCCGCGCATTTTCTTGTAGATGCCGTAGAGGTGTTTCTGCCGGCCGCTGACCTCGCCCTGGATACCGTCGATGGCCAGGCAGTGGCTGAGGGATTCTTCGATCTTGTTGACGATTTCCTTGCGGTTGCCCCGGGCGCGCTTGACGGCCTGATAGATCCGCGCGGAACGCATCGGGTGCATGGCCTTGAAGCCAAGGTCTTCGAATTCGATGCGGATGGCATGCATGCCCAGCCGGTTGGCGATGGGGGCATAGATTTCCAGGGTTTCCTTGGCGATGCGCCGGCGCTTTTCGCCGGACAGCACTTCTAGGGTCCGCATGTTGTGCAGGCGGTCGGCCAGCTTGACCAGGATCACGCGAATGTCGCGGGCCATGGCCATGGCCATTTTCTGGAAGTTTTCAGCCTGGGCTTCGGCCTTGGTCTCGAAGTTCATCTGGGTCAGTTTGCTGACCCCGTCGACCAGTTCCGCCACGGTTTCGCCGAACTGCGCTGAAAGCGCTTCCTTGGCAATACCGGTGTCTTCAATCACGTCATGCAGCATGGCCGCCATCAGGCTCTGATGGTCCATATGCATGTCGGCAAGAATATTCGCCACCGCCAATGGGTGCGTGACGTACGCCTCGCCGCTGCGGCGGCGTTGGCCGTCGTGGGCTTGTTCGGCGTAGAAATACGCTCGGCGGACCAGGTTGACCTGGTCCGTGCCGAGATAGGTCGATAAGCGATCGGCGAGGGCGTCTATGCTCGGCATGCTGACTCCTGCCGTAAGCTGTATTCCCGCGCCGTGCTACGTCGACCAGGCATAGGCTTAGACGGCCTCGTTGGACTCGTCCTCGAACGCTGCGAACAGCGGTTCGTCTTCAACGATCTCAGCGTTGGCAATGAACTCGTAGCTCATCAGGCCTTCGGCAATTTCACGCAGGGCTACAACGGTAGGCTTGTCGTTTTCCCACTGAACCAGGGGCTCTTTGCCGCCGGTGGCCAGTTGACGGGCACGCTTGGTAGAGAGCATGACCAGCTCAAAGCGGTTTTCCACGTGTTCTAGGCAGTCTTCAACGGTTACGCGGGCCATGGTATTCCTCGGAGCGAATGCAATATGCGCGCTGCCCGGTTGGGCGAGCGGACTCAACAGTTTAAAAAATCACCAGCGATTAGGGAAGCGCTGATTTTTTGACCAGGCCCTGCAACGCGCTGCAAGTGCCAATGTAAAGCGCTTGCAGCGGTTTTGGGAAGTGCTGTTTTAGCCCAGCAATTCAGCGAGCAATTTGCCAAAACGCTGCTGCTGACGCTTTTGATGCAGCTGATTGGCCCGGAAAATCGCCTTCAGGTCCGCCAGCGCATGGGCAAAATCATCGTTGATGATCAAATAGTCATAGTCGACGTAGTGGCTCATTTCGCTGACCGCTTCGCGCATCCGCCCGTCGATGATCTCGTCACTGTCCTGGCCGCGGTTGGTCAGGCGCTGGTGCAAGGCCTCAAGGGACGGCGGCAGGATGAAGATCGAGCGGGCTTGCGGCATCAATTTGCGCACTTGCTCGGCGCCCTGCCAGTCGATCTCCAAAATCAGGTCATGGCCCGCATCCAGGGTTTGCTGCAGGTGGCTTTGCGAGGTGCCGTAGAGGTTGCCGAATACTTCGGCACGCTCGAGGAAGTCCCCATGCTCGCCCATCTTCACGAACGCTTCGCGGGAGACGAAGTGATAGTTCACGCCGTTCACTTCACCGGGGCGCATGGCCCGGGTGGTGTGGGAGACCGAGACACGGATCTCCTGGTTGGCGTCGGTCAGGGCCTTGACCAGGCTGCTCTTGCCCGCGCCCGAAGGGGCGGAAATGATGTACAGGGTGCCGGTGCTGTGGGTCATGTGGGGGTAGCCTTACTCAATATTCTGTACTTGTTCGCGCATCTGCTCGATCAACACTTTGAGGTTGACCGCAGCCTGGGTGCTGCGCGGGTCGAAGGCCTTGGAGCCCAGTGTGTTGGCTTCGCGGTTGAGCTCCTGCATCAGGAAGTCCAGGCGCCGACCGGCGGCGCCACCGGACTTCAGCACGCGGCGTACTTCGATGATGTGGGTGCTCAGGCGGTCCAGTTCTTCAGCGACGTCGCTCTTTTGCGCAAGCATCACCATTTCCTGCTCCAGGCGCGTCGGGTCGAGCTCGGCCTGCATGTCGGCGAAGCGGTCGAGGACCTTCTGGCGCTGGGTCGCGAGCATTTGCGGCACCAGTTCGCGCAGTGTCACCACGTCTTCCTCGATCGAGGTCAGGCGCTCGTTGATCAGGCGGGCAAGCTCCGAGCCTTCGCGTTCGCGGCCGCCCTTGAGTTCCTTGAGGCCCTGCTTGAACAATTCCAGGGCCTCGGAATTCAGTGCCTGTGGATCGGTTGCGTCAGCCACCAGCACGCCGGGCCAGGCCAGGACTTCCAGGGGGTTGAGCGGCGCAGGCTGCTTGATCAGGCTAGCCACCGATTCGGCTGCGGCCACCAGTTGCGCGGCCCGTTCGCGATCCACTTGCAGGGGTTTGCCGGTGGTTTCTTCGGTAAAGCGCAGGGTGCATTCAAGCTTGCCGCGGGACAAACCCTGGCGCAGCGCTTCACGAACCGCGCCTTCGAGGTCGCGAAAGGACTCCGGCAGGCGCAGGTGCGGTTCCAGGTAGCGGCTGTTGACCGAGCGCAGTTCCCAGCTCAGGGTGCCCTGAGTGCCGGCCCGTTCGACCCGGGCGAAGGCGGTCATGCTGTGCACCATGGAGGTACCTCCGATTCAGGTCTGGCACCAACCGCAATAGGGTTGGGCGGGCCCGATAGATATGAATTAAAGCCGACAGGCTGCGAAGGCGCAGGATTGTAGCGCAGTGCGGCGAAAGCCCCCAACCGTGGCGGTGACAAAGGGTTGCGGCGGGGCGCTGGAGCCTTCGTGCAGAGCCTTTGGTCCGTCCCTGGATTTTTTAGAACTGCCCAGGCGCGGCCGCGGGCTCTATAATGTTCGGCAGTTTTCCGTCCCCGTACAGGTGTTCCCCTATGAAACGTCCAAGTGGTCGCGCTGCCGATCAGCTCCGCTCGATCCGCATCACCCGCAACTACACCAAACACGCCGAGGGATCTGTACTGGTCGAGTTCGGTGATACCAAGGTTATCTGCACGGTCAGCGTCGAGAACGGCGTGCCGCGCTTCCTCAAGGGCCAGGGCCAGGGTTGGTTGACCGCCGAGTACGGCATGTTGCCGCGTGCTACCGGCGAGCGTAACCAGCGTGAAGCCAGCCGTGGCAAGCAGGGCGGCCGCACCCTGGAAATCCAGCGCCTGATCGGCCGCTCCCTGCGCGCCGCGCTGGACATGTCCAAGCTGGGTGACGTGACCCTGTACGTCGACTGCGACGTGATCCAGGCTGACGGCGGCACCCGTACCGCGTCGATCACCGGCGCCATGGTGGCCTTGGTCGATGCGCTGAAAGTGATCAAGAAGCGTGGCGGCCTCAAAGGCGGCGACCCGCTCAAGCAAATGATCGCTGCGGTGTCGGTGGGCATGTATCAGGGCGAGCCTGTGCTGGACCTGGACTACCTGGAAGATTCGGCTGCCGAGACTGACCTCAACGTGGTGATGACCAGCACCGGTGGTTTCATTGAAGTCCAGGGCACTGCCGAAGGCGCACCGTTCCAGCCTGAAGACCTGAATGCAATGCTGGAGCTGGCGAAGAAAGGCATGAGCGAGATTTTTGAACTGCAGCAGGCGGCCCTGGCCGACTGATTGCGCTACGGACGACCTGCCAAGGAGAACGCCATGAGTGACGACCAGCTTCCGCTGCCTACGCCGAGCCATGAGGTTCGGCAGTGGGCAATGTTTTGTCATCTGTCTGCCTTGCTGGGGATCTGGGTGCCGTTCGGTACCCTGATCGGTCCGTTGATTCTGTGGCAGATCAAGCGCGAATCCGACCCGTTCATTGACGCTCAGGGCAAGGAGGCGCTGAATTTCCAGATCACCGTCGCCATTGCCTCGGCTATCTGCTTCCTGTTGATGCTGGTAATCATCGGCTTCTTCTTGTTCGGGTTGCTGGCGATCGGCGCCTTGGTGCTGACGATCATTGGCGGGGTCAAGGCGGGGGAAGGGGTACCGTATCGCTATCCGTTCACCTGGCGCTTGATCAAGTAAAACCGCCGCGCACAAAAAAGCCGACACTGATGTCGGCTTTTTTGTGGCTGCGAAACGACGCTTAGATAGTCAGCGTCCAGTCGTAGTCCACGATCAGCGGTGCGTGCTGCGAGAAGCGTGGCTGACGCGGCAGGCGTGCGCTGCGCACGAAGCGACGCAGGCCCGGGGTCAGCAGTTGATAGTCGAAGCGCCAACCCAGGTTGAGCATCTCGGCCTGTTCGTTGTCCGGCCACCAGCTGTACTGATCGCCTTCACGGCTGACTTCGCGCAAGGCGTCGACATAACCCATGGTGCCGACAATCTCGTCCATCCAGGCACGCTCAGGCGCCAGGAAGCCCGGGGATTGCTGGCTGTCACGCCAGTTCTTGATATCCAGCTTCTGTTGCGCAACGTAGAGCGAGCCACAATAGATGTACTCGCGACGTTTGCGCCGCTGTTTATCCAGATAACGGGCGAAGTCGTCCATTAGCTTGAACTTCTGGTTCAAGTCTTCATCGCCGTTCTGCCCCGAAGGAAGCAGCAAGGTCGCGATGCTGACCTTATCGAAATCGGCTTGCAGGTAGCGCCCGTAGCGATCGGCTGTCTCGAAGCCGAGGCCGCTGATGACCGCCTTAGGTTGCAACCGCGAATACAAAGCCACGCCACCTTGGGCGGGGACTTCAGCATCGCAGGCATAAAGGAAGTAGCCATCCAGTTGGAAGGCTGGGTCGTCCAGTTCAAAGGCGGAGGCGCGGGTGTCCTGCAGGCAGATGACGTCGGCATTCTGGGCCTGCAGCCAACTGAGCAAACCACGCTCGACTGCAGCCTGAATACCATTGACGTTCACACTGATGATCCGCATAAATGGCCCCAAAAATCACGTGCGTGTATGATACCCGAGGTCTACCTAATTAGCTAAATCCGTGGTATCTGGGGCTTTTTTCATGCAAGCGTATCAGCGCGATTTCATTCGTTTTGCCATCGATCGCGGGGTTTTGCGCTTCGGTGAGTTCACCCTGAAGTCCGGGCGCACCAGTCCTTACTTCTTCAATGCAGGGCTGTTCAACTCGGGTTCCGCCCTGGCGCAGCTGGGTCGTTTTTATGCGGCCGCCATCGTTGAAAGCGGTATTTCCTTCGACGTGCTATTCGGTCCGGCGTACAAGGGCATTCCCCTGGCCGCCGCCACAGCCGTGGCCCTGGCTGAACATCATGGGCAGGATCTGCCATGGTGCTTCAACCGCAAGGAGGCCAAGGCCCACGGTGAAGGCGGCAGCCTGGTGGGTGCGCCGCTCAAGGGCGATGTGCTGATCATCGACGACGTGATCACCGCCGGTACGGCGATTCGCGAAGTGATGCAGATCATTGCGTCCCAGGAAGGTGCCAAGGCCGCTGGCGTGCTGATCGCGCTGAACCGCCAGGAGCGCGGCAACGGTGAATTGTCGGCCATCCAGGAAGTGGAGCGTGACTTCGGGATTCCGGTGGTCAGCATCGTGTCGCTGAACCAGGTGTTGCAGTTCCTGGAAGACGATCCGCAGCTCAAGCAGCATTTACCGGCGGTCAAGGCGTATCGCGAGCAGTTCGGCGTCTGATTCGCGACTGCTAGGCCGTACGGCGGGGGCCAACGCCCTCGCTACAATAAAAAAGCCCCGCTCAACCAGGTTGAGCGGGGCTTTTTTTCAGCGCTTAAGGGCGCTTGCGATTGCTGATCAGGGTACCCACACCGGTATCGGTGAAGATTTCCAGCAGGATCGCATTCGGAACCCGGCCATCCAGGATCAACGAGCTGCCGACGCCGCCTTGCACCGCTTCCAGTGCGCAACGGATCTTCGGCAGCATGCCGCCGTAGATAGTGCCGTCGGCGATCAGGTCGTCCACTTGCTGGGTTGTCAGACCGGTCAAGACCTTGCCTTCCTTGTCCATCAAGCCGGCGATGTTGGTGAGCAGCATCAGCTTCTCGGCCTTCAGTGCCTCGGCCACCTTGCCGGCCACCAGGTCGGCGTTGATGTTGTAGGACTCGCCGTTGGCACCGACGCCGATGGGCGCGATCACCGGAATGAAATCGCCCTTCACCAGCAGGTTCAGCAGGTCGGTGTTGATGCCGATCACTTCGCCCACCTGGCCGATGTCGATGATTTCCGGCTGGGTCATCTCCGGCGTCTTGCGGGTCACGGTGAGTTTTTTCGCGCGAATCAGCTCGGCGTCCTTGCCGGTCAGGCCAATGGCGCTGCCGCCGTGACGGTTGATCAGGTTGACGATGTCTTTGTTCACCTGGCCGCCGAGGACCATCTCCACCACGTCCATGGTCTGGGCGTCGGTGACGCGCATGCCGTCGATAAAGTGGCTCTCGATGGACAGGCGCTTGAGCAGGTCACCGATTTGCGGGCCGCCACCGTGTACCACCACCGGGTTGATCCCGACGGCTTTCATCAACACGATGTCACGAGCGAAACCGGTCTTGAGCTCTTCGCTCTCCATAGCGTTGCCGCCGTATTTGATCACCAGCGTCTTGCCGACATAGCGGCGAATGTAAGGCAGCGCTTCGGATAGAACCTTGGCGGTGTTGGCGGCGGCATCGCGTTCGAGGGTCATTCAGGGCTCCGGTGTTTCAGAAAATCAGAACGGTAGTTGGAGATCGGGTGCAACACGTTTCAATTGGACGTGGAACACATCCTTGATGCGCTGCAGCTCGGCTTCGTTGTCGGCCTCGAAACGCAGCACCAGCACCGGCGTGGTGTTGGAGGCGCGGACCAGGCCCCAGCCTTTGGCGTAATCGACTCGCACCCCGTCAATGGTGGTCAGGTTGGCGCCTTCGCCCCACTGCGCGTCGTGCAGAGCATCAATGATGCTGAATTTGCTCTCTTCGGTCACATGGATATTGATTTCCGGCGTCGAAATATCGTTCGGGAAGGTCGCGAACAGCTCTTCGGCGCTGGATGGCTCCTTGCTGAGGATCTCCAGCAGGCGCGCGGCACTGTAAATCCCGTCGTCAAAACCGAACCAACGCTCCTTGAAGAAGATATGCCCGCTCATTTCGCCGGCCAACAGGGCTCCGGTTTGTTTCATCTTCTTTTTGATCAACGAGTGGCCGGTCTTCCACATTAGCGGCTTGCCGCCGTATTCCTTGATCAGCGGGGTCAGGCGGCGGGTGCATTTGACGTCGAAGATGATTTCCGCGCCCGGGTTGCGCGCCACTACATCCTTGGCGAACAGCATCAGCAGGCGGTCCGGGAAGACGATGCTACCGGTGTTGGTCACCACGCCGACGCGGTCGCCGTCGCCGTCGAAGGCCAGGCCCAGGTCGGCTTTGGTTTCCTTGACCTTGGCGATCAGGTCCACCAGGTTTTCAGGCTTGCCCGGGTCCGGGTGGTGATTGGGGAAGTTGCCGTCGACCTCGCAGAACAGCGGGATGACTTCGCAGTTCAGGGCTTCGATCAACTGCGGGGCAATGACCCCGGCCGCGCCGTTGCCGCAATCGACCACCACTTTCAGGCGGCGGGCCAGTTTCACATCGCGAGTTATCTCGTCGCTGTAGCGCTCAAGGATCTGCACCCGGGTGATGCTGCCCTTGCCGCTGCTCAGGTTGTTGTCCTTCAGGCGTTGGTGCAGGGCCTGGATCTGTTCATTGGCCAAGGTGTCGCCGGCAATGACGATTTTGAAGCCGTTGTAGTTCGACGGGTTGTGGCTGCCGGTGAGCATGACCCCGGACTTGCCGGCCAGTACGTTGGCCGCGTAGTACAGCGCCGGAGTGGGCACCAGGCCGACGTCGCTGACGTGGCAGCCGCTGTCCGCCAGGCCTTTGATCAGTTGCTCCACCAGCTCCGGACCGGAGAGACGGCCGTCGCGGCCAACGGAAACGTCAGGTTCACCCTGAGCCAGGCTCTGGGCGCCAATGGCGCGGCCGAGCCAGTAAGCGGTTTCAGCGTTCAAAAACTCCGGGACGGTGCCGCGAATGTCGTAGGCGCGAAAGATGCTATCGGGAAAGCTCGGTGCGACTGGGGCCGGGTTGCTCATCGGGGTTGCTCCATTTCAAAAGGGGGCGGGACAGGCCGGGCCAGGGTGGGCCGGCAGGCTCAAACTGAAGGGTATGACGATGTTTTTGCCATTGGGTTCATGGTGCAAAAATGCCATCGTCGGCGATTCAGCGTGCTTTTGAGGGTCTAATGCCTTGATTTGGGGAGGGAAACCCGCGAAGGCGCTTTGCCCGATTTTCGTCCTGAAATACAAAACCCGGAACTCTGGCCGGGTTTGGCGCCCGGCCAGGTTCCGCGTCGATCAGTGGCTGCCGGAATGCCCGAAACCGCCTGCGCCGCGCTGGCTTTCGTCGAAGGCCTCGACCACTTCGAAGTGCGCCTGGACCACCGGCACCAGTACCAGTTGGGCGATGCGCTCGCCGACCGCGATGTTGAAGGCGGTCTGGCCACGGTTCCAGCAGGACACCATCAGTTCGCCCTGGTAGTCCGAGTCGATCAGGCCCACCAGGTTGCCCAGGACGATGCCGTGTTTATGGCCCAGGCCGGAGCGCGGCAGGATCAGCGCCGCCAGGCCCGGGTCGCCGATGTAGACCGACAGGCCGGTGGGGATCAGCAGGGTCTGGCCCGGCTCCAGCACGGTGTCTTGCTTGAGCATGGCGCGCAGGTCGAGACCGGCGGAGCCCGGGGTGGCGTACTGTGGCATCGGGAATTCGTTGCCGATGCGTGGGTCGAGGATCTTGGCTTGTAGAGCGTGCATGCGAGTTAAACCTGGTTCAGCCGTTCGGCGATAAAAGAGATCAGTTGGCGGGCGATCTTGCCCTTGCTGGTCTGGGCGAAGAGAGTTGCGTGCAACTCCCGGTCAATCACGCTGCAGGCGTTTTCCTCGCTGTTGAAGCCAATGCTCGGGTTGGCCACGTCGTTGGCGACGATCAGGTCGAGGTTCTTGTCTTTCAATTTGCGTGCAGCGTAGTCGAGCAAGTGTTCGGTCTCGGCGGCGAAGCCGATACTGAAAGGGCGATCGGGACGGGTGGCGATGGTGGCCAGGATGTCCGGGTTACGCACCATCTGCAGCAGCAGGCCGTCACCTTTCGTAGGGTCTTTCTTTAATTTTTGTGGGGCAACGACTTCCGGGCGGTAGTCCGCCACCGCCGCCGAGGCGATAAACAGGTCGCAGGGGATGGCGGCCTCGCAGGCGGCGAGCATGTCGCGGGCGCTGACGACATCGATCCGGGTCACCCGATCCGGGGTCGGCAGGTGCACCGGGCCGGTGATCAGGGTCACTCGGGCGCCGGCTTCAACTGCGGCTTCGGCCAGGGCAAAGCCCATTTTGCCGGAGCTGTGGTTGGTGATGTAGCGCACCGGGTCGATGTTTTCCTGGGTCGGGCCGGCGGTAATCAGTACGTGTTTGCCGGTCAGAGCCTGATGCTGGAAGCAATCGGCGGCGCACAGCACCAGGTCGTTGGCTTCGAGCATGCGGCCCATGCCGACGTCGCCGCAGGCCTGGCTGCCCGAGGCCGGCCCGAACACCTGGAGGCCGCGGCTTTGCAGCAATTGGGTGTTGGCCTGGGTGGCCGGATCGCGCCACATGGCCTGGTTCATGGCCGGGGCGATGGCGACGGTGGCGTCCGTGGCCAGGACCAGGGTGGTCAGCAGGTCATCGGCGATGCCTTGGGCCAGGCGCGCGATCAGGTCGGCGGTGGCGGGGGCGATCAGCACCAGGTCGGCCCATTTGGCCAGCTCGATATGGCCCATGGCAGCCTCGGCTGCGGGATCGAGCAGGTCCAGGTGAACCGGGTGCCCGGAGAGTGCCTGCATGGTCAGCGGTGTGATGAATTCACTGCCGCCACGGGTCATGACCACACGCACTTCGGCGCCCTGGTCGAGGAGTCGGCGAACCAGCTCGGCGCTCTTATAGGCGGCAATGCCGCCGCCGACGCCGAGGACGATGCGTTTCCGATACAGCCGCTGCATAGGCCTGCCTTTGAGTTCAATGATTGCTGCTTGTAACGCCCCCTCCCCAGGGGAAATCACAGGCAAAAAGATGGGCTAAGATACCACAGCGACCGCTATGGAACAGCGGCGCCCACACACATGGAGGTGCTATGAGCATTCGCGACTGGCCCGCGGCGGAGCGCCCGCGGGAGAAGCTTCTGGAGCAGGGTGCGGCGAGCCTTTCCGACGCCGAATTGCTGGCGATTTTCTTGCGTACCGGGGTTGCCGGAAAGAGCGCGGTGGACCTGGCGCGTCACCTTTTGCATCAGTTCGGCAGCCTGCGTCGCCTGCTGGAGGCGGACCAGTTGACCTTCAGCCGCCAACTGGGCCTGGGCCCGGCAAAATTCGCCCAGTTGCAGGCCGTGGTGGAAATGGCTCGTCGGCATCTGGCCGAAAAACTGCGTCGCGACTCGGTGCTGGAAAACCCGCTGGTGGTCCGCGACTACCTCAAGTCAATGCTGCGCCATGAGCCCCATGAGGTGTTCGGCTGCCTGTTTCTGGACACCAAGCACCGGGTGCTGGCGTTCGAGGCGCTGTTCCAGGGTTCGATTGACAGCACCAGCGTCTACCCGCGGCAGGTGGTCAAGCGTGCCCTGGCACACAACGCCGCCGCCGTGATCCTGTGCCACAACCACCCTTCGGGCATCTCCGAGCCCAGTCATGCCGATCGTGTGGTGACACGTCGGCTGAAAGAGGCCCTGGATCTGGTGGATGTGCGGGTGCTCGATCACTTCATCATCGGTGAAGGCGATCCACTGTCGATGGCGGAATACGGTTGGGTCTAGGTGAGAGCAGCGGCAAGTATTGAACGGCAGGTTCTGGGCACTGGGGAGCCCAGAACCTGTGGCGGGGTTACTTGCCGACGCTGACTTTGGAGAAGTCCTGGCGGCCGAAGGGGCTGACCTGATAGCCCTGGACTTCCTTGCGGGTCAGGGCGAAGGCGGTGGGGTGAGCCAGGGGCAGCCACAGGGCCTGTTGCTGGATCTGCGCCTGGGCCTGCTGATAGAGCTTGCTGCGCACGCCTTGCTCGCTGGTGGTCTTGCCGGCGGTGATCAGCTTATCCAGGCCCTGGTCGCAGTAGCGGGCGAAGTTGGTGCCGGACTTGACCGCCGCGCAGGTGAACTGCGGGGTGAGGAAGTTATCCGGGTCGCCGTTGTCGCCGGCCCAGCCCATGAACAGCAGGTCATGCTCGCCGGCCTTGGCGCGGCGGATCAGTTCGCCCCATTCGATCACGCGGATCTCGGCCTTGATCCCGATTTTCTCCAGGTCAGCCTGGAGCAGTTGTGCGCCGAGGCTGGGGTTGGGGTTGAGCAGGCTGCCGGATGGGCGAGTCCAGATGGTGGTCTGGAAGCCGTCTTTCAGGCCGGCCTTGGCCAGCAGTTGGCGGGCTTTTTCAGGGTCGTGGGCATAGCCCGGCAAGTCCTTGGCATAGCTCCAGGTGTTCGGCGGGAACGGGCCGTTGGCAGCTTCGGCGGTGTCTTCGAAGACCGCTTTGAGGTAGCTGGCCTTGTCGAAGGCCAGGTTGATTGCCTGGCGCACTTCCGGTTTGTCCAGCGGCGGGTGCTGACTGTTGATGGCGACAAAGGCGGTCATGAAGGCGGCGGTGCGTTCGACTTTCAGCGCCGGGTCCTGGCTCGCGGCATTGATGTCCAGGGGCTTGGGCGAGAGGGCGATCTGGCATTCATTGCGCCGCAGTTTTTGCAGGCGCACGTTGGCATCCGGGGTGATGGCGAAAATCAGCGGGTCCACGTCCGGCTTGCCGGCGAAGTAGTCGCGGTTGGCCTTGTAGCGGATCGACGCGTCTTTCTGGAAGCGGCCGAAGATAAACGGCCCAGTGCCGATCGGCTGGTTGTTGAGCTTCTCCGGTGTGCCGGCCTTGAGCAGTTGCTCGGCGTACTCGGCAGAGTAGATCGAGGCGAAGCCCATGCTCAGCGTGGCGATAAATGTCGAGTCGGCGTGGTCCAGGGTGAAGCGCACGGTCAGTGGGTCAAGGGCGTCAATTTTCTTGATCAGTGCCGGCAACTGCAGGGATTGGGCGTGGGGGAAGCCGCTTTGCGCAATCTTGTGCCAGGGATTGGCCGGGTCGAGCATGCGCTCGAAACTGAACTTCACGTCTTCGGCGGTCAGTTCACGGCTGGGGTTGAAGTAGTCGGTGTGGTGGAACTTGACCTTGGGGTGCAGCTTGAACACATAGGTCAGGCCGTCGTCGGACACCTCCCAACTGTCTGCCAGGCTCGGCACCACCTTGCCGCTGGCTTCGTCGAAGTCGACCAGGCGGTTCATCAGCACGTCCGCCGAGGCGTTGGTGGTGGTCAGCGAGTTGTATTGCACCACGTCGAAACCTTCCGGGCTGGCTTCGGTGCAGACGCTCAGGGCGGCAGCCTGGGCCAGCGGGCTCAGAAACGGTACGAACAACAGCGGTAGGGCGGCGAGACGCATATTCGGCTTCCTTTGCAGATCGAAGGCCCATCTGCGAGTGCAGTCTGGAAAAGGCTTACCCTAGTGATCTCGTCGGAAAATGACTATCCCCTTTTTCCGTTTATTGACGTGGGTGGGGTGGGCCTTCAGAGGCAAAAAGGTCGGTTTTTACCCTGGCGACGGCCAATAATTTGCCATGAATTGACAAATTGCCCCGTTCGAAGGGGCCTCGCGGGTACTGGCGACGGTGAATGACGCTGCGTTGGCGGGGGCTTTGTGGGGCAGGAATTTTATTCTGCGACGAGCGGTCGATAACTGCGGTAGCCTTTGCCGCAGGCGCTTGGCGCAAGAAAAACGGGACTTTTTGAATTCCCGACCACAGTGACTGTTGTTGCTATTGGGTCTTTCTGGTATAAAGCAGCGCTCTTTTCTAGGGGCCCGGTTCCTTCGTTTGTAGGTGTAGCCGGTAAGACCCCTAAAGAAACGCGGCGCCTGGCGCCAAATGACTGAGAGATTAAGCGGCCAACCCATGCCGGGTTGGGCATGTGGTTTTAGAGGGCTGAGGCATGTCGAGAGTCTGTCAAGTTACCGGTAAGGGTCCGGTGACTGGGAATAACATTTCCCACGCAAACAACAAAACCCGTCGTCGTTTCCTGCCGAACCTGCAGCATCACCGCTTCTGGGTTGAAGAAGAGAAACGTTTCGTGCGTCTGCGCGTATCTGCCAAAGGCATGCGTATCATCGACAAGCGTGGCATTACTGTCGTGCTGGCCGAAATCCGCAAAGCTGGCAAGATCTAAGGGAGCTAATCATGCGTGAATTGATTCGTTTGATTTCGAGCGCCGGTACTGGTCACTTCTACACTACCGACAAGAACAAGCGCACTACTCCGGACAAAATCGAGATCAAGAAATATGATCCGGTTGTTCGTAAGCACGTGATCTACAAAGAAGGCAAAATCAAGTAATTGATTTTTCTTCTGACAAAAAAACCCGCCTTCAAGCGGGTTTTTTTGTGCCTGTGATTCAGGCTTTCTGTTCGAAGGCCACGTAGATCTTGCGGCAGGGCTCCAGCACTTCCCAGGTGCCCTTGAAGCCGGCCGGGATGACGAAGCGGTCGCCGGCGCGCAGGGTCTTGGCATTGCCGTCGCTGTCGCGCAGCACCGAGACGCCCTGCACGATTTCGCAGTATTCATGCTCGGTGAAATTCACCGTCCACTGCCCGACCGCACCTTCCCAGACCCCGGCGTTCATCTGCCCGCACGGGCTGGCGTAATGGTTGAACACCGCCTGTTCCGGGTCGCCCTTGAGGACTTTTTCCGGTGCAGGGCGATAGCGTTCACCCTCGGTGGTGGCCTGGCTGAAGTCGACGACGTGCTGAATGCTCATTCTTGTATTCCCCCGTGATTGGCGGCGCGAGTGGTAGTGGGGCCAAAGTCTATGTTTATTAAAATGAACATAGCAATGGCGTTTACTGGGGTTATGTCAAATATATTGAAACTTCGGGTGCCACTGGTTTAGGGTGGCCGGTGCCTTGGGCCGAAAGAAGGCTGGCCGGGCAGAATTCCTGAAGGTGCCTGCGTTGATCGCGTGGCGCTTGTATTCAATAAGAGGAGGACACTCGTATGACCACCCTGACTCGTGCCGACTGGGAACAACGTGCCCGCGACCTGAAGATCGAAGGCCGCGCCTATATCAATGGCGAATACACCGCTGCGGTTTCCAGTGAAACCTTCGAATGCATCAGCCCGGTTGACGGTCGCGTGCTGGCAACCATCGCCAGTTGTGACGTCGCCGACGCCCAGCGTGCTGTAGAAAATGCCCGCGCCACATTCAATTCCGGCGCCTGGTCGCGCCTGGCCCCGGCCAAGCGCAAGGCCACCATGATTCGTTTTGCCGGCCTGCTGAAAAAGCACGCCGAAGAACTCGCCCTGCTTGAAACCCTGGACATGGGCAAGCCGATCAGCGACTCCCTGGGCATCGACATTCCGGGCGCGGCGCAAGCGCTGAGCTGGAGTGGCGAGGCCATCGACAAGATCTACGACGAAGTCGCCGCCACGCCCCATGATCAACTGGGCCTGGTGACTCGCGAGCCGGTGGGCGTAGTCGCGGCCATCGTGCCGTGGAACTTCCCGCTGATGATGGCTTGCTGGAAGCTGGGGCCGGCGTTGTCCACCGGTAACTCGGTCATCCTCAAGCCTTCGGAAAAATCCCCGCTGACCGCAATCCGCATCGCCGCCCTGGCCGTGGAAGCCGGTATTCCGGCGGGCGTGCTCAACGTGCTGCCAGGTTATGGCCACACCGTGGGCAAGGCCCTGGCCCTGCACATGGACGTCGACACTCTGGTGTTCACCGGCTCGACCAAAATCGCCAAGCAATTGCTGATCTACTCCGGCGAATCGAACATGAAGCGCGTCTGGCTCGAAGCCGGCGGCAAGAGCCCGAATATCGTGTTCGCCGATGCACCGGATCTACAGGCCGCTGCCGAATCGGCCGCGGGCGCCATTGCCTTCAACCAGGGCGAAGTCTGCACCGCGGGTTCGCGCCTGCTGGTGGAGCGCTCCATCAAGGATAAATTCCTGCCCCTGGTGATCGAGGCCCTCAAGGGCTGGAAGCCGGGCAACCCACTGGACCCGGCGACCAACGTCGGTGCATTGGTCGACACCCAGCAGATGAACACCGTGCTGTCCTATATCGAAGCCGGGCATGCCGACGGCGCCAAGCTGGTCGCGGGCGGCAAGCGCACCCTGCAGGAAACCGGCGGCACCTATGTCGAGCCGACGATTTTCGACGGTGTGAGCAACGCGATGAAAATCGCCCAGGAAGAAATCTTCGGCCCGGTGCTGTCGGTGATCGCCTTCGATACCGTCGAAGAAGCCATCGAGATTGCCAACGACACCCTGTACGGCCTGGCCGCAGCGGTCTGGACAGCCAACATCTCCAAGGCTCACCTGACCGCCAAGGCCCTGCGTGCCGGTAGCGTGTGGGTCAATCAGTACGATGGCGGCGACATGACCGCGCCGTTCGGTGGCTTCAAGCAATCGGGCAACGGCCGTGACAAGTCGCTGCACGCATTCGACAAGTACACCGAGTTGAAGGCGACCTGGATCAAGCTCTGACCTGAAGGGCTCGGGGCGGGCGCTTGCCCGCCGGACCGGGCCTCGATCCAAAATCGCAGCCGGACTTTCCGCAAGGGAAGTCCGGCTGCGTTGTCTGTGACGGTATAAAAAATGATCCACAGGAGCGTGGAAATGCGTTGGGCGACCTATTTCGCCGTTTTGGCGGCTGTCCTGAGTGTCGGGCTGGCCCTGGGTGTCAGCATGCCGCTGGTGTCGTTTCGCCTGGAAGGCTGGGGTTATGGCCCCTTTGCCATTGGCGTCATGGCGTCGATGCCGGCCTTTGGCGTGTTGCTTGGGGCCAAGCTTGCCAGCCGCCTGGCGGCGCGTTTTGGTACTGCGGGCCTGATGCGCCTGTGCCTGTGGGGCGGGGCGCTGTCCATTGCTTTGCTGGCGCTGTTGCCGAGTTACCCGCTGTGGCTGGTGCTGCGATTGGGCCTGGGCATGGTGCTGACCATCGTGTTTATTCTGGGCGAGAGCTGGATCAACCAGTTGGTGGTCGAGCAGTGGCGCGGGCGGCTGGTGGCGCTGTATGGTAGCTGTTACGCCCTGAGCCAGCTGGCCGGGCCATTGCTGCTGGGGGTGCTGGGCACCGAGACCGACTACGGCTTCTGGGTCGGTGTCGGGCTGCTGGTGGTATCGCCCCTGCTGTTGATCGGCCGCAGCGGCGCCCCGACCACTGAAGCCTGCAGCGTGACCCTGGTCGACCTGTGGCGCTTTTGTCGTGGGCTGCCGGCGACTGCCTGGGCCGTGGCACTGTTCGCCGCCTTTGAGGCAATGATTCTTACGCTGTTACCGGTGTATTGCCTGCGCCAGGGCTTTACCGAAGACATCGCCCTGGCGATGGTCAGCACCGTGGTGGTCGGCGATGCGGTGCTGCAATTGCCGATTGGCGCCCTGGCCGATCGCCTGTCGCGGCGCTCCCTGTTCACCGGCTGTGCGGTGGCGCTGTTGTTGTCGAGCCTGGCGATTCCGCTGTTGCTCCACACCTTGCTGATCTGGCCGTTGTGGGTGCTGTTCGGCGCCAGCGCCGGGGGCCTGTTTACCCTGTCGTTGATCCTGATCGGCGAGCGTTACCGCGACGACGCCCTGGTGCGAGCCAATGCCCACGTGGCGCAACTCTGGGGCATTGGCTGCCTGATCGGGCCGCTGGTGGCCGGGGCGGGCAGCCAGTGGGTCAGCGGCCATGCCTTGCTGTGGCTGATGGCGGCCGGGGCTTTTGGGCTGATTGTGTTGTTGCTGCGCCAGGGAGCATTGGGTGCCGCGGCGCCGCAATCGGTATAGGCTTCACCGCTGTTGGTTCAATCAGGGAGGTCAGATGAAGCTTAAGCCAGGGATTCGATTCAGCGGGGCGCTCTGTGCGCTGACGATTTTGCTCGCCGGGTCCGCCCATGCCGCACCCAAGGACCCGCCCGTGGAGCGGGTCAAGCAACTGGCGCTGAAGCAGTGCCTGGACGATAACTACGGGCGCTTGAAGTTCTACAAGGCGTACGACCTGCACGACGCGTCCTACTTCGTCGATCGGGTGCAGCTGGACCGCGACGGCACCGACCGCCGTACCCGGGCCCTGAGCAACTACGTCGAGCAGCAGACGGGCAGCTTCCATATCGGCGGGCCGCCGATGAAGAACGAGGCCGGTTACCCGATCAACGCGATTTTTGAACGCTGCATGGGTTTCTATCACTCGCCCGGGCTGGACGCCTTTATCAAAAACCAGCTGCTCAAACGCTGACAGATCGGCGCGGGCCTAGAGCATGCGCTCCAGGCCGACGCTGGTGCTCAGCCAGGCGTTGATGCGCCGCCACCAACTGCCCGGCTCCCGGGTCAGGGTGTGCAGTTGCTGGTTGTCTTCGGTGACCCAGACGATCTTGCCGTCCTGCAGCTTGGCCTCGTAGCTCAAGGCCGGGGCCATGCCTTGCAGGGCCAGGGCGCGCACATGTTCGGCCAGTTCCGGGCTGTCGACCAGCACCCCGACTTCGGTGTTCCACAGCACCGAGCGCGGGTCGAAGTTGAACGAGCCAATAAAGGATTTCTGCCGGTCGAAGATCATCGCCTTGCTGTGCAGGCTGGAGTCCGAGCCGCGCCAGGTGCTGCGGAACAGGTGCGGCCCGCTGCCGCCGTGATCGCCGGGCTGGCGGCGCAATTCGAACAGCCTTACCCCGTGTTCCAGCAGGGCCTTGCGGTAAGGCGCATAGCCGCCGTGCACTGCCGGCACATCGGTGGCTTCCAGGGAGTTGGTCAGAAGGCTCACTTGCACCCCGGCGTCGGCACGCCCGGTGAGGTACACCAGGCCCGGCTGGCCGGGCACGAAGTAGGCCGAAATCATGATCAGTTCCTTGCTTACCCCTTGCAGCTCCGGCGCCAGCTGGGTGGTCAGCAGCAATTGCGGGTCGGGCTCGTTCCTGGCCAGGACCTTGCTCGGCGCATCCCACAGGGCCTGGTTCCAGGCCCAGATCAGCTCCTTGCGCCAGATATCCATGCGCGGGTGGCTCTGGTAGGTCTTCAGTTGCTGGTACAGGGCGTGGTTCTGCCGGCGGGTGTCTGCCAGGGACTGTTCCAGTTGTTGCCGGGTGTTGGCCAGGTCCCGGGCGGTGGGGGTGCTGGAGAGGAACTCGTCGATGGGCTTGCTCAGGGCGCTGTTCCAGTACTGGTCGAAACTGTGCCCCAACTGCTCGGCCACCGGCCCGACGCTGAGCATGTCGATGTCCGTGAAGTTGAGGCTGGGCTCGGCATCGAAATACTCGTCGCCCAGGTTGCGCCCGCCGACGATGGCCACGCTGTTGTCCGCCAGCCACAGCTTGTTGTGCATGCGCCGGTGTTGCTGGGACAGGTTGAACAGGCGCCCTGCCGCGCGGGTGATGCCGGTGCTGCGCCCCAGGTGCAGGGGGTTGAACAGGCGGATCTGGATCTGCGGGTGGGCGGCGAGGGTGGCAATCACCTGGTCCAGGCCATCGCTGGTGGTGTCGTCCAGCAGGATGCGTATCCGCACTCCGCGATCGGCGGCCTTGAGCAGCTCATCCACCAGCATCCGGGTGCTGATGCCGTCGTGCACGATGTAGTACTGCAAATCCAGGCTGCTTTGCGCATTGCGGATCAGCTCGGCGCGAGCCATGAAGGCTTCGGTGCTGTTGGACAGCAGGCGAAACCCGGAGCGCCCCTGATAGGGCGCGGCCTGGGCCTGGATCGAGCGTCCAAACGCCGACTCTGTGGCCGGCAGGGCCTGGCTCGGTTCCCGGGGCACGTTCAGGGTGGCACAGCCGCTGAGGCCCGCCGTGATCAGCAGAAGTAAGGCGAAAGCCTGTTTGAGTCTCAAGTCAGCTCGTCTCGAAGGCGGCGATGGTCGACATATGGACGCAGTCTTGGGGGAAAAAGGTCAGTCGGTCGTGCAATCAGTTTCAGCCAGCAGCTTGATCGCGGCTGCGCCCACCTTGCGCACCGCATCTTCGATCTGCGGCGTTGGCTTGGCAGCGTAGTTCATCCGCAGGCAATTGCGGTACTTGCCCGAGGCGGAAAAGATACTGCCCACGGCAATCTGTACGCCCTGGTCGAGCAGCGCGCGGTTGAGCTTGAGGGTGTCGAAGCCTTCCGGCAGTTCGATCCACAGCATAAAGCTGCCCTGGGGCCGACTGGCGCGAGTGCCCAGGGGGAAGTAGCGGCTGACCCAGTCGAGCATCATGTCGCGATTGCGCTGGTATTGAGCGCGCATTTTGCGCAAGTGGGGTTCGAAATGGCCGGCCTTGAGGAACTCGGCAATGGCGATCTGCGGTTGCGGCGCGGTGGAGCCGGTGCTGATGTATTTCATGTGCAGCACCCGCTCCAGATAGCGCCCCGGCGCGACCCAGCCAATGCGCAGGCCCGGGGCCAGGGTTTTCGAGAACGAACTGCACAGCAGCACCCGGCCGTCTTCGTCGAACGACTTGATGGTGCGCGGGCGCGGGTAGGTGTAGGCCAGTTCGCCATACACATCGTCTTCGATGACCGCCACGTCAAAGCGCTGGGCCAGGGTCAGCAGCGCGCGCTTGCGCGACTCGGGCATGATGTAGCCCAGCGGGTTGTTGCAGTTGGGGGTCAACTGTATGGCCTTGATCGGCCATTGCTCCAGGGCCAGTTCCAGGGCTTCGAGGCTGATGCCGGTCAGCGGGTCGGTGGGGATTTCCAGGGCTTTCATGCCCAGGCCCTTGAGGGTCTGCATGGCGCCGTGAAAGCTCGGCGAGTCCACCGCGACGATGTCGCCAGGCTCGCAGATGGCGCGAATGCTGGTTGAAAGCGCCTCATGGCAGCCGGTGGTGATCACCAGGTCATTGGCTTGCAGCTGGCAGCCGGAGTCGAGCAGCAGGCGGGCGATCTGTTCGCGC
The DNA here is from genome assembly GCF_059862355.1 of Pseudomonas sp. MF09150. Lineage (NCBI taxonomy): Bacteria > Pseudomonadati > Pseudomonadota > Gammaproteobacteria > Pseudomonadales > Pseudomonadaceae > Pseudomonas > Pseudomonas sp. MF09150. The sequence continues at coordinate 502,011 of NZ_JCBCUS010000003.1, read as the reverse complement.
AGTTCGAGCACGCCGTAGATGTTGTCGTAATACAGGCCGGGCATGTCCTGGCGCCGGCTGATGCGGGCCAGCCCGCGGAGCAGGGGTTTCAGGGTCGGTGTATTGATATCCGGCATGCCCCGGCCCATCTGTATGACGTCTTTGCGCGGCACGCTGCGCACCAGTTCCAGCACCTGTTCCCATTGCGATATCTCCACTGGCCGCTGCGCCGGACGGCCGATGGCGGGCAACGCCGGCAGTTCGCGGCTGGCCGGTACAAAGTAGCCGGACTTGGGCTTGGGCATCGCCAGGCCGTTATCTTCCAGCACTCTGTATGCCTGCTGCACAGTGCTCAGGCTGACACCGTGCTCGACACTCAGGGCGCGCACCGAAGGCAGGCGGTCGCCGGGGCGATAAAAACCCTGCTCAATGCGGGTGCCCAGCAGTTCGGCAAGGTTGACGTAGAGGGTCATGGCAGGCACTCGCGCAAGGGATTGATTAAAGAACCAGTACAGATGGACGGAAAATACAGGATTCAGCCATCGGTGGGGAAATTCTGTATGGAAATAATACCAGCGCTTTGAATCTGTCATGGTTTCAGGCACCCGCGCATCATGTTTGCTCATGGCCACCCAAGTAAACAGGAGCAAACAACAATGAACGGCTTGAGCGATGTGCGTCTGTCGTTACACAGTCAGGAACTGGCGGTTGGGCACGAGCGGGCGATGCAGGCGGTGATGTCCCGCAACGCGCCGCGCGCCCTTGGCCGCTGGGGCCTGTACTGGCATCGGCTGCGTACCCGCAAGGCCTTGCTCGCCCTGACGGCTGACGAACTGCGGGACATCGGGCTTAGCCGGGAGCAGGCGTGCCGCGAAGGGCTCAAGCCGTTCTGGCGTCTGTGAAGAAGGGCTCTGGCGCTGCTGCACGCCGTCAGGCCATTGGGCGGCAGCAATGCCAGGGGGAGGGCGGTTGCGGTGTCAGCCGAGCTCCTTGAGGCGGTGCCAGAGCATGCCCAGTGCCAATAGCGGCGAACGCAGGTAGCGGCCGCCTGGGAAGGTGATGTGCGGCACCTTGGCGAACAGCTCGAAGCCGCCACCCTGCTGGCCGCTGATGGCTTCGGCCAGCAGCTTGCCGGCCAGGTGCGTGGCATTCAGCCCATGACCTGAATAGGCCTGGGCGTAATACACATTCGGCTGGTCCTTGAGCCGGCCGATCTGCGGCAGGCGGTTGGCGCCGATACCGATCATCCCGCCCCATTGATAGTCGATCTTGACCCCGGCCAGCTGCGGGAACACTTGCAGCATCTTCGGCCGCATGTACGCGGCGATGTCCTGCGGGTCACGCCCGGAGTAATGGCAGGCGCCGCCGAACAGCAGGCGCCGATCCGCCGAAAGCCGGTAGTAATCCAGGGCCACCCGCTGGTCGCAGACCGCCATGTTCTGCGGCAGCAACTGCTGTGCCTGCTGCTCGCTCAACGGCTCGGTGGCGATGATATAGCTGCCGGCGGGCAACACCTTGCCACCCAGCTCCGGGTTGAGGCCATTGAGGTAGGCGTTGCAACCGAGCACCAGGGTCTTGGCGCGGACCAGGCCGCGAGCGGTGTGCACCCTGACCTGGCTGCCGTAATCGATGCGGGTCACGGCTGAATGTTCGAACACTTGCACCCCCAGCCGCTGCGCCGCGGCGGCCTCGCCCAGTGCCAGGTTCAAGGGGTGCAGGTGCCCGGAGCCCATGTCGATCAAACCGCCGACATAGCGCTCGGAGCCGACCACGCTGTGCATTTCATGGGCTTGCAGCAGGCGGGTTTCGTGGCGATAGCCCAGCTCGCGCAGTTCTTCGGCGTCTTCGGCGAAACCCTCCAGGTCCCTGGGCTTGTTGGCCAGGTCGCAGTAACCCCAGGTCAGGTCGCAGGCGATCTGGAACTGTTCGACCCGCTGGCGCACGATGTCCACCGCTTCCAGGCCCATCAGCTTCATCTGCCGAACGCCGTCGTCGCCCAGCACCTTGCTGAACTGCTCCAGGCCATGGCCGACGCCGCGAATCAGCTGGCCGCCATTGCGCCCGCTGGCGCCCCAGCCGATCTTGCGCGCTTCCAGCAGCACCACACTGAAGCCGCGCTGGGCCAGTTCCAATGCGGTGTTCAGCCCGGAGAAGCCGCCGCCGACCACGCAGACATCGGCCTGCAACTCTCCGGCCAGCGCCGGATGATCGGGCTGGGGCAGGCTGCTGGCGGCGTAATAGGAGGCGGCGTGACGGTCGCTCGGGGCAGGTTGCTGAACACCGGGGTTCATGTGCGTGAATCCTGATTGGGGTGTTTGGAAAATTTGACGGAGCATAAGCCTGACCTTTCGTCGGCGGCAACAGCGGTCGGGGTGCGCTGTCTGTTGGTGGGCTTTTAGGGCAAAATCCCCGGCTGTATTTGCCCGGTAACCTTGCCAATGAGCTGCAACAGCCAGAAAGTCCGCCTGCTGCGTCAGCAGATTCCCTCGTTCGAGTGCGTCCCCGGTTGCCATGACTGCTGCGGCCCGGTGACCACTTCAACCGAGGAGATGTCGCGCCTGCCACGCAAGACCGCGGCCGAGCAGGACGCTGCCATGGACGAGCTGAACTGCGTGCACCTGGGGCCCAACGGCTGCACCGTGTACGACGAACGGCCGCTGATCTGCCGCCTGTTCGGCACCACCCCGAGCCTGCCGTGTCCCAATGGCCGGCGCCCGGTGGAGATGATCCACCCTCGGGTCGAAAAGCAGATCCACGAGTACATGGCGAGCACCCGCCAGGTGCTGGTCTAGCGCTTTACTTGGGTCGCCCCGGCACTCTCGAGTCGTCCTGCGCCGGATCTCAGTCCGGAATCGGCAGGCTCAGGCTCTCCTTCACCTCTTCCATCACGATATAGCTCTTGGATTCGCGCACGTGGGGCAGCTTGAGCAGGATGTCGCCCAGCAGCTTGCGGTAGGACGCCATTTCGGAAATTCGGGCTTTCACCAGGTAGTCGAAGTCGCCCGAGACCAGGTGGCACTCCAGTACGTGGGGCAGCTTGAGCACGGCGCGGCGGAACTCTTCGAAGGTGTCGCCGGACTTGTAGTCCAGGCTGATTTCGACGAACACCAGCAGGCTGCCCTTGAGGTGCTGCGGATTGAGGCGCGCGTTGTAGCCCATGATGATCCCTTCGCGCTCCAGGCGCCGGACCCGTTCGGTGCAGGGAGTGGTCGACAGACCGACCTTCTCTCCCAGCTCGGTAAACGAGATACGCCCGTCGGCCTGGAGGATGCGCAGGATGTTGCGATCTATCTTGTCCAGCTCGCGTTTTGTCTGGTGATTAGTGCGCATAGGGGATGCACCTCCGTCAAAAGGGTTTTTGCCGAGAATTGTCGCCAAATATAGGCAGTTATATAGTGAAATGCACTGCCCATTGCTTTTTATACTGCGCACATCTTCGCTCTGAATAACAAACGTCAGCGGTTTAGCCGCGATGAGGGATATGAAAATGCGCGTTATGGTCTTGGGTAGCGGCGTAATCGGTACCACCAGTGCCTACTATCTGGCCCGAGCAGGTTTTGAAGTGGTGGTGGTCGACCGTCAGCCGGCCGCTGCCATGGAAACCAGTTTCGCCAACGCCGGTCAGGTGTCGCCGGGCTATGCCTCGCCATGGGCCGCACCGGGCGTGCCGCTCAAGGCCATCAAGTGGCTGCTGCAGCGCCACGCGCCGTTGGCGATCAAGGCCACCGCCGATATCGACCAGTACCTGTGGATGGCGCAGATGCTGCGCAACTGCACCGCCAGCCGCTACGCCGTGAACAAGGAGCGCATGGTCCGCCTGTCCGAGTACAGCCGCGACTGCCTCGACGAACTGCGCGCCGAGACCGGCATTGCCTATGAAGGCCGCAGCCTGGGCACTACCCAGCTGTTCCGGACCCAGGCCCAGCTCGATGGCGCGGCGAAAGACATCGCCGTGCTCAAGGAGTCCGGCGTGCCTTTCGAACTGCTCGACCGCGAGGGCATCGCCCGCGTCGAGCCCGCCCTGGCCAACGTCACCGATATCCTCGCCGGCGCCCTGCGCCTGCCTAACGACCAGACCGGCGACTGCCAGATGTTCACCACGCGCCTGGTGGAAATGGCCACCCAACTGGGTGTGGAGTTCCGTTTTGGCCAGGACATCCAGCGCCTCGACTTCGCCGGCGACCGGATCAATGGCGTATGGATCGACGGCAAGCTGGAAACCGCCGATCGCTACGTGCTGGCCCTGGGCAGCTACTCGCCGCAACTGCTCAAGCCGTTGGGGATCAAGGCCCCGGTGTATCCGCTCAAGGGTTACTCCCTGACCGTGCCGATCACCAACCCGGCGATGGCCCCGACCTCGACCATTCTCGACGAGACCTACAAGGTCGCGATCACTCGCTTCGACAACCGTATCCGGGTCGGCGGCATGGCCGAGATCGCGGGCTTCGACCTGTCGCTGAACCCGCGCCGGCGCGAAACCCTGGAGATGATCGTCAACGACCTCTATCCTCAGGGCGGCGATCTGGCGCAAGCCAGCTTCTGGACCGGCCTGCGGCCGACCACCCCGGACGGCACGCCGATTGTGGGTGCCACACCGTTCCGCAACCTGTTCTTGAACACCGGTCACGGCACCCTGGGTTGGACCATGGCGTGCGGTTCCGGTCGCTTGCTGGCTGACCTGATGGCGAAGAAAACGCCGCAGATCAGCGCCGAAGGCCTCGATATTTCTCGTTACGGTAATTCTCAGGAGACAGCCAAGCATGTCAATCCAGCGCCAGCTCACCAATGAACGCATGAGCCAGATTGTCGTTCACAGCGGCACCGTCTATCTGGCGGGGCAGGTCGGCGACGACATGACCGCCGGAATTGAACAACAGACCAGCGAAACCCTCGCCAACATCGAGCGTTTGCTGGACCTGGCTGGTACCGACAAGAGCAAGTTGCTGTCAGTGACCATTTACCTGAAAGACATCGACGCCCACTTCGAGGGCATGAACGCTGTCTGGGACAAATGGCTGCCAAAAGGCGTCGCTCCTGCCCGTGCCACAGTCGAAGCCAAGCTGTGCGAGCCCGAGATCCTGATCGAGCTGTCCGTAGTCGCCGCTTTGCCTTAAACACCGATCCCTCTGCCGGTGCTGTCGGCGGCTCACGCCTTCGGCCAGCACCGGTTTTTTCTTCCCCCATGACCGCCTAGAAGTCTGCCGCCATGCGTCCTGCCCGTGCCCTGATCGACCTTCAAGCCCTGCGTCACAACTACCAACTGGCCCGCGAGTTGTCGGGCGTCCGTGCCCTTGCCGTGATCAAGGCCGATGCCTATGGCCATGGCGCGGTGCGCTGTGCCCAGGCACTGGAAGGCGAGGCCGACGGTTTTGCCGTGGCCTGCATCGAAGAAGCCCTGGAGCTGCGCGCGGCGGGGATTCGTGCGCCGGTGCTGCTGCTCGAAGGCTTTTTCGAGGCCGATGAGTTGGCGCTGATCATCGAGCATGACTTCTGGTGTGTGGTGCATTCGCTGTGGCAACTCGAGGCCATCGAGAAGGCAACCCTGGCCAAGCCGCTGACGGTCTGGCTCAAGCTCGACTCGGGCATGCACCGGGTTGGCCTGCATCCCAAGGATTATCAGGCTGCCCATCAGCGGCTGCTGGCCAGTGGCAAAGTGGCGAAAGTGGTGTTGATGAGCCACTTCGCCCGGGCCGATGAGCTCGATTGCGTGCGCAGCGACGAGCAGGTGGCCGTGTTTCAGGCTGCCCGCGAGGGGCTGGCGGCCGAGGTCAGCCTGCGCAACTCGCCGGCGGTCCTGGGGTGGCCGAGTATTCCCAGTGACTGGGTGCGCCCCGGCATCATGCTGTATGGCGCAACCCCGTTCGAAGAAAACAACCCGGTGGCCGCGCGCCTGCAACCGGTCATGACCCTGGAATCGAAAGTGATTTGCGTGCGTGAGTTGCCAGCCGGCGAGCCGGTGGGCTACGGCGCCAAGTTCGTCACCACGCGGCCGATGCGCATTGGTGTGGTTGCCATGGGGTATGCCGACGGTTACCCACGCCAGGCGCCGACCGGCACGCCGGTTCTGGTGGCTGGCCAGCGCAGCCAATTGCTGGGTCGGGTGTCCATGGACATGCTGTGCATCGACCTCACCGATGTGCCGCAGGCCGGCCTGGGCTCGACCGTGGAGCTGTGGGGTAAAAACATCCTCGCCAGCGACGTGGCGATGGCTGCGGACACTATTCCGTACCAGATTTTCTGCAACCTGCGCCGAGTGCCAAGGCTCTATTCCGAGGGCTGACGGCCAGTGGTCGGAACCTGACAGGCCGCTCCTGGGTGGATTGGAGGGCAAGTGTTGTAAATACTGAACGCTATCGCCATGATAATGCTCAATTACAACAACGCCTGATTCCCTAGGAGACTGCCGCATTGGACGTCGGTGAACGACTGCAATCCATCCGTAAACTGAAAGGTCTTTCCCAGCGTGAACTTGCCAAGCGCGCGGGCGTCACCAACAGCACCATTTCGATGATCGAGAAGAACAGTGTCAGCCCCTCGATCAGCTCGCTTAGGAAGGTTCTTGGCGGCATCCCCATGTCCATGGTCGAGTTCTTTTCCGAGGAAATCCTCCAGGAAACCCCGAGCCAGATCGTCTACAAAGCCCATGAACTGATCGATATTTCCGATGGCGCCGTGACCATGAAACTCGTGGGGCGCGCCCATCCCAGCCGTGCCATCGCCTTTCTCAACGAGATCTACCCGCCGGGCGCCGACACCGGTGAGGAAATGCTCACCCACGAAGGCGAAGAAACCGGAATTCTCGTGGAAGGCCGCCTTGAACTGGTGGTCGGGCTTGAAACATTTGTGCTCGAAGCGGGCGACAGCTACTACTTTGAAAGTACCAAGCCGCACCGTTTCCGAAATCCTTTCGATGTACCGGCGCGACTAATCAGCGCAGCCACGCCAGCGAATTTCTAATAGAAGAGGCGTCCTGCAAGGCTTGCGGCGACGCCCGAAGTGCCATTTCGCCACCTTTAAGACCCCATCGACTTTAGGGTTGTTTCAGTGTGGCGGGCTAACCGTTATACTTGCGCCCGCCTGCGAAACCGTGGCCGTGGGCGTGACTAGCCACCATTGAGGGTGTACGCGTGAACCTAATTATGAAAATGCTGGCCGCACCAGCAACCGTATTGGCCCTATGGGCAGTCAGCGCTCAAGCTGCGACTAATGATGATATTGCCCAACGCCTTGCACCGGTCGGTCAGGTCTGTGTTCAGGGGCAGGAATGCAAGGGCATGGAAGTCGCCGCCTCTGTCGGTGGTGGAGGGGCGAAAACCCCTGATGAAGTGATTGCCAAGCATTGCAACGCTTGCCATGGCACCGGTCTGCTCGGCGCACCGAAAATCGGTGACACCGCAGCCTGGAAAGAGCGTGCCGATCACCAGGGCGGCCTCGACGGCATCCTGGCCAAGGCCATTACCGGGATCAACGCCATGCCGCCAAAAGGCACTTGTGCCGATTGCTCCGATGACGAGCTCAAAGGCGCCATCGAGAAGATGTCTGGCCTGAAATAAGGTCAATCTTCAGCGAAAAAGCCGCTTACGAGCGGCTTTTTTGTGCCCGCGATTCGGCCTCCACACTGGTCAATGCAGTAAAGACCCGGCAAGCTCGGTCCAACCCCAATTCATGGAACGTTCGGGAGAGTCGTATGGTGCAGTTGTGTTCAATCGAGCAGGCAGTCGATGACGTGCTGGCGCGCCTGCCGGCGCATATTCACATGGGCATGCCCCTGGGCCTGGGCAAGCCTAACCAGTTTGCCAATGCGCTGTACCGCCGCATCAAGCAACTGCCCGAACGGCAGCTGACCATCTACACCGCCTTGAGCCTGGGCCGTCCGACCCTGGGCGATGGCTTGCAGAAGCGCTTTCTCGAACCCTTTGTCGAACGCATATTCGGCGACTACCCCGAGCTGGATTTCCTCGCCGACCTGCAACACGACAGCCTGCCCCGCAACATCCATGTCGAGCAGTTCTTCATGCAGCCCGGGAGCCTGCTCAACAGTGCCCCCGCGCAGCAGGACTATGTCAGCAGCAACTACAGCCACGCCGCCCGCGACATCAACGCCAGTGGCCTGAACCTGGTGGCGCAGTTGGTGGCCAGCCACCCTGATCATCCGGATCGGCTGAGCCTGAGCTGCAACCCGGACATCACCCTTGATCTGCTGCCGATGATCGCCAAGCGTCGTGCTGCCGGCGAGACCATCCTCATGGTCGGCCAGGTTCACGACGAGCTGCCGTACATGCCGGGTGACGCCGAACTCGACATGGACGGCTTCGATCTGCTGATCGATGAAAAGGACCGCACCACGCTGTTTTCCACGCCGAACATGCCGGTGGGGTTCCAGGACCATTTCATCGGTTTGCACGCCAGCACGTTGGTGCGCGACGGCGGCACTTTGCAGATCGGCATCGGCTCCATGGGCGACGCCCTGACCGCCGCATTGCTGGCCCGGCAGGCAGACAACGACGCCTATCGCTCACTGCTGACCGACATCGATGCCTATTACTGGGCGCCGCTGATTGGCCGCGAAGGCGGAGTCGAGCCCTTTGCCAAGGGCCTCTACGGTTGCAGCGAAATGTTCGTCAACGGCCTGCTGGTGCTGGCGGACGCCGGGATCGTGCGGCGCAAGGTCTACCCGGATATCAAGACCCAGCAGCAGGCCAATGACGGCACCCTGGATGAAGCGGCGCAAACCGACGGCATCTCGGTGCATGGCGGGTTCTTCCTGGGGCCGCACAGTTTTTATCAGCGCCTGCGGGAGCTGCCGCAAAGCAAGCGCCTTGAATTCAACATGACGCGCATCAGCTACATCAACGAGCTGTATGGCCAGGAAGAGCTCAAGCGCCTGCAACGTCGGGATGCGCGGTTTATCAACAGCTCGATCATGGTCACCTTGCTCGGTGCCGGTGTCGCCGATCAGTTGGAAGACGGCCGGGTGCTGAGTGGGGTCGGCGGGCAGTACAACTTCGTCGCCCAGGGCCATGCGCTGGAAGGCGCGCGTTCGGTGCTGATCCTGCGCAGCTGGCGTGAGTCGGGCGGCGAGGTCAGTTCGAACGTGGTCTGGGAGTACGGGCACTGCACCATCCCGCGCCATCTGCGCGATATCGTGGTCACCGAGTACGGCATCGCCGACCTGCGGGGCAAGACCGACGCCAAGGTGATCGAGGCCCTGCTCAATATCAGCGACTCACGCTTCCAGCCCGGGCTGATCGAGCAAGCGCAGAAAGTCGGCAAGCTACCCAAGGACTTTCAGCTGGAACCGCGATTTACCGACAACAGCCCACAGCGTTTGCAGACGATTCGCGCACGGCACCCGCACTTGTTCCCGGAGTATCCGTTGGGCAGTGATTTCAGTGCGCAAGAGCGGGATCTGCTGCGGGCCCTCAACTGGCTCAAGAGCAAGTTCAAGCTCACCGAGATTCTGGAGCTGGGCAAGGCCGCGCTGGACGCGCCGGAGGCCGAGGCTTTTCCCCTGCACCTGGCGCGCATGCAGCTGGAGAAACCCGAAGGCTTGCGTGAGGATCTGTATCAGCGGCTGCTGCTGGCAGCCTTGCAGGAAACCCGCCTGTAACGGCGGACCACCCGTGGCGCCGGCACGCCGCCGGCGCCGTCGCGCACTTTACTCGATGAAGCTGACCACGCCGCCGGCCAGGGATTGCACGCGGGCCAGAGACTCCACGCGGTAGCCTTGGGCATCCAGTTCGGCACGCCCGCCCTGGAACGACTTTTCGATGACGATACCCAGGCCGGCAACGGTGGCGCCGGCCTGCTTGATAATCGAAATCAGCGCCTGGGAGGCCTTACCGTTGGCCAGGAAGTCATCGATGATCAGCACCCGGTCGCTGCTGGTCAGGTGCCGTGGCGAGATGGCCACGGTGCTTTCCGTCTGCTTGGTGAAGGAGTAGACGGTGGCCGACAACAGGTTCTCGGTCAGGGTCAGGGACTGGTGCTTGCGGGCGAAGATCACCGGCACACCGAGGTTCAGACCGGTCATGATCGCCGGGGCAATGCCCGAGGCTTCGATGGTGACGATCTTGGTAATGCCCGAGTCCTTGAACAGCGTGGCGAATTCGTCGCCGATCAGCTTCATCAGTTGCGGGTCGATCTGATGGTTGAGAAAGGCGTCGACTTTCAGGACCTGATCGGAAAGCACGATGCCTTCTTCGCGAATTTTCTTGTGCAGTGCTTCCATGAAGCTTTCCTCTTTGGGCGCCTTGTGCGCCTAAGCGCTGATAAATAGAGTGCGGTAAAAAGTCGGCAATTCTAGCGCTTTAACATCGCGCGTATATCCGCCAGTGCGGTGTTTCCGCGAACGGCTTTGACTTCGGTCGGCGTGTCGTCATTGCCTTCCCAGGCCAGGTCGTCCGGTGGCAGCTCATCGAGAAAGCGGCTGGGCGCGCAATCGATGATCTCGCCGTACTGCTTGCGCTTGGCGGCAAAGGTAAAGGCCAGGGTCTGGCGTGCGCGGGTAATGCCCACGTAGGCCAGGCGCCGCTCTTCCTCGATGGTGTCGGCTTCGATACTGGAGCGGTGCGGGAGGATTTCCTCTTCCATGCCCATGATGAACACGTAGGGGAATTCCAGGCCCTTGGAGGCATGCAAGGTCATCATCTGCACGCCTTCGGCGCCGTCTTCCTCTTCCTGCTGACGTTCCAGCATGTCGCGCAGGACCAGCTTGCCGATGGCGTCTTCGACGGTCATGTCGCCGTCTTCGTCTTTTTCCAGGGTGTTTTTCAGGGCTTCGATCAGGAACCACACGTTGCCCATGCGGTAGTCGGCGGCCTTGTCGCTGGAGCTGTTGGTGCGCAGCCAGTTCTCGTAGTCGATGTCCATGACCATGCTGCGCAGGGCAGAGATCGGGTCTTCGCCGGCGCACTGCTCGCGCACCCGGTCCATAAAGCGCTTGAAGCGCGCCAGGCGGTCGGTGAAGCGGCTGTCCAGGTGCTCGCCGAGACCGATTTCATCGGTGGCGGCGTACATCGAAATCTTGCGTTCGGTGGCGTAGTTGCCGAGTTTTTCCAGGGTCGTCGAGCCGATTTCCCGGCGCGGAACGTTGATCACCCGCAGGAAAGCGTTGTCGTCATCCGGGTTCACGATCAGGCGGAAGTAGGCCATCAGGTCTTTCACTTCCTGGCGTCCGAAAAAGCTGTTGCCGCCGGAAAGCCGGTAAGGAATCTGATGGTGCTGCAGCTTCAGCTCGATCAGCTTGGCCTGATAGTTACCGCGATACAGGATCGCGAAATCGCTGTACGGGCGATCGGTGCGCAGGTGCAGGGTGAGAATCTCCACCGCTACCCGCTCAGCCTCGGCGTCTTCGTTGCGGCAGCGGATCACGCGGATCTCGTCGCCGTGGCCCATCTCGCTCCACAGTTGTTTTTCAAACTCGTGGGGGTTGTTGGAGATCAGCACGTTGGCGCAACGCAGGATACGGCTGGTGGAGCGGTAGTTCTGCTCCAGCATCACCACTTTCAGGGACGGGTAGTCGTCCTTGAGCAGCATCAGGTTTTCCGGGCGGGCGCCGCGCCAGGCGTAGATCGACTGGTCGTCGTCGCCGACCACGGTGAACTGGTTGCGCGTGCCGATCAGCAGCTTCACCAGCAGGTACTGGCTGGCGTTGGTGTCCTGGTATTCGTCCACCAGCAGGTAGCGGACCTTGTTCTGCCATTTTTCCAGGATGTCGGCGTGTTCCTGGAACAGCTTCACCGGGAGCAGGATCAGGTCGTCGAAGTCCACCGCGTTGAACGCCTTGAGCGTGCGCTGGTAGTGGGTGTAGACGATAGCGGCGGTCTGTTCCTTGGGGTTGCGTGCGTTTTCCAGAGCTTCGGGCGGCAGGATCAGGTCGTTTTTCCAGGCGCCGATCATGTTCTTGATCTCGTCGACGCCGTCGTCGCCCGAGTATTCCTTCTGCATGATGTCGGTCATCAGGGCCTTGACGTCGGTCTCGTCGAAGATCGAGAAGCCCGGTTTGTAGCCCAGCCGCACATGTTCCTTGCGGATGATGTTCAGGCCCAGGTTGTGGAAGGTGCACACGGTCAGCCCACGGCCCTCGCCGCCCTTGAGCAGGGTGCCGACACGCTCCTTCATCTCCCGCGCCGCCTTGTTGGTAAAGGTCATGGCCACGATGTACTGGGCGCGGATGCCGCAGTTCTGGATCAGGTGCGCGATTTTGCGGGTGATCACGCTGGTCTTGCCGGAGCCAGCACCGGCGAGCACCAAAAGAGGGCCGCCGACGTAGTTCACGGCTTCTTGCTGCCGGGGATTGAGTCGGGACATGACGGAAAAGGGAGTCTGTTGCGAAATGGGCGGGCATTTTAACAGGCTGGACAGATTCTGCTGCCTCTCTCCGACTTGTGACGCAACACGCGATCTAAATTTGCCGGTTTTGATACTTTCCCGCAGGATGCGCGCTGAATATGCGTCTAATGTTCGAGTTAGAGCGGTACAAGAAATTGCGTTTGATAATCAATACCATTTGTCATTGTTTATTCGCGCGTCATAATGCCCACCGCCAACTTCTTTTGCAGAGTCTAGGGAGCTAGCTTGTCTAAGCCTGTCGAACCCTTGCGTTTGCTGCTACTGGCCGAAGAGCCGGCATGGGCAGCGTTGTTGCGCGAGTGTCTCGCTCCGTTGGGAGACTCGGTTGTGCTGATCAGTGCCCCGACCTGGGATTCTGTCAGCCGTCTGTTCAATGACGATCGCAGCGCGGTCTTGTTGACCATTGCCTCCTTGCAACCGGCCCCCGGTCGCTGCAGTTTGCCCACCGTCCTGCTGTTGGACCACGAACCCTCGGTGACCCCGGTGGGTGTCAGTGACTGGCTGATTCGCAGCGCCCTGAACCCCGATATCCTGCGGCGTTGCCTGCGCCATGTGCGTGAGCGCGGCGTGCTGGAAACCACGCTGCAGCGCCTGGCCGAACAGGACCCGCTGACCGGTATCGCCAACCGACAGGGGTTCCAGACCCTGCTTGCCGCGCGCCTGGTTGAAAACGAAGGACGCGGGCTGGCACTGGGGCACCTGGACCTCGACAACTTCCGGCATGCCAACGACGCCCTCGGCCACCAGGCCGGCGACCGCTTGATCCTGCAGGTGGTCTCGCGGCTCAAGAGCCAGCTTGAGGCCGGCGATCAACTGGCGCGCCTGGGCAGCGACGAGTTTGCCTTGCTGATCGATACACGCCGTGCGCCGCAGCGGGCCGAATGGATGGCCGAGCGCATTACCGAGGCCATGGCCGAACCCTACTGGATCGACGGCGAAAGCCTGCTGATCGGCTGCAGCCTGGGCGTGGCCCATGCCCGGGCCAATGCCGGGGCGGACCCGCTGATGTGGCACGCTCACATCGCCATGCAGCAGGCCAAGAGCACCCAGGGCTGCACCTTTCATATCTTCAATGAACGCATCAATCGCAATGCCCGCAGCCTCGCCGATCTGGAAAGCGAACTGCGCCGAGCCTTGCGCCGCGACGAGCTGGAGCTGCATTACCAGCCGCGCCTGAACCTGCATGACGGACAAATCGTCGGCCTCGAGGCCCTGGTGCGCTGGCGCCACGGCGAACGGGGCCTGCTGCCGCCCAGCGAGTTCGTGCCCCTGGCCGAGCAGAGCGGGCTGATCGTGCCCTTGGGGTACTGGGTGATTTCCCGTGCCCTGCGGGACATGCAGGCCCTGCGTGAGCGCGGCTTGCCGCCGCTGCACATGGCGGTCAACCTGTCGTTCCGGCAGTTCCAGGACAGCCAGTTGCTGTCGACCCTGAGCCGGCTGATTGCCGAGCGCGGCGTCGAAGCGCAGTGGCTGGAGTTCGAACTGACTGAAACCGCAGTGATGCGCCGCAGTGACCTGGTCAAGCAGACCATGGACGCCCTGGGGCGCCTGGGCGTGCGCTTTTCCCTGGACGACTTCGGCACTGGCTTCTCGTCCTTCGTGCACCTCAACAGCCTGCCGATCGCCCTGCTCAAAATCGACAAGAGTTTTGTCGGCGGCATGGAGCTGCGCGAGGAGAACCGCAAGTTGGTGCACGCCATGATCAACCTGGCGCACAACCTCAACCTGGAAGTGGTGGCCGAGGGGGTCGAAACACCGGAGCAACTGGCCCTGCTGCGCGGCTTCGGGTGCGACCAGGCGCAGGGGTACCTGATCAGCAAACCGCTGCCCCTGGCGGAGTTGGTGGAGTACCTGACCTTTGGCAGCAGCCAGCGATCCATGGCGGACGTGGTGAGCTAACCCGCCTGGCGAGGGGGCAATCCCGCTCGCCAGTTCAACCGATCTTTACGAATCCACCTGGGCCGAGGCATAGGCCGATGGCTGCACCTGGGGCTCCAGGCGCAACATGCGTTTCATCCGCCATTCGAAGGCCAGGGTCAGGCTGATGGCGGCGCACGCCAGGCCCAGGGCCAGGCCCCACCACACGCCGGTCGGCCCCCAGCCCAGGGTGAAGGCCATCAACCAGGCCGCCGGGGCCCCGATCAACCAGTAGCAGCCGAGGCCGACGAGGAAGGTGGTCTTGGCGTCCTTGAGCCCGCGAATCGCGCCCATGGCGATGGTTTGCGTGCCGTCGAACAGTTCGAACCAGGCCGCTACCGCCAACAGGCTCACGGCCAGGTTGATCACTTCGCGGAAGGCCGGGTCATTGTGGTCCAGGAACAGCCCGATCAACTGATTCGGCAGCAGCCAGAACACCATGGCAAAACACAGCATCGCTACCGCACCGAAGGCGATCCCCACCCGTCCCGCCAGGCGCGCGTCGAGCAATTGCCCAGCGCCGTAGTGCTGGCCGATGCGCATGGTGATCGCATAGGAAATCCCCGCCGGCACCATGAACGCCACCGAAACGATCTGCAACGCGATCTGGTGCGCTGCCAATTGGGTGCTGCCCATGGTGCCCATGCACAGCGCGGCGAAGGCAAACAATCCGACCTCGACCGCATAGGTGCCGCCGATGGGCAGGCCCAGGCGCCACAGCTCCCGCAGGTAGTGGCGGTTGAGCCGCGACAGGCCCTGGCGCAACGGATAAGCAGCGTACGCCGGGTGCTGCCGGATGTGCCAGGCCAGAGCCAGGGCCATGCAGTTGGCGACGATGGCGGTCACCAGGCCGATGCCCATCAGGCCCAGTTTCGGCAGGCCGAACATGCCGGTAATCAGTGCGTAGTTGAGCAGGAAGTTGGCCACGGTGCCGCCCAGGCTGATGACCATCACCGGCGTGGCGCGGCCGATAGCGCTGGTAAAGCCGCGCAAGGCCATGAAGCTCAGGTAGCCGGGCAGGGCGAAGGGCAGAATCAGCAGGAACTGCGCGGCGGAGTCGACGTTGGTTTCGGTCTGGCCGAACAGCAGCAGCACCGGCTTCAGGTTCCACAGCAGCAGGCCTGCCACCAGCGCCATCAGCCAGGCCAGCCAGAGCCCGGCCTGGGTCAGGCGCGTGGCGCCTTCGATGTCGCCGGCACCCTGACGAATCGCCACCAGGGTGCCGACCGCGGCAATTACCCCGATGCAGAAAATCGACACGAACGAATAGCTGGCCGCGCCCAGCCCGCCCCCGGCCAGGGCCTCTGGGCTGAGCCGGGCCATCATCAGGGTGTCGGTGAGGACCATCAACATGTGCGCCAACTGCGAGGCGATCAGCGGCCCCGCCAGCCGCAGGATGGCCCGGAGTTCGGTACGTGCTGGATGCTGCATGGTCATCAGGCTCGGCAATGGGCAATGGGTCAAGAGCGCTGATTCTCGGCGCTTGTGGCGCATTGCACAAAAGGATAAAAACGATTACTGGCATGATTAAAACTCATGCGAACTCGTTTCTGGTAGCGTGGCCGCACCGCCCACGGAGAGCGTTACATGTCTCGTCGTCTTCCTGCCCTGTATGCCTTGCGCGCCTTTGAGGCTGCGGCCCGGCACAGTTCGTTCACCCGCGCGGCCGAAGAGTTATCGATTACCCAGAGCGCGGTCAGCCGACATATCCGCACCCTGGAGGAGCACTTCGCCTGCCGGTTGTTCAAGCGCAGCGGGCGTAACCTGCAACTCACGGAAGCCGCGCGCCTGCTGTTGCCGGGCGTTCGCGAAGGCTTCAGCGCCCTGGAGCGGGCCTGTAATACCTTGCGCGCCGAGGATGACATTCTGCGGATGAAGGCGCCGTCGACCCTGACCATGCGTTGGCTGCTGGCGCGGCTCAGCCGTTTTCGCCACCTGCAGCCGGGCAACGAGGTGCAACTGACCAGCGCCTGGATGGACATCGATTCGGTGGACTTCAACCAGGAACCCTTCGATTGCGCGGTGCTGCTGAGCAACGGCCACTTTCCGGCGGACTGGGAGGCCAGCTACCTGTTTCCCGAGCTGTTGATCCCGGTCGGTGCGCCGAACCTGCTCAATGACCAGCCATGGGATGTGGCGCGCCTGGCCGTCACCGAATTGCTGCACCCGACCCCGGACCGCCGCGACTGGCGCAGCTGGCTGGAGCGCATGGGTTTGTCCGATCAGGTCTCGCTCAAGGGCGGGCAGGTCTTCGACACCCTGGAGCTGGGGATGATTGCCGCGGCCCGGGGCTACGGCGTGTCCATGGGCGATTTGCTGATGGTCGCCGAAGATGTGGCCCAGGGTCGGCTGAGCCTGCCGTGGCCGACTGCGGTGGCCAGTGGCGAGAACTATTACCTGGTCTGGCCGAAAACCCGGCCCGGAGGTGAACGTTTGCGCCGCCTCAGCGATTTTCTCCAGGGCGAGGTCCAGGCCATGCAATTGCCTGAGGTAGAGCGCCTCGGCTGAAACGATGTAGCGCCCGTGGGAGCGGCCTTGAGTGATAACCGTGCGAATTGCTCAAGTATTCATCGTTGCCGCCGAATCCTAGAAAGTGGAACTTGCGTCCTGCAGCGTTCCCCCCGTCCCCCTTACTGGAAAATTTTGCCGAGCACGCGACCTGATCAGGATGATCCGGGCTCTCGGTCAGGAGCCGTCATGCCTCAACCCCGTGCCCGTATTGCCTCACAGCTGGGCCTTGCCCTGGCTGTGATCTTGGCGATCGTGATCAGCGGCAGTGCCGTTTTTGCCCTGCGTTCGCTGGATTCCGCCAACCTCGACACGCGGGAAGAGCACCTGGCCAGCGAAGCGCGGCTGCTGGCCGATCAGCTCAACACGTTCCACAGCACCCTGCGCGAAAGCACCCAGCGCCTGAGCGGGCTGTTCGAAAAACGCTTCAGCGGCGGCCTGAGCCTGCACCCCGAGCAGCCGGTGACAGTGGCCGGCACCTCCACGCCGGGCCTGCACCTGGGCGGCCAGGTGTTGAACAACAACTTCGAGGAGGTCGACGAGTTCAAGCAGATGACGGCTGGCGTGGCGACCGTGTTTGTCCGCAGCGGCGATGATTTTGTCCGCGTCAGCACCTCGCTGAGCAAACAGGACGGCAGCCGCGCCATCGGCACCTTGCTCGACCATGCCCACCCGGCCTACCAGAAGCTCATGGCGGGGCAGGGTTACGTCGGCCGCGCGCTGCTGTTCGACCGCTCCTACATGACCCAATACACGCCGGTGCGCGACAGCAGCGGGAAGGTGATTGCGGTGTTGTTCGTCGGTTTCGACTACACCGATGCGCAGAACGCCCAGTTCGACAATCTCAGGCGCTTCCGCATCGGCCAGACCGGTTCTCTGGCCTTGCTGGATGAGCAAAACAAATGGCTGGTTCCGCCTGCCGGCGTGCAGGCGCTGGATCAGGCGCTGCCGACCATGGCCGAGCTGATTCGCCAACCGGGCAAGGGCCGCTTCTGGAGTGACAAGGCCGAAGACTTCTACAGCCTGGCGGTGCCGTTCGAGGGTGGCCCCTGGGCGGTGGTGGCGAGCATGCCGAAAGCGGAAATCCGCGCGGTGACCTGGAGTGTCGGCCTGCGCCTGGTCATCGGCAGTCTGCTGGCGATGCTGCTGGCGGTTGGCGCGGCGGTCTGGCTGTTGCGCAGCAAACTGGCGCCCCTGGCAGACCTGGTGCGTCAGGCCGAGGCCCTGGGCGCCGGCGACTTGAGCGTACGGCTGAATGTGTCCAGCCAGGATGAGATCGGCCAGTTGGCGCGCAGTTTCAACCAGATGGGCGAAGCCCTGTCGACTATGGTTGAGCACATCCGCCGGGCGGCCCAGGAGGTCAACGGCCGGGCCCAGGCGTTGTCCGGATTGTCCGGTGGCGCCTACGAGGGCATGGAGCAGCAGTCCGGCGAAATCACCAGCATGGCGGGCGCCGTGGAAGAGTTCAGCGCCACCTCGCTGAACATCGCTGACAACATGGGCAACACCGAGCGCCTGGCTCAGGAAAACGCCCAGCAGACGCGCATCGGCCGCACCTCGATGGAAGAGGCTTCATCCTCCCTGGAGCAGATCGCTAGCGCCCTGAACAGCACCGCCACGGTGATCAACACCCTGGGCCAGCGCTCCCAGGAAATCGGCGGCATTGTCGGGGTGATCACCGCCATTGCCGACCAGACCAACCTGCTGGCGCTCAATGCGGCCATTGAAGCCGCCCGGGCTGGTGAGCAGGGGCGCGGATTTGCAGTGGTGGCCGATGAGGTGCGCAACCTGGCCTCGCGCACCCGTGAGGCAACCGATGAAATCTCGGTGATGATCGGCAGCATCCAGCAGGAAACCGGCAACGCCATCAGCACCATGGAGCAGGGCAACCGGTTGATGCAGGAGGGCCTGTCGCGCAACGCCAATGTGGCTTCGGCCCTGGCCCGGATCGATGAACAGAGCCGCAGTGCCGGCCAGCAGTTCGCCGCCATCACCACCGCGACCCAGGAGCAGAGCAGCACCGCGACCCTGCTCAGCAGCAACCTGCAAAGCATTGCCCAGGCCAACAGCGAGCAGCGTGAAGTGGTGTCCAACCTGGCGATCACCGCCAAGGAACTGGAAGCTCTCGCCGCCGACCTGCGTCACGAAGTCGACCGCTTCCGCTAAAGCGCGTCGCACACCTGTAGCCGCTGTCGAGCCTGACTGCGCTGGCCTGATGGAACACCGGGCAGTGGCCGCGCGCTGAGCGGCGCTCGGCGGCTACAGGCCGGGGTCTACCCGCTTGCCGATATCCCGCAGGCGGGCCAGTTGGTCGACCATGGTCGGCGCCTCGTCCAGGCTGCTGACAAAAGTCCACAGGTAGGTCATCACCGCATACACATGGCCGGCCTTGACCGCTGGCGACAGGGCCAACTGGCTGATGGCGACCACAAACAGCGCCGCCGCCACCGTGCCGAGAAACAGGTAGGCCACCGCTTCGCGGTCCGAGAGCCGGATGCGTAGGCGCGACAACACCCGGTAATGGCGCTGCAACGACGCCGCGCCGACCCGGGCGACCATGCCGATCTCTTTTTCCAGCCGGTCATTGAGCCGCTCATGCAGTGCCTGGTTGCGCCGGGCAAAGCGTGGCAACAAGGCGCAGCACAGGATCAGCGCCAGCAGGCACGCCAGGCCGATCCACGGCTCGATCAGCGCCAGCATCGCCGCTGCGCCGACAATCGAGACCAGGGCGGTGGCGATGGTCGGAATGTGTTTCTCGAAGAAATCGACGAACTCCCGCGCCAGCACCACCCGTGCCGCGGCGGTGGACGTGTCCTGATTCAGCAGGCGCTGGTTGAGGATCACCGGCACCGCGAGGTCGGTGTAGATGCGGGTGAAGGTCCGGGTGTCCACGGCGCGTCGCGCGGCACCGACCACCCAGAACGCCAGCACCACCACCGCGTACACCAGGGCGCTGCCGGTGTCGCCGCGAATGATCGAGTCCACCGCAAAGCCGGCGAACAGCGGGTAGGCCAGGAGCAGGGCGTTTTCCAAGGCCACCAGGCTCAGGGTGAAAAACAGTTTGCCGGGGTACGCCCGGGCGATGGCCTTGAGGGTTTGGCCAGCGGATTGCTGACCGATTTTTTTGCTTTGATCCACAAGAATTTGCGACGTAACGGCTGACATGGGTGCACCGAAGGGAAGATAAACGCTAATATTGAGCGACTGCTCAATTATCTTTGAGCGATCGCTCAAAAAGCAAGCGCCGTCCATCCAGCGGCGTCCGGAGGCAAGCCCCATGTCGCGTATCGACCGTAAAGACCAGATCATCGCCGCCGCCCTGGAGCTGTTTCGCAGCAAGGGTTTCGCCGATGTGTCCACCCGGGATCTGGCAGAACACGCCGGTTTGTCCCGCAGCCACGTCTACCACTACTTCAGCGACTGGAATGAGCTGCGCCGTGAGGCCTTCGTGCGCTTTGCCGACGAGCAGCTTGAAACTGCGCGCCAATCCCTGGCTGGTGCCGCGCCGCTGGACGCGCTGCAAGGCTTCCTGCGCGACTGCCTGCCCGACTCGGCGGACGCCGGCTGGGCGCTCTGGCTGGACGCCTGGGACGAGGCCATGCACGACGCGCCCATGGCCGAGGCGTACCTGAAGATCAACGGCGAATGGCAGGCGATGCTGGCGCACATCATCGAGCAGGGAGTGGCCGATCAAGTGTTTTGCTGCCAGAACGCCGAACGCGCAGCGCGCCAATTGTTCGCCCAGACCATGGGCTATGCCGATGACCTGTTGTTGCAGCCCTCGCATGCGGCGGCGGCAGCGGCTTTGGACGAAGTCATGGAGGTGGCGCGGCTGCTGCTGAAGATCCGACTAGTCGACTGATGCTGGGGTTCGCCTGATCTTGTCTGCCTGATGCCGTTTTTTATGCTTGCTGAAACGTTTCTTCAGCGCTATAAAAATTGCACAACTCCAAGAAAGGCAACTTCCATGACTCCGCTTAAACTGTTTGTCACCCTCGGCGCGTTGACGGCCGCCTCCCACGCCATGGCCTGGGACTATGTACTGCTCGACACCGACAAGGCCGCGCAAAACCTGCACATCACCAGCCAACAGCTGGGGCTCAAAATCGACAAACCCTTCTCTGTCACCCTGCGCACCCTGCACGGAGGGCGCCAGGAAGGGGTGAGCATTGTCGACATCGATAACGGCGCGATGAAACTCTCGGTCGTCCCCACCCGTGGCATGAACGTCCTTCAGGCTTCCGTAGGCTCGGTGCGCCTGGGGTGGGATTCACCGGTCAAGGAAGTGGTCAATCCGGCCTTTATCGAGCTCAACGGCCGCGGTGGCCTGGGTTGGCTCGAAGGCTTCAACGAGCTGGTCACCCGCTGCGGCTACGAATGGGTCGGCCATCCGGGGATGGATAACGGCGAGCTGCTGACCCTGCATGGCCGGGCGGCGAATATTCCGGCGAACAGAGTCACCCTGCACATCGACGAAAAGCCGCCCTATGCCATCAGTCTGCGCGGCGAGCTCAAGGAGCAGGCGTTCAAGAAGGTCGACTTCACGGTGGTCACCGAACTGCTGACCGAACCCGGCAGCGTGAGCTTTGCCCTCAACGACACCCTGACCAACAACGGCGATTACCCGAAGGAATACCAGGCGCTGTACCACAGCAACTTCAGCACACCGTTCCTTGAAGAGGGCGCACGTTTTGCCGCTCCGGTGAAGCAGGTCTCGCCGTTCAACGACAAGGCCAAGGCGGATCTGGGGCAGTGGCAGACTTATCGCGGCCCAACCCGCGACTACGACGAAACCGTCTACAACGTGGTGCCTTATGCCGATGCCAAGGGCGAGACCCTGGCCGTGCTGCACAACAAGGCCGGCAACCTTGGCGTCTCCCTGGGCTTCAACACGCAACAGTTGCCAGTGTTCTCGCTGTGGAAAAATACCGACACCCAGGGCCAGGGCTATGTCACCGGCCTGGAGCCGGGCACCAGCTTCTCCTACAACCGTCGCTACCAGCGCCCGCTGAACCTGGTGCCGACCATCGGCGCCAAGGAGCAGCGGCAGTTCCAGATTCGCTACAGCCTGCTGGCGGACAAGCCGGCTGTGGATAAGTCCCTGGCCCGGATCACCCAGATCCAGGACGGACGCCAGACTGAAGTGCGGCCAACGCCCCTGGTCGACCTGTCCAAGGAGTGATCAGACACTGCTGGCGCTGGGACGGTATTGCAGTGCTTCCGCCAGGTGCTCGCGACTGATCTGTTCGCGTTGCTCGAGGTCGGCCAGGGTCCGGGCGACCTTGAGCAGGCGATGCGCGGCGCGCAGCGACAGGGTCAAACGTTCGCAGGCGTTCTCCAGCCAATGCTCGTCGGCTGTGGATAACCTGCAATGCGCGCGCAGCCCCGGCAAATCGAGAAAGGCGTTGGCGCAACCCTGGCGTTGCTGCTGGCATTCCCGGGCCTGTGCCACCAGGGCGGCGGCGTGGGCCGTGTCTGCCCCGGGCTGCGGGGTGGGGTTCAAGGCGGTGGTTTCCCGGGCGACGGTCAGGTGCAGGTCGATTCGGTCGAGCAGCGGGCCCGAGAGCTTGTTGCGATAGCGCTGGATCTGCTCCGGGGTACAGCGACAGCGGCCGCTGGGTTCGCCCAGGTAGCCGCAGGGGCAGGGGTTCATCGCCGCCACCAGCTGGAAGCGCGCCGGAAAATGCACCCGATCCCGGGCGCGGGCGATCACGATCTCGCCCGATTCCAGCGGTTCTCGCAGCACCTCCAACACCTTGCGGTCGAATTCCGGCAGCTCATCGAGAAACAGCACCCCGTGATGGGCCAGGGTGATTTCTCCGGGTTGCGGTTTCGAGCCGCCACCCACCAGTGCCGGCCCGGACGCGGAGTGGTGGGGCTGGCGAAACGGTCGTTGTGGCCAGTGGCACAAGGGGATGTGGCTGGCGACCGACTGAATCGCTGCCACTTCCAGTGCTTCCTGTTCCTGCAATGGCGGCAGCAGGCCGGGCAAGCGGCTGGCAAGCAGGGTCTTGCCGGTGCCTGGCGGGCCGCTGAACAGCAGGTTATGGGCACCTGCCGCCGCCACCAGCAGCGCCCTTTTGGCCGCCAGCTGGCCCTGGACTTCATTCAGGTCGGGGTAAGGGCGGTCCGCTTGCAGCAAACCATTGGAAACAAACGGCTCGATCGGCGCATGGCCATTGAAATGCGCCACCGCCTCCAGCAGGTGGTCGACCGCGATCACTTTCAGGCCCGATGCCAGGCAGGCTTCTTCGGCATTCGCCCGCGGTACCACCAGCGTGCGTCCGGCGCTGCGCGCGGCCAGGGCCGCCGGAAGCACGCCGCGCACCGCGCGCACGGCGCCGGATAACGCCAGCTCACCCAGGCATTCGACTTCATCCAGCGCCAGGCTGGGCACCTGCACGCTGGCGGCGAGAATGCCCAGGGCAATCGCCAGATCGAAGCGTCCGCCGTCCTTGGGCAGGTCGGCCGGTGCCAGGTTGAGGGTGATGCGCCGTGCCGGAAAGTTGAAACCCGAGTTGATGATCGCGCTGCGCACCCGGTCTTTGCTTTCCTTGACCGCGGCTTCCGGTAGCCCCACCAGGGTCAGCGCGGGCAGGCCGTTGGCCAGGTGCACTTCGACGCTGACCGCCGGTGCCTGTACGCCGACCTGAGCGCGGCTGTGGATGATCGCCAGAGACATGAGCCCTTCCTTGGTGAGGCCCATGCCGCGTCCTGCGGCGGGCGTTACAAGGATAGTTGGCGTGGCGCCGGCGGCAGCCGGGCAATGCTCACAGGATGTGTCATCCCGGTGAGTGGTCGCCCCTGACCTGAGCCTGGCCGGGCCCTAGATTCCCGCGCAGCCGGTCATTCGGTTGGCGGGTTGAGCCGGGCTTCGAGTTCGCTGACCTTGGCTTCAAGGCTTTCCAGGCGGGCACGGGTGCGGGCCAGCACCACCATTTGGCTGTCGAATTCTTCGCGGCTGACCAGGTCCAGTTTGCTGAAGCCGCTTTGCAGCAGGGCCTTGAACTGGCTTTCGATTTCATTGCGAGGCAGCGGGGTGTCGCCGCTGAACAGGCGGGAGGCGTGGCCGCTCAGGGCGTCGAGAAGGTCTTTGGGCGCGAGCATGGGAAGGTCCTGAAAACTGATGGCGCGCAGTGTATCACGCAGCATTCGCAGGCACGGACGAGGGCAGGGACGCACGTTTTTCGCGCATGGCGCTGCGCGGCGACGCACCGTTTTTGTGCGTATCTGCGGCGGTGATGGCGAGCTGATACTGGCTATCGTCGGCAAGGGGCTGAAATCAGGGGCTTTTCAGGAGCTGGCAAGGTTTCTGCTTAGGAGCTGATGACCCATGCACTGATGCAGTCGCTGTGACGAATGCAGTGCGGCAGACGTAGCGGGAAGTGTTTCGTCAGGAGCGGTTAGCTGGTGTCGGTCTGGCAGCGGAAGGCCGACGATGCGTTACAAAGCCAGGCACTGCGCTTAGACTTGAGTCGGGTTTGTTTTCCTGGGGCAAGTCCACCAATTCGGGAGAGAGTTTTCATGAAGCTAGTCACTGCCATCATCAAGCCGTTCAAGTTGGACGACGTGCGCGAGTCGCTGTCCGAGATCGGCGTGCAGGGCATTACCGTTACTGAGGTCAAAGGCTTCGGTCGGCAGAAGGGCCACACCGAGCTGTATCGCGGCGCGGAATATGTGGTCGATTTCCTGCCCAAGGTGAAGATTGATGTCGCCATTGACGACAAGGATCTTGACCGGGTTATCGAGGCGATAACCAAGGCGGCCAACACCGGCAAGATCGGTGACGGCAAGATCTTCGTGGTCAATCTGGAACAGGCTATTCGCATCCGTACCGGCGAAACCGATACCGACGCAATCTAAGCCGCCAAACCCCAACGCCCCAGGAGAAAACAATATGACTCTGCGTAAATTCGCAGGGCTAGGAGCCCTGTTGTCCCTCGTAATGCCCAGCCTGGCCATGGCGGCAGACGAAGTGGCGGCTCCAGTCCTCAACTCCGGCGACACCGCCTGGATGCTCACCTCGACGGCCCTGGTGCTGTTCATGACCATTCCCGGCCTCGCGCTGTTCTACGGCGGCATGGTGCGTTCGAAAAACATTCTGTCGGTGCTGATGCAGTGCTTTGCCATTACCGGCCTGATCAGCATCCTGTGGGTCATCTACGGCTACAGCATTGCCTTCGATACCACGGGCATGGAACAAGGCGTCGTCAACTTCAACTCGTTCTTCGGCGGCATGGGCAAGGCGTTCCTCGCCGGTGTCACTCCGTCCAGCATCACCGGGCCTGCGGCGCTGTTTCCCGAGGCGGTGTTCATCACCTTTCAGATGACCTTCGCGATCATCACTCCGGCGCTGATCGTCGGTGCTTTCGCCGAGCGCATGAAGTTCTCCGCGATGCTGATCTTCATGGGCGTCTGGTTCACCCTGGTTTATGCACCGATCGCGCACATGGTCTGGTCCGGTAACGGCGGCCTGATGTGGGACTGGGGCGTACTCGACTTCGCTGGCGGCACCGTGGTGCACATCAACGCCGGTGTGGCTGGCCTGATCGCCTGCCTGGTACTGGGCAAGCGCAAAGGCTTCCCGACCACGCCGATGGCTCCGCACAACCTGGGTTACACCCTGATGGGCGCGGCCATGCTGTGGGTCGGCTGGTTCGGCTTCAACGCCGGCTCCGCTGCCGCCGCCAACGGCACCGCCGGCATGGCGATGCTCGTGACTCAGATCGCAACCGCTGCCGCGGCCCTGGGCTGGATGTTCGCCGAGTGGCTGACCCACGGTAAGCCAAGCGCCCTGGGTATCGCTTCGGGTGTGGTTGCCGGCCTGGTGGCCATCACTCCAGCCGCTGGCACCGTGGGCCCGATGGGCGCCCTGGTGATCGGCCTGGCCGCTGGCGTCGTGTGCTTCTTCTGCGCCACCAGCCTGAAACGCAAACTGGGCTACGACGACTCCCTGGACGCCTTCGGCGTGCACGGTATCGGCGGTATCCTCGGCGCGATCCTCACCGGCGTGTTCGCTGCTCCGTCGCTGGGTGGCTTCGGCACCGTGACCGACATCGCCGCACAGGTCTGGATCCAGTGCAAAGGCGTGGGCTTCACGGTGATCTACACCGCGATCGTCACCTTCATCATTCTCAAGGTGCTGGATGCCGTCATGGGCCTGCGCGTGACCGAGGAAGAAGAAGCGGTCGGCCTCGACCTGGCGCAACACAACGAGCGCGGCTACAACTTGTAGGTTCGCGAAAAAAAATGCCCGGCTTGCCGGGCATTTTTTTGCCCGGCGTTTGTCACTAACGCAAGGCTGAAAGGTTTTTTCCCCGGCGAGTCCAGGGGTTTGCCGTCGCTATTTTTCCCTGGCCAATTGCTTACAGCGCAGGGCGAGTATTAGGCGCTTTGTTTTTTCCCAGAGCGCGCTAGAATGCGCGCCGAATGTGCGGAGAACTGTATGTGGCAACAGACTCTGATTACCCTGCGGGCAAGGCCCCGAGGCTTTCACCTGGTAACGGACGAATTGCTCGCCGGCTTGCCTGAGTTGAAGGCCTGTCGGGTCGGTCTGTTGCATCTGTGGCTGCAGCATACCTCGGCCTCGTTGACCATCAACGAGAACGCCGATCCGGCGGTTCGACGTGACTTCGAGCGTTTTTTCAACGGGCTGGTGCCGCAAGGTATGGCCGGGTATGAACATAACGACGAAGGCGCGGACGACCTCCCGGCGCACTTCAAGGCCAGCCTGCTGGGCTGCCAACTGAGCTTGCCGGTATCGGCAGGGCGCTTGGCGCTAGGCAGCTGGCAAGGTGTTTATCTGGGCGAGCATCGAGATCATGGCGGTGCCCGTAAAGTCCTTGCCACCTTGCACGGTGATAAGGCATAAGCCGCTGGTTACCAGCGGATGTTGATTTTTTTCCAGCGACCTTCGACAGTCGGCTCAGCTGGGCTATAACTAATCTGCTTTTCGCAAGTCATGAGGTAGAACATGAGCGACGATGATCTGGAAAACGACGACCTCGAAGTAGGCGACGAAGACGAAACCGAAGAAGGTCTTGAAGCGGCCGCCGATGACGTGGTCGAAGACGATGGTGGCGATGCTCCCGCGCCGACCGCCAAAGGCAAGGCCAAGGCTGCCGTATCGGTAGACGAGCTGCCGAGCGTCGAGGCCAAGAACAAAGAGCGTGATGCACTGGCGCGTGCCATGGAAGAGTTCCTGGCCCGTGGCGGTAAAGTGCAGGAAGTCGAGGCCAATGTGGTCGCTGACCCGCCCAAGAAGCCTGACAACAAGTACGGTAGCCGCCCTATCTAAGGCGCCTGCCCCGAAAAAGCCCGCCGTCGCTGCGGGTTTTTTTTGGCGCGCAAAAAAGTGGAGAGACGCAGCGAGAGACAGCGGCAAGCTGTAAGCCGTCAGCTTAGAGCTTAGAGCTTAGAGCTTAGAGCTTGCGGCTTAGCCCTATCTCCAGCGGCCGAGGAGGGCGGGGAGCTCGGTCAGGCTGCGGATCTCGGCGTCGGGTGCGCGCTCGGCCTCCCAGGTTTTGCCGCCGGGATTGAACCAGATGGCCCGCAAGCCTGCCTGTTGGGCGCCGGCGATGTCGTCGCCGGGGTGGTCGCCGATATGCACGGCGCTGTCCGCTGTCGCCCCGCCCCGCTGCAGGGCCTCGTGGAACAGGCGCGCATCGGGCTTGGCGATGCCGATGTCTTCAGCGCACAAGGCGAACGTAAAGTAGTCCGCCAGGCCCAGGCGGCGCACGTCGGCATTGCCGTTGGTGACCACGCCCAGGGCGAAATGGTTGGCCAGGGCTTCCAGGGTCGGCACGACTTCGGGAAAGATCTGCAACTGATGCCGGGCGTGCAGGAATACCTCAAAGCTCTGATCGGCCAGTTGATTGGCCTGGACCTGGTCGTACCCGGCTTCTTCCAGGGCATGAAACAGCACGCGGCGGCGCAGGGCGCTGATGCGGTGCTTGAGGCTCGGATCCTGGCCCAGCACCCGTTCGCGAATGGCCCACAGATGCTCCACCGGCACACCGCCCAGGTTGGGCGCGTGTTCGGTCAGCCACTGGCGCAGGGTGGCTTCGGCGCTGACGATCACCGGCGCGGTATCCCACAGGGTGTCGTCGAGGTCGAAGGTGATCAGCTTGATGGTCATTGCTCACCGCCTTTGGTGCGTTTGGCCCGAGGATGGGCGCTGTCGTAGACCGACGCCAGGTGCTGGAAATCCAGGTGGGTGTAGATCTGCGTGGTCTTGATGTCCGAGTGGCCCAGCAGCTCCTGCACCGCGCGCAGGTCCTGGGAAGACTCCAGCATATGGCTGGCGAACGAGTGTCGCAGCATGTGCGGGTGCAGGTTTTGCCCCAGTTCGCGCTCGCCCGCAGCCTTCACCCGTAGCTGGATCGCCCGCGGGCCAAGACGCCGGCCCTTCTGGCTGACGAACACGGCATCGTCCGCCGGATTGCTCAGGGCCCGCAGGGGCAACCACAACTGCAGCGCCTCGCGGGCCTTCTTGCCCACCGGCAGGACCCGGGTCTTGCTGCCCTTGCCATGCACCTGGACCAGGCCGTCCGCCAGGTCCAGTTGGTCCAGGTTGAGCCCGGTCAGCTCCGACAAGCGCAGGCCCGAGGAGTAGAACAGCTCCAGGATCGCCTGGTCGCGATGGGCCAGGAAATCGTCCTCCACGGCGCCGTCCAGCAGTTGCAGGGCGCGGTCGGTGTCCAGGGTCTTGGGCAGGCGGCGTTCACCCTTGGGCGGCGCCAGGCCGTTGGCCGGGTCGTGGTTGCACAGGCCTTCACGGTTCAGATAGTGGTAGAGGCCGCGCACCGCCGACAGCAGACGCGCCAGGCTGCGGGATGATTGTCCCTGCTGATGCAGGCGGGCGACCATGCTGCGCAGGGCCTGGATGTCGAGCGTCGCCCAACTGGCGACCTGCTGCTTGGCACACAAGGCCAGCACTTTGTTCAGGTCACGGCGGTAGGCTTCCAGGGTATGGGGCGACACCTGGCGCTCACTGCGCAGGTGCTCGCAGTAGGCGTCCAACTGCCGTTCCATGCTCAGCGTACCGAGCGCAGCGAGTGGGTGAAGCGCGGCAGGAGTCGACCCAGGACTTCGGCGATATAACTCAGAAACAGCGTGCCCACCGAGCTCTTGTAGTGCTGCGGGTCACGGCTGGCGATGGCCAGTACGCCGTGCACGCCCTGATGGGCAATGGCGACCACGGCGGTGGAGCCGATCTGCTTGCGCTGTTCTTCGCCGAACAGGAAGTCCAGCTCATGCTCGCGCAGGCTGCCGCTGACGCTCTTGCCCTCGGTGAGCAGGCCGCCAATGGCGGTCTGGGCCTCGCCGGCACTGACCCAGCGACCCACCGGCATGGCGTTGTCGCCAAACAGGATCAGGCTGACAAAGGGCACCTGAAAATCCTGGCGCAGGCTGTCTTCGACACTCATCACCAGGTCTTCGAGGCTGGTGGCATCCATCAGCGCCAGAATCAGGCGGCGGGTCTTTTCGAACAGCCGGTCGTTGTCGCGCGCCACATCCATCAATTGCGAGAGGCGGTGACGCATCTCGATGTTGCGTTCGCGCAGGATCTTCATCTGCCGCTCCACCAGCGAGATGGTGTCGCCACGCTGGTGGGGAATACGCAGGGCCGGGAGCAGTTCTTCGTGTTCGACGAAGAAATCCGGATGAGCCTCAAGGTAGGCGGCAATGGCCGCTGCCTCCAGGCTTTCGGAAGGGGATTCGTCGGGCTTTTCGGCTGGAACCTGAGGCTGGTCGGTCATGGGGTTCGCTCACTCATAGACGCACTTGTCCTTCGTATACGCGTACTGCCGGGCCGGTCATCATCACCGGTTGGCCTGGGCCTGCCCATTCGATGGACAGGCGCCCGCCTGGCAGGTCGATCAATAGCGGCGAATCCATCCACCCCTGGCTGATCGCGGCCACTGCGGCTGCGCAAGCTCCGGTACCGCAAGCCTGGGTTTCCCCGGCCCCACGTTCCCAGACCCGCAGCTGCGCGCGCTGGCGGTCGATGACCTGGAGAAAACCGACATTGACCCGGGCCGGAAAGCGCGGGTGATGTTCGATTTTCGGGCCCAGCTCGTGCACCGGCGCGTTGTTGATATCGTCGACTCGCAGCACCGCGTGGGGGTTGCCCATGGACACGGCGGCCAGCTCGATCTGTTGGCCGTCGACATCAAGCGGGTAGCTCAAGGCCTGGGCCGGCGCGTCAAACGGGATCTCGGCCGGAACCAGGCGCGGGGCGCCCATGTTGACGCTGATCTGCCCGTCGTTGCGTATATCCAGCTCGATGATGCCGCTCTTGGTCTCGACCCGGATCTGGCGCTTGGTGGTCAGGCGTTTGTCCAGGACAAAGCGCGCAAAGCAGCGGGCACCGTTGCCGCACTGCTCCACTTCGGAGCCGTCGGAGTTGAAGATCCGGTAGCGGAAGTCCACATCCGGGTTGCTTGGTGCTTCGACAATCAGCAACTGGTCAAAACCGACACCGGTGTGGCGGTCGCCCCATTGCTTGGCGTGTTTGGGCAGAATGTGCGCGTGCTGGCTGACCAGGTCGAGAACCATGAAGTCATTGCCCAGGCCGTGCATCTTGGTAAAACGCAGCAGCATGGCTTACTCCGGCAGCAGGCTTTCGCCAGCAAACAACTCGGCTACCGTCTCGCGGCGACGCACTTCAACAGCCTGGTCACCATCGACCAACACTTCGGCGGCGCGGCCGCGGGTGTTGTAGTTGGAGCTCATGACGAAACCGTAGGCCCCGGCGGAATGCACGGCCAGCAGGTCGCCTTCCTCCAGCGCCAACTGACGTTCCTTGGCCAGGAAGTCCCCGGTCTCGCAGATCGGGCCGACGATGTCGTAGTTCCGTGGCTCGGCATCCCGAGGGCGCACGGCCGTGACGTCCATCCAGGCCTGGTACAGCGCCGGGCGGATCAGGTCGTTCATGGCGGCATCGACGATGGCGAAGTCTTTGTGTTCGGTGTGCTTGAGGTACTCGACCTGGGTCAGCAGGACCCCGGCGTTGGCGACAATGAAGCGTCCGGGTTCGAACACCAGGGCCAGGTCGCGGCCGTCGAGGCGCTCGCGCACGGCCTTGACGTAGTCGGCAGCCAGCGGAGGCTCTTCATCGCGATAACGCACGCCCAGGCCGCCACCGAGATCGATGTGGCGCAGGTAGATCCCGCAATCGCCGAGGCGATCCACCAGGTCCAGCAGGCGGTCGAGGGCATCGATGAAGGGCGCCAGGGTCGTCAGTTGCGAACCGATATGGCAGTCGACCCCCACCACTTCCAGGTTCGGCAGTTGTGCGGCGCGGACATACACGTCTTCGGCGTCGGCGATGGCGATGCCGAACTTGTTTTCCTTGAGACCGGTGGAGATGTACGGGTGGGTGCCGGCATCCACATCCGGGTTGACCCGCAACGATACCGGGGCCCGCACACCCAGCTCGGCGGCCACGACCTGCAGGCGCTCCAGCTCGTCGGTGGATTCGACGTTGAAGCAGTGCACCCCGACTTCCAGGGCGCGGCGCATGTCTTCGCGGCTTTTGCCGACACCGGAGAAGACGATTTTGTCGGCGCTGCCACCGGCGGCCAGAACCCGTTCCAGCTCGCCACGGGAAACAATGTCGAAACCGGCGCCCAGGCGAGCCAGGACGTTCAGAACACCAAGGTTGGAGTTGGCTTTTACCGCAAAGCACACCAGGTGCGGCGTGCCGGCAAGGGCATCGGCGTACGCGAGGTATTGGGCTTCGATATGCGCTCGGGAATAGACATAGGTTGGCGTGCCAAAGCGTTGGGCAATGGCGGACAACGCTACACCTTCCGCGAACAGCTCACCGTCGCGGTAGTTAAAAGCGTCCATGTTTTGCCCTTAGTAGGAGTCGTGCTTGTGCGACTGCGATTGCGACTTCGCTTGTTCTTCAGGGGACTTGCTGTCATCGGGGAGATACAGCGGACCTTTTTGACCACAGGCAGTAACGAGGCAGGCAACCGCGACGAGCGCAGCAAGGGAAGAGATCAGGCGCTTCATGGCGAAATCCTTGAGAATGCGTTAATTGCGCCCGAGTATACCGGCCACCTTGCAGCTTGCCTATGCGGCGCGGCTCCCGTCCGGCGGGCCTTTGCCCGCGGCGCCCGGGTGTCGGCGGGCGGGCACGGAAATAATTTGCATGGCCTTTGTGCCCTTGATCGGTATCCTTTGCATTCGCCTGGATGCCTCCGTATCTTGCGGCGCTTGAGCGTGAGTAGACACTTTTTGAGGTTGCCACAATGAGTTTGACTGAAGCCCGTTTCCACGATCTGGTCGATACGACCCAGCAGATGCTGGAGGATATTTTCGACGAGAGTGACCTGGACATCGATCTGGAGAGCTCGGCCGGTGTCCTCACCGTCAAGTTCGAAAACGGCAGCCAGGTGATCTTCAGTCGCCAGGAGCCTTTGCGTCAGCTGTGGCTGGCGGCGCGCTCCGGTGGTTTCCACTTCGACTACGACGAAGAAAGCGAGCGCTGGATGTGCGACAAGAGCGAAGAGCAGCTGGGCGAAATGCTCGAGCGGATCGTCGAAGAGCAGGCAGATATCAAGCTTGAGTTCGAAGGGCTCTGAGACCGTGACCCAGACCGCGCCGGTGCGTGCCCCCAAGCCGCTGTACAGCAATATCAGCCCGGCGGTGGCCTCGCCGTGCATCAGCCTGTGCCGCCTGGACGAAGAGAAAGTCTGCCGCGGCTGCTTTCGCCATGTCGAAGACATCCGCGAATGGCGCTCGGCCGATGACCAGCGGCGGCGCGATATCTGCGCCCAGGCGCTGACACGCCGAAATGCGGCAGCCGACCTCGGCTAGGGTCTGTGGCCGGCGGCTTGTTTATTTATTGTGCTGTGGTAGTGTCCGGTTACGCCTCGCCACATCGAGGTCTGTGAGAACCCCGTCTTATTTGGCGGGGTTTTGCTTTTTTGTGCAGAAAAAAGGAGTCTGCCTGGATCATGAGCACCGCACCTACCATCATCCTCACCCGCCTTGACGTGCAACGTCTGGAGCGCCTGATCGACAGCCTGGACGACTCGCTGCCTGGCGTTATCGCGCTGCAAACCGAGCTGGATCGCGCCGAAACACTGGTTGGTCACGATGAAGTCCCAGCGGGTGTCGTGACTATGAACTCGCGTGTGCATTGCCGTGAAGAAGGCAGTGGCAAGGATTACCACCTGACCCTGGTGTACCCGCAGGACGCCAATGCCGACGAAGGCAAGATTTCAATCCTGGCCCCGGTCGGCAGTGCGCTGCTGGGTTTGCAGGTGGGTCAGCACATCGACTGGCCGGCGCCGGGCGGCAAGACTCTGAAGCTGGCACTGCTGGAAGTGGAATACCAGCCTGAAGCGGCCGGCGACTTCCATCTCTGAAGCCCCCTAGACCTGCTCGAGCGCGTCGTTCAGTGCGCGCTCCAGGTCAGACTTGTAGCGCAGGTACAGATTGCTCGGGCTTTGTGCATCGCCCAGCAGGCCCGACAGATCCAGATCGGTGATGTAGCAGCGATAACGCTGCGTCTCGTGCCGCTGCTCGACGATTTCCCGGGCGACCACGCTGAACAGCTGGTCGCCATGCTCCAGTTCGGAGAACTCCCGCTGATTGCAATACAGGGTGACCTGCACCTGGCCCGGTGCAGCCTTGCCGATGATTGCCTGCACGTCATAAAACGGCTTGTCCACCGGGGTCAGCGGCGCCGGGCGCGGTTCCACGCGGCGCGCCCGGCCGCTGCCCGACGGCAGGATCTGGTAGTACAAGGCTTCCAGTGGCGCTACCGGCTGGCTGGCATCCATCGGCAACAGCGCGTCCCGGCGATACAGAATTGACTGCAGAAAGCGTTGCAACGGCACCAGCAGGCTTTGCTCGTCGTGGTAAGGCAGGCGCTGCTGCCAGAGGGCATTGAATTCATCGAGCACGTAGAGTTCGGCTTCGCTGTCGATGATCCGATAGAACACCTGGATGCACTCGGGCTGGCCCATGGGCAGGACCAGCGCCAGGTCCTGATCCTCCAGGGCCATCGGGTCCAGGTGCAGCGGGCTGTAACTCAGCTGTTCTTCGCCGAGGTAGGCCAGCAGCGCCGGCAGGCTTGCCAGGGCCACATGGTTGACCTGCCCCGGCACCAGCTCCAGCACGTGGTAGTGCTGCTGCACCTGGATCAGGTAGCGATGGTTGAGCTGGCTGAGCAACAGGTTCTGCGCCATGTCGAAGATTTCTTCGACGCGCTGGGCGATGAACTGGGCGCGGTTATGACAGAAGCAACGCACCCGCAGCCGTGGCTGGGTGCCGCGCGGCAGGTTGTTGAGGTAGTCGCGCAGGCAGTCGAGCAGGGCGTGGGCGCCGTCGTAGCGGCTGACCATCACCTCGTTCCAGCTATTGAGCGTGACCTGGTCGAGGGTCAGCACCAGGTTTTCCCGGACCCCGGCGTAACTCAGGGAGTCGGTACGCTCGGTGGTCATCAGGATATTCAAGTCGCGGTGATGCTTGAGCGGGTCGACGCCGATATTCACCAGCACCAGCACCTCGCTGGGCACGCTGGCATGCAGCAACTGCTCTTCGCTGACCGTGGTCAGGGGCAGGGCGATGGTTTGTTGCAGGCTGCCCAGCAGGTTGAACAGCTCGAATTCGCTGAGGTCGCTGGTGCCGGGGTGCAGGGCCAGGCGTGTAGTGCTGTCGATCACGCCGTTGCGATGGCACCAGGTCAGCAGCTCCAGCAGCTCGCGGCTGCGCTTGATCGGCGCGAAATTTTCCCATTCCAGGGCGCTCAGGCTGCCGTTGTACAAACCCCAATGGGATTGCCCGGGTTCCTTGCGGTTCGGCGACTGGACCAGGGTCAGGGTGTCTTCGGCCAGGTCCGGGGCGATCCCCGGGTTGATGAATTCGATCTTCCCGGCCTTGCGCTCGAAGGCCGCGTACAGCCTGCGCCCGAGCACATTGAGGTCGCGCTTGTTGATCAGGCTGACGGTCTGCTCGGTGCGGGCGAACTGGGTCAGGAAGCGGTAGCTGTAGTTCAGCTCGTTGACCAGCGCCCGGCGCTCGGCGCTGACCTGGCGCACCTTCCACTGGCTGCGGCTGTCGAGCATGGCCAGCTGGCGCTGGTCCCAGCCCCATTCATTGGCCAGGCGTTCGAGCAGCAAGCGTTGCCAGCTTGGGTTGCGTGCGCCGCTGCCGCTGCTGAGCTTGCGATTGACCTTGAGGTACAGGCTGCGTCGCACCAGCTCCAGGCGTTCAGGTTCGGCGCGGGCCTTGAGGTATTCCTCGATACGCCGGTAGACCACGATGTAGGGGTCCAGCTCGTCCAGGTCCAGGCGGTTGGCGAACACCGCCTGCTTGAAACGCAGGCTCAGGCACTCGACCTTGGGGTGCTCGCTGGCATAGACCTCGGTCAGCAGCAGCTTGAGGACCGACTTGTACGGTGACTCGATGCCCTTGAACAACTGCCACAGCCCGGCGCCAATGAATTCCCCAGGGGGGATGCGCGCCAGGTGGCCGAGGTCGAGGTTCTCCTCAGCCGGCACAAAGCGCTTGGACAGCAAGGTTTGGGTGTACTGGGCGTAGCGGGTTTCCTCATACACCGGCACCAGCCACCACAACGGGGTGCGCCCGGCCAGCCAGATCGCGGTGCGATAGAACTCGTCGAGCAGCAGGTAGTGCTGGGTGGTGCCGCAGTCGTCGGAACTCAGCTGGGTATCGCGCTCGCCGCGCACGAAGCGGCTCGGATCGATCAGGAAGAAGTGCGCCTCGGCGCCCTGGCTGTCGGCCCAGGCTTCCAGCAGCTGGCATTTCTTGCGTAGCTCAGCGAGCTCGCTGTCGCTCAGATCCGGTGCGTGGCAGACCCAGACATCCATGTCGCTCTGGTCGGCCTGGGCCAGGGTGCCCAGGCTGCCCATCAGGAACAGACCATGGATCGGTCGCGGTGGATTGCCGTGGCGTGCCTTGTAGGAAAACGAGCGGGTCAGGCGCTGGGCTTCGGCCAGGGCCTGGGCGTCGGGTTCGTAATTGGACAGCCCGGCCGGGGTGCTGCCGGAAACATAACCTGGCAGCAGCGGATGATTGACGTGGAAGAACAGCGGCAGCAGGTTGAGCACACCCTGCTGGCGTGGAGACAACCCCTCCATCGCCCGGGCCATGCGGCCTTCATTGAGCTTGAGAAAACGCGCACGCAGTTGGCTGAGAACCTTGCGGTCGATTCCCTCGTCCAGATCGGGGCGGATTTCATGGGTGCGGGTCATTGCTAACGGCTCGCGCAGCTCGAACGTGGGAGGTATCGGTCGCTCGGCAGTTTACAGCCAGACGGGGCAGGCCTTAAGTCGAATTTTGATTTTTGACGTCAGATTTCCACCGCCTGGAAGGGGTGCGCCCGCGGAATCCGACAGACGGGGATCCCGGGGGCCGGACGCGAGCGTTTAAGCGGTTTCGTTGACCGCCAGAATGGTCAGCAGGCCTTGGGCGTGCTCGGCAGCATCCCGACCCAGGCTGGTCAGGTAGCCGCCATCGGGCTGGGTAATCAGGTCTTTGTCGAATAGGCGTTGTGCGGCAGCGATAGCTTTCGGGGCAGCGGTCTGATGAATTTTCAGGCCTTCCTGGGAACTGTCCAGGTTGAAGAGTGCAAGGATTTCCAGTTCGGCAACCAGCTCAGGGGTATACGACATAAGGACTCCAGACTTTCTAGGAATTAGACGACAGCGTTCCTAAGGTGAACGCAGTTGTGCGGCCTGTCCAGTATTCGCGGTGGGCTTTTTCAGTGTGGGGCAGCGGTGTATGGCCGCAGGCGGCTTGTCGGTGCAGTGGTGGCGTCAGTCGCGCCGGGCAAATGCCGGCACGCCACCGGCGACAGGGGGGCGAGCAGGGGGAGCGCCGGTTGCTTGGATGCAGGCAGGTCCGGCTTTCTGGGTGCGGTCCGGGTTTACTTCTTCTCTGGCGGCAGCTCGGGCAGGGCGCGCAGGGCTGTTTCATACCATTGGGTGTCGAACGCCCGGTCTTCTTCGAGGATGGCGTCGATCTCCACGGCCAGCACGTGGGCCATCAGGCTGAGGATTTCCTCGCGTTCGTAGCCGACCAGGGTCAGCTTGTTGAACGTGGCCTTGGCCGCTGGCGGGTTGTCACTTTCGATCTGGTTTTCGATCGCTTCGATCAAGGTGTTTTCGGTGAATTCTTCTTCGTCGTGGTCGATGTCGGTCGGCTCGCTCATGGCAGGCTCCTCAAGGAAAGGTCGCCAGTTTACCTGCATTCAGAGCGCTGATGCTGCTGGCGAGAGTGGACCCCAGGATCTATAAAGAGGCGCTGCCAACCCCCTGCACGGCCCGGAGGCTATGTGATGCTCAAGCTCTATGGATTCAGTGTCAGCAACTACTACAACATGGTGAAACTGGCGTTGCTGGAGAAGGGGCTGCCCTTCGAGGAAGTCCCGTTCTACGCCGGCCAAAGCCCGGAGGCGCTGGCCATCAGCCCACGGGGCAAGGTGCCGGTGCTGCACGTGGAGCAGGGCTTTATCAACGAAACCAGCGTGATCCTCGAATACATCGAGCAGACCCAGGCTGGCCCGAAACTGCTGCCCACGGATCCTTACCTGCGAGCGCAGGTGCTGGCCCTGGCCAAGGAGATCGAGCTGTACATCGAGTTGCCGGCCCGCGCCTGCTACCCCGAGGCGTTCTTCGGCATGCCGTTGCCAGCTGTGATCAAGGAAAAATCCCATGCCGACCTGCTGCAGGGGTTCGCCGCCCTGGGCCGACACGCCAAGTTCGCGCCCTATGTGGCGGGCGACAGTCTGAGCGTGGCGGATCTGTATTTCATGTACAGCGTGAGCCTGGCCTGCGCGGTGGGCCAGAAGCTGTTCGGCGTGGATTATCTGGCGCAGATGCCGGCAGCCAAGGCGCTGCTCGAACAACTCGAGCAACGTCCCCATGCCCGGCGCGTGGCGGCTGACAAGGATGCGGCGATGCCGCAGTTCCTGGCGATGGTCGCCAGCAAGAAATAGAACCTCAGGTGGGGCGCCAGCCGGCCCGCTCCAGCGCCAATGGCTGGAACGGGCTGGTCGGCGAGTGGTTTAGCGGCTGACCAGCAGCGCCTGGCCGCGAACCACGGCAGCCTTGACCTGGGCCGGCGCGGTGCCGCCGATGTGGTCACGGGCATTCACCGAGCCTTCCAGGGTCAGCACGGCGAACACGTCCTGCTCGATCTGATCGCTGAATTTGCGCAGCTCTTCCAGGCTCATTTCCGCCAGGTCCTTGCCGCTTTCCACACCGTACTTCACGGCGTGGCCGACGATTTCGTGGCAATCACGGAATGGCAGGCCGCGACGAACCAGGTAGTCGGCGAGGTCGGTGGCGGTGGAGAAGCCGCGCAGCGCTGCTTCGCGCATGATGGCGTGCTTGGGCTTGATGGCCGGGATCATGTCGGCGAAGGCCCGCAGCGAATCGCGCAGGGTATCGGCGGCGTCGAACAGCGGTTCCTTGTCTTCCTGGTTGTCCTTGTTGTAGGCCAGGGGCTGGCCTTTCATCAGGGTCAGCAGGCCCATCAGGGCGCCGAATACCCGGCCGCTCTTGCCGCGAACCAGCTCCGGCACGTCGGGGTTTTTCTTTTGCGGCATGATCGAGCTGCCGGTGCAGAAGCGGTCCGGAAGGTCGATGAACTGGAACTGCGCGCTGGTCCACAGCACCAACTCTTCGGAGAACCGCGACAAGTGCATCATCGCGATGCTCGCTGCGGCGCAGAATTCGATGGCGAAGTCGCGATCGGAAACGTTGTCCAGGGAGTTGCCGCCGACGGCGTCGAAACCCAGCAGCTGTGCGGTGTATTCACGGTCGATGGGGTATGTGGTGCCGGCCAGTGCGGCGCTGCCCAGGGGCATGCGGTTGGTGCGCTTGCGGCAGTCGACCAGGCGCTCGTAGTCGCGGCTGAGCATTTCGAACCAGGCCAGCATGTGGTGCCCGAAGGTCACCGGCTGCGCGGTTTGCAGGTGAGTGAAGCCGGGCATGATGCTGCCGGCTTCGCGCTCGGCCTGTTCCAGCAGACCTTTTTGCAGACGGGTGATCTCAGCCAGGATCAGGTCGATTTCGTCGCGCAGCCACAGGCGGATATCGGTGGCGACCTGGTCGTTACGGCTACGCCCGGTGTGCAGCTTCTTGCCGGTGATGCCGATGCGGTCGGTCAGGCGCGCCTCGATGTTCATGTGCACGTCTTCCAGGTCGATGCGCCAGTCGAAACTGCCCGCCTCGATTTCGCCCTGGATGGTGTTCAAGCCTTCGATGATGGTGTCGCGCTCGGCATCGGTCAGCACGCCGACCTTGGCCAGCATCGTGGCGTGGGCGATCGAGCCCATGATGTCGTGGCGATACAGGCGCTGGTCGAAAGTGACAGAGGCGGTGAAGCGGGCGACGAAGGCGTCGACGGGTTCACTGAAGCGGCCGCCCCAGGACTGATTGGTCTTGTCAGTGCTCATGAAATCGCTCGTGATCTGCTGAATGGAAATGGCGTGAAAAGTTGTCGCGGATAATAACAGGGTTGCCCGGACTGTCGTTGGCGCCGGTCGGCAGGATTTTTATTTGTCATGGGGCCAGGTTGACGGCTTGTCGCGGGCCTCGGGCGCGCAGAGACTAGGGTCGTGCCCTGCATCGCGCAGGGGACAGCAAGCGGCAATGGATGGGCGTGGTAGCGATTATGTTGAAACGATATTTTTCGATTGAGCAATATCGTCTTGGCAACCGTCTACAGTTGGACTGTAGTACCAGCGCACTGGCGCAGACCCTTGTGGTCTCGCGCCGGGCCTGGCAATCGAATGTGGCGATCGCTCCCGGCCATGGAGCCCCCCAGTACAGCGAGGGTGCACGGGCATAACCTGGGGCGACGGTAGAAGAGGGGGCAGGTATGTCGGGTATCAGCAGACCCTGCGACGGCGTCGTGCTTCCAAGGTTGTGGAGCGGTATCGGGCAGGCCCGGGCAAATATTGGTAACCGGCTTGCGGCACTTTTTGGCCTTCGCACTAGTCTTAGCGTGGATCGCCGTGACGGACGTCACTTCACCTGTCTACGCTATCCTTGTGCGAGACTCACGCAGGAATCCAGCGCTATATGAATGTCCTGATCGTTGATGACGAACCCCAAGCCCGCGAGCGTCTGAGCCGTATGGTCAGTGAACTCGA
This sequence comes from Pseudomonas sp. MF09150, assembly GCF_059862355.1. Lineage (NCBI taxonomy): Bacteria > Pseudomonadati > Pseudomonadota > Gammaproteobacteria > Pseudomonadales > Pseudomonadaceae > Pseudomonas > Pseudomonas sp. MF09150. The sequence continues at coordinate 462,107 of NZ_JCBCUS010000003.1, read as the reverse complement.
GGGATACAGTGTCCTGGAGCCCAGCGCCACCAATGGCGATGAGGCGTTGACCCTGATCGGCAGCCTGAAGCCGGATATCGTCTTGCTTGATATCCGCATGCCCGGCCTGGACGGTTTGCAGGTTGCCGCCAGGTTATGCGAGCGGGAAACTCCACCCGCCGTGGTGTTTTGCGCGGCCCAGGATGAATTCGCGCTCGAAGCATTCAACGCCAGCGCCGTGGGCCATCTGGTCAAGCCGGTGCGCCCCGAATCGTTGCTCGAAGCCCTCAAGCATGCCGAACGACCCAATCGCGTGCAGCTGGCAGCCTTGACTCGTCCTGCCGCCGAAAGCGGCAATGGGCCGCGCAGTCATATCAGCGCCCGTACCCGCAAGGGGATTGAGCTGATCCCCCTGGCCCAGGTGATCTATTTTATCGCCGATCACAAATACGTGACCTTGCGCCACGAGGGCGGAGAAGTGCTGCTTGACGAGCCGCTCAAGGCGCTTGAAGACGAATTCGGCGATCGTTTTGTGCGCATCCACCGCAATGCCCTGGTGGCCCGCGAGCGCATCGAACGTTTGCAGCGAACACCCCTGGGGCACTTCCAGTTGTTTCTCAAAGGCCTCAATGGCGACGCCCTGATCGTCAGCCGACGGCATGTCGCGGGCGTGCGCAAAATGATGCAGCAGCTTTAGGGCGGCCATGGGACGTCGCCGAGCTGGGCCCCGAGGCCGGGCAGGCGGCGCTGTTTCTGATACAAGTCAAAGCGGATTTGGCTGAGCTGTTATTATCTGCCGTATCTATTCAGTACGGATTGATCCATGTCCTCTCGCGAGATCCGCATCGCTACCCGCAAAAGTGCCCTGGCCTTGTGGCAGGCCGAATACGTCAAAGCCCGTCTCGAAGAGGCCCATCCGGGTCTCGTGGTGACGCTGGTGCCCATGGTCAGTCGCGGCGACAAGCTGCTTGATTCGCCACTGTCGAAAATCGGTGGCAAGGGCCTGTTCGTCAAGGAACTGGAAACCGCGCTGCTGGAGAACCAGGCCGACATCGCCGTGCACTCGATGAAAGACGTGCCCATGGACTTCCCCGAAGGCCTGGGCCTGTTCTGCATCTGCGAACGCGAAGACCCGCGCGACGCCTTTGTTTCCAATACCTACGCCAGCCTTGAGCAATTGCCCGAGGGCAGTATCGTCGGCACCTCCAGCCTGCGTCGTCAGGCGCAGTTGCTGACCCGCCGCCCTGACCTGCAGATCCGCTTTCTGCGTGGCAACGTCAACACCCGGCTGGCCAAGCTGGATGCCGGCGAGTACGACGCGATCATCCTGGCTGCCGCCGGCCTGATCCGCCTGGGTTTTGAAGATCGCATCAGCTCCTCGATCAGTGTCGATGACAGCCTGCCGGCCGGCGGCCAGGGCGCGGTCGGCATCGAATGTCGCACCGCCGACAGCGAGATCCACAAGCTGCTCGCACCGCTGCACCACGCCGACACCGCCACCCGCGTGACCGCCGAGCGTGCCCTCAACAAACACTTGAATGGCGGCTGCCAGGTGCCGATCGCATGCTACGCCGTGCTTGAAGGCGAACAGATCTGGCTGCGTGGCCTGGTCGGCGAGCCGAGTGGCGGCCTGCTGCTCAGCGCGCAAGCCCGTGGCCCGCGTGCTGCGGCATCCGAGTTGGGAGTCCAGGTGGCGGAAGACCTGCTGGCCCAGGGCGCCGACGATATTCTGCGTGCAGTCTATGGCGAGGCTGGCGAAGAGTGACCGGCTGGCGTCTGCTGCTGACCCGGCCGACAGAGGAGTCGGCGGCGTTGGCCGCCACTTTGGCAGATGCGGGTTGTTTCAGCAGCAGCCTGCCGCTGTTGGAGATCGAGCCCCTGGTGCTGGGCGAGGCGCAGCGGGCGACGTTGCTGCAACTGGAGCGCTACTGCGCCGTGATCGTGGTCAGCAAGCCGGCCGCACGCCTGGCAATTGAATTGCTCCAGGAGTTCTGGCCACATCCGCCTCGCCAGCGCTGGTTCAGCGTGGGTGCGGCCACCGCACAGATTCTCGCTGATCACGGCCTTGATGTGTTCTACCCGGAACAGGGCGATGACAGCGAAGCCTTGCTTGAGCTTCCCCAGTTGCGCGAGGCTATTGCACGCCCCGAGCCGCGCGTCCTGATCGTGCGTGGCGAAGGCGGGCGCGAGCTGCTGGCTGAGCGCTTGGGCAATCAAGGTGCTAGTGTCGATTACTTGGAACTGTATCGTCGTTGCCTGCCCGCTTATGCCGATGGCAGCCTGGTACGACGTATTCGAGCGGAACGCTTGAACGGGCTGGTGGTCAGCAGTGGACAGGGTTTTACGCACCTGCATCAAATGGCGGGCGCGGCCTGGGACGAATTGGCGCAGTTGCCGTTGTTTGTTCCAAGCCCACGGGTCGCCGAGATGGCGCGTGCTGCCGGGGCCCAAACAGTTGTGGATTGTCGTGGCGCCAGTGCCGCGGCCTTGCTAACGGCGTTACGGGAGCAACCCGTGCCCGTTCTCTAATGCAAAGGATGGATACGTGAGCGAAACGACCTTGCCTGAAGATCAAGTCCAGCCGGCGCTCAACGCCCCGACTGAACCCGCAACCCCAGTCGCCCAGCGTCGCGGTAACGGGTTGGCGATTCTGGCCCTGTTGCTGGGCGCGGCGGGTGTCGCCGCCGGTGGTTGGGGCGTGTGGCAGGTGCGCAACCTGCAAGCCCTCAACCAGCAGCAATTGGCACAACTGCAAACCCTGGGTGACCAGGCGCAGGGCCTGAAGCTCAGCGAGCAGCGCATGGGCACGCGCCTGGATCAAATGCCGCCGGCCAATGAGCTGGAAGCCAGCCGCAACCTGGTGGCGCAATTGCAGCGCGATCAACAACACCTCAGTCAACGCCTTGAGACCGTGCTCAGTGCCAGCCGTAAAGACTGGCGCCTGGCCGAGGCCGAGCATCTGCTGCGCCTGGCCAGCTTGCGCCTTTCGGCATTGCAGGACGTCAACAGCGCGCGGGCCCTGGTCCAGGGCGCCGATCAGATCCTCGGCGAGCAGGACGACTCGGGCGCCTTCGCCGCCCGCGACGCATTGGCCAAGAGCCTGGTCGACTTGCGCAGCGTCAAGCAGCCGGACCGTACCGGGTTGTTCCTGCAATTGGGCGCCTTGCGCGGCCAGGTCCTGCAGCTCACCGCTCTGGCGCCGGAGTTTCACCCAAGTACCGAATCGTCGAACCTGCCGGCTGATGGCGATGGCGCCAGCCGCTGGGCACGCTGGTGGGATCAGATCTCGCGCTACATTCGCATCGACTTCGACGCCGACAAGAACATCCAGCCGCTGCTGGCCGGGCAAAGCCTGACCCAGGTGCGCCTGGCACTCAGCCTGGCATTGGAGCAGGCGCAGTGGGCGGCGCTCAATGGCGAGGCAGAGGTTTATGCCCAGGCCCTGGCCGAGGCCCGCGACGTGCTCACCAGCAATTTCAGCCTGGACAATCCGCAAAGCAAACTGATGCTGGAGCAGATAATCGAGGTCGGCAAACAACCGGTGAAGGTGGTGACGCCCGACCTGACCGAGACCCTGAACACCGTCCAGGCGTATCTGGAACGACGTAACCTGCGGGTCGATGAGTCGCTGAAGCCAGCGGCCAAACCTGCCGCCAACCCGGCGCAGGAGACCAGCCCATGAAGCGCGTGTATGTGATTGTACTGCTGGTGGTCGCGGCCATCGGCTTGCTGGGGTTGGCGATTGCCGAGCATCCGGGTTACGTACTGATCGCCTACAGCAGCTTCCGTTATCAATCGAGCTTTTGGGCTGCCCTGGCAGTGGTGGCGCTGATCTGGCTGGCTGTGTGGGGCATCAAAGTGCTGATCGAGCTGGTGACCGCCTCCAGTGGTGTGGTCAACCCCTGGTCGCGCCGCAATCGCAGCCGTCGGGTGCAGATCGCCATCGAGCAGGGCCAGATGGATCTGGCCGAAGGACGCTGGGCCAGTGCCCAGCGGCACCTGCACCGGGCGGCCGAAGCCGAGCGCCAACCGCTGCTGTACTACCTTGGCGCGGCGCGGGCGGCCAATGAACTGGGTCACTATGAGGAGTGCGACAGCCTGCTGGAGCGTGCCCTGGAGCGTCAGCCCCAGGCCGAGCTGGCAGTGGCCCTGAGTCACGCGCAGTTGCAGACCGACCGTGGCGACACCGACGGTGCGCTGACCACCCTGCAGGCCATGCACGAGCGGCATCCCCACAGCGTGCAAGTGCTGCGTCAATTGCAGCGTTTGCATCAGCAGCGCGGTGATTGGTCGGCGCTTATCCGCCTGCTGCCCGAGTTGCGCAAGGACAAGGTCCTGCCGCCCGCCGAGCTGGTCGAACTGGAGCGTCGGGCCTGGGGTGAGAACCTGACCCTGGCCGGGCGCCGTGAAGAAGACGGCGCGGTGGGCCTGCAGTCCCTGGACCGAGCCTGGCAGCAACTCACCTCCGCTCAGCGCCAGGAGCCGCAACTGGTGCTGGCCTATGCCGACCAACTGCGCCAGCTGGGCGCCGAGGTTCAGGCCGAGGAAGTCTTACGCAGCGCGCTCAAACGCAAGTACGACAGCCATCTGGCACGCCTCTATGGTCTGTTGCGCGGGGCTGACCCTGCGCGTCAGCTGCAAGCGGCTGAGCACTGGCTCAAGGATCATCCGGATGACCCGAGCCTGCTGCTGACCCTGGGGCGTTTGTGCCTGCAGAACAGCCTGTGGGGCAAGGCGCGGGATTATCTGGAAAGCAGCCTGCGAGTGCAGCGCAATCCTGAAGCCTGTGCCGAGTTGGCGCGGTTGCTGGCCCAACTGGGTGATACCGAGCGCAGTAATCAGCTGTTCCAGGAAGGTCTGGGCATGCTCGACGAGCGCTTGCTGGCCGCACCCTTGCCCGTTCCTGCTCGGGTTTGATGGCCTGCCGGCCGACTCTGCGAGGAGCCGGCCGGATGCTTTCAATCAACGGTTCAATCACTTTGGGCCGATTCGCTTGGAGCTGACGCATGGCGCTTCTTGAAAGGTGCGTGCGCTTTCTCTACCGTGACTGCCTGTTTCTTGCGTAACGGATACGTCATGTCGCTGGCCGGCTCACGCTCGCTTTTTTTCCTGGTATTTGCGGTAGGCGCCTTGGCCTCCTGGGCCGGGTGGCACCTGCAATACGGGGTGGGCCTCGAGCCGTGCTCGCTGTGGAGCGTGCAACGCTTTTTCATCCTGCTGTTCACCGTCGTCAGTCTGGTTGCCGCCGTGCACGGTCCCGGGCGCCAGGGCAGTCGTGGTTACTGGTTGTTGAATCTGCTGAGCAGCCTGGGCGGGGTGCTGACCGCCGGGCGGCATGTCTTGCTGCAGAATGTCGCCTCTGATCAGTTGCTGGCGTGCTTGCCGGACATTCCTTTCATGCTCAGGAACATGAGCGCGGTGCGCACGCTGCAATTGGTCTTCCAGGGCACCTCGGACTGCGCTGATGTGACCTGGACCCTGGTCGACATGAGCGCTCCGGAGTGGAGCCTGCTGGTGTTCGCTGCAATGCTGGTTTTGAGCGTCTACCGCTTGCTGCGCCTGGCTCGGCGGCGGCCAGTCTTGCCCTAAGTCAGGTTTTGGGTAACTGCGGCGGATTAAACACTTGTATGAACTTTATCTCCTGCGTACCTTGAAGCAGTTGTCGCGCGGGCATAATCTGGCCCGCACGTGTCAAAGCTATCTGTTGTTCGATGCCGTTCCGCCTGCTGGGGCTTGAGCTTTCAAGTCATGGGTCAGGAGCAGGGGCGGCATGACCCATAAGGGAAGAGAGATCACCATGCTCGAAAGTTGTCAGAATGCTCAGGAACGCTGGGGTGGAGTGCATCTGCTGATCGATCGCTGGTTGCAGGCACGTCACGAACTGGTTCGGGCCTATGATGCTCTCGGCGCAGAGCCCGAAGCGCTGGCTGAGAATCGCACGCTGCTGCAGGAGTTTTGCGGAATCCTGGTTGATTACGTCTCGGCCGGACACTTCGAAATCTACGAGCAACTGACCAGCGAAGCCAAGGCCTTTGGTGACAAGCGCGGGCTGGAGTTGGCCGAGACCATTTACCCACGGATTGACGTGATCACTGAAAAGCTCCTGACGTTCAATGATCTGTGTGACCAGGGCAAGTGTGTTGCCGAGAAATTCAAGGAGCTCGGCGGCCTGTTGCATGAGCGCTTCGAATTGGAAGACTGCCTGATTGAAGTGCTGCACAACGCGCACAAGGAAGAGGTTGTCGCCCAGGCTTGATTCCCGGCAAGGGCTTTAAAGAAACGGTGCGCATGGCGCGCCGTTTTTCGTTTCTGTGCCTCAGCCGCTGACGCCGAGCAATTCGATCTCGAACACCAGCGGTGTGTAAGGCTCGATCAGATCCCCGGCACCTTCGGCGCCGTAGGCCTGGGCCGAGGGGATGACCAAGCGCCATTTGGCGCCCGTCGGCATCTGCTGCAAGGCGCTGCGCCAGCCGGCAATCACGCTGTCGAGACGAAACCATTGAGGCTGGTTGCTCTGGTCGAACACCGTCCCATCGGGCAAGCGCCCGACATACTTGACCTGCACCGACCCGTTGGGCCCTGCCTTGGCGCCGCTGCCGGGGACGAGTTCGGTGAGCAGGATGCCATCTGCCAATGGGCGAACGCCTGGCTTGGCTTTTTCTTCGCTGAGAAAACGCTGTTCTTTCTCCAAGGCGATTTCGCTCTGGGGCTTGGCCGATTGCGCGCTGACCTGGGCCTCGTGCTGCGCGAGCACCTGCTCGATACGCTCATCGGTAAGGGCCAGCGGCTTGCCTTGGTAGGCTTGTTTCAAGCCGTCCACCAGGGCTTGCAGTTCAAGGTCGGGCACCTCCTGACGCAGCCGTTCGCCCAGGCTGGCGCCGAGGCTGTAGGCGAGATCGCGGGTGTCGTTTTGCGGTGCTTTTTCGCCAGCCTGGGCCAGGGGCAAGAGCAGACTCAACGATAAAAAAAGGTAACGCGACATGGGCGTTCTCCGGCCTGAGAGGGTGTGGATTATGCCAGTGTGAGGGAGGCGGCTGCAGGGCAACTTTGCAGAGGCGGAACAACATTTTCAATCGGCTGCAACGCCGGGCTTTCGATACTGTCAACATGACCTAGCGGCGGTAGCAGCAGAGGTCTAGTATGAGCCGCAACTCACGTCAGCCAGGAGGTAACCCATGTCGGCGAATAAGAAGCCTGTAAACACTCCGTTGCATTTGCTCCAACAGCTTTCGGGCAGCTTGCTCGAACATTTGGAAAACGCTTGTTCGCAAGCCTTGGCTGATGCTGAAAAACTGCTCGCCAAGCTGGAAAAGCAACGGGGCAAGGCGCAAGAAAAACTGCACAAATCGCGCACCAAATTGCAGGACGCCGCGGCGGCCGGCAAGGCCAAGGCACAAGCCAAAGCCAAGGACGCAGTGAAAGAACTTGAAGACCTGCTGGATGCGCTGAAGGCGCGTCAATCCGAAACCCGCACCTACATTCTGCAACTTAAACGCGATGCCCAGGAAAGCCTGAAACTGGCTCAGGGTGTTGGTCGTGTGAAAGAGGCCGTGGCCAAGGCGCTGACCTCGCGTGCAGCCAAACCTGCTGCTCCTGCGCAGAAACCTGCTGCCAAAGCTGCAGCCAAGGCGCCGGCCAAGGCAGCCGCCAAGCCTGCAGCAAAACCCGCGGCCAAAGCTGCGAGCAAGCCAGCAGCCAAGCCCGCCGCAAAAAAACCAGGCGCCGCCAGCGCCGCGAAACCGGCTCTTAAAACCGCGGCTGCCAAACCGGCTGCCGCTAAACCGGTTGCCGCAAAACCTGCCGCCAAGCCGGCTGCCAAAACCGCTGCTGCGAAACCTGCCGCTAAACCCGCTGCCAAGCCTGCAGCTAAACCAGTCGCCAAGACTGCCGCAGCCAAACCCGCAGCGACCAAGCCTGCAGCCAAACCAGTAGCAGCCAAGACCGCGGCCAAGCCAGCGGCTAAACCTGCTGCGGCAAAGGCACCGGCTAAACCAGCGGCCAAACCCGCTGCAGCAAAGGCACCGGCTAAACCGGCAGCCAAACCTGCTGCTTCCGCTGCTGCAAAACCCGCTGCAAAACCTGTTGCTGCCAAACCGGCCGCAGCCAAACCAGCGGCCAAGCCTGCTGCAAAACCTGCCGCGAAAAAACCGGTTGCTGCCAAGCCCGCAGCCAAGCCCGCCGCTGCAAAGCCGGCCACCGCTCCAGCGGCCGCCAAGCCTGCGACTCCGGCAACTCCAGCAGCCAAACCGGCAGCACCTGCTCCAGTAGCTGCGCCAACATCGGCAACGCCTGCCAGCGCCCCTACCGGCAGCACCACGCCAACCAGCGCCTCTTAAGCGCCGGTCACCGCGACGCGCAGCGCCTGCAGCGCATCGCGGTCAAGGTTGGCGGCTTCGGCCGCCAGACCTTGCACCCAGGGCCATAAATCTTCGGCCTCAGCCTGCGGCCAATCCCTCGCCAGTGCTTCCAGGCGAAGTAGCAACTGCCGTTCTGCTTGCAGCTCCAGGGCCTTCACTTGCTCACGCAACGCTTTCAACTCGTGGTCGTCATTGGCCGCCTGGCGCCACCCTGTGCGCAACTGGCGCAGCGGCTGCACCACCTCTTCATGCCAGGGCGCAGCCAGCGCGTGCAGCTGTGACAGGCGCGAGCTGTTGCAGGCAACCCCACGTCCACCCAGCCAGGCAGCACACAGCAGCAGGCACACGTTGGCCCCTGCCGCCTGCAATTGCAGGCAGGCCGGTTCCACGCCCGGGCGGGCGTAGGTCTTGAGGGTGTAGCTCCACAGGTCAGGGGACATATTGCTACTCGCGCCAGTTGCGAGCGAAGCTGGTAGACTCCGCCGCCATTATGATTCGACTTCAGAACCTGACTTTACAGCGTGGTCCGCAACGTCTGCTAGAAGACGCCGAGCTGACCCTGCACGCCGGCCACAAAGCCGGCCTGATCGGTGCCAACGGCGCCGGAAAATCCAGCCTGTTCGCCTTGCTGCGCGGGGAGCTGCACCCGGATTCCGGTGACTGCTTCCTGCCTGCCGACTGGCGCATCGCCCATATGCGGCAGGAGGTCGACACGCTGGAGCGCCTGGCGGTCGACTACGTGCTCGATGGCGACCTGCGCCTGCGCCAGGTACAGCGTGAGCTGGCCGACGCCGAGGCGGCCCATGACGGTGCCGCCCAGGCCCGCCTGCACTCCGAACTGGACAGCGCCGACGGCTACACCGCCGATGCCCGGGCGCGCAAGCTGCTGGCCGGCCTGGGGTTCACCAACGAGCAGATGGACCGCCCGGTCGGCGACTTCTCTGGGGGCTGGCGGATGCGCCTGAACCTGGCGCAGGCGCTGATGTGCCCGTCGGACCTGTTGTTGCTCGATGAGCCGACCAACCACTTGGACCTCGACGCCATCATCTGGCTCGAAGAGTGGCTCAAGAGCTACCCGGGCACCTTGCTGCTGATTTCCCACGACCGCGACTTCCTGGATGCCGTGGTCGATCACGTGGCCCACGTCGATCAGCGCAAGATCACCCTGTACCGTGGCGGTTACACCGCGTTCGAACGCGCCCGTGCCGAGCGTCTGGCCCAGCAACAACAGGCCTACGAGAAGCAGCAGGCGCAGCGCGCGCACATGGAAAGCTACATCGCCCGGTTCAAGGCCCAGGCCACCAAGGCGCGCCAGGCCCAGAGCCGGATCAAGGCCCTGGAGCGGATGGAAGAGTTGTCTGCCGCCCACGTCGATTCGCCGTTCGACTTCGTGTTCCGCGAGTCGACGAAGATCTCCAGCCCCTTGATCGACCTGTCTGATGCTCGCCTGGGTTATGGCGACAAGACCGTGCTGGAGAAGGTCAAGCTGCAACTGACCCCGGGTGCGCGTATCGGCCTGCTGGGCCCCAACGGTGCCGGCAAGTCGACCCTGATCAAAAACCTCGCCGGTGAACTCGAGCCGCTGGCCGGACGCCTGACCCGGGGTGAAAACACCGTGGTTGGCTATTTCGCCCAGCACCAGCTGGACTCCCTCGACGCCAAGGCCAGCCCGCTGCTGCACCTGCAGCGCCTGGCGCCTACCGAGCGCGAGCAGACCCTGCGCGACTTCCTTGGCGGTTTCGATTTCCGTGGCGCGCGGATCGACGAGCCGGTGCTGAATTTCTCCGGCGGCGAAAAAGCCCGCCTGGCCCTGGCCTTGATCGCCTGGGAGCGGCCGAACCTGCTGCTGCTCGACGAACCGACCAACCACCTGGACCTGGAAATGCGCCTGGCGCTGACCATGGCGTTGCAGGAGTTCAGCGGCGCGGTACTGGTGGTCTCCCACGATCGCCACCTGCTCAAGAGCACCACCGACAACTTCTACCTGGTGGCCGACGGCAAGGTCGAAGAGTTCGATGGCGACCTCGACGACTACACCCGCTGGCTGGTGGATTACCGACAGCGCAACGCCCCGGTCAGCACGACGCCGGTCAACCCGGACAAGACCGACAAGAAGGCCCAGCGCCAGGCCGCGGCTGCGTTGCGCCAGCAACTGGCGCCGCACAAGCGCGAGGCCGACAAGCTCGAAGCCGAGTTGGGCAAGCTGCACGAGAAACTGGCGAAGATCGATGCCAGTCTCGGCGACAGCGATATCTACGAACCTGCGCGCAAGAACGACCTGCGGGACTTGCTGGCCGAACAGGCCAAGCTCAAGGTGCGTGAAGCCGAGCTTGAAGAAGCTTGGATGGAAGCCCTGGAGCTGCTGGAAAGCATGCAGGCGGAGCTGGAGGCGCTGTCCTGATGGAGGCTCTTCAATTGCCGCTGCCGGCGCAGTGGGTCGGCCCCTTGTGGATTGCCCTGCAAATTGTCCTGATCCTGCTGGCCGGGTACCTGGCGCAGCGCTTCGTGGCGCGCTGCCTGACCCGACTGGGAGAGCGCTATCCGTTCCCGCCGCAGTTGCTGATGCCGCTGCGCGGAGGCCTGCGCTGGCTGATCATGGGCAGCGCGCTGATCTTTGTCCTGGAGCGCCTGGGGGTTTCGGCGACGGTGCTGTGGACAGCCCTGTCGGGGTTTGTCGCGGTGGCGGCGGTGGCATTCTTTGCCATGTGGAGCGTGCTCTCCAACCTGCTCTGCGCGATTCTGATTTTCACCGTCGGGCCGTTTCGCCTGGGGGATATCGTCGAGTTGGTCGATACCGTCGACAAGCCCGGGGTCAAGGGCCGGGTAGTGGCGATCAACCTCCTGTACACCACCCTGGTCGAGGCGGAAGAAGCCGGTACCGGCAGCGCCATGGTGCAGGTGCCCAACAGCCTGTTCTTCCAGCGCTCGGTGCGCCGTTGGCGCGGGAATGATGTGCTGCCTATCGGGACGGGTGGGAAGTAGGGGGTCTACCATCTGCCGAGGGTTCTTCGGTAGCGGCTGGGGCAGCGTCCAAACGCGGCCCGAGCCTGCGGCAGCGGCTACCGGACGCACACCTCATCTTCTCCTGACACCTTGCGCGCCCTAGAAAAAAACATGGTCAGCCGCGAGTCGGAGGATTAGCTTAGGCAGCCACGATTGATTCGATCCGAGGTGCGCGATGGTTCTTGAGACATGGCTGGCGTTTTTTGCCGCCTGCTGGGTGATCAGTCTTTCCCCGGGTGCCGGCGCCATTGCGTCGATGTCCTGCGGTCTGCAATACGGTTTCTGGCGTGGCTACTGGAATGCCCTGGGCCTGCAACTGGGCCTGGCGTTGCAGATTGCGATCGTCGCCGCGGGCGTGGGGGCGATCCTCGCGGCGTCCGCCACCGCCTTCTACGCCATCAAGTGGTTTGGCGTGGCGTACCTGGTGTACCTCGCGGTCAAGCAATGGCGCGCACTGCCCAGCGACATGAGCGATGACGCGGCGATCCGCCCCATCGGCAAGCCCCTGGCCCTGGTTTTTCGCGGCTTCCTGGTCAATGTCAGCAACCCCAAGGCCCTGGTGTTCATGCTGGCGGTGCTGCCGCAGTTCATCGATCCCCATGCGCCGCTGATCAAGCAATACCTGATCCTGGGCGGCACCATGATTGTGGTCGACCTGATCGTCATGGCCGGCTACACCGGCCTGGCCTCCAAAGTGCTGCGCCTGTTGCGCACGCCGACCCAGCAGCGGCGGATGAACCGCACCTTTGCCGGGCTGTTCATCGGGGCCGCAGGGCTATTGGCGACCATTCGCAAAGCCGCGATCTAAACCTGGCGGGCATAAAAAAGGCGACCTCGAAGGTCGCCTTTTTCATTGCCCGAGGGTTTAGCGCAGGATCACCGGCTGGGTATCAGGCGGCAGGTTGTTGCGCGTCGGCGCTTGTCCTGGCTGCTGATAACCGCCGCGGCCCAGTTGCTCGGCCATCTGCCGGGCAACGTCTTCGCCCAGGGACTTGGACACTTCGCGCACCACCCGTGGGCGGTTCAGCGAGATCCGCACATCACGGTTGTTCACCAGCTTGGTGTCCTGACCTTCACCCATGGCGGTAAAGGCCGAGGTGATTTCGAAGGTCTTGGTGTTGATCAGGCTGAAGTCGGCCACCAGGGTCAGTGCCAGCACCGCCGAGTAGCTGTCGGTGTTGGCCAGCTCGTTGATATCGCGGTTGAAGTCGATATCCGACAGGGTGCCGAACAGCACGTAGTCGGCGCCCTTGAAGTTGCCGGCCTTGATGCGCTTGATCACGTCGTACACGTTGGCGGTGGACGCGCTGGTGTGGGGCGTGCCCTGCATCAGCTGGAACATCCCGGACTTGAGGATCTCGCCCTTGATGTCACCGGTGAACTTGCGCAGCTCCCCTTCCTCGATGTAGCTGGTGCTCGACTCCATCTCGTTGTAGCTCGACGAACCGCTGGCGCTGGCATAGCCCTCGCGATAGCTGTTCTGCGACGACACGATGTGGATGTATTCCTGCACACGTTCCTGGTACGCCAGGTCCATGACTGCAACTTTAGGGGCCGCCTGCGCGCCAAACGCGCAAGCCAGGGCCATGATGCCAATCCATGCACGCATTGCTTAGCGCTCCGTGGTTTTGCGGATCTCTTTCTCGTCCATCCACTCGGCCAGACCGCTCTCGACGTCGATCAATTGCAGGCTGAATTTGTAGAAGACGTCCTTGTAGTCGCTGCTGCGCTTGACGATCGAGCTGATCGAACCTTCAAGACGGTATTTGGCGGCGATCATGTTGCCGGTCTTGGCCACGGTACCTTTCTTGTACAGGCCGCTCTGGTTCTGCAGCTTGAGCTGGTCGACCTGGCTCTGCATCGCGGTGTTGTCGCTGGCGAAGCGGGCGGTGCCGGACTTCATCAGCTGGGTCTTGATCGAGGTGGTGATCTCGCGGGTATCGATGTACTCGCTGGTCTTGTTCTTCACGTCGTAGACCTGGACCACAGGGCGACCCTGCAGGATCCCGGACTGGGCCAGGGAGCGGGTCATGGACTCGGCGATCATCTGCAGGTCGGTGGAACCGAACTCGTTGGTCACCAGTTCCACGGCCTTGCTGTCGCCGTAGCCGATGTTCTTGCCGCCCAGGACGGGAGAGTTATTGGCGCAGCCACTGGCCAGCAGGGCGGCAATGGCGAGGAAAGAAAAGCGTGCAAACATGGGTGTGCTCTCTAAATCTGATGGGGTGGCGATTTATTGGGTTTTGACTTCCATGCGAAAGTCAGTGGCCTGGGGGACCGGAGCAATGGCCGGCAGGAAGGTGGCTTGTGCCGCGTACAGGTTGAACACCTTCCAGCTTTCTTCATCAGCCACCGGGAAACCGTCGTTGCCCAGCCAGACGAAGCGGTAGTACATGGTCATGTTGGTGTGGCTGGTGTTGTTCAGCGCCACCTTGACCGTCAGGAAGCCGTTTTCACGGGCGACCCGCATTGCGCCGATGGCAATGTTGTTGAACTTGTTCATCACCACCACCTTGCTCGCGGCGCTGCCGGGAGCCGGTGGTGGAGGGGTTGCGCAGCCGCCCAGAAGGGCCAGCGCGGCGACAGCGATGATTTTGAAGCGCATGAGAGTCTCCGCTTAAGGTTGTTTGAGGCTGATCACAGCCTGGCTATTGGCGCTGGGCATTACCTGAGCGGCCAGGCCGCTGCTGAATACCTGGTTGCCGACCACGCGCAGGGTTACGACCTGATAGCGCCGGTCGATCTTGACCTGCACCTGGGAGCCGCCCTGGGCGCTAGGCAGGGTGATCTGGTGCTCGCCCTGCTTGACCCGCAGGCGCGTCACCAGGGTGTTGTCCGGCAGGGTGCGCCAGGTGCGGGTGTCCGCACCTTCGGTCACGGCCGAAGCAATGCCCACGGCCAGGCCGGCCAGCGGGTTGACGTCGTTCAGTTGTTTTTGCGCCACGCCACGGGTCACGGCGCGCACGGTGGTGCGCAGGATGATCCCCGGCATGTCGTCACGCAGGGCGCGGCGGGACATGGCGGTGGTGCTGTTGAGCTGGGTCAGGGACTGTTGCTGGCCATCCACGGCGATCTGGGTGAAGGCTGGGGTCGTGGTGTCCGGCTTGATCACCGGGAACGACAGCGGGGTGATCACCAGGTTGCCGCTGATGGGCAGCGGCAGTGGAATGCGGATCGAGTCGCGGGCCGGCGCCAGGCCGCTTTGCACCACGATCAGGATGTCGCTTTCGTCAGCGGCGAGCTCGGGCTTGGCAACGGGCTTGGCCGCAGCCTTGGCCGACGACTTCTTGGATTTGCCCGATACCTTGACGGTCGGTACGGCGGCTGGCTCGTCCAGGTTCAGCAGCGCCTGTTCCAGCAGCGGGGTGTTGGGGCGCAGTTCGGCGGCCTTGCGGTAGCCCGGTGCCGCCATGTCTTTTTCACCCAGCGCTTCGTAGACGAAGCCGGCCAGGTAATGGCTAAACGCGCTCTGGTAGCTGTTTTTCAGGCTGACCACATCGGGCGCATCAAGGGACTCGATCGGGTAACCCTTGAGGTCCTTGTACTCGGTCTTGACGCCCTGTTTTTCGGCTTCGTCCTCGCGCTTGAGGTATTCCTTGTCGCGCAGCTCGGCGATCACCGCTTCACGTTCGTGGGTTTTCTTGATTTCGGTACGGGCGCCGTCGAAATCGTTCTGAGCCAGCAGGTTCAGGGCCATCTGAGTGGTCAGCATGACTTTTTCGTAGTCGTAGCCTTCGTAGCGCCGCACCTTGTCGTTGATCAGGAAACTGCCGAACTGGGCCAGGTACTTGTCGGTGTCGAGCTTGACCGAGTCTTCCCAGTTGCCCACCACCTGGTCGGCATGGCGCCAGGCCGTCTGGCTGCCGTTGAGGTCGCCCTTGGCCCGCAGCAACTCGCCTTTTTCGAAGTAATAGAGCAGGTCTTTGTCTTCGCTCTGGTTGTTCTTTTCCAGCAGGGCCAGGGCAGCATCGACGTGGCCGGCGCCCAGTTGCTGGTTGGTTTCCTGAAGCTCGTTATCATAGCTGCGGAAGGCCGAACAGCCAGCCAGCAGGGTGGCCGTACTGAGGGCGAACAAGGTGAGGGCGCGGGAGGCCATGGGTACTTCTTCCCTGAATTGGGCAGCCTGGCGCGCGGGTAGGGCTGGACGGACCCACTGGCAGGACAACTGGCTATCCTGCCAATTCCTCATAAAAAGAGGAGCTTAAATACCCTATCGCGATAACTAGGGCGCGGCATTATAGCGGCGGATGATGGCCTTGTACTGGCTTTTTAATTTCATTTATTAAGCGGGTGCCAGTACGCGGAATCAGGGGAGCGGGGGCGGATGTCTGCCTCGGGCATTTACGCTGGTGTTCGACAGCGGCTGCGGTCAGCGAGCGTGGCTTTTTGGCGTCGAGGGCAAATTTGCGCAAGTCCGGCCGATGGCCCGTAACACCCTGCCGGCAAGGCTTGCGCCCGGTTTTGCGGGGCTGATGGCGCAGGCGCGGCGTCATGGCGCTTGAGTGAAGCTCATTGGAAGTGAACAATATGTAACTTCGTATTACCAATTGAGATTGATTGATGATTGCCCCTTCCCGTTTCCTGGCGTGGCTTGTGCTGCCGCTATTGGCCCTGTGCAGCTCCAATCTGCTGGCCGATACCGTTGAAGGCGCGCCCAAGGCCCTGCATTTGCTCGATTACATCGGCGCGGATTACCCGTCCACGGTTGAGGCGGGCAAGGTCATCGACGACGCCGAGTACAGCGAACAGCTGGAATTTCTGGGGGTGCTGCAGGGGTTGATCGCCGATCTGCCGTCCAAACCGGAGAAGGCCGAGCTGGAAACCGGTGTCAGCAGCCTGCGCAGTGCCATCGGCGCCCGTGAAGACGGGGCGGCGGTCGCCCGCCAGGCCCGGCAATTGGGGGCGAAGCTGGCGGTGGCCTATGAGGTCAGCCAGGCGCCGATCATTACCCCGGACCCGACTCGCGGCGCGCCCCTGTATGCCCAGCATTGCTCGGTGTGCCATGGCGACACGGGGGCGGGCGATGGCCCGGCGGGTGTTGGCCTGACGCCGCCACCGGCCAACCTGCGCGATGCCGCGCGCCTGGATCGCCTGAGCCTGTACGCGATCTACAACACCCTGGGGCTGGGAGTCGAAGGCACCGACATGCCGTCGTTCGCCGACCAGTTGGACGACCGCCAGCGCTGGGACCTGGCGACTTACATCGCCAGCTTCAGTGCGGATCCGGCAGCGGCCAAGGGGGCCGAGGTGTTCAACCTTGCTGACCTGGCCCGGCAAACCCCCGGCGAAGTCCTTTCCGCCCAGGGCCCGGCGGCCGCCGCGACCTTCCGTGCCCAGCGCGCGCAACCGCCGCAGGTCAAGCGCGGTCCGGCGCAATTGCTGGACTACACCGCCTCGACCCTCGACAAGAGCCTGGCCGCTTACCGCGCCGGGGATCGCGAGCAGGCGTATGACCTGTCGGTGGCGGCTTACCTCGAGGGCTTCGAGCTGGTGGAAAGCTCCCTCGACAACGTCGACGCCACTGTGCGCAAAGACACCGAGAAATCCCTGATGGCT
Organism: Pseudomonas sp. MF09150; assembly: GCF_059862355.1. Classification (NCBI taxonomy): domain Bacteria; kingdom Pseudomonadati; phylum Pseudomonadota; class Gammaproteobacteria; order Pseudomonadales; family Pseudomonadaceae; genus Pseudomonas; species Pseudomonas sp. MF09150. Next base: position 445,212 of record NZ_JCBCUS010000003.1, on the reverse strand, counting down.
TACCGTCAATCGCTGCAGGACGGCTTGCCGGCGGAGCAGGCCGAGCAGCGCCTGGCGGCGGCCAAGGCCAAGCTCAAGGAGTCCGCGGACCTGTTGGGTTCCGATGGCTTGAGCTGGTCCCTGAGCTACATCTCCGGGTTGCTGATCCTGCTGCGCGAGGGCCTGGAAGCGATCCTGGTGCTGGCGGCGATCCTCGCCTTCCTGCGCAACACCGGCCAGCAGTCGGCGGTGCGCAGCGTCAACGTCGGCTGGGGCCTGGCCTTGCTGGCGGGCTTGGCGACCTGGGCCCTGGCGGCCTATGTGATCGATGTCAGCGGCTCGCAGCGCGAACTGCTGGAAGGCGCCACGGCGCTGTTTGCCAGTGTGATGGTGCTGTGGCTGGGGGTGTGGATGCACGACCGGCGGCACGCGGCGGCCTGGCAGGACTACATCAAGAGCAGTCTGGTGGGCGGTGGTGGGCGGTTTGGCTTTGCGATGCTGGCGTTTTTCTCGGTCTACCGCGAGCTGTTCGAAGTCATCCTGTTTTATGAAACCCTCTGGCTGCAGGCCGGCCCGGCCGGGCATAACGCGGTGCTGGCCGGTGGCGCTACCGCGCTGGTACTGCTGGTGGGCCTGGCCTGGGTGATTCTGCGGGGCTCGGCGAAACTGCCCCTGGCGCTGTTCTTCGGCATCAACGCCGCGCTGCTGTGCGCGTTGTCGGTGGTGTTCGCCGGGCACGGGGTCAAGGCATTGCAGGAGGCCGGGATCTTTGGCACCCGTCCGGTGCCGTTCTTCGACTTCGACTGGCTGGGGATCCACGCCGATGCCTACTCGCTGGCGGCCCAGGCCGTGGCGATCGTGGCGATCGTGGTGCTTTACAGCCGCAGCCGCAACGCCGAGAAGCGTCGGGTACAGGCTTCCTAGGCCTCGATAGCGGGTTTATAGCGGGCAAGCCCGCCCCTGCGGCTAAAGTGCAGGGGGCGGGTTTGCCCGCAGTGCATTCATGAGGAAGGATTATGCGTGTCTGGGTCGATGCCGACGCTTGCCCCAAGGCGGCCAAGGATCAGTTGGTGCGCTTCGCCTTGAAGCGTCAATTCGAGGTGGTGCTGGTGGCCGGGCAAAGCCAGATCAAGCCGGCGTTTACCTGCGTCAAGCTGATCGTGGTGCCCAGCGGGCCGGATGCCGCCGACGATTATCTGGTGGAACACGCCGTACCGGGCGAGCTGGTGATCTGCAGCGATGTGCCACTGGCGGACCGGCTGGTGAAGAAAGGTGTGGCGGCCCTTGATCCTCGCGGCAAGGAGTTCGACGCGCAGAACATGGGAGAGCGCCTGGCAGTGCGCAACCTGTTCACCGACCTGCGCGAACAGGGACAGGTCGGCGGCGGGCAGGGGCCTTACGGTGATCGCGAGAAGCAGGCGTTCGCCAACTCACTGGACCGTATCCTGACGCGGCTGGCGCGTCAGGCCTGAGCGTCGCTCGCCAGATCGCGAACAGGTGCTGAGGCAGCGAGGGCGGTCAGTCGTTTTCGTGGGTCAGTTCCAGCACTCGGTCCACCAGCTTGTTGATGCCGGATGCGGCTTCGCTGATGGACTGGGCGAGCATGTAGGCCGGGGTGCTCACCAGTTTGCGGGCTTTGTCCTCGATGATTTCACTGACTTCGCAGTCGGTGTGGGTGGCGCCCATCTTGCCCATGGCGGCGGCGGTGTCGGCATCGTTGCCGATGGTGCAGATCACCCCCGGGCCGTAGATCTTCGCCGCCAGTGCCGGCGAAATGCAGATCAGGCCCACCGGCTTGCCAGCCTCGGCAAAGGCTTCGGCCAGCGCCAGTACATCTTCCTGGACCTTGCAGCCCGCGCCTTCGACGGCAAAGTTGGAGAGGTTCTTGGCCGCGCCAAAACCGCCGGGCACGATCAGCGCGTCGAAGTCTTCGGCGTTGGCTTCGCGCAGGTTCTTCACCTCGCCACGGGCAATGCGCGCCGATTCCACCAGCACGTTGCGCGACTCGTCCATGGTTTCACCGGTCAGGTGGTTGATCACGTGCATCTGCGCGATGTCAGGGGCGAAGCACTGGACCTTGGCGCCGCGTTGGTCGAGGCGCAGCAAGGTGATCACACTTTCATGGATCTCGGCGCCGTCGTATACGCCACAACCGGAAAGGATCACTGCAACTTTTTTGCTCATGGGTTTTTCTCCAGATTCATGGCGCTAAATGTCCACTAAATTGTCATGGGTTGCCATAGGGTTATTTCACCGCGGGCCCTAATCTCGCGTATCGATTCCGGTCAGGTCGCGTCATGAACTTCATCCTCTATGCGGTGCCGTTTTTCTTCGTATTGATTGTTGTCGAACTGTTGGTCGATCGCTGGCGCGGGGTGAACAACTACCGCGTCGCCGATGCCGTCAACAGCATCAGCACCGGTATGCTGTCGACCACCACGGGGCTTCTGACCAAGGGTGTGGGCCTGGTGACCTATGCCTTTGCCCTGAAGCACCTGGCGCTGTTCGAGTTGCCGGCCGACAGCGTCTGGGTCTGGGTATTCGCCTTTGTGCTCTATGACTTCTGCTACTACTGGCTGCATCGCTTCGGCCATGAACGCAACATCCTCTGGGCCGCCCATTCGGTGCACCACCAGAGCGAGGATTACAACCTCTCCACAGCCCTGCGCCAGACCAGCACCGGCTTCCTGCTGAGCTGGATCTTCTACCTGCCGCTGGCCGTGGCCGGCGTGCCACTGCTGGTGTTTGTCAGCGTTGCGGCGCTGAACCTGCTCTACCAGTTCTGGGTGCATACCCGGCATATCCCCAAGCTCGGCTGGTTCGAATGGTTCTTCGTGTCGCCGTCCAATCATCGGGCCCACCATGCACAGAACGCTCTCTACATGGATCGCAACTACGGCGGCGTGTTCATTATTTGGGACCGTCTATTTGGCTCGTTCCAGGAAGAAGACGATAACGAGCCCGTGATATTTGGGGTGACCACGCCCTTGGCCAGCTGGAACCCGATCTGGGCCAACCTGCAGTTTTATGCACAGCTGTGGGAGGACGCGCGGCGTACCGAAAGCTACTGGGACAAGCTGCGGATCTGGTTCATGCGCACCGGCTGGCGCCCGGCGGATGTGCGGGCCAAGTACCCGCTGGCCAAGCCGGACCTGAGCCAGTTCCGCAAGTTCGAGGTGGAGCTGGATGTGCGCCAGCAGGTGTACGTGGTGCTGCAGTTCTCGGTGTATGTGGCGCTGGGCAGCTACCTGATGAACCTGGAGAACAGCTTGCCGACCGGTGCCCTGGTACTGGGCTGGGGCGCCATAGCGTTCGGGTTGTTCGTGCTGGGCGCGGCGCTGGAGAATCGGCCGTGGGCGTTGAAGCTGGAGGCTGTGCGGCTGCTGTCGAACCTGCCGCTGGTGTGGCTGGCGCCGCTGGTCGGGCTGTGGCCGGCCAGCCCGTTGGGCTGGATCGGCCTGCTGAGCTACAGCCTGCTCAGTGTGATCGGTCTGTATTACGTCAGAGGCCGGGTTACTCGACTGGCGTCTTGATTTCGGCCTTCTTGTCCTGCTCGGCCTGGTAGATCTCCTTGGCCAGCCGCGCGTTCTTCAGGCGCCGGCGCAACCACAGGCCCAGGCCCAGGATCAGCAGGGCGCCCAGCACCCACAGCTCGTACTTCTTGATGCTGCCGAGCATGCCCTCGAGCACTGCACCGAAGTGGTAGGCGGCAGCGGCCAGGGCGGTGGCCCAGATGGCCGCGCCGATACCGTTGAGCAGCAGGTAGCGTCCCGGCGGATAGCCGGACAGGCCAATGGCCACGGGCATGACCGTGCGCAGGCCGTAGACGAAGCGGAAAGTCAGTACCCAGATATCCGGATGCTTGCGGATATGCTCCAGCGCCCGGTCACCCATCAATTGCCAGCGGGGTTTGCGCGCAAGCAATTTGCGCCCGTGCTTGCGCCCCAGGAAATACCAAAGCTGGTCGCCGGCGTAGCTGCCGAAGAAGGCTACTACCACCACCAGATTGATATCCATGTATCCGCGAAACGCGAGGAAGCCCGCGAGCACCAGAATGGTTTCGCCTTCGAAGAACGTGCCGAGAAAAAGGGCGAAGTAGCCGAAGTCATGCAGAAATTGTTGGAGCATTGTCTGGGTGCTGGCGAAATGAACGCGCAGCCTACCCCTTCGAGGACATAGAGGAAAGTATCGAAATGTGTCTCGACGTGAACAAATCCAGCAATGACAATCACTGCGACTACAGGTCACAGGGTTAAGCACAACTGTCATTCGTTCGTCATAATGGCCGCTTATAACTGTCACGCTCGCCCGTCAGCGCGGGCTCAGGAGTCTGCCGTGAGCTTTACCCCTGCCAACCGCCTGTTCCCCGCCACCCGCCTGCGCCGCAACCGTCGTGATGATTTCTCTCGCCGCCTGGTTCGTGAAAACGTCCTGAGCGTCGACGATCTGATCCTGCCGGTGTTCGTGCTCGAGGGCGAGAACCGTCGGGAAGCGGTGGCTTCGATGCCGGGGGTGGAGCGCCTGACCATTGACCTGCTGCTCGAAGAGGCAGCGACCTGGGTCGAGCTCGGGATTCCGGCGCTGGCCCTGTTTCCGGTGACTCCGGCGGCGCTCAAGTCCCTGGACGCGGCCGAAGCCTGGAACCCGGAAGGTATTGCCCAGCGCGCAACCCGCGCCTTGCGCGAGCGCTTTCCGGAGCTTGGGGTCATCACCGATGTGGCGCTGGACCCGTTCACCACCCATGGCCAGGACGGGATTCTCGACGCAGACGGTTATGTGCAGAACGACATCACCGTTGACGCCCTGGTCCGCCAGGCGTTGTCCCATGCCGCGGCCGGTGCCCAGGTGGTGGCGCCATCGGACATGATGGACGGGCGGATCCAGGCGATCCGCGAGGCCCTGGAGCTGGCCGGTCACGTCAATGTGCGGATCATGGCCTACTCGGCCAAATACGCCAGCGCCTATTACGGCCCGTTCCGCGATGCGGTGGGCTCGGCGCTGAACCTGGGCAAGGCCAACAAGGCCTCGTACCAGATGGACCCGGCCAACAGCAATGAAGCGCTGCATGAGGTGGCCGCCGACCTGGCGGAAGGCGCGGACATGGTGATGGTCAAGCCCGGCATGCCTTATCTGGACATCCTTTATAGGGTCAAGGATGAATTCAAGGTGCCGACCTTTGTCTACCAAGTCAGCGGCGAGTACGCCATGCATATGGCGGCGATTCAGAATGGATGGTTGGGTGAAGGGGTTATTCTTGAATCCCTGACCGCTTTTAAACGTGCAGGTGCCGATGGCATCCTGACTTACTTTGCCGTTCGTGCTGCTCAATTGTTACGAGAGCAAAAATAGCCCTCCCAGGAACACGCGATGAATACCGAAGGACTTACTGAAGTTGCCGTAAAAGACGCTCAGCCTGTGATTGAGCAAGTTGCCGAAACCCCGCCCGAGCTGGAGACCCCGCCTGCGGTGGTCGCGGCCGCGGTCGAGTCGCCGCAGGCGGCCCCGGCGATCGCGATTCCCAGCCTGGATGACAGCAGCCTGTACATCCACCGCGAATTGTCGCAACTGCAGTTCAACATCCGGGTCCTGGAACAGGCGCTGGATGAGTCCTACCCTCTGCTGGAACGGCTCAAGTTCCTGCTGATCTTCTCCAGCAACCTCGACGAATTCTTCGAGATCCGCGTTGCCGGCCTGAAAAAGCAGATCACCTTCGCCCGTGAACAAGCCGGGGCCGACGGCCTGCAGCCGCACCAGGCGCTGGCGCGCATCAGCGAACTGGTGCACGGCCACGTCGACCGCCAGTACGCGATCCTCAACGACATCCTGTTGCCGGAGCTGGAGAAACATCAGGTCCGCTTTATCCGTCGCCGCAACTGGACCACCAAGCTCAAGACCTGGGTCCGCCGCTATTTCCGCGACGAGATCGCGCCGATCATCACCCCGATCGGCCTCGACCCGACGCACCCATTCCCGTTGCTGGTGAACAAGAGCCTGAACTTTATCGTCGAGCTGGAAGGGATCGACGCCTTTGGCCGTGATTCCGGCCTGGCGATCATCCCGGCGCCGCGCCTGCTGCCGCGCATCATCAAGGTCCCGGAAGAAGTCGGCGGCCCGGGCGACAACTATGTGTTCCTGTCGTCGATGATCCACGCCCATGCCGATGACCTGTTCCAGGGCATGAAGGTAAAAGGCTGCTATCAGTTCCGCCTGACCCGTAACGCCGACCTGGCCGTGGACACCGAGGACGTCGAAGACCTGGCCCGCGCCCTGCGCGGCGAGCTGTTCTCCCGTCGCTACGGCGACGCGGTGCGTCTGGAAGTGGCCGACACCTGCCCGAAACACCTGTCGGACTACCTGCTCAAGCAGTTCAACCTGCACGAGACCGAGCTGTATCAGGTCAATGGCCCGGTGAACCTGACGCGCCTGTTCAGCATCACCGGCCTGGACAGCCATCCGGAGCTGCAATACACGCCGTTCACCCCGCAGATCCCCAAGCTGCTGCAGAACAGCGAGAACATCTTCAGCGTGATCAGCAAGCAGGACATCCTGTTGCTGCACCCCTTCGAGTCCTTTACCCCGGTGGTCGACCTGCTGCGCCAAGCCGCCAAGGACCCCCACGTGCTGGCCGTCCGGCAGACCCTGTACCGCAGCGGTGCCAACTCGGAAATCGTCGATGCGCTGGTGGATGCGGCGCGTAACGGCAAGGAAGTCACGGCGGTGATCGAATTGCGCGCGCGGTTCGACGAAGAGTCCAACCTGCAACTGGCCAGCCGCCTGCAAGCGGCCGGTGCGGTGGTGATCTACGGTGTGGTCGGCTTCAAGACCCACGCCAAGATGATGCTGATCCTGCGCCGTGAAGCCGGCGAGATCGTGCGTTACGCGCACTTGGGCACCGGCAACTATCACGCGGCCAACGCCCGTCTCTACACCGACTACAGCCTGCTGACCTCCGACGACGCCCTGTGCGAAGACGTGGGCAAGCTGTTCAGCCAGTTGATCGGCATGGGCAAGACCCTGCGCATGAAGAAGCTGCTGCACGCGCCGTTCACCCTGAAGAAGGGCATGCTCGACATGATTGCCCGGGAGACTCAGTTCGCCCTCGACGGCAAGCCGGCGCACATCATCGCCAAGTTCAACTCGCTGACCGATCCGAAGATCATCCGCGCGCTGTACAAGGCCAGCCAGTCCGGCGTGCGCATCGACCTGGTGGTGCGCGGCATGTGCTGCCTGCGTCCGGGCATCGCCGGGGTCTCGCACAACATTCATGTGCGCTCGATCATTGGCCGCTTCCTGGAGCACACCCGGGTGTTCTACTTCCTCAACGGCGGCGAGGAGCAGATGTTCCTCTCCAGTGCCGACTGGATGGAGCGCAACCTCGACAAGCGGGTCGAGACCTGCTTCCCGGTCGAGGGCAAGAAGCTGATCCTGCGGGTCAAGAAAGAGTTGGAGAGTTACCTCACCGACAACACCCACAGCTGGAGCCTGCAGTCGGACGGGCGCTACATCCGCAACACGCCGACCGGCAACCAGAACCCGCGCAGCGCCCAGGCGATTCTGCTGGAGCGCCTGAGCAATCCAGTGTTGAGCGTTCGCTAGGAGAAGTGACAGCGAAGCGGCGGCCCGCAAGGGCCGCCGCGGGCCTCAATGCACGTTGAGGCTGATGCCGACCCGGGTCAGCCACTCCGCTTCCAGGGCGAAGTCGGCTTGAGTCAGCTGGTTTTCATCCAGCCAGTTTTCCGGGAACACCACATCCAGGCTGTCGCCCGCGGCGTGCAGTTTGACCTGGGGCATTTCCTGGGTGCCGCGGATGTGATGGAACAGAATCGCAAAGCGCAGCAACACGCACAGGCGAATCAGCTTGGTGCCTTCATCGCCGAACTCGGCGAACTTGTCCTTGGGAATATTGCGCCGGTGGCCACGCACCAGTAGTGCGAGCATTTGCTGGTCTTCGCGGGAGAAGCCGGCGAGGTCCGAGTGCTCGATCAGGTAGGCGCCGTGCTTGTGGTAGTGATAGTGGGCGATGTCCAGCCCCACTTCATGCACCTTGGCCGCCCAGCCCAGCAGCTCGCGCCACACGCCGTCTTCCAGGTCCCAGTCCTCGGCCACCTGGTCGAAGGCATGCAGCGCCTTGCGCTCGACCCGGGCAGCTTGTTCCAGGTCGACGTGGTAGCGCTCCATCAGCGAGCTGAGGGTGCGTTCGCGCACGTCTTCGTGATGATGACGGCCCAGCAGGTCGTAGAGCACGCCTTCACGCAGCGCGCCTTCACAGTGGTCCATGCGTTGCAGTTCGAGGGCATCGAAGATGGCTTCGAGAATCGCCAAGCCTGCCGGGAAAATGGTCCGGCGATCGGGCTTGATTCCTTCGAAGTCGATTTTTTCCGCATCGCCCAGCTTGAACAGCTTGCGCTTGAGCCACGCCAGGCCTTCAGCGTTGACCTCTCCGGTGCCATGCCCGCCGGCCTTCAGCGCCAGGCCGATGGCGCGGATGGTGCCCGAGGAGCCGATGGCTTCATCCCAGGTCAGGCGGTGCAGGGCGTGTTCGATGCTCATGATTTCCAGGCGTGCCGCGGTGTAGGCCTGGGCATAGCGCGCCGGGGTGATCTTGCCGTCCTTGAAATAACGCTGGGTAAAGCTGACGCAGCCCATCTGCAGGCTTTCGCGCAGCAGTGGCTCGAAACGCTGGCCGATGATGAATTCGGTACTGCCGCCGCCGATGTCGGCCACCAGGCGCTTGCCCGGGGTGTCGGCGAGGGTGTGGGACACGCCGAGGTAAATCAGGCGAGCTTCTTCACGGCCGGAAATGACTTCAACCGGGTGGCCGAGGATTTCTTCGGCGCGGCGGATGAATTCGCCACGGTTGCGCGCTTCGCGCAGGGCGTTGGTGCCGACGATACGCACGGCACCCAGGGGCATGCCATTGATCAGTTGGGCAAAGCGCTTCAGGCAATCGAGCCCGCGCTGCATGGACTCTTCGTTGAGCTGGCGCTCGTCGTTGATCCCGGCGGCCAGTTGAACCTTTTCACCGAGCCGCTCGAGAATGCGAATTTCACCGTTCTGGGCCTTGGCCACGACCATGTGAAAGCTGTTGGAGCCCAGGTCGATGGCGGCGATCAGGGACAGATTCTTGGCTTGGGATTGCGGCATGGTTGGGGGGATCTCGGTCGATAACCTGAACATCCTGCCACGATCAACCGCTGCCGCCAACGCGCAGTGTTTAATGCGTTGATTCAGCGCATAAAAGCGGGCGCTGGCGGCCAGAGGCTCAGCCTACGGCCTCCTGGTTGCCGATGAAGTTGGCCAACTCCTGGGTTTGCGGGTTGGCGAACAGCACTTTGGGGTCGCCCACTTCATGCACTTTGCCCTGATGCATGAACACCAATTTGTCCCCCACCTCGCGGGCGAAGCGCATTTCATGCGTGACCATGATCAGGGTCATGCCATCCCTCGCCAGCTGGCGCACCACGCTGAGCACTTCGTTGACCAGTTCCGGGTCCAGCGCCGAGGTGATCTCGTCGCACAGCAGTACCTTGGGCGACATCGCCAGGGCCCGGGCGATCGCCACCCGCTGCTGCTGGCCGCCGGACAGGCGGTCGGGAAAGGCGTCGAACTTCTCCGCCAGGCCGACCCGTTCCAGCATCTGCCGTGCCAGCTCGGCGGCCTTGCCTTTGGGCACTTTCTGCACCACCTGGGGCGCGAGCATCACGTTCTCACCGACGCTCAGGTGCGGGAACAGGTTGAACTGCTGGAACACCATGCCGACCTTCTGTCGCAGGCTGCGCAGGTCGGCTCGCGCCGCGTCGAGGTATTCGCCGTCGACCTCGATGACCCCGTCGTTGATCGACTCCAGGCCGTTGAGGGTGCGCAGCAGGGTGCTTTTGCCCGAGCCGCTGCGGCCGATGATCGCCACCACCTGGCCCTCTTCGATGCTCAGGTCGATGCCTTTGAGCACATGGTGGTCGCCGTAATATTTATGCAGGGCGGAAATTCTAAGCAGAGGCATGCAGTCTCCTTTCCAGGTAGCGCGCGCTGAGGGACAGGGGGTAGCAGAGCAGGAAATATCCAAGCGCTACCAGGCCGTAGACCATGAAGGGTTCGAAGGTGGCGTTGGCGAGCATGCCGCCGGTCTTGGTCAGTTCGGTGAAGCCGATGATCGAGGTCACCGCCGTGCCTTTGACCACCTGCACCGAGAAGCCCACGGTGGGCGCCACGGCAATGCGCAGGGCTTGCGGCAGGATCACATGGCGCAATTGCTCCAGCGGGCTCAGGGCCAGGCTCGACGACGCCTCCCACTGGCCATGGGGGATCGACTCGACGCAGCCGCGCCAGATCTCCGCCAGGTAGGCGCTGGTGAATAGGGTCAGGGCGATCGCCGCCGCCAGCCAGGCGGAGATGTCGATCCCGAGCAGGGCAATGCCGAAGAACACCAGGAACAGTTGCATCAACAGCGGCGTGCCCTGGAACAGCTCGATATAGAGGCGGGCGAAGCCCCGTGGGAAGGCCTTGGCGGAAATGCGCAGGGTCATGATCAGCAAGCCGATCAGGCCGCCACCGATAAAGGCCACCAGGGACAGGGCCAGGGTCCATTGCAGGCCGCCCAGCAGGTTGCGCAGGATGTCCCAGAAGGTGAAGTCGCTCATTGGCTGCTCCTCGCGATATAGCGCCGGCCGACCCAGTTCAGCAATTGGCGGATCAGCAAGGCCATGCACAGGTAGACCAGGGTGGTCAGGGCGTAGGTCTCGAAGGCGCGGAAGTTGCGCGACTGTATGAAATTGGCGGCAAAGCTCAGCTCCTCCGTTGCGATCTGCGAGCACACCGCCGAGCCGAGCATGACGATGATGATCTGGCTGCTCAGGGCCGGCCACACCTTGCCCAGGGCCGGTAGCAGCACCACGTGGCGGAAGGCTTCCATGCGGCTCATGGCCAGGGCCGCGGCCGCCTCCAGCTGCCCCTTGGGGATGGCCTGGATGCCGGCGCGGATGATTTCGGTGGAATAGGCGCCCAGGTTGATCACCATCGCCAGCACGGCGGCCTGCCATTCGGAAATCTGCAGCCCCAGGGACGGCAGGCCGAAGAAGATAAAGAACAACTGCACCAGGAACGGCGTGTTGCGGATCAGCTCGACGTAGACGCCGAAGATCGCCGAGAAGGGCTGGATCTTCCAGGCCCGCACCAACGCGCCGACGATCCCCAGGCTGACCCCGAGCAGGGTGCCGATGGCGGTCAGCTCAAGGGTGAACAGGGCGCCACGCAACAGCAGGCCGGTGTTTTCCAGCACCGGTAGAAAGTCGAACTGATAGGCCATGGCTAACCTCCGTCGGTGCGATCAGAGATCAGCCGGCAGTGGCTGTTTGAGCCACAGCTGTGCGTTCTTTTCCAGGCTGCCGTCGCTCTTGGCGGTGGCCAGGATCTGGTTGACCTTGTCCAGCAGCTCCGGCTGGTTCTTGTTCACACCGACATAGACCGGAGAGTCCTTGAGCTTGACCTTCATGGCCGGGATGCGTTTCGGGTTGCGTTCGCTGATGGCCACCATTACCACGTTGCCGCTGGCGATCAGGTCGACTTGCCCGGCGAGGTAGGCGGCGATGGTCGAGTTGTTGTCCTCGAAGCGCTTGATGGTCACGCCCTGGGGTGCCACGGCGGTCAGTTCGATGTCTTCGATGGCGCCACGGGTGACGCTGATGGTCTTGCCCTTGAGGTCGTCGAGGCTGCTGATGGCGGCATCCGGCGGGCCGAACACGGCGAGGTAGAAGGGAGCGTAGGCGCGGGAGAAGTCGATGACCTTCTCGCGCTCGGGGTTCTTGCCGAGGCTGGAGATCACCAGGTCGACCTTGCCTGTGGTGAGGAACGGGATGCGGTTGGTGCTGTTGACCGGGGTCAGTTCGAGTTTGACCTTGAGTTGCTCGGCCAGCAGCTTGGCGGTGTCGATATCCAGGCCGCGGGGTTTCATGTCCGGGCCCACCGAGCCGAAGGGCGGGAAGTCCTGGGGCACGGCGACCTTAAGCGTGCCGCGGGCGACGACATCGTCCAGGCCATTGGCGTGGGCGGGGGCCTGGCTCAGCATCAGGCTGGCAAACAGGGCGCAGAGCAGGGCGCTGAAACGCTGGGTCATGGCAATTCTCCGGAACGGCGGCGAGTGATTTCAGGGTTGCGACACAGCACAGCCCATGCCAGATCACGGCAAAAGCCTTGCAGGGCAGGGTTTTACTGGGCTTGGTCGGTCTTACTGGTCTGAACAGTTGTGCCGGTTTTCGCACCCTTATCGAGCGTCGGCCCAGGCGCCCGAACCCGCTTGGGGCACGACTTGCCGGGCTCGGCGAATAGCTTTACAACTACCGCTTTCGTGGCCCGACCCAGCTGAAATCTATGAACTCGATCTCCCGCGCCGTGCCCGAAGTGGCGTTGCAAGCCATTCGTCAATTGATTACCGAACAGGGCTTCGGCCCGGGCGATGCCTTGCCCTCGCAAAGGGACCTGGCACTGCAATTGGGCGTCAGCCGGGCCTCATTACGTGAGGCGCTGTCGTCCCTGAGCGCACTGGGGGTGATCAGCGTGCAGCCGGGCAAGGGGGTGTTCGTCCAGGCGCCGGAGCCGTTGGCGAATGCCGCAGGCCTGAGCTGGCCGTTCGCGGCCCAGGCCTCGCCGGTGGATATCTTCCAGCTGCGTTATGCGCTGGAGGGGTTTGCCGCCGGCCTTGCGGCCGTGACCCTGACCGCCGACGAGCTGGATGCCCTGGAAGATAACGTCGAGGCCATGCGCCGCGAGCTGCGGGCCGGGGACTTCGAAGCGGCGGCGCGGCTGGACTTCGAGTTTCACCAGAAGATCCTCCTGGCCAGCGGCAACCAGGCGATGCTGAGCATCCTCAGTGCCAGTGCCGAGGTGTTTCTGGAGAGCCAGAAACTACCGTTCATCCGACCCGAGCGAGCCATGGAAACCTGGCAGGAGCACCGCAAGATCCTGCGCGGCCTGGCCCGGCACGCGTCCGGCGCGGCGCAGAAGGCCATGCAGGAACATGTTCGGGGTGCCGCGCTGCGCACCGGAATCGCCTTCGTGACCCCTGGCTCGTCCTGAGTTGAGCTATACCCAAACTCATGCCTCACCATAGCGAGAGTCAATCATCTCCGGCTTCCTGAACGCGGGAAGGGCGGCTATGATGGGCCACGTTTTTTTGCTTACAACCTGGAGACTTCCATGAGCAGCGATCTTATCAAACACGTTAGCGACGCTAGCTTCGAGGCCGACGTACTCAAGGCCGAAGGCGCTGTACTGGTCGACTACTGGGCTGAATGGTGCGGCCCTTGCAAAATGATCGCTCCGGTTCTGGACGAAATCGCCGAGACCTACAAAGGCAAGCTGACCGTTGCCAAGCTGAACATCGACGAGAACCAGGAAACCCCTGCCAAGCACGGCGTACGTGGTATCCCGACACTGATGCTGTTCAAGAACGGCAACGTTGAAGCCACCAAAGTAGGTGCTCTGTCGAAGTCGCAACTGGCTGCTTTCCTCGACGCCAACATCTAAGCGGCGTTGTCAGATCCGGTCAAAAAAAGCCCCGCAAATTGCGGGGCTTTTTCATGATTGAGGGCTAGACGCTCAGAAACTCAGGTGTTACATTCGGCCCCGCACTGGTTTCTCCACTGCCCCCTGCAAGCCGTCGCCGACGCTCTCCTTTCGAACAAGTACGCGATCCTGTCGCCTTCTCCGCGGCGCGGCCTCATTAAGCCAAAAGCTTAATTTCCCCCCCTCCATAAATGATTACGTCATTCCTATATGAATCTGACTGAACTCAAGCAAAAGCCGATTACCGAACTGCTCGAATTGGCCGAACAGATGGGCATAGAAAATATGGCCCGTTCGCGCAAGCAGGACGTGATTTTCTCCCTGCTGAAAAAGCACGCGAAAAGCGGCGAGGAAATCTCCGGTGATGGCGTGCTGGAGATCCTCCAGGACGGCTTCGGCTTCCTCCGTTCTTCCGACGCCTCCTACCTGGCCGGCCCAGACGATATCTACGTCTCGCCAAGCCAGATCCGTCGTTTCAACTTGCGCACCGGTGACACCATCGTTGGCAAGATCCGCCCTCCAAAGGAAGGCGAGCGTTACTTCGCGCTGCTCAAGGTCGACACGATCAACTACGATCGTCCCGAGAACGCCAAGAACAAGATTCTGTTTGAAAACCTGACTCCGCTGTTCCCGACCGTGCGCATGAAGATGGAAGCCGGCAACGGTTCCACCGAAGACTTGACCGGTCGTGTGATCGACCTCTGCGCCCCGATCGGCAAAGGCCAGCGTGGTCTGATCGTGGCACCGCCAAAAGCGGGCAAGACGATCATGTTGCAGAACATCGCAGCCAACATCACCCGTAACAACCCGGAAGTGCACCTGATCGTTCTGCTGATCGACGAGCGCCCGGAAGAAGTAACCGAAATGCAGCGCACCGTGCGCGGCGAAGTGGTTGCCTCGACCTTCGACGAGCCACCAACCCGCCACGTGCAGGTTGCCGAAATGGTCATCGAGAAGGCCAAGCGCCTGGTTGAGCACAAGAAGGACGTGGTGATCCTGCTGGACTCCATCACCCGTCTGGCCCGTGCCTACAACACCGTGATCCCGAGCTCCGGCAAAGTGCTCACCGGTGGTGTCGATGCCCACGCCCTGGAGAAACCGAAACGTTTCTTCGGCGCCGCGCGCAACATCGAAGAAGGCGGCTCGCTGACCATCATCGCTACCGCGCTGGTTGAAACCGGCTCGAAGATGGATGAAGTGATCTACGAAGAGTTCAAGGGCACCGGCAACATGGAGCTGCCTCTGGACCGTCGCATCGCTGAGAAGCGCGTGTTCCCGGCCATCAACATCAACCGCTCCGGCACCCGCCGCGAAGAGTTGCTGACCGCCGACGACGAGCTGCAGCGCATGTGGATCCTGCGCAAGCTGCTGCATCCTATGGATGAAGTCGCCGCCATCGAGTTCTTGATCGACAAGCTGAAACAGACCAAGACCAACGATGAGTTCTTCCTGTCGATGAAACGCAAGTAAGTCGAGCGGGACCGCAAAAGCCGGGGAAACCCGGCTTTTTGCTATCTGATTATTGATCAACGGGCAGTTCGCTGTTCTGAACAGCTGGGTTCGGCGCTAAACTGCCTGCCCCGAACGCCACGGCCAAAACGAGGCTCACGCATGCAGTATCGCGACTTGCGCGACTTTATCAGCGGCCTGGAACAGCGCGGTGAACTCAAGCGCATCCAGGTTCCGGTGTCCCCAGTGCTGGAAATGACCGAGGTCTGCGATCGCACCCTGCGTGCCAAAGGTCCGGCCCTGTTGTTTGAAAACCCTACGGGTTATGACATTCCGGTGCTCGGTAACCTGTTCGGCACGCCCGAGCGTGTCGCCCTGGGCATGGGCGCGGAAGCCGTCAGCGAGCTGCGGGAAATCGGCAAGCTGCTGGCTTTCCTCAAGGAGCCCGAGCCGCCCAAAGGCCTGAAAGACGCCTGGTCCAAGCTGCCGATCTTCCGCAAGATCATCGCCATGGCGCCCAAGGTGGTGAAGGACGCGGTGTGCCAGGAGGTGGTCATCGAAGGCGACGACGTCGACCTGGCGATGCTGCCGGTGCAGACCTGCTGGCCGGGCGATGTCGGCCCCCTGATCACCTGGGGCCTGACGGTCACCAAAGGCCCGAACAAGGACCGGCAGAACCTGGGCATCTATCGCCAGCAGGTGATCGGCCGCAACAAAGTGATCATGCGCTGGTTGAGCCATCGTGGCGGCGCGCTGGATTACCGCGAGTGGTGCGAGAAGAACCCGGGGCAGCCATTCCCGGTGGCCGTGGCCCTGGGCGCAGACCCCGCGACCATCCTTGGCGCCGTGACCCCGGTGCCGGACAGCCTTTCCGAGTACGCCTTCGCCGGCCTGCTGCGGGGCAACCGCACCGAGTTGGTGAAGTGCCGGGGCAATGACCTGCAAGTGCCGGCCACCGCCGAAATCATCCTTGAGGGGGTGATTCACCCGGGCGAGATGGCCGATGAAGGCCCTTACGGCGATCACACCGGTTATTACAACGAGGTCGACAGCTTCCCGGTGTTCACCGTGGAGCGCATCACCCATCGCATCAAGCCGATCTACCACAGCACTTACACCGGCCGCCCGCCGGATGAGCCGGCCATTCTCGGCGTGGCGCTCAATGAAGTGTTTGTGCCGATCCTGCAGAAGCAGTTCCCGGAAATCACCGACTTCTACCTGCCGCCCGAAGGCTGCTCGTACCGCATGGCGGTGGTGACCATGAAGAAGCAGTACCCCGGCCATGCCAAGCGCGTGATGCTGGGTGTGTGGTCGTTTTTACGACAATTCATGTACACCAAGTTCGTTATCGTCACCGACGACGATATCAACGCACGCGACTGGAACGACGTGATCTGGGCCATTACCACGCGCATGGACCCCAAGCGCGACACGGTGATGATCGATAACACGCCGATCGACTACCTGGATTTTGCCTCGCCGGTTTCCGGCCTGGGGTCGAAGATGGGGCTCGATGCCACGCATAAATGGCCCGGTGAAACCACTCGCGAGTGGGGCCGGGTGATCGTCAAGGATGAGGCGGTGACCCGCCGGATCGATGCCATCTGGAATCAGTTAGGAATAGATTGATGCGTGTAACCTTGCAGCCCTCCGGAGCCGTGCTTGAGACACTGCCCGGCGAGCGGATTCTCGATGCGGCGCGACGCCTGGGCTATGAGTGCCCGCAAAGCTGCCGCAATGGCAATTGCCACGTGTGTGGCGCCTTGCTGGTCGAAGGCAGCGTCCGCCAGGCCGGCGATGTGCGTGACCATGGCGAGTTCTACACTTGCATTGCAGAGCCGCTGGAAGACTGCATTGTGTTGTGGGATGGCGTGCTTGCCCTGGGAGAGCTGCCGGTGCGCAGTCTGTCGTGTCAGGTCAGTGAGTGCGTGGAAGTCGGCGGTGATGTCTGGCGGGTGAGCTTGCGTGCGCCAGCCGGCAAGCCGCCGCGTTACCACGCTGGCCAATATCTGATGCTGGAGCGGGAAAACGGCGAGAAATCGGCTTTTTCCCTGGCTTCGGCGCCCCATTCCGGGCGTGATATCGAACTGCATGTGCTGGTCCGCGAAAGCAGCGCCCAGAGCCTGATCGAACAGCTGCAACGCAACCGCGTCGTGCGGGTCGAGCTGCCGTTTGGCGATACTCACCTGGCCGAGTTGCCCGATGGGCCGCTGGTGCTGATCGCAGCCGGTACCGGCATGGCGCAGATGCATAGCCTGATCGAGCATTGTCGGGCCAGCGGCTTCAAGCACCCGGTACACCTGTATTGGGGCGTACGCCGGCCTGAAGATTTCTACCGTATCGACGAATGGGAACAGTGGCAGCAACTGCCCAATCTCTACCTGCATCAGGTCGTCAGTGATCTGTGCGGTTGGGAAGGGCGCTGCGGCATGCTGCACGAAGCGGTCTGCGAAGACATTGCTGACCTGTCCGCGGTGTACGTCTACGCCAGCGGCTCGCCGGCGATGATTTATGCGACGCTCGATGCGCTGGTCAATGCGGGGATGGATGCGCACCAGATGCGCGCCGATGTCTTCGCCTATGCCCCGCGGCCCTGAGTCGGGCCCAGGCTGCGCAGGGCGTCGGCTCTAGAAACGCACGCCGGTGGTGATCATTGCGGCGTTGGCGCCCAACAGCACCAGCTCCGCCGCCACCGGGCCGTAGTAAGTGCCCAGCGACGGGATAATCACCGGCGCTACACCGAAGCGGTTGAGCGGGATCTTGTTCTGGTATTTGCCGCGGTAGCCTTCCAGTAATCCCCCCGTGAGTTTCAGGTACAGCGGATAGTTGGCACTTTGATAACGTTTGCCGGCGTAGGCGTAATAGGAGCGCTGGCTGAACGAGTTGCGAAAAGTTGCCGCGCCATATACCCAGCCCGACGCTTCATT
Organism: Pseudomonas sp. MF09150; assembly: GCF_059862355.1. Taxonomy (NCBI): domain Bacteria; kingdom Pseudomonadati; phylum Pseudomonadota; class Gammaproteobacteria; order Pseudomonadales; family Pseudomonadaceae; genus Pseudomonas; species Pseudomonas sp. MF09150. The sequence continues at coordinate 427,300 of NZ_JCBCUS010000003.1, read as the reverse complement.
GCGTTCCAGGCCCAATAAGTCCTGGTTGTTATTGTGATCCGGGTCGGGGGAATAGTGTTTGGTAAAGACACTGGTTTGCAGGTACCAGAAACCCTGGTCTGTTGCCTGAGTGTCGCCGCTTGCCAGTGCTGCACCGGCGTGGGCCAGTAATAGCAGGCCGCTGAGTCGAAGTTTTTTCATGAGGGGCCTCTTTAGGCGTGCTGTATATGCCTGGGGACGGCCAAGAGTGGCGGTACTTCAGAGAGATGAGGGCACATCCTAGTCAAACATTAGGCTTATGCATATTTCATTCTGATATTTAAGACATTTCCTAAGTAGTATTAAGCTATATGCAAGTGGCCTGCGGCACCGAGTTTGGCCATTGTTGCCAGGTAATTGAGTCATACGTCTTTAAGTACTTTTCGTTTTATTCTTATTGCGATATGTTTCAGGGCGTTAATCTTGATTGCATCTCGTAATACTTGCGGGGCCGAACATCATCCGTTATGACCGCCATTGAATCTGCTTGTTTGAATCCTGCTTATCCTCCGCGGCTCGATCTGGGGCCGCAGCTGACTCACGAACAATTGCTCAGCTCAATGCAATCGACCATGGCTCGCCACAAGGGCGGCCCGGTGTGGTTGTTTGCCTACGGGTCGCTGATCTGGCGCCCGGAATGCTCTGCTGTCGAGCGCATGCGGGGCCGAGTGCACGGCTACCATCGGGGTTTGTACCTGTGGTCCCACGAGCATCGCGGCACGCCGGAATTGCCCGGGCTGGTCTTCGGCCTGGATCGCGGCGGCTCCTGCAGCGGCTTTGCCTATCGCCTGCCCCAGGAACAGCTCGACGCTTCGTTGTTTGCGCTGTGGCAGCGTGAGATGCCTTATCCGTCCTATCGCCCGCACTGGCTCAATTGCCGACTCGAAGATGGCAGTCAGGTCCAGGCCCTGGGTTTTGTGTTGGAACGGCACCTGCCCAGCTATGCCGGCAATCTGCCGGACCATGTGCTGAGCCAGGTGTTTGAGAGCGCCAGCGGGCGCTACGGCACCACGCGTGATTACGTCGAACAGACCGTGCACGCCTTGCGTAGCCACGCGATGCCGGATCGCAACCTGGAAGCGCGGCTCAAGCGCTGCAAGTCCGCAGCGCATTAAGCCCGGTCTGCTGCGCCTCAGCGCACCTGCACCACCACTTTGCCCACGGCCTTGCGCTGGCCCAGATCGTCGATCGCCCGTGCGGCCTGTGCCAGGGAGTAGACCTGGGATACCAGCGGCTTGAGCTTGCCTTCGGCGAACCAGCCGAACAGCTGCTGGAAGTTGGCCGCGTTGTCCTGAGGCTGGCGCTGGGCGAATGAGCCCCAGAACACCCCGACCACCGCCGCGCCTTTGAGCAGCGCCAGATTCACCGGCAGCTCGGGGATGCGTCCGCTGGCGAAGCCCACCACCAGCAGGCGGCCGTTCCAGGCAATGGAGCGCACGGCCTGGTCGAACAGATCGCCGCCTACCGGGTCGTAGATCACGTCGGCGCCGTTGCCGTCGGTCAGGCGCTTGATCTCTTCCTTGAGGTTGCTTTCGCTGTAGTTGATCAGCTCATCGGCTCCGGCGGCCTTGGCCACCGCGAGTTTCTCTGCGCTGCTGGCGGCGGCAATCACCCGGGCGCCCATGGCCTTGCCGATTTCCACTGCCGCCAGTCCCACGCCGCCCGAGGCGCCGAGCACCAGCAGGGTCTCGCCCGGTTGCAGGTGGCCGCGCTGCTTGAGCGCGTGCATCGACGTGCCGTAGGTCATGCTGAAGGCAGCGGCGGTATTGAAGTCCATGCTCGGCGGGATCGGCAGCACGTTGTAGCCCGGCACCGCAACCTGCTCGGCAAAGCTGCCCCAGCCGGTCAGGGCCATGACCCGGTCGCCGACCTTGAGGTGGCTGACTTTCTCCCCGACCGCGCTGACCACCCCGGCTGCCTCACCGCCCGGCGAAAACGGGAAGGGCGGCTTGAACTGGTATTTGCCCTCGATGATCAGGGTATCCGGGAAGTTGACCCCGGCCGCGTGCACCTCAAGCAGGATTTCGTTCTTCTTCGGCACAGGACTCGCGACGTCTTCCAGCACCAGCGTTTCGGCAGGGCCGAAGGCTTTGCACAGCACGGCTTTCATCAGGGCTATTCCTTTGGGAGTGGTGGCCGATAAGTGTAGGTGTGTGAATAACGCGGTCAACGAGCATGCCCCGTCCTGATAGCCGCCCATAAGCTTTGTGCTTGGGCTCAGGCAGTGGGGCCTTTATGCTAGGCCGCAAACCGGATAAGGAGCGAACTGTGAAAGCGTGGATCATGTTGATGCTGGCCCTGACTCTGCCCATGGCAGCCATGGCCGAAGAAGCCAAAGAAGGCGAAGCACCGAAAGTCAGCTACATCAGCCTGAGCCCGCCGTTCGTGGGTAACTACGGCCTCGATGGCACCCAGAAGCTCAAGGTCTACAAGGCCGACGTGGCCCTGCGGGTCACGGGCGATGAAGCGGCCAAGGCGGTCAAGGCCAATGAGCCGTTGATCCGCAACCAGTTGGTGGCGCTGTTCGCCCAGCAGACCACCGAGACCATGAACAACGTCGAAGCCAAGGAAAAACTGCGCCAGGAAGCCCTGAAGCAGACCCAGCAGGTGATGAACGACGAAACCGGCAAGCCGGTGGTGGAAGACCTGCTGTTCAACAACCTGATCATCCAGTAAGCCGCGGCTCGGCATCTCGAGCGAGGTGCCGCACCTGCCTCCAGCGCCTGCACGTCGACCCCTGGGCATGACTCTCCAGGAATCGGCGGGCCGGCGCTGTGTCGTTTTCGGCGTCGGCTAAACCCCGGCGGCTATGAGGCCAGGCTTTTGCGAAAGCGCGCCAGAGCAATGGCGAAGAACAACAGGCCGATCCCCGCCAGGGCCAACAGGTCCGGCCACACCACGCTGACCCCGGCGTCGCGAAACAGGATCGCCGCGCTCAGGCTGACGAAATGCGTCGACGGCGAGCCCTGCATCACCCATTGCAGCCACTGCGGCATGCTGTCCAGCGGCGTGCTGCCGCCCGATAACAGCAGCATCGGGATGATTACCGGAATCGCCAGCAGGCCAAACTGCGGCGTGGAACGGGCCAGGGTCGCGAGGAAAATCCCCAGGGCGGTGCTGGCGAACAGGTACAGCGCGGTCACCAGCAAAAACAAAGTCATCGAGCCCGCCAGCGGCACCCCCAGGGCACCTTTGACGATCACCTCCAGCGAGATCCAGGTGCAGAGCACCACCACCAGCATGTTGCTCCAGATTTTTGCCAGCATGATTTCCAGTGCCGTCAGCGGCAGCACCAGCAAGTGGTCCAGGGTGCCGTGCTCGCGTTCGCGCAGCAGGGCGGTGCCGGTGAGGACGATGGCGAGGATGGTGATGTTATTGACGATCTGGATCACCGCCAGGAACCAGCCCCCTTCGAGGTTGGTGTTGAACAGCGCGCGCGTGGTCAGCAGGGCGGGCGCCTTGCTGGTCGCTTCGTTCTGGCCGCCGTAGGTCAGCAGTTCGCGCTGGAAGATCCGTCCTATATAGCCGGCGCCCATGAACGCCTGGCTCATGGCCGTGGCATCGACGTTGACCTGCACCGCGGGCTCGCGCCCGGCCAGCAGATCGCTTTGGAAGTTGGCCGGTACGTTGATCACGAAGGTGTACTGGCCACTGTCCATGACCTTGTCCAACTGGTCGTAGGGCAGCGCCACCGCGCTCTGGAATTCGGGCGGTTGCAGGGCTTCGGCCAACTGCCGGGAGAGGTGGCTGTGGTCCTCGTCCACCAGGGCCACGCTGGCGTTGTGCACGCCGATGACCGAGCCGGCCGCAGGCATGTAGATCGCCACCGTGAAGGCGTACAGCAGGAACAGCAGCAGCACGCTGTCGTGGCGCAGGCTGGTGAGTTCCTTGAGGCCCAGGCGCAGGATGTGGGTGAGCTGGTGCATCAGACCTCCTGCTTTTTCAGCATGGCCAGGCTGAGCCCGGTGAAGCCGAGGAAGAACCCGAACAGCGCCAGGCACTGCGGCCACAGCTGGCGCAGGTCCAGGGCTTTGGTGAAGGTGCCGACGGCGATATCGAGGAAATAGCCGGCAGGGAACATCTGCCCCATAAAGGCGGCCGCGCCTTCAAGGGACGAGCGCGGCACGATCAGCCCGGAGAACTGGATTGTCGGCAGGCTGGTGATGATCATGGTGCCGAGGATCGCCGCGATCTGGGTCCGGGTGAACGCCGAGATCAGTAAGCCCATGCTGGTGGTGGCCAGCACATAAAGCATGCCGCCGAAGGCCAGGGTCAGGCCGCTGCCCTTGAAGGGCACGCCAAACAGCCAGCGATTCATCGCCACCAGTAGGCCGAGGTTGATCAGGCTGACCGCCAGGTACGGCGCCTGCTTGCCCAGGAGAAACTCCAGGCGCGTCAGGGGTGTGGCGTAGAAGTTGGTGATCGAGCCCAGTTCCTTCTCGCGGACAATCCCCAGCGCCGTCAGCATCGCCGGGATAAACGCCAGGATCAGCGCCATCACCCCGGGGCCGATGGCGTTCACGCTGACCACGTCCTGGTTGTAGCGAAAGCGTGTTTCCAGCCGGGCCGCAGGGCGCGGGTTGTAGGCCGGGCTGCTTTGTTCGGCCAGTTGCTCCAGGTTGGCCTGGTGCACGGCCTCGACATAGTTGCGACTGGTTTCGGCGCGAAACGGCATACCGCCATCCAGCCAGGCCGCCACCGCAGGTTGGCGCCCGGCGTACAGATCGCGGCCGAAACCGGGGGGAATTTCCAGTGCCAGCTTGATTTCCGAGCGCTGCAGGCGTCGGTGCAGTTCGGCCGAATCGCGGATCGGCGGCTGTTCCTGAAAGTACCGCGAGCTGCGAAACGCCTCCAGGTAGGCGCGGCTTTGCGGCGTCTGGTCCTGGTCGTAGACGGCGAAAGCCAGCTTCTCCACATCCAGGGAAATGCCGTAGCCGAAGATCACCATCATGAAAATCGCCCCCAGCAGGGCAAAGCCCAGGCGCACCTTGTCGCGCAGCAATTCCTTGCCCTCGCGGGTGGCCACGGCCAGCAGGCGGGCCAGGCTGAAACCGGGTTTGCTTGGCGGTACGCTGCTCGGGGCCTGGGTGGTTTCTGCCGCAGGGGCTGGCGTCGGTGCGGCGTCGGCGGCGCCTTGGGCCTGCTCCAGGCAGGTCACGAAGGCGGCTTCCAGGGTATCGCCGGCGAACTGCTGTTGCAGCGCGGCGGGGGTGTCGCAGGCCAGTACCTTGCCGGCGTGCATCAGGGAAATGCGGTCGCAGCGCTGGGCTTCGTTCATGAAGTGGGTGGACAGGAAAATCGTCACCCCCTGCTCGCGCGACAACTCGATCAGCAGGCGCCAGAAGTCATCGCGTGCCGCCGGGTCGACGCCCGAGGTCGGTTCATCGAGGATCAGCACTTCCGGACGATGCAGCACTGCCACCGCGAGCGACAGGCGTTGGCGGAGGCCCAGGGGCAGGGCGCCGGACTGCTGCTCGGCGATGGCGCCGAGGTCGAAACGCTGGATCAGTTCTTCGATACGCGGCGCGCTTTCACTGGCCGGCAGGTCGAAAAGCCGGGCGTGCAGCACCAGGTTCTGGCGCACGCTGAGTTCGCCGTACAGCGAGAAGCTCTGGGACATGAAACCCACGCGTTTGCGGGTTGCCAGGTCCTTGGCGTTGACCGGGTTGCCCAGCAGTTTGGCGCTGCCTTCAGTGGCCGGCATCAGCCCGGTCAGGACTTTCATGGTGGTGGTCTTGCCACAGCCATTGGAGCCCAGGAAGCCAAAAATCTCGCCGCGGCCGATGGCGAAGCTGACTTTGTTCACCGCCGTGAAATCGCCGAAACGCAGGGTCAGCTCGTGGGCTTCGATGGCGATGTCGTGGTTGTCGCCGGCGCGCGGCGGGATCACCAGCGGCTCATTGTTATGGCCGCTGTCACCCTGGAAATGGGTAAAGGCTTCGTCGAGCTTGCCGCTGGGGGTTGCCGCCGCCAGCTCGCGGCTCAGGCCCTGGGCGATCAGCTTGCCGCGATCGAGCATCAGGCAGTGTTCGAACTGTTCGGCTTCTTCCATATACGCCGTGGCGACCAGCAGGGTCAGCTGCGGGCGCTGGCTGCGCACGTCTTCCACCAACTCCCAGAAGCGCCGGCGGGACAGGGGGTCGACGCCGGTGGTCGGCTCATCGAGGATCAGCAGGTCCGGCTCGTGGATCAGGGCGCAACACAGTCCGAGCTTCTGCTTCATGCCGCCGGACAACTTGCCCGCCGGCCGCTCCGCGAAGCGCAGCAGGTCGGTGGCCAGCAGCAGGCCATGCATGCGCTGCTCGCATTCGGCTTTCGACAGGCCGAACAGGGTGGCAAAGAAGCGGATGTTTTCGCTGATCGACAGTTCGGGGTACAGGTTGCCGCCCAGGCCCTGGGGCATGAAGGCGATGCGGGGATACAGGCTGTTGCGGTGCCGGCGCTGCTCGATGGGGCCGCCCAGTACTTCGAGCTGGCCCTGTTGCAGCTTTTTGACCCCGGCGATCAGGCCCAGCAGGCTCGACTTGCCGGCCCCATCCGGGCCGATCAGCCCGCAGCGGGTGCCCGCCGGCAGGCTGAAGGCAATGTCGATCAGGGCCTGCTGTTGCCCATAGCGATGGTTGATCCCCGTGGTTTGCAGCGCCAGGGCGGTCATTGCAGGTTAGCCGGCCAGTCCACGGTCGCGGTGCGCACATAGCCGGCGCCGGGCATGCCGGGTTTGGCCTGAGGCACGGCACTCGGCTCGGTCAGCCGCAGTTTTACCCGGAACACCAGCTTCTGCCGCTCGTCACGGGTCTCGACTTCTTTCGGGGTGAACTGGGACTTGGCCGCGACAAAGGTGATTTTTGCCGGCAGCGGCTGATCGGGCAGGGCGTCGAGCAGGATCCGCGCGTCCGAGCCAACGGTCAGGCGACCGGTGACCGAGGCGGGCAGGTAGAGGTTCATGTACTGGTCATTGGGGTCAATCAGCAGCAGGACCCGGCCGCCGGCACCCAGGACTTCGCCCGGCTCGGCCAGGCGCAGCTGGATAATGCCGTCGATGGGCGCACGCAGGCTGCTGTCGTCGATCTCGCTGGTGAGCTGGGCAACCTGGGCCTGGGCGGCGCCGATGGCGGCCTGGACCGCCGCGACCTGGGACCTGGCGGCCAGCACGGCCGCGTTCCCGGTGTTCAGGCGGGCCTGTTGCTGGTCGATGATCTGCTGGCTGGCGAAGCCGCGCTTGAACAGCTCCTGGGAGCGCTTGAATTCCTGGTTGGCCAGCAACAACTCACTCTGGCGCAGCTGCACGTTGGCTTCGGCGGCCGCGAAGTTTTCCCGCGCCCGCAGCACTTCCGCTTCCGCCTGGGTGCGCTGGGCCTCCAGGGTGCGGGTGTCCATGCGCGCGAGGAGTTGGCCTTGCAGGACTTTGTCACCTTCGTTGACCCGCACTTCCGCCAGGCGCCCGGGGATCTTGCTGGCGATCTGCACTTCTGTGGCTTCGAGCCGACCGTTGCCCATGCTCAGGCCTTCGGGCAGGCGATCGCTGAGCGACTTCCAATAACCGAAGCCGCCGGCAGCGAGCAGCAGGACCAATAAAGAAATGGCGAAAAGGCGGGAAGAACGATGGTTCGTCGACATAGGTGCATCCTGCGGCTTATAGCGTCCAAGTCTGACGGTAGACGCCGTTAGGCGACTTGATACCCGTCAAATGAAAGCCGTAAGCCTAACCCTATTGGCCAGACGATGCATGGTTGTGCGCGATGACTGCCGGGTTCTCGAGATAAAAGCCGTGGGCGCGTGCCGCGAGCGGTGCGCGGCACGGCTTGCCGTGGATCAGCGCAGGGCCAGTACCGCGGCCCATTGCTCGGCGGTCACCGGCATCACCGAGAGGCGGCTGCCTTTTTGTACCAGCGGCATTTCGTCGAGGGCGGCCTGTTGTTTCAAATAGTCCAGGCGCAACACCTGGGAGAAAGTCTCGACATGGGCAACGGTGATTGCACTCCAGGCATTTTTTTCCGGCGTGGCCTTGGCGTCGAAGTAGGGACTTTGCGGGTCCAGGGCCGTTGGGTCCGGGTAGGCGGCTTCGATGATCTGCCCGATGCCGGCGATCCCGGGCTCCGGGCAACTGGAGTGATAGAAGAAGAATAGGTCGCCCACCGCCATGGCCCGCAGGAAGTTGCGTGCCTGGTAATTGCGCACCCCGTCCCAACGGGCTTCGCCGAGCTTTTCCAGGCCCTTGATCGAGAGTTCTTCGGGCTCGGACTTCATCAGCCAATAGGCCATTTTTTGCGCTCCTCGAGGGCTGTGGGCAAGTTGTCTGGCAATTTTATGACAAACCGACAGTCGGTTGACGTCAGCATTTGCGTGTCGGTTCACGTTATCGCAGAATGCCGGGATTTTAAGCTTGACGCTGCTGCACGGACTATTACGCAAGCCGTTGCTGTCATCGTGTGTGATAGGCCTTAGGGGGGCAATCGATGAAACGCAAACCGGATTTACTATGGATTTTGGTTATTTTGTTCGGTTTGGGTGTGGTGACCACTGGCTATGCGCAGAGCCTGTGGGCCAGTAAAGCCGATGCCCCGATCGAGCTCGCGCAACAGCAGCAACCCTTCAAGCGTTGATCCCGTCTCAGGCGCCGCTGCCTTCAAGTGGCGCCTGCTCTGCAAAATACCACCGCCCGTCTGTCACCGTAGCCTGCAACGGCACATCCCAGCTCGCCTGATCCAGTCGCTCGACCTTCTGACACTCATGGGCCAGGCCCAATAGCGTCGGCTTGCGCCAATTCTGGCGCCGGGCCAGGTACGCCAGGCTGCGGTCATAGAAGCCGCCGCCCATCCCCAGACGCCCCCCCACATCGTCGAAACCGACCAACGGCAATAGCACCAGGTCCAGGGCCCAGACCTTGCGCAGGCGCGCGACATTCACCCGTGGTTCAAGAATCCGGAAACGATTGGGCCGCAGCTTCTCTCCCGGACGTACCCGCTGGAACACCATCTTGGTCCTGGGCCAGGCGCTGAGCACCGGCAGGTAGGTGGCCTTGCCCCGGCGCTGGGCGGCGCGCAGCAGCAGGCGCGGGTCGATTTCACCGTCGGTGGGCAGGTACAGGGATATATGCCGCGCCCGGCGGAACAGCGGGTTTTGCGCCAGCTGTCGATACAGCCCGCGTGCGGCCTGGCGCTGCTCGCTGGGGCTGAGGGCACGCCGCGCGCGGCGCAGCAGGCGACGAAGTTGCGGGCGGGAGAGGGGGGCGTCGGTCATGGGGGCAGGCCGTGGGAGCTGGGTTCGGATGGCCCAGCCTACCGCTAAACGGCCGGCGCCAGAAACAACAATGCCAGCACGATGGCTGGCATTGGTTTGCAATTCAGGCTCCCCGGATGAACCGCTGTCAACTTAGCCCTTGAACCCGAAAGTTCAAGGTGGAAGATGCAGTAGGCTTTAAGGCTTTCCGTCTAGCGGACATGCACACCAGCCCAACGTGCAACCTCCAGGGTAGTGCGAATCGGCTCAGGGACATCGTCAACTGGCAAGCACCCCAGGGAGTGGCGGGAGTATACCGCAACCGCCTTCAGGAATCAGCTTTGGGTTGTTCCGGATCGGTCGCCAGGACCAGATCGACGCGCTCCAGCAGGTCGCGTACTTGCTCGCGGGTCGAACCGCTGGCCTGTATGTCGGGGCGCTCCTGCTTGTGCAGCAAATCGTGGGTAATGTTGAGGGCGGCCATGACGGCGATGCGATCGGCGCCTATGACTTTGCCGCTGCTGCGAATCTCGCGCATCTTGCCGTCCAGGTAACGGGCGGCGCTCACCAGGTTGCTGCGCTCTTCCTGGGGGCAGATGATCGAATACTCTTTGTCGAGGATCTGCACGGTTACGCTATTGCTTGAACTCATGAGTCTTGCTCCAGGGCCTTGAGGCGCGAAATCATCGATTCGACCTTACGCCGGGCGATTTCATTTTTTTCAATGAGGTGCGCGCGTTCCTCGCGCCAGGTCTTTTCCTGAGCTAATAAGAGTGCGTTTTGACTCTTTAGTTGCTCGACCCTGGTAATTAGCAATTCGAGTCTGGCCATCAGCGCTTGCAGGTCGGTGTCTTCCATTGGATCCCACTGGATTTGTCTGATGAGTGGCAACAGGCTGGGCAAACGAGTTGACGGCCTTGATGGTCTTGGCGCGTCCGCCGATGCTACGATACAAGGCCTCCATTCTAGACATTGCGCCGCTTGGCGCCTAGCTGCCCATGCCCATTCAGAATTCTCCGTACAACGCCTTCGCCACCCTGCTCACCAGCAGCGGTCACCCTGTCTCGCCAGCCGAATTGCACGGCCTGTTGCTCGGTCGCAGTTGCGCCGGCGCCGGCTTTGATGTCGACGGCTGGTTGATCGACGCCGCCGAACTGCTCGAAGGCGAACCACAAGACAACGTGCGCAACGCCTTGATCGGCCTGCAGGAAATGGTCAAGGGCGAGCTGACCAGCGATGACATGACCGTGGTTCTGCTGTTGCCCAGCGACGATGCGCCCCTGACCGAACGTGCCGCGGCACTGGGCCAGTGGTGCCAGGGCTTCCTCAGCGGTTTCGGCTTGAACTCCCGCGACAGCAGCGCCCTGAGCACCGAAGCCACCGAAGTGTTGCAAGACCTTGCCGCGATCGCCCAGGTGCAAGATGCCCTGGAAGAATCCGATGACGGCGAAAGCGACTATATGGAAGTGATGGAGTACCTGCGGGTCGCCCCCTTGCTGTTGTTCACCGAGACCAGCAAGAAAGTTGAACCGGCTGCCAAGCCGTCTTTGCACTAACTGCTTGATAGGGAAGTCCGTCTGCCCATGATCCATATCCCGAAATCGGAATACACCCGCCGCCGCAAGGCGCTCATGGCGCAGATGGAACCCAACAGCATCGCGATTCTGCCGGCCGCCGCCGTGGCGATCCGCAATCGCGATGTCGAGCACGTGTACCGCCAGGACAGCGACTTCCAATACCTCAGCGGTTTCCCCGAGCCCCAGGCGGTCATCGTCCTGATGCCGGGCCGCGAGCATGGCGAGTACGTGCTGTTCTGCCGTGAGCGCAACGCCGAGCGTGAACTCTGGGACGGCCTGCGGGCTGGCCAGGAAGGCGCGATGCGCGACTACGGCGCTGACGATGCCTTCCCCATCACCGACATCGACGACATCCTGCCGGGCCTGATCGAAGGGCGTGACCGGGTCTATTCGGCCATGGGCAGCAATCCGGAATTCGACCGGCACCTGATGGACTGGATCAACGTCATCCGCTCTAAAGCGCACCTCGGCGCCCAGCCACCGAACGAATTCGTTGCCCTGGATCATCTGCTGCACGACATGCGCCTGTATAAATCGGCGGCAGAAGTGAAGGTCATGCGTGAAGCCGCGCGGATTTCCGCCCAGGCCCATATCCGCGCCATGCAGGCCAGCCGAGCCGGTCTGCATGAGTTCAGTCTGGAAGCTGAGCTGGACTACGAGTTCCGCAAGGGCGGGGCGAAGATGCCGGCCTACGGTTCCATCGTCGCCGCCGGGCGCAACAGCTGCATCCTGCATTACCAGCAGAATGACGCGCTGCTCAAGGACGGTGACCTGGTGCTGATCGATGCCGGTTGCGAGATCGATTGCTACGCCAGCGACATCACCCGTACCTGGCCGGTCAACGGTCGGTTTTCGCCGGAGCAGAAGGCGATCTACGAATTGGTCCTGGCTTCCCAGGAAGCGGCGTTTGCCGAGATTGCACCGAACAAGCACTGGAACCAGGCCCATGAGGCCACGGTGCAAGTGATCACCCAGGGCCTGGTGCAGCTGGGTTTGCTCGAAGGCGATGTCGACGAACTGATCGCCAGCGAAGCCTACAAGGCGTTTTACATGCACCGCGCCGGGCACTGGCTGGGCATGGATGTGCACGACGTCGGTGAGTACAAGGTCGGCGGCGAATGGCGGGTGCTGGAGGTCGGCATGGCGCTGACGGTGGAGCCGGGGATTTACATTGCCCCGGACAATCAGAACGTGGCGAAGAAGTGGCGCGGCATTGGCGTGCGCATCGAGGATGACGTGGTAGTGACCAAGCAAGGTTGTGAGATTCTCACCGGTGGCGTGCCGAAGACGGTCGCCGAGATCGAAGCACTGATGGCCGCCGCACGGGCCCAGGTCGCATGACCCGGGTCAATCTGGCGATCATCGGTGGCGGCCTGGTCGGCGCCAGCCTGGCGTTGGCGTTGCAGGCCGGGGCCAAGGCCCGGGGCTGGAAGATCGTGCTGATCGAACCCTTCGCCCCCGGCGACAGTTACCAGCCCAGCTATGACGCCCGCTCCTCGGCGCTGTCCTTTGGCGCGCGACAGATTTATCAGCGGCTGGGTGTGTGGCAGGAAATTTCCCGTCGCGCCGAGCCGATCAAGCAGATTCATGTCTCCGACCGTGGGCGGTTTTCCACCGCGCGCCTGTCGGCCATGGAGGAGGGGGTTCCGGCCCTCGGTTATGTGGTGGAGAACGCCTGGCTTGGCCAGTGCCTGTGGCAGGCCCTGGACAAGGACGTGATCAATTGGCGCTGCCCGGCTGAAGTCACGCGCATGGAGCCGTTGCCGGACGGCTACCGCCTGACCCTGAATGACGAGACCACCCTGGAATGCGAGCTGGCGGTATTGGCCGATGGCGGCCGCTCCGGGTTGCGCGAGCAACTGGGGATCGGGGTCAAGAATCGCCCATACAACCAGAGCGCGCTGATCGCCAACATCACCCCCAGCGAAGCCCACAACGGCATGGCCTTCGAGCGTTTTACCGATGACGGGCCGATGGCCTTGCTGCCCCTGCCGGAAAATCGCTGCGCCCTGGTCTGGACTCGCCTGGGGATGGATGCGCAGCGCCTTGCCAGCCTGGATGACCGCAGCTTCCTCAGCGAGCTGCAGGGCGTCTTCGGTTATCGCCTGGGCACCCTCAAGCAAGTGGGCGCGCGGCATCTTTATCCGCTGTCACTGGTGGAGGCCGAAGAACAGGTGCGCCCGCACCTCGCCGTCCTCGGCAACGCCGCCCACAGCCTGCATCCGATTGCCGGCCAGGGCTTCAACCTGTCTCTGCGCGATGCCCAGGCCCTGGCCGATGCGTTGCTGGCCAGCCAGGATTCGCCAGGGGATTTCGCCACCTTGCAGGCTTATCGCGAACGCCAGCGCCAGGATCAGACCCTGACCGTGGGATTCTCCGACCAGGTCACCCGCCTGTTTGGCAGCAAGCAGCCGCTGGTGTCCCTGGGGCGCAATATCGGCCTGCTGGGGCTGGATCTCTTGCCTCCGGCCAAGCGCTGGTTTGCCCGTCAGGCCATGGGCCTGGGTACGCGCCCGGATGCTTAAGTGGCTGAACCAGCGCCTGGGCAAGGCGCGCCTGCTGCGCTGGATCATGTGCCTGTATCCGCCGTACCTCGGTGCCGGGGTGCGAGTCCGCCACATCAGCGCGGATTTTCGTGAGGTCCGGGTGTCCATGGGCCTGGGCTGGTACAACCGCAACTATGTCGGCACCCAGTTCGGCGGCAGCCTGTACGCCATGGTCGACCCGTTTTTCATGTTGATGCTGATGGAAAACCTCGGCCGTGAGTACATCGTCTGGGACAAGGCCGCCACCATTGATTTCATCGCCCCGGGCAAAGGCCCGGTGTTCGCCCGGTTCACGATCGACCAGGCCCTGCTCGACCAGATCCGTCAGCACACCGCCAGTGGCGAGAAGTACCTGCCGTTGTTGCAGGTGGATATCCACGACGGCGACGGCACTTTGGTGGCGCGGGTCGATAAAACCCTTTACGTGCGGCTCAAGCCGCAAGCGAGACAGGCTTAAAGCATGGAAATGCGCGCAGATCTGCTGATTGTCGGTGCCGGAATGGTCGGTAGCGCCCTGGCGCTGGCCTTGCAGGACAGTGGGCTGGAAGTCCTGCTGCTCGATGGCAGCCCGCTGACGGTCAAACCCTTCGCTGCCGAGGCGCCCTTCGAGCCGCGTGTGAGTGCCTTGTCGGCGGCCAGCCAGCGGATCCTGCAACGCCTGGGCGTCTGGGAGGGGATTGCCCGACGCCGCACCAGCCCTTACGCGCAGATGCAGGTCTGGGATGGCAGTGGCACCGGGCAGATCCACTTTTCGGCGGCCAGCGTGCATGCCGAGGTGCTGGGGCATATCGTTGAGAACCGCGTGGTCCAGGACGCCTTGCTCGAGCGTTTGCACGAATGCGACCTGGGCCTGCTGGCCAATGCGCGCCTGGAGCAGATGCGGCGCTCCGGGGATGACTGGCTGCTGACCCTGGCCGATGGCCGGGTGCTGCGCGCACCCCTGGTGATCGCGGCCGATGGCGCCAACTCGGCGGTGCGGCGCCTGACCGGTTGCGCCACCCGCGAGTGGGATTACCTGCACCACGCCATCGTCACCAGCGTGCGCAGCAGCCAGCCGCACCAACTGACCGCCTGGCAGCGTTTCACCGACAACGGCCCCTTGGCGTTTCTGCCGCTGGAGCGCGATGGGCAGCAGGACTGGTGCTCGATTGTCTGGTCAACCACGCCAGGCGAGGCCGAGCGCCTCATGGCGCTGGACGACGAGGTGTTCTGCCGCGAGCTGGAGCGCGCCTTCGAGGGTCGCCTGGGCACGGTGCTGAGCGCCGACCCACGGCTCTGCGTGCCGCTGCGCCAGCGCCATGCCAAGCGCTACGTAGCCGAGGGCCTGGCGCTGATCGGCGACGCCGCGCACACCATCCACCCGCTGGCCGGGCAAGGCGTCAACCTGGGCTTTCTCGATGCGGCGGTGCTGGCCGAAGAACTGCTGCGCGCGCACAGCCGTGGCGAGCGCCTGGCCGATGTGAAGGTGCTCAGCCGTTTCGAACGCCGGCGCATGCCGCACAACCTGGCGTTGATGGCGGCGATGGAAGGCTTTGAACGTTTGTTCCAGGCAGACCCGCTGCCGTTGCGCTGGCTGCGCAACACCGGGTTGAAAATCGTCGACCAGATGCCCGAAGCCAAGGCGCTGTTTGTGCGTCAGGCGCTGGGGTTGAGCGGCGATCTGCCGGCATTGGCCAAGGCCTGACCCCCTCGGCTCTGCGCCTATTGCGTTCGGTGCAACATCTGGTAACGCCTCAAGGGCACGTTCGGTTTGAGAAGGTAAATGTGAGTCCTTATCATTTGGCCTCACTTTGATATCGAGAGACCGCTCCCATGTTGGCACCGAAGCGTCTACTGACTGCCCTGGCACTCACCCTTATCGGCGGAACCGCCCAGGCGGCCGATGAGGTGGTGGTCTACTCCTCGCGTATCGACGAGCTGATCAAGCCGGTGTTTGATGCCTACACCAAAAAAACCGGGGTCCAGGTCAAGTTCATCACTGACAAGGAAGCGCCCCTGATGCAGCGGATCAAGGCCGAGGGTGAAAACGCCACCGCCGACCTGCTGCTCACCGTGGATGCCGGCAACCTCTGGCAAGCCGAGCAGATGGGCATTCTGCAACCGTTCACCTCCAAGGTGATCGACGCCAATATCCCCCTGCAATACCGCTCCTCGGCCCACGCCTGGACGGGCCTGAGCCTGCGCGCGCGGACCCTCGCCTACTCCACCGACCGCGTTAAACCGGGTGACTTGACCACTTACGAAGCCCTGGCCGGCAAGCAATGGGAAGGCCGACTGTGCCTACGCACGGCGAAAAAGGTCTACAACCAGTCGCTGACGGCCACGCTGATCGAAACCCATGGCGCGGAGAAAACCGAAGAGATCGTCAAGGGCTGGGTCAACAACCTGTCCACCGATGTGTTCTCTGACGACATCGCGGTGCTGGAAGCGATCAACGCCGGGCAATGCGACGTCGGTATCGTCAACACCTACTACTACGGCCGCCTGCACAAACAGAAGCCGGATCTGGCGGTGAAGCTGTTCTGGCCGAACCAGGGCGACCGTGGGGTGCACGTCAACCTGTCGGGCATCGGCCTGACCAAGCATGCGCCGCACCCGGAAGCCGCCAAGGCCTTGGTGGAGTGGATGACCACCCCGGAAGCGCAGAAGATCTTCGCCGACGTGAACCAGGAATTTCCGGCCAACCCGGCAGTGCAGCCGTCGGCTGAAGTGGCCAGTTGGGGCAAGTTCGTCGCCGATACCCTGCCGGTGGAAGTGGCCGGCAAGCGCCAGGCCGAAGCCATTCGCCTGATGGATCGCGCTGGCTGGAACTGAGCCTGCCGTTATACTGCGCCCCGCCTATGCGGGGCGTTTGCTTTAAAGGGGCGGCGATACCGCCCAGCGCGAGCACGCTCCTCGCCCCGGCGATCCGCAAGCCTTTTTGCCTGTCCCACCTGCCCGAGAGTTTTTTGTGGCCCATCCCGCCCAACGCCGCTGGTATCCCCTGGTCTTCGCCATTGCCGCCCTGGTCCTGCTGCCGCTGAGCGTCCTGCTGCTGTCCTGGCAGGTGGTCGACCAGCAGATCTGGTCGCACCTGTGGCAAACCCAGATGCCAAGGCTGCTGGGCAACACCTTGGTCCTGGTGTTGGGAGTGGGTGTCGGCGTGACCCTGCTCGGGGTCAGCCTGGCGTGGTTGACCAGCCTCTGTGAGTTTCCCGGTCGGCGCTGGCTGGATTGGGCGCTGATGCTGCCGTTCGCGATTCCGGCTTATGTGCTGGCCTTTGTCTTTGTCGGCCTGCTGGATTTTTCCGGCCCGGTGCAAAGCCTGCTGCGTGAGTGGTTCGGCAGCGGGTTGCGCCTGCCCCGGGTGCGTTCCACCGGCGGAGTGATCCTGGTGCTGGTGCTGGTGTTCTACCCCTATGTCTACCTGCTGGCGCGCACCGCATTCCTGGCCCAGGGCAAGGGCCTGATGGAGGCCGCGCGGGTATTGGGCCAGTCGCCGTGGCAGGCGTTCTGGCGCGTGGCACTGCCCATGGCGCGCCCGGCCATCGGCGCCGGCGTGGCCTTGGCATTGATGGAGACCCTGGCCGATTTCGGCGCGGTCGCCGTGTTCAATTTCGACACCTTCACCACCGCTATCTACAAGACCTGGTATGGCTTCTTCAGCCTGTCCAGCGCCGCGCAACTGGCCAGTCTGTTGCTGCTGGCGGTGATGCTGGTGCTGTACGGCGAGCGTCGTGCCCGTGGCGCCAGCCGTGCAGGCAATGAGCGGCCGCGGGGCAAGGCGTTGTACCACCTGCGCGGGCTCAAGGCCCTGGCAGCCAGCAGTTGGTGCCTGCTGGTCTTCGCCTGCGCCTTCGTGATTCCGCTGCTGCAACTGGTGGTGTGGTTCTGGCAGCGTGGACGCTTCGACCTCGACGAGCGCTATGCCGGGTTGATCGTGCACACCCTTTACCTGGGGGCCATGGCGGCGCTGATCACGGTGAGCGTGGCCCTGCTGCTGGCGTTTGCCCGGCGCCTCGCGCCGACCCGGGCGATCCGTACCGGGGTCAGCCTGGCCAACCTCGGCTATGCGCTGCCGGGCTCGGTGCTGGCGGTGTCAATCATGCTGGCGTTCAGTTACCTGGACCGCGAGCTGGTGATCCCGCTGTCGAGCTGGCTCGGCGGCGCCGGCAAGCCGCTGCTGCTGGGCAGCCTCTGTGCGCTGTTGCTGGCGTATCTGGTGCGCTTCATCGCGGTGGCCTATGGGCCGCTGGAAAACAGCCTGGCGCGGATCCGTCCGTCCTTGCCGGAAGCTGCCCGCAGCCTGGGGGTCAGCGGGCCACGACTGTTTTGCAAGGTGTATCTGCCGTTGCTGCTGCCCGGAACCCTCAGCGCCGCGTTGCTGGTGTTCGTCGATGTGCTCAAGGAAATGCCCGCCACCCTGCTGATGCGCCCGTTCGGCTGGGACACGCTGGCGGTACGGATCTTCGAGATGACCAGCGAAGGGGAGTGGGCGCGTGCTTCGCTGCCGGCCTTGACCCTGGTTCTGGTCGGGTTGTTGCCGGTCATTGGCTTGATCCGCCGCTCGGCTCATCGAATCGGTTAGGTGCCAGTCCTCAACCTTGCGGCTACAATGCGCGGCATTCGGTGCGGTCCATCTTCGGATCTGCTGGCTGGAATCGGCTGAAAGCCATCTATTTCAAGGCTTTCACTCGTGCAGCGGCGGTCCGCACCTTCGCCACGCCCGGAAGGAGAAACCCATGGGACAGCGCACGCCTCTGTATGACTTTCACCTCGCCCTTGGCGCGAAGATGGTCGATTTTGGCGGTTGGGACATGCCTCTGCATTACGGCTCGCAAGTCGAGGAGCACCATGAGGTGCGCCGTGACTGCGGTGTTTTCGATGTATCCCATATGACCGTGATCGACATCAGCGGCCCCCAGGCCAAGGCCTGGCTCCAGTATCTGCTGGCCAATGATGTCGAGCGCCTGCAAAGCCCCGGGCAGGCTTTGTACAGCACCATGCTCAACGAACGTGGCGGCATCGTCGACGATATGCTGGTCTACCGCACCGAAGACGGTTACCGGCTGGTGGTCAACGCCGCCACTCGCGACCAGGACATCGCCTGGATGCAGGCGCAGCTGGGGGCGTTCCAGGTGCAGTTGCGCGAACGCTCGGACCTGGCGTTGCTCGCCATCCAGGGCCCCCAGGCGCGGCATAAGATCGCCGAACTGGTGACCCAGGCCCGTGGCGCGTTGATCCACCAGCTCAAGCCATTCGAAGGCCGTTTCGACGGTGACTGGTTTATCGCCCGTACCGGCTATACCGGCGAGGATGGCCTGGAAATCATGTTTCCGGCCGATCAGGCCCCGGCATTCTTCAACGACCTGGTGGGCGCAGGCATTTCCCCTATCGGCCTTGGCGCCCGCGATACCTTGCGTCTCGAGGCCGGGATGAACCTGTACGGCCAGGACATTCACCAGGACGTGTCGCCCCTGGCGGCCAACATGGCCTGGAGCATTGCCTGGGAGCCGGCCTCACGCAAATTCATCGGTCGCACCGCACTGGAAGCCGAGCGGGCGGGCGGAGTGAAGCAGAAGCTGGTGGGCCTGGTCCTGGAAGAACGCGGTGTTTTGCGAGCGCACCAGGTGGTTCGCATCACAGATGTTGGCGAAGGTGAGATCACCAGTGGTAGTTTCTCCCCTACGCTGAGCAAATCGATCGCACTGGCGCGGGTGCCGATGGCCACCGCCGACCGTGCAGAAGTGGAAATCCGTGGCAAGTGGTACCCGGTTCGAGTGGTCAAGCCGACCTTCGTACGCCATGGCAAAACCCTGATCTAACTTTTTCCGGCGGGCAGTTAGCCGCTGACATTTCTTCTTGAGGACACAGAATATGAGCGATATCCCTGCCGACCTGCGTTTTGCCGAAAGTCATGAATGGGCCCGTGTGGAAGCCGATGGCAGCGTGACCGTGGGTATTAGCGACCACGCTCAGGAAGCCTTGGGCGACGTGGTATTCGTCGAGCTGACCGAAGTCGGCACCGTGTTCGGTGCAGGGGATCAGGCGGGCGTGGTGGAGTCGGTCAAGGCGGCTTCCGATATCTACGCACCGGTGGCGGGCGAAGTGATTGCCATCAACGAAGAGCTGAGCGCCAGCCCCGAGCTGCTCAACAGCGACCCGTATGGCGCCTGGATCTTCAAGCTCAAGCCAAGCAATGCCGCAGATCTGGATAAGCTGCTGGACGCTGCCGGCTACAAGGCCGCCATCGGCGAGTAAGCCCTTGGAAAGAAAAAGCCTCGATCATTCGAGGCTTTTTTATGGGCGCCGTATCAGGCGTCTTTCAGCACGGCCTTGACCGCCGCCACCGAGCGCTCGACGTCGCTTTTGCTCATGCTGGTGAACATCGGCAGCGAAACGATCAGGCGCCCGACCCGTTCCGCCACCGGGAACATGCCCTCCTTGAAGCCGAGTTTGCGGTACAGGCTCAGCAGGTGGATGGGCGGGTAGTGATAGCCGATCCCGATGCCGCGTTCCTGCATCTGCTCCATAAAACTGGCGCGGGCGGGCTTGCCGTCCCGGCGTTCAGGCAGCACCAGCTGGAACAGGTGCCAGTTGCTGTTGCTGAAGTCCGCCGGCGGCAGTTGGGCGCCGTAGGTGGCCTCGAAATCGCTGCCGAAGCAGTCGAAGTAGTAGCGGGCCAGTTCACGGCGATGGGTGGTGATGTGTTCGATATGGGCGAACTGCCCCAGGCCGATGGCGGCGGCGACGTCGGTCATATTGAACTTGCCGCCCAGGACATCCACATCCAGCCCGTCGAAACCGTTGCGGGTGACGCCTTGCAGGCGGTACTTCTCGGCCAGGCGCACTTCTTCGGGGGTGTTCAGCACCATGCAGCCGCCCTCGGACGAGGTGACGTTTTTGTTGGCCTGGAAGCTGAATGACACAAAGTCACCGCTGGCGCCGATGCGCTGGCCGTCCCAGCTCGAACCCAGGGCCTGGGCGGCGTCTTCCACCACCCGCAGGCCGTGCTTGCGCGCCAGGGCGTAGAGGCGCGTCATGTCCACCGGTAACCCGGCCAGATACACCGGGATGATGGCTTTGGTGCGGGGGGTGATCGCCGCCTCCACCTGGGCCAGGTCGAGGTTGCGGGTGATCGGGTCGATATCGGCAAATACCGGAGTGGCGCCGACTTCCAGAATCACGTTGGCCGTGGCCACCCAGGAGATCGGGGTGGTGATGACTTCGTCGCCGGGGCCGATGCCGGCGATTCGCAGGGCGATCTCCATGGTGCAGGTGCCGGAGTTGAAGGTGCGCACCGGGCGTCCGCCGAAGAACTCCGAGAGCTGGGCTTCGAAGGCCTGGACCTTGGGCCCGCTGGTGATCCAGCCCGAGCGCAGGACGTCGCCGACAGCGGCGATGGTGGCTTCATCGATGGTGGGTTTGGAAAACGGCAGGAAAGGCAGTTGGCTCATGACGAGGGTGCACCCGGTAAGCAGAGGGTAGAAACAGGCAGGGTGCGCGCCGAGGCTGGCGCGCTGACGCCCAGCATAATGGTACCGATTCGGCGACGGCGCCAGCGCGTCGACGCCCGAAAGCGGCTGCTATGCTGGCTTGACCGTGTTGCATCGACGTTGAGCGCCACTTAAGAGAGAGCCCGTCATGTCCCAGTTGCCGTCCTTGAGCCAATTGCGCGATCCGAACGCTTTTTTACGCCGCCACCTGGGGCCCGATGCCGCCGAGCAGCAGGCGATGCTCGACAGCCTGGGGCTGGGCAGCCGGACCGAGCTGATCGAGCAGACAGTGCCGCCGGGGATTCGCTTCAAGGGAGCGCTGGCACTGCCGCCAGCCCTGGACGAAGAGGCGGCCCTGGCCAAGTTGCGTGGCTACGCCGAGCAGAACCAGGTCTGGACCAGCCTGATCGGCATGGGCTACCACGCCACTCTGACCCCGGGGGTGATTCTGCGTAACGTGCTGGAGAACCCCGGCTGGTACACCGCTTACACCCCCTACCAACCGGAAATCGCCCAGGGCCGGCTTGAGGCCCTGCTCAATTTTCAGCAACTGACTATCGACCTGACTGGCCTGGAGCTGGCCAATGCCTCGCTGCTGGATGAAGCCACTGCGGCGGCCGAAGCCATGGCCTTGGCCCGGCGGGTCGCCAAATCCACCAGCAACCGCTTCTTTGTCGACCATAACTGCCACCCGCAGACGATTTCCGTGGTTCGCACCCGGGCCGAAGGGTTTGGTTTCGAGCTGGTGGTCGACGCTGTGGATAACTTGCCAGGGCAGCAGGTGTTCGGGGCCTTGCTGCAATACCCGGACACCCATGGCGAGATACGCGACCTGCGTCCGCTGATCGACCACCTGCACGGGCAGCATGCCCTGGCCTGTGTCGCCACCGATCTGCTCAGCCTGCTGCTGTTGACGCCGCCGGGCGAGCAGGGGGCCGACGTGGTGCTCGGCTCATCCCAGCGCTTTGGCGTGCCTATGGGGTACGGCGGTCCCCATGCGGCCTTTTTTGCCTGCCGTGACGAGTACAAGCGAGCCATGCCGGGCCGGATCATCGGCGTGTCGCGGGACGCCCGGGGCAATGTGGCCCTGCGCATGGCCCTGCAAACCCGCGAGCAACATATCCGTCGCGAGAAGGCCAATTCCAATATCTGCACGGCCCAGGTGCTGCTGGCCAATATCGCCGGTTTCTACGCGGTGTATCACGGGCCCGAGGGCCTCAAACGCATTGCCCAACGGGTGCACCGGCTGACCTGCATCCTGGCCGCTGGGCTGGAGCGCCATGGCATCACCCGGCTCAATCGGCATTTTTTCGACACCCTGACCCTGGAGGTGGGCGGGAGCCAGACGGCGATCATCGAAAGCGCCAAGGCGGCGCAGATCAACCTGCGGATTCTCGGGCGCGGGAAATTGGGCCTGAGCCTGGATGAGGGCTGCGACGAAAGCACCGTGGCCCGCTTGTTCGACCTGTTCCTGGGGGCCGACCACGGGTTGCAGGTGGCCGAACTCGATGCCCAGGCGCTGCCCGGTGGAATCCCCCCCGAGCTGCTGCGCAGCAGCCGCTACCTGACCCACCCGGTGTTTAACGCGCACCACAGCGAAACCCGGATGCTGCGCTACCTCAAGCAGCTGGAAAACAAGGACCTGGCGCTCAACCAGTCGATGATCCCGCTCGGCTCCTGCACCATGAAGCTCAACGCCAGCAGCGAGATGATCCCCATCACCTGGCCGCAATTTGCCAACCTGCATCCCTTTGCTCCCCTGGAGCAGGCGGTGGGCTATGGGCTGATGATCGACGAATTGCAGCGCTGGCTGTGTGCGATCACCGGTTTCGATGCCATCTGCATGCAACCCAACTCCGGGGCCCAGGGCGAGTACGCCGGGTTGCTGGCGATCAGTAAGTACCACGCCAGCCGGCAGCAGGCGGGGCGTGATATCTGCCTGATTCCAGCCTCGGCCCACGGCACCAACCCGGCTTCGGCGCAGATGGCCGGGATGCAGGTGGTGATTGTCGAATGCGACGCTGCGGGCAACGTCGACCTTGAAGACCTCAAGGCCAAGGCCCAGGCCGCCGGCGAGCACCTGGCCTGCCTGATGGCGACCTATCCATCGACCCATGGCGTGTACGAGGAGGGCATGCGCGAAATCTGCGAAGTTATCCACAGCCATGGCGGCCAGGTGTACATGGACGGAGCCAACCTCAATGCCCAGGTCGGCCTGGCCCGGCCGGCGGATATCGGCGCCGATGTCTCCCACATGAACCTGCACAAGACCTTTTGCATTCCCCATGGCGGCGGTGGCCCGGGCATGGGGCCGATCGGCGTGCGGGCGCACTTGGCGCCGTTTGTCGCCAATCATCCGGTGGTGCCGCTGGAGGGGCCGTTGCCAGGCAACGATGCGGTCAGCGCGGCGCCCTGGGGCAGCGCGAGCATCTTGCCCATCAGTTGGATGTACATCGCGATGATGGGCCCGCAATTGGTGGATGCCAGCGAGGTGGCGATCCTGGCGGCCAATTACCTGGCGGAGCAGTTGAGCGGGGCCTTTGCGGTGCTCTACAGCGGGCGCAATGGGCGGGTGGCCCATGAATGCATCCTCGACCTGCGACCGCTCAAGGCCCAGACCGGAATCAGCGAGGAGGACGTGGCCAAGCGCCTGATGGATTACGGCTTTCATGCGCCGACCATGTCCTTTCCGGTGCCGGGAACCCTGATGGTCGAACCCACGGAGAGCGAGTCCAAGGCCGAGCTGGATCGGTTTATCGAGGCGATGCTGAGTATTCGCGCGGAGATCGCCCAGGTCCAGGACGGCCACTGGCCAGCCGACGACAACCCGCTCAAGGGTGCGCCCCATACCCTGGCCGATATCACCGGAGTCTGGGAGCGGCCCTACAGCATTCAACAGGCGGTGCTGCCCAGCGCCCATACCCGCAGCCACAAGTACTGGCCGACAGTGAATCGGGTCGATAACGTCTATGGCGATCGCAACCTGTTTTGCGCTTGCGTGCCGGTGGATGCCTATCGCTGAGGGCGGACTGATCAAAAAACAGGCAAAAAAATGCCGCTCATGGGAGCGGCATTTTTTATCTCACAACTTTTATCTCACAACCGCGATCACTCTTGCGCGACCGCGTTTTTGGCCAGGATGGCGTTGGCCAGTTCCATGTCCGTCGCCTGCAGGCCCGGGTTATCGGCCCGGACTTTCTGCATGGCGGCTTCCAGGTACGGGCCACGGATCCCGCCGTCGCTGGCAACGAAACTGCCCGCGTCGTCCTGCGCCGCAACGATCAGTTTGTGATCCTTGAAGGTCAGGTAGGTGGAACCGGTGGTGGCACCGGAGGAAATGACGTTACGCCAGAAGCTGTCGGCCATTGCCGAACCGACAGGAAGGGAGAGCAAGGCAAGTGTCGCGACAGCTATTTTTAGACGCATGGTGGGTGACTCCGACTGGGGGTATCTGAACAATTTGATTACAGACGACCTGAAGGAGTTCCGTGGCATGGGAAGAAGGTTTTCGACCTGTGGTGGGTGTTTGGCCGGCGAGTGCGTGTTTCAACTGCCCGGCGTGTGATCCAGCGGTATGCCCGCCGGGGAAAATTTGGCACGATGCGCGGCTTCTGCCAGAGCACGGATGTTCACCTTTGATTTTCGGCCCCAGCCCCATCGCGTTCATGTACCTGTACCTGTTGCTGATCCTCTGCGGCGCCAGCGCGGCAGGGTTGGTGTCCCTGGTCATGGCGCTGCGCCACCCGGAAAAACGCCAGCGACTGCGAAAACGCCTGTGGCTGCACGTGCCCCTGACCCTGGCCATGCTGTTTTTCGTCGGCCTGGGGCTCAAGTTTGTGTGGGGTATGGTGGCCCTTTCCGTCGCGCAACAAGAGCGGACCCAGGCGCTGAACCCGCGGTTGCAGGCGGATCTGCAACTGGACGAACTGCACTTCCCGGCCGGGACCCTGGTCAAGCTCGATACCCTGGACCCGGTGGACTGGAAGGGGGAGTCGCAGCTGTCGGGCCTGCAAAGCGTCGATTATGCGACGTTCAAGACGCCGCAGTCGGTGCTGGGCCTGCAGGTCAGCGAAATAGACATGCCGCCGCATTACTACTTTTCAAAACTGTTGCTGGTGGGCGACCAACAGATCGCCGGCTGGCCCTGCAAGGGTGGCGGCTGGGTCAGCTTTGACCGCACCGTCGAAGACCGGACCTTTCCCAGCCGCTGGCGCTTCGATGAATGCCACATGAGCCCGGATGCCCGCTTGGCCGATGTCACCTGGCCCGCGGGCAGCCAGGTGTTCCACGAGTCCTCCGGCTTTATCGTGCGCACCGACGGCGAGGTGCCGCGTCCCGTGGCCTACCAGGGCATGCAGTTCCTGTCGCTGACCCTGGACCTGGATGAAAACCAACAGTTACGCCAATGGTCGGGTGTCCTGGCCCAGCCGGTGCAGCTCGGGGAATGGCATTACCCGGCAGGCATGCGGGTCCGCCAGGAAACCCCGGACCGCCTGCTGTTCAGCCCGACCCGCGAGTCCACCGCGGTTAACCATCAGACCCGCAAGAAGCTGTCCGTGGGGCGTTCCATTCTGCAGCAGCGTGCCGATGGCGCGGTGCTGGATATCCAGCCCAATGACAAGGTCGGGGTCATCGACTGGGAGGAGTTCGGGGGCTAGGGCTGCTCGCTTTGCGGTGTGACGCGCAACACCTCCTCCAGGGTGGTCAGGCCGGCAGCGACCTTCTGCGCGCCCGATAGGCGCAAGCTGCGCATGCCGTCCCTGGCCGCCTGGCGGCGCAAGGCCAGGAGGTCGGTGTCGCGGCTGATCAGGGCCTTGAGGCTGTCGCTCATCTGCATGATCTCGTACACCCCGGCCCGCCCGTGGTAGCCGGTGTCCCGGCATTCCGCACAGCCAACGGCGCGGCAGGCATGTTCGGGCAGGGGCAATTGCCGGGGGTGGGTCAGGGCCTGCCAGTCATCTGCGCCCAGCTTCTGGGGCGCCTTGCAGTGCGGGCACAGGGTGCGTACCAGGCGTTGGGCCATGACCCCCAACACCGTGGCCTTGATCAGGTAATGGGGCACGCCGAGTTCCAGCAGCCGGTTGATGGCGCCAGGGGCATCGTTGGTGTGTGCCGTGGACAGCACCAGGTGTCCGGTGAGCGCGGCCTGGATCGCCATTTCCGCTGTTTCCAGATCGCGAATTTCACCAATCATGATGATGTCCGGGTCCTGGCGCATCAGGGCGCGCACGCCGCTGGCAAAGGTCAGGTCGATATTGTGCTGGACCTGCATCTGGTTGAACGCCGGCTCGACCATCTCGATCGGGTCCTCGATGGTGCACAGGTTGACCTCGGACGTCGCCAGTTGCTTGAGGGTGGTGTACAGGGTGGTGGTCTTGCCCGAGCCAGTGGGGCCGGTGACCAGGATGATGCCGTTGGGCTGGCGGGTCATGTCCTGCCAGCGCAGCAGGTCCTCGGCGCCGAAGCCGAGCTGGTCGAAGTCCTTGAGCAACACCTGCGGGTCGAAGATGCGCATCACCATTTTTTCGCCAAACGCGGTGGGCAGGGTCGACAGGCGCAGTTCCACTTCAGCGCCATCCGGGGTCTTGGTCTTGACCCGGCCATCCTGGGGTTTGCGTTTTTCCGCGACGTTCATTCGCCCCAGGCTCTTCAGGCGGCTGACGATGGCCACGGTGACGTGGGGCGGGAACTGGTAGACGTTGTGCAGTATCCCGTCGATGCGAAAGCGCACCGTGCCCTGCTCGCGGCGGGGCTCGATATGGATATCGCTGGCGCGCTGCTGGAAGGCGTACTGGAACAGCCAGTCGACAATATTGACGATATGGGCGTCGTTGGCGTCGGGCTGCTGGTCACTGGCGCCGAGGTTGAGCAGTTGTTCGAAGTTGCCCAGGCTGTGCATCTTGCGTTCGGTGTTGGCGCCGCTGACCGACTTGGCCAGGCGGTAGAACTCCTGGGTGAATCGCTGGATATCCGCCGGGTTGGCCACGACACGCTTGATGGGCAGTTTCAGGACATGGGCCAGGTCGGCTTCCCAGGCGTTCACATCAGGCTGGGCGCTGGCCACGGTGACCCCATGGGGGTCGATGGCCACCGCGAGAATCTGGTGGCGCTGGGCAAAGGCGTAGGACATCAGCGGCGTGATGCTGGCGACATCGATTTTCAGCGGGTCGATTCGCAGGTAGGGCTGGCCCGCGCGTTGTGCCAGCCACAGGGTCAGGCTTTCCAGGTCCAGGCTGCGTCCGGGGCGACGCTGATCATCGAGTTGCTGGCCGGCCAGAAATTCCAGAGGGTGCAGCTGGCTGTTGGCGGCGTTGCGCCGGCTGCTCAGTGCGCGTTCGGCCGAGTCCTGGTTGAGCAGGCCCTGGCTGAGCAGGTCGCGCAGCACATCATTGAGGTCCAGCCAGCGGTCCTGGGTAACGCGGGAAACAGGCATTCGGGCTCCTTGGGGGCATTCGGGCACCAAGCGGTTTCAAGGTGTGCGCCTCTGACCGCGAATTGCCAAGAATAGTCCCGGGTAACCGACGGCCCGTCGTCCAAGGGTTGCAGGGTTTTGCCGGCAGCCTGTCAGCCCGCCGCGTGCAGGCGGGAAAGCTCGATGGGCTCGAGCGTTACCGATTCCACGCTGATCAGGTTACGAAGTTTTTCCGCAATCACTCCGGCCCGGTGCCAGCTCAGACCGTCGAGCGCCACCTCGATGTGTAACTGGCCGTCCCGTTGCAGCACTGCAACCTGCTGCGGCACCAGGCTCTGCAAGGCGAAATGGTTGAGCACCCGGCACAGCACGTCGGCTTCGGCTTCCGCGCTCAATTGATAGCGCACCTGGCAGTGGCTGTTGGCGCGGCTCCACACATCGGCACGGCAAGGTTCACGGTTTACGGCTTCGAGGTGGGGCATGGCGTTCTCCAGATCAGTGGAGAAATTTTTACATGGGGTCCCGGGTATTTCTTATCTAAGATGAGCGTGATTGCGCGAATAATGAATTGTTCATTTCTTGTATATGCCTATTTAAGGAATATCTATGCACAGCGAGCTTGACGCTTATGACCGCCGGATTCTCGCCTTGCTGCAGGAGGACGCCTCGCTGTCCAGCGCGCAGATCGCCGAGCAGGTCGGGCTGTCCCAGTCGCCATGCTGGCGCAGGATTCAGCGGATGAAAGAGGAGGGGGTGATTCGCGCCCAGGTGACCTTGCTCGATCGCAAGAAAATCGGCCTCAACACGCAGATCTTCGCCGAGGTCAAACTCAACGCCCACGGGCGCTCCAACTTTACGGAGTTCACCGAGGCGATTCGCGGCTTTCCCGAAGTGCTGGAGTGTTATGTGCTGATGGGGGCGGTGGATTTCCTGCTGCGCATCGTCACCGCCGATATTGAAGCCTATGAGCGGTTTTTCTTCGAGAAGCTGTCGATGGTGCCGGGAATCCAGGAGGTGAACTCGATCGTCGCCTTGTCCGAAATCAAGTCGACGACGAGTTTGCCGGTGCTGCGCTGAAACTCTAGGGCGGTGCGCTCACCGACAGGCCCGCAGGCTTGCCGGTGAGGAGCAGGTTACAGGCGCAGCAGGGTTTTCCAGGCACGGCTCTGGAACACAGTGATGGCTTGCTGTTTGCGCGCGTCGAGCACTTCATCGCTGATGGGCTCGTTGGCCAGTTGCACCAGCTTGTTCAGTTCGCCGTACAGGCGGTCCAGCTCCGGGATGTCCAGGACGTTGCGGGCGTGGTGCAGCCAGGCCTGGATCCGTTCGATACGCGGCAACTGTTCAGCCAGGTCTTCAGGCTGTTGCTGATAGCGCGGCAGTTGCAGGGCCACGGCCTCGTCGGCCAGCAGGCGCGGCAGCCAGTTGCCCAGTTGCGCGGCGCCCTGGCGGTTGCCACGGGTGTTGCGCTCGGTGGTCCAACTGCGGGCCAGCAACCAGCGCGAAGTGTTCAGCGAGAACAGGCCCCAGCGCACGTCTTCCAGTTCTTCGATGAACTGCTCCGGCGCTGCCTTGCGCACGTCTTCGTCTTCCAGGCCGGCTTGCACCAGTGGGCGCCAGTCTTCAAGCAGGGCGTCGAGGGCGCTGCGCAGTTCGGCGGTGGACTGGCGCGGTGCGGCCTGGCCCAGGCTGCTGAGCAGGGCGCGCAGTTCGGCGAGGTTTTCCACCCAGTCCTGCAGCAGGCGCCAGTGGCCGTTGAAGCGATACTGTTCGGCCAGGCGCTGGCTGCTGCCCAGCAGGTGCCAGGTCAGGGCGGCAAAGGCGTCATCCAGTGCGGTTTCGGCGCTGAACTCCGGTGCCGGCAGGCTCAGCGTGTAGCTGTTGGCATCGAACAGGCGATAGCCGCGCTCGGCCTTGCTGATATCGCACGGCATCAGGGCCAGGGTCGCCGCCAGTTCTGCGGCCAGCTCCAGCAGCGCGGCCGGTTCACCTTCGCGCAGTTCCAGTTCCAGCTCGCAGATTTCTTCCTTCTGCTTGCCAGCAACCACGTGGCCCAGGTCCAGGGCGGCCTCGATCACTACTTTGGCCTTGCCGCGGCCCCAGGCGATTTCCGCGCGTTCGCGGACGAAATCGGTGGTGAAGATTGGCTTGAGGGTCTTTTTGTCCAGCTCGGCCAGTTCTTCGGGCCAGCATTCGCCGTCGAGCTTTTTCACGTCGAGCTTGGGTTTGGCCAGGTGCCAGTCGTATTCATTGCGCTCGGACAGACCGGCAACGCTGTGGCCACGGGTTTTGAGGGTCTGAATCACTTCTTCGCCATCGCGACGCAGGCGCAGGGCGACCTTGGCCTGGGCCAGGTCACGCTCTGGGGTGTCGAAGTACTGGTTCATCAGCTCACGGCGTTCCCAGCCACTTTTGTTGCGTTTTTTCAGCAGCGGGTGCTCGCGCAAGGCGGCGAGGGTTTCGCGGCTGACGCGGAGTTTGATTTCAGTTTCTTTCTGCATGGCCGGAAAATCCAGAATCGGGAGCGCAGCCAGGGGAATGTGTGGCTGCCAAGGCCGTGCAGTGTACAGGACAAGGCGCCTGGAGGTGCCGCGCCGGTTTATTCCTGTCGCAAGATGGCTCTATGATGAGCCTCATCTTTGCCGTCGGGAGCCAGCGCATGCCATTGCCGTCCATGAAAGACCAGTTCGCCGCGCTGATTGCCGCACCGTCCGTCAGTTGCACCCAGGCGGCGCTGGATCAATCCAATCGTGCGGTGATCGATCTGCTTGCCGCCTGGCTCGGTGACCTGGGGTTTGCCTGTGATATTCAGCAGGTCAGCCCCGGCAAGTTCAACTTGCTGGCCAGCTTCGGCAGCGGCCCGGGCGGGCTGGTCCTGGCAGGTCATAGCGATACGGTGCCATTCGACGAAGCCTTGTGGCAGACCGACCCCTTGAAACTGACCGAAGTCGACGGGCGCTGGATCGGCCTGGGCAGCTGTGACATGAAGGGCTTTTTTGCCCTGGTGATCGAGGCGGTCCAGCCGCTGCTGGACCAGCCGTTCAAGCAACCGCTGCTGATTCTGGCCACCTGTGACGAGGAAAGCTCCATGGCCGGGGCCCGCGCCTTGGCCGAAGCCGGTCGACCACTGGGCCGCGCTGCGGTGATCGGTGAGCCCACCGGGCTCAAGCCGATCCGCCTGCACAAGGGGGTGATGATGGAACGCATCGACATCCTCGGGCAGAGCGGGCACTCCTCTGACCCGCGCCTGGGCCACAGCGCGCTGGAGGCGATGCATGACGCCATCGGCGAGCTGCGCGGCCTGCGACTGGCCTGGCAGCGCGAATTTCGCAACCCGCAATTCAGTGTGCCGCAGCCAACCATGAACTTCGGTTGCATCCACGGCGGCGACAACCCCAATCGGATTTGCGGCCAGTGTTCCCTGGAATTCGACCTGCGGCCTTTGCCGGGCATGGACCCGCAGATGCTGCGCGCGGCCATCCGGCAGAAACTGGAACCCCTGGCCGAGCGCCATCAGGTGAAGATCGACTACGCGCCACTGTTCCCCGAAGTGCCGCCCTTTGAACAGGCGGAAGATGCCGAACTGGTGCGGGTGGCCGAACGACTGACCGGGCATCGCGCCGAAGCGGTGGCGTTTGGCACCGAAGCGCCTTATCTTCAGCGCCTTGGCTGCGAGACCCTGGTACTGGGCCCTGGCGACATCGCCTGTGCGCATCAACCGGGGGAGTACCTCGAAATGTCACGCTTGCAGCCTACCGTGCATCTATTACGTGAACTGATCGAACATTATTGCCTGACGCCGGCCCAACCCCAGTAAAGCGCCGGTGCCCAGGTCCGTACCTATAAGGAGAGTCAGCGTGTCGCCAAGCCTGTTCCGACGATAACCATCAGCCCGATGTGCGTTCTCTGTTTCACCCTTTTATAGGCTGCTTTTTATTAAGGCTCAGGTTCATGCCCGAATACGTCAATTGGCTTCGTCACGCTTCTCCTTACATCAACGCCCACCGCGATTGCACCTTCGTCGTCATGTTGCCCGGCGATGGGGTTGATCACCCCAACTTCGGCAATATCGTCCACGACCTGGTGCTGTTGCACAGCCTGGGCGTGCGCCTGGTGCTGGTGCACGGTTCGCGGCCGCAGATTGAAACCCGCCTGGCTGCGCGAGGCCTGACCCCCCATTACCACCACGGCCTGCGCATTACCGATGCCGCGACCCTGGAGTGCGTGATCGATGCGGTCGGCCATCTGCGGATTGCCATCGAGGCGCGCTTGTCCATGGACATGGCCTCGTCGCCGATGCAGGGCTCGCGCCTGCGGGTCGCCAGCGGCAACCTGGTGACGGCGCGGCCGATCGGCGTGCTCGAAGGCGTGGACTTCCACCACACCGGTGAAGTGCGGCGGGTCGACCGCAAGGGCATCAACCGCCTGCTGGACGAGCGCTCGATCGTGCTGCTGTCGCCCCTGGGTTACTCGCCGACCGGGGAGATCTTCAACCTCGCCTGCGAAGACGTCGCCACCCGCGCCGCCATCGACCTGGCGGCCGACAAGTTGCTGCTGTTTGGCGCCGACCGCGGGCTGATCGACGAAAACGGCAAGCTGGTGCGCGAGCTGCGGCCGCAACAGGTGCCCGCGCACTTGCAGCGCCTGGGGGCCAATTACCAGGCCGAACTGCTGGATGCCGCTGCCGAAGCCTGTCGCGGTGGCGTGGGGCGCAGCCATATCGTCAGCTACGCCGAAGATGGTGCGCTGCTGACCGAGCTTTTCACCCGCGACGGCGGCGGCACCCTGGTGGCCCAGGAGCAGTTCGAGCTGGTGCGCGAGGCAGCCATCGAGGATGTCGGCGGTTTGCTGGATCTGATCAGCCCGCTGGAAGAACAGGGGATTCTGGTGCGCCGCTCGCGGGAAGTGCTGGAGCGTGAAATCGAGCAGTTCAGCGTGGTCGAGCGCGAAGGGATGATCATTGCCTGCGCGGCGCTGTATCAGATCGCCGACTCCGATGCCGGCGAGTTGGCGTGCCTGGCGGTGAACCCCGAGTACCGCCACGGCCGTCGCGGCGATGAACTGTTGGAAAGGATTGAAACCCGGGCCCGGGCTCAAGGGCTGAAAACCCTGTTCGTACTGACCACGCGCACCGCCCACTGGTTTCGCGAGCGCGGCTTTGTGCCCAGCAGTGTCGAGCGCCTGCCATCGGCGCGGGCCTCGCTGTACAACTACCAGCGCAACTCGAAAATCTTCGAAAAAGCACTCTGAAATCCTGCTCGTCCCCGCCGTATCGGCGGGGGCGCACTCGCCGCTGTCCTGCAGCGGCATGTGTCAGGCGTATAGCGGCAATGTTGCAAAAAAAAGTCTGTTCGACACATAAACTGTAACAAATTGACGGGAGGATGAGCTCTTCGCCATGATGGCGTCGCTTTTCTGACCTGGTTTGACGTATTTACTTGCGCCAAATCAGATCGGTCTTAAGCATTTATGGGAAATACCATTAAGGAATTGGCTCGGTAGCCGATGTGGATGACTCGGCTGGCTTACGGCACGCCAAGGCATATTCCTGAATGGTATGAAAAAGAATGAAATAATTCTTTTTGGGTTTATGAGGAATTCATTACCCTGCAGGGACCAAATCAGCACGATTAGACCATGGTCGTAGACGCCGATAGTTGCGATTGACTTATCAGTCACGGTCTGGCGCTAATCGCGCATCTGTGGATCCGGGCGTACGACCCAGGGCCAAAGAACCACAAAAATTAGAAACGAGGAGCGAAACATGAATAAGTCCACCTTGGCCCTGGCTGTGGCCGTAGGGGTTTTGGCGCAGCAAGCAGGCGCCGCTGGTTTTATCGAAGACAGCAAGGCAACTTTGGGTCTGCGTAACTTCTATATCAACCAAGACAACCGTGACTCTGCTGCCACTGTGAACAAGAGCGAAGAATGGGGTCAGGGCTTCCAGCTCAACTTCACTTCCGGTTACACCCAAGGCACTGTCGGTTTTGGTATTGATGCCATTGGTCTGCTCGGCGTCAAACTTGATTCCGGTGGCGGCACCAACGGTGCAACCGCACGTTCCGGCGCCAACTCCGGCTCCTATGGCGGCATCGTGTTCCCAAGCAAGTCCAACGGCGAAGCGGTTGATGACTTCTCCAGCCTGGGCCTGACTGCCAAAGCCAAGATCTCCCAGACCGAGCTCAAGCTCGGCACCCTGCAGCCAAAACTGCCGGTTATCGTGACCAACGATGGTCGTTTGCTGCCGCAAACCTTCCAGGGCGGCCAGATCACTTCCAACGACATCAAGGACCTGACTCTGGTCGGTGGTCAGATCGAGAAAGCCAAAGGTCGTAACTCCAGCAACAATGAAAACCTGTCCATTGCGGGCGCCAACGGTGGTTCCAACTTTGGCAATGGCAAGTTCAGCAACAAGTTCTACTACGGTGGTGGTGACTACAAAATCACCAAAGACCTGACTGCCCAGTACTACTACGGCAATCTGGAAGACTTCTACAAACAGCACTTCCTGGGTCTGACCCATAACTGGGCGATCGGCCCTGGCGTATTGAAGTCCGACCTGCGTTACTTCAATAGCCGTGACGACGGTGCCAACGGCCACGAAGCGGCCTACTACACCTCCGGCAACTACTCCGGTGTGCCTAGCGGTAAAGGCAAAGTCGATAACAACCTGTACAGCGGCCTGTTCCTGTACTCGGTCGCCGGTCATACCTTCGGTGGCGGTTACCAGGTCAGCAACGGCAGCAGTGACTTCCCGTTCCTGAACCAGGGTGACGGCGCTTCGGCTTACCTGACCACTGACATGCAGATCGCCAAGTTCAACCGCGCTGGCGAGCGTACCTGGCAGGCGCGTTACGCTTACGACTTCGCCAAGCTGGGTGCACCAGGCCTGACCGCCGGTGTGATCTACCTGCGTGGCGATAACATCGACACCGTAGCGGCGAACCGTTCCGTTGCAGGCTCCGGCCGCTCCGAATGGGAACGCGACCTGACCGTTGCCTACGTTATTCCGGAAGGCCCGTTGAAAAACCTGGGTCTGACCTGGAAAAACGCCATGTGGCGCAACGATGTACCGGGCCAGCGCGACCAGGACGAAAACCGTCTGATCGTCAGTTACTCGCTGCCGCTGTTGTAATACCGCGTTAATACCACGCCCGGCGCAATGCCGGGCGTGGTGCTGTTTCAAGTCGGGCCCACCCCCGCGAGCCCTTCCCGAATCCCCTCTTTGCAACCACTCAAGGCCTTCTCGAACCCTGATGAGAATGGTGGTCTTCGCCTGCCTGTGGGTCCAGTGAATAGATTTTTAATATTCCTTTATGATCTGAATAAATCGATATTTATTCTTTTTAAATAAACTCCAGTGCAGGCAGAGTAGCTGCATACCGCACTCACAGGAGCAGCACCCATGAGCCTAAGACTGGGCGACATCGCCCCCGATTTCGAGCAGGATTCCAGCGCCGGCAAGATCCGTTTTCACGAATGGCTCGGCGACAGCTGGGGCGTGCTGTTTTCCCACCCGGCGGACTTCACCCCGGTGTGCACCACGGAGCTGGGCTTTACCGCCAAGCTCAAGGACGAATTCGCCCAACGTGGGGTCAAGGCCATTGCCCTGTCGGTGGACCCGGTGGACTCGCACCACAAGTGGATCGAGGACATCAACGAAACCCAGAACACTATCGTCAACTTCCCGATCCTGGCCGACGCCGATCGCAAGGTGTCCGACCTCTACGACCTGATCCACCCCAATGCCAACGACACGCTGACCGTGCGTTCGCTGTTCGTGATCGATCCGAACAAGAAAATCCGCCTGACCATTACCTACCCGGCCAGCACCGGGCGCAATTTCCACGAGATCCTGCGGGTGATCGACTCGCTGCAGCTCACCGACAACTACAAGGTGGCGACTCCCGCCAACTGGCAGGACGGTGATGAAGTGGTGATCGTGCCGTCCCTCAAGGACGAAGACGAAATCAAGAAACGCTTCCCTAAAGGTTACCGCGCAGTGAAGCCCTACCTGCGCCTGACGCCACAGCCCAATCGTTAATCGCGCCTGGGGGAGCCGCGGCGCCGGCCACCGACTATGGGCTGCCATGCCCGCTCCCCCTGGGCTTTGCAGAATCATGAAGCAGGGGTTTAAGGCCGTCTCGACGGCCTATTTTTTTGCCTGGAAGATTTTGCTTCTTATATTCTTTTTAAGAATAAACAAATGAAAAAATAAGATTTATAGATATATAAATTGACTGTTAAGGTCTGTCTCATTCAGCGAGATCGCAAACCGCGAATCGCTTTCAGCCCTCAAGGAAACCTCTGCATGCTGGTCGTCTCACTCGGTGGAAGTCCCAGCCAACGCTCCCGTTCCGGGGTGCTGCTGGATCACTCCAGGCGCTGGTTGCAGCAGCACGGTGTGGAAGTTGTCAGCTATCAGGTACGGGACTTCCCGGCCGAAGATCTGCTGCACGCCCGCTTCGACAGCCCAAAAGTGATCGACCTGTTGCAACAGATCGACCAGGCCGACGGCTTGCTGATCGCCACGCCGGTGTACAAGGCGTCGTTCTCCGGCGCGTTGAAGACCGTGCTCGATCTGCTGCCCGAACGCGCCCTGAGTCACAAGGTGGTGTTGCCAATGGCCACGGGTGGCAGCATCGCCCACATGCTGGCAGTGGATTACGCGCTCAAGCCGGTGCTGTCGGCGCTCAAGGCCCAGGAAATGCTGCACGGCATTTTTGCCGAGGACAGCCAGATCGCTTACGGCGAAGGCAGTGCCCAGGCGCAACTGGCGCCGGCTCTGGAGCAGCGTCTGAGCGAGGCCCTGGAGCAGTTCCACAGCGCCATGGCGCGCCGTCCCAAGCCGCTGGATCCGCATATCTTGAATGAACGTTTATTGAGTGCTCGCTGGAGCATTTGAGCCGCAACCGCCTTACCCGAATTTTGCAGTACTCACCTTACTCAGCCGCTAACGGCCAAGCAGGTGCAGCCAAAAACCCCACAGCAAAAGGAGAGCGCCATGCGCCCTGTAGTTTTGCGTCGCGGTCTGGTCGCTCTGTTTGTTGCGGCTGTGTCCTTCGGCGCCATCACCCAAGCCCAGGCTGAAAGACTGCGTATCGGTTATCAGAAATACGGCACCCTGGTGCTGCTCAAGGCCAAGGGTTCCCTGGAGAAACGCCTGGCGGCGCAAGGCGTCGACGTGCAGTGGACCGAGTTCCCCGGTGGCCCGCAGCTGCTTGAAGGGCTCAATGTCGGTTCGATCGACTTCGGTGTGACCGGTGAAACCCCGCCGGTGTTCGCCCAGGCCGCCGGTGCCGATCTGCTCTACGTGGCTTACGAGCCGCCGGCACCGACCAGCGAAGCGATCCTGGTGCCCAAGGGCTCGCCGATCAAGTCGGTGCAGGACCTCAAGGGCAAGAAGGTGGTGCTCAACAAAGGCTCCAACGTGCATTACCTGCTGGTGCGGGCCCTGGAAGATGCAGGTCTGAAATACAGCGATATCCAGACCATTTTCCTGCCACCCGCCGATGCCCGTGCCGCTTTCGAGCGCGGCAGTGTCGATGCCTGGGTGATCTGGGACCCGTACCAGGCCGCCGCCGAGCAACAGTTGCAAGCGCGCACCCTGCGCGATGGCAGCGGCATCGTCGACAACCACCAGTTCTACCTGGCAACCAAGCCCTACGCCGAGCAACACCCTGAGGTGATCAAGGCCCTGGTGGAAGAAGTGCGCGCAGTCGGTGAATGGTCCAAGGCCAACCCCGAGGAGGTGACCAAACAGGTGTCGCCGCTGCTGGGCCTGCCCGCCGACATCACCCTGACGTCGGTCAAGCGCCAGGGCTACGGCGCGCTGTTCCTGACCCCCGAGGTCGTGGCCGCGCAGCAGAAAATCGCCGACAGCTTCTACCAGCTCAAGCTGATTCCCAAGCCGTTGAGCATCAAGGATGTGATCTGGACCCCACCTGCCGCCGTTGCCAAAGCGCCGTAACTCGAACCCCTTAGGAGACAACTCCATGAGCCTCAATATTTTCTGGTTCCTGCCTACCCACGGTGACGGCCATTACCTTGGCACCGCCGAAGGCGCACGGGCCGTCGATCACGGTTACCTGCAGCAGATTGCCCAGGCCGCCGATCGTCTTGGCTTTGGCGGGGTGCTGATCCCTACCGGACGTTCCTGCGAGGACTCCTGGCTGGTGGCCGCCTCGTTGATCCCCGTGACCCAGCGCCTGAAATTCCTGGTAGCCCTGCGCCCCGGGATCATTTCCCCGACGGTGGCGGCGCGTCAGGCAGCGACCCTGGATCGCCTGTCCGGTGGCCGGGCGTTGTTCAACCTGGTGACGGGTGGCGATCCGGATGAATTGGCCGGCGATGGGTTGTTCCTGAGCCATGAAGAGCGTTACCAGGCTTCCGTGGAGTTCACCCGCATCTGGCGCCGGGTACTGGAAGGTGAAACCGTCGACTACGACGGCCAGCACATCAGTGTGAAGGGCGCCAAGCTGCTGTACCCGCCCATCCAGCAACCGCGCCCGCCGCTGTACTTTGGCGGTTCGTCGGAAGCGGCCCAGGATCTCGCGGCCGAGCAGGTGGAGATGGTCCTGACCTGGGGCGAGCCCCCGGCGGCGGTGGCCGAGAAGATCGAACAGGTGCGGGCCAAGGCGGCCAAGCTGGGGCGCACCGTGCGCTTTGGTATTCGCTTGCATGTGATCGTGCGTGAAACCAACGACGAAGCCTGGCAAGCCGCCGAGCGCCTGATTTCCCACCTGGACGACGACACCATCGCCCGGGCCCAGGCCTCGCTGGCGCGCTTTGATTCGGTTGGCCAGCAGCGCATGGCAGCCTTGCATGGCGGCAACCGCGACCAGCTGGAAGTCAGCCCCAACCTCTGGGCCGGCGTCGGCCTGGTGCGCGGTGGTGCCGGCACCGCCCTGGTCGGCGACGGGCCGACGGTGGCAGCGCGCATGCAGGAGTACGCGGACCTGGGCATCGACACCTTTATCTTCTCCGGTTACCCACACCTGGAAGAGGCTTATCGGGTTGCCGAACTGCTGTTCCCGCACCTGGATATCGAGCGTCCCGAATTGCCCAAAAGCAGCGGTTACGTGAGCCCGTTCGGCGAGATGGTGGCCAACGACATCCTTCCCAAAGCTGTGTCCCAGAGCTGAGCGCGGCCATGAACAGTCAAAACGTATTCCATCGGCTGGCGCCGTGGGCCTTGCCGGTATTGCTGCTGGCGGTGTGGCAGCTGTCGGTGTCGGCGGGCTGGTTATCGACGCGGATCCTGCCGGCACCGAGCGCCGTGATTGAAGCCGGGGTCAGCCTGATTCGCAGCGGCGAAATCTGGACCCACCTGGCCATCAGCGGCTGGCGCGCGGCGATCGGCTTCCTGATCGGCGGCGGCATCGGCCTGGCCCTGGGCTTTATCACTGGCCTGTCGAAGTGGGGCGAGCGCCTGCTGGACAGCTCGGTGCAGATGATTCGCAACGTGCCGCACCTGGCGCTGATCCCGCTGGTGATCCTGTGGTTCGGCATCGATGAGTCGGCAAAAATCTTCCTGGTGGCCTTGGGGACGTTGTTCCCGATCTACCTCAACACCTATCACGGCATCCGCAACGTCGATCCGGCGCTGGTGGAAATGGCCCGCAGCTACGGCCTGTCCGGCTTCAGCCTGTTCCGCCAGGTGATCCTGCCGGGTGCGCTGCCATCGATTCTGGTGGGGGTGAGGTTTGCCCTTGGCTTTATGTGGCTGACCCTGATCGTGGCGGAAACCATCTCTGCCAGCTCCGGCATCGGTTACCTGGCAATGAACGCCCGGGAATTCCTGCAGACCGACGTGGTGGTACTGGCGATCGTCCTGTACGCCGTGCTCGGCAAGCTGGCCGACCTGGCCGCCCGCGGCCTGGAACGTGTCTGGTTGCGTTGGCATCCGGCCTATCAAGTGGCTAAAGGCGGTGCGCAATGACGGCTCAACAACCTCCACGCCTGCTGCGCGGCATTCCGCTGGCAGTGCGCAAGCTGCAAAAAACTTTTGGCTCGCGCCAGGTGTTGCGCGAGGTCGACCTGCATATTCCGGCCGGGCAGTTCGTGGCCGTGGTCGGTCGCAGCGGCTGCGGCAAGAGCACCTTGCTGCGCCTCCTGGCCGGTCTCGACAAGCCCACGGCCGGCGAGCTGCTGGCGGGGTCGGCAGCGCTCAGCGAGGCGATTGAAGACACCCGTCTGATGTTCCAGGAGGCGCGCCTGCTGCCTTGGAAAAAAGTCATCGACAACGTCGGCCTTGGCCTCAAGGGCAACTGGCGTCCGCAGGCGTTGCAGGCCCTGGAGGCGGTCGGCCTGGCGGACCGGGCTCAGGAATGGCCAGCGGCGCTTTCCGGCGGGCAGAAGCAGCGCGTGGCCCTGGCCCGCGCCTTGATCCACCAGCCGCGCCTGCTGTTGCTGGATGAGCCCCTGGGTGCCCTGGACGCCTTGACCCGGATCGAGATGCAGCAGCTGATCGAAGGCCTGTGGCAAAAACATGGCTTCACGGTGTTGCTGGTCACCCATGACGTCAGCGAAGCGGTGGCCATTGCCGACCGCGTGATCCTGATCGAAGACGGTGAAGTCGGCCTCGACCTGCTGGTGGACCTGCCGCGCCCTCGGGCCCGTGGTTCGCACCGCCTGGCCGCGCTGGAAACCGAAGTCCTGAATCGTGTGCTGTCGCTGCCCGGGTCACCCCCGGAGCCGGAACCTGTTTCACCCTTGCCCACGCAATTACGCTGGGCACAGTAAGAGCAGCTGCACGTTGCGAGCGTCCAGCGGCAAGCAAGAGCACGGCGCTTTTACTTGCTGCTTGAAGCTCGCCACTTGCGGCTTATTTTCGACCCTAGGAGAAATCGCATGACTATCAAAGCCATCAACGTCCGTAACCAGTTCAAAGGCACCATCAAGGAAATCGTCGAAGGCGACGTGCTGTCGGAAATCGACGTGCAGACGGCCTCCGGCATCGTCACGTCGGTGATCACCACCCGTTCGGTCAAGGAGCTGGAGCTGGTGATCGGCAGCGAAGTGATCGCGTTCGTGAAATCCACCGAGGTGTCGATCGCCAAGTTGTGATCGCGGTGTTGAGACAGCCTCGACGGGTGTGAGCCCTTCGGGGCTTTTTTATGGGCGCCCGGGCGAGCGGCGGGTCACGCCTCGCGTTTGGCCAGGTACGGCGGCAGGTACAGCCCCAGGTAGGCGTCGAACACGCGCATGCCTTCCTCGGCCATGCGCGGGGTGATCTGGCCGTGCTGTTGCACCGAGCGCGCATAGACCCGATCGCCCAGCTCCATGGCCAGGGCGAACACGTCGACATCGGTCGGCAGCGCCGGCAACTGGAAATGCCGATCGAACAGAGTGTGCATCAGGTCGCCCAGCTCAAGGTCGTGCTGGCGGTCGGCCTGGGTGACTTCGGTCAGGCCGTGCTGGGCGAGGATCAACTGGCGGGCCGCGGCGTCCTCGCTGTAGATGGCGAGCATGCGTTGCTCCACCAGGCGCGAGAGATCGCGCCAGCTGTGCAGGCGGGTGGTTTCGATGGGTTCTTGCAGGCAGGCGCGAAAGGCGGCGTGCACATCGGCGGTGAGGGCCTCCAGCAATGCCGGGACGCTGGCGAAGAAGTGGTAGACCGACGACGGCGGGATCTGCGCCCGTTCCGCCACGCTGTAGATCGACAGGCTGGCCACGCCCTCGGCGGCCAGCAGGGTGCGGGCGGCATCGAGGATCGAGTCGATGCGGGCCTGGCTGCGAGCGCGGGGTTTGCGAAGGGGGGCGGGGCGGGTCATC
The DNA here is from genome assembly GCF_059862355.1 of Pseudomonas sp. MF09150. Classification (NCBI taxonomy): domain Bacteria; kingdom Pseudomonadati; phylum Pseudomonadota; class Gammaproteobacteria; order Pseudomonadales; family Pseudomonadaceae; genus Pseudomonas; species Pseudomonas sp. MF09150. Next base: position 386,277 of record NZ_JCBCUS010000003.1, on the reverse strand, counting down.
GAAGTCTCCTCACTGGGCAGCGGGCATTGTACGAGCAGGGTGGAGTGTTGTCTGCCAGGACACCGTCGCGCACCGCCGCTGATGAAAGCGCCCGGTGGCGACCCATAAAAAAACGCCGCAGGCGCTGAAGCCTGCGGCGTTGTTTTTATCGCAACCGTTTACACGGTATGCAGGTACCAGTTGTATTCGAGGTCGGAGATGGAGTGTTCGAACTCCTCCAGCTCGCTCTCTTTACAGGCGACAAAGATATCGATGTATTTCGGGTCGATGTACTTGGCCATGACTTCGCTGTCGTCCAACTCGCGCAGGGCATCGCGCAGGTTGTTCGGCAGGCTTTGCTCGTTCTGCTCGTAGGAGTTGCCTTCAACCGGCGCCCCCGGCTCGATCTTGTTGGTCAGGCCGTGGTGCACGCCTGCGAGGACCGAAGCCATCAGCAGGTACGGGTTGGCATCGGCGCCGGCTACGCGGTGTTCGATGCGCACGGCATCGGACGAACCAGTCGGGACGCGGATCGCCACGGTGCGGTTGTCCAGGCCCCAGCACGGCGAGTTCGGCACGTAGAACTGAGCGCCGAAACGACGGTACGAGTTGACGTTCGGGCAGAGGAAAGCCATCTGCGCCGGTAGGGTCTCGAGCACACCGCCGATCGCGTGACGCAATGCGGCGTTCTGCTCGGGATCCTCACTGGCAAAAATATTCTTGCCGTCTTTGTCCAGAATCGAAATGTGCACGTGCAGACCGTTGCCCGCCTGGCCCGGGTAAGGCTTGGCCATGAAGGTGGTGTCCATCTCATGGTCGTAGGCGATGTTCTTGATCAGGCGCTTGAGCAGTACTGCGTAGTCGCAGGCCTTGATCGGGTCGGCGACGTGGTGCAGGTTCACTTCGAACTGCGCCGGGGCACTTTCCTTGACGATGGCGTCAGCCGGGATGCCTTGCTCTTTCGCACCTTCCAGAATGTCCTGGAGGCAGTCGACGTATTCGTCGAGGTCGTCGATCAGGTAGACCTGTGTCGAGTGCGGGCGTTTGCCGGAGATCGGCGAGCGCGGCGGTTGAGGGCGGCCATTCACGTTCTCCTGGTCGATCAGGTAGAACTCCAACTCGAACGCGGCGCAGATGGTCAGGCCCAGGTCATCGAATTTTGTAACGACTTGGCGCAACACTTCACGCGGGTCGGCGAAGAAAGGTTCGCCTTCGAGTTCGTGCATGGTCATTAACAGTTGCGCGGTGGGGCGCTTCTGCCACGGCTCATTGCACAGGGTATCGGGGATCGGATAACAGATTCGGTCAGCATCACCGATGTCTAGACCCAGGCCGGTGCTTTCCACCGTCGAGCCATTGATATCCAGAGCAAATAGAGAGGCCGGCAGGTTGATGCCTTTCTCGTAAACCTTGTGGAGGCTGGTGCGTTCGATGCGCTTGCCGCGCACCACACCATTCATATCCGCAATCAGAAGGTCAACGTACAGAACCTCAGGATGTTCCTTAAGGAACGCGTTCGCTTCGTTAAGCTGAACGGCACGCGGGGGTACCGACATGATGCAACACCTTTGTTGTTAAAAATATCAATCATTGATCTTTTCTGGTTTCAGTCAACCCGAACGGCATGCCGAAGTCAAGTGAGGCCTTTTACGCCCTAATAAAGCGCTTGCACGGCACTTTCGCGGCAAAACAGGGCGTTTTTCCGTCTTCAGCTACCTCCGGTACCGCAGGCTTGAGCGGGCCGTGTTGTATTTTTTACGGAGGTGTTGTGTAAAAAAATGAACAAGGCTAAGCTCGATTCAAACCCATAACAGCAATAATACCGGGGTGCTTCATGTCTCGCCTGCCGTTAATCGGCGTCACCGCCTGCACCAAGCAGGTCGGTCTGCATGCTTATCATATCAGTGGCGATAAGTACGTCCGCGCAGTTGCTGTTGCTGCCAAGGGCTTGCCATTGATTCTGCCAGCCTTGGCAGAGCTGCTCGACCCGAACGATATTATTGACGGTCTGGACGGCATTCTCTTTACCGGCTCCCCTTCCAATATCGAACCTTTTCATTACCAGGGCCAGGCCAGTGCGCCGGGTACTGCTCATGATTCTGCACGCGATGCCACCACCCTCCCGTTGATTCGTGCTGCTGTTGCGGCCGGAATTCCAGTGCTCGGCATCTGCCGCGGCTTTCAGGAAATGAACGTCGCCTTCGGCGGCAGCCTGCATCAGAACGTTCATCTGGTCGGCCCCTATATGGACCACCGCGAAGATCCCAGCCAGCCGCTGGAGGTGCAGTATGCCCCGGCCCATGCCGCGCACATCCAGGCCGGCGGCGTGCTGGCCGGCCTGGGCTTGCCGAGCGAGATCCAGGTCAACTCGATCCACGCCCAGGGCGTCGATCGCCCGGCCCCCGGCCTGCGGGTCGAGGCGGTAGCGCCCGACGGCTTGATCGAGGCGATTTCCGTGACGGCGGGCAAGGCTTTTGCTTTAGGCGTGCAATGGCATCCCGAATGGCAGGTAAGCTCCAACCCTCACTACCTGGCCATTTTCCAGGCCTTTGGTGAGGCCTGCCGCAAGCGGGCAACACAACGCGACGCCGATGCGTCACAAAACGCCTGACTTATAAGAGTCAGGAAACTCAGCCTAGAGGCATTTATGAGTAACAACCTCGACCAGCTCACCGATTGGTTGAAAGACCACAAGATCACAGAAGTCGAATGCATGATTGGCGATCTGACCGGTATCACCCGGGGCAAGATCTCGCCGACCAACAAGTTCATCGCCGAAAAAGGCATGCGCCTGCCCGAGAGCGTGCTGTTGCAGACGGTCACCGGCGACTATGTCGAAGACGACATCTATTACGAGCTGCTCGATCCTGCCGACATCGACATGATCTGCCGCCCTGACCAGAACGCCGTATTCCTCGTGCCCTGGGCCATCGAGCCCACGGCGCAGGTGATCCACGACACCTACGACAAGCAAGGCAACCCGATCGAGCTGTCGCCGCGCAACGTCTTGAAGAAAGTCCTGAAGCTCTACTCCGATCGCGGTTGGCAGCCCATCGTCGCTCCGGAGATGGAGTTCTACCTGACCAAGCGCTGCGAAGACCCGGACTTCCCGTTGCAGCCGCCCATCGGCCGCTCCGGTCGCCCGGAAACCGGCCGCCAGTCGTTCTCCATTGAAGCCGCCAACGAATTCGACCCGTTGTTCGAAGACGTCTACGACTGGTGCGAGCTGCAGGAACTGGACCTCGATACCCTGATTCACGAAGACGGCACGGCGCAGATGGAAATTAACTTCCGTCACGGCGATGCCCTGTCCCTGGCCGACCAGATCCTGGTGTTCAAACGCACCATGCGCGAGGCCGCGCTCAAGCACAATGTAGCGGCGACCTTCATGGCCAAGCCCATGACCGGCGAACCCGGCAGCGCCATGCACCTGCACCAGAGCATCATCGACATCGAGACCGGCAAGAACGTCTTCTCCAATGAAGACGGGACCATGAGCCAGCTGTTCCTGCACCACATCGGTGGTTTGCAGAAGCTGATTCCCGAGCTGTTGCCGCTGTTCGCACCGAACGTCAATTCGTTCCGCCGCTTCCTGCCCGATACGTCGGCGCCGGTGAACGTGGAGTGGGGCGAAGAGAACCGCACCGTCGGCCTGCGCGTACCGGATGCCGGCCCGCAGAACCGTCGTGTGGAAAACCGCCTGCCGGGGGCTGACGCCAACCCTTACTTGGCGATTGCCGCGAGCCTGCTCTGCGGTTTTATCGGCATGGTCGAGGGGGTCAATCCGAGCGCGCCGGTGGTCGGTCGTGGTTACGAGCGCCGCAACCTGCGCCTGCCGCTGACCATCGAAGACGCGCTGGAGCGTATGGAAAACAGCGCCACCGTCGAAAAATACCTGGGTAAAAAATTCATCACTGGCTACGTCGCGGTCAAGCGGGCCGAGCATGAAAACTTCAAGCGCGTGATCAGCTCATGGGAGCGGGAATTCCTGCTGTTCGCCGTCTGACACACCGGGCGCCGCGGCCGCAAGCGGCGCCCAACTGACTCTAGGAGAGCCGTATGACCAGCAACAACCCGCAAACCCGTGAATGGCAAGCCCTCAGCAACGATCACCACCTGGCCCCCTTCAGCGATTTCAAGCAGCTGAAAGAGAAAGGCCCGCGGATCATCACCACCGCCAAGGGCGTGTACCTGTGGGACAGCGAAGGCAACAAGATCCTCGACGGCATGGCCGGCCTGTGGTGCGTGGCCATCGGTTACGGTCGTGATGAACTGGCGGATGCTGCCGCCAAGCAGATGAAAGAACTGCCGTACTACAACCTGTTCTTCCAGACCGCCCACCCGCCGGTGCTGGAGCTGTCCAAGGCCATCGCCGACATTGCCCCTGAAGGCATGAACCACGTGTTCTTCACCGGTTCCGGCTCCGAAGGCAACGACACCATGCTGCGTATGGTCCGCCACTACTGGGCGATCAAGGGCCAGCCGAACAAGAAAACCATCATCAGCCGGGTCAACGGCTATCACGGTTCCACCGTGGCCGGCGCCAGCCTGGGCGGCATGACTTACATGCACGAACAGGGCGACCTGCCGATCCCGGGCATTGTCCACATCCCGCAACCCTACTGGTTCGGCGAGGGTGGCGACATGAGCCCCGAAGAGTTCGGGGTCTGGGCCGCCAACCAGTTGGAAGAGAAGATTCTGGAAATCGGCGTGGATAACGTCGGTGCTTTTATTGCCGAACCGATCCAGGGCGCCGGTGGCGTGATCGTTCCGCCGGAAAGCTACTGGCCGCGCATCAAGGAAATCCTCGCCAAGTACGACATCCTGTTCGTCGCCGACGAGGTGATCTGCGGTTTCGGGCGTACCGGCGAATGGTTCGGCAGCGACTTCTACGACCTCAAGCCGGACATGATGACCATCGCCAAGGGCCTGACCTCGGGCTACATCCCGATGGGTGGCCTGATCGTGCGCGACGAAGTGGTCGCGGTGTTGAATGAAGGCGGTGATTTCAACCACGGCTTCACCTATTCCGGGCACCCGGTGGCGGCGGCCGTGGCCCTGGAAAACATCCGCATCATGCGCGATGAAAAAATTATCGAACGCGTTCATGCAGAAACGGCACCTTATTTGCAGAAACGTCTGCGCGAACTCAACGATCACCCCCTGGTGGGCGAAGTTCGTGGAGTGGGTCTGCTGGGCGCCATCGAGCTGGTTCAGGACAAGGCGACACGGGCGCGGTATGTGGGCAAGGGCGTCGGCATGATCTGCCGTCAGTTCTGCTTCGACAATGGCCTGATCATGCGCGCCGTGGGCGACACCATGATCATCGCTCCACCGCTGGTGATCAGCCACGCGGAGATCGATGAACTGGTGGCCAAGGCACGCAAGTGCCTGGATCTGACCTTGAGTGCGCTGCAAGGCTAAGTGCTAGGCTCTGGGCGGAGTATCTCGCGGTACTTTCGCCCTGAGCAGTTATAAAGGATGGGTCTTTCCTTGAAAGCCTGCCTTGGATCTTGCCAGACTACCCGCTGTTTTTAGTTGCCCGGGAATCGGCCGCCGGCTCTTGGTTAACAAGAATGTGGTTAAAAAGAATAATTGGAGCATTACGCATGAAGGCATTAGGTATGAAGATAGCTGGCAAGACCCTCCTCGCGATCTCCCTGATGGGCGCATTCGCTGGCGCAGCCCAGGCCGATGACAAGGTTCTGCACGTTTACAACTGGTCCGACTACATCGCGCCGGACACCATCAAGAAGTTTGAAACCGAATCCGGTATCAAAGTCGTGTACGACGTGTTCGACAGTAACGAAACCCTGGAAGCCAAGTTGTTGGCCGGCAAGTCCGGTTACGACATCGTGGTGCCGTCCAACAACTTCCTGGCCAAACAGATCAAGGCCGGTGTCTACCAAGAGTTGGACCGCTCCAAACTGCCTAATTGGAAAAACCTCAACGAATCCCTGCTCAAGGCCGTATCCGTCAGCGACCCGGGCAACAAACACGCATTCCCTTACATGTGGGGCTCGATCGGTATCGGCTTCAATGCCGAGAAGGTCAAGGCTGCATTGGGCGCCGATGCACCGACCAACTCCTGGGACCTGCTGTTCAAGCCTGAGAACGCAGCCAAGTTGAAATCGTGCGGCATCAGCTTCCTCGATTCGCCAACCGAGATGATTCCGGTGGCACTGCACTACCTGGGCTATCCAACCGACAGCCAGGACAAGAAACAACTGGCCGAAGCTGAAGCACTGTTCCTGAAGATCCGTCCTTCGATCGGCTACTTCCACTCTTCCAAGTACATCTCTGACCTGGCCAACGGCAACATCTGCGTCGCGGTCGGTTACTCGGGCGATATCTACCAGGCCAAGTCCCGTGCTGCCGAAGCCGGTGACAAGGTGAAAGTCAGCTACAACATTCCGAAAGAAGGTGCTGGCAGCTTCTACGACATGGTCGCCATCCCGAAAGATGCGGAAAACGTCGAAGGCGCCTACAAGTTCATGACCTTCCTGCAGAAGCCGGAAATCATGGCCGAGATCACCAACGCCGTGCGTTTCCCCAACGGTAACGCGGCTGCAACCGCCCTGGTCGATAAAGACATCACCAGCGATCCAGGCATCTACCCGCCAGCGGACGTGCAGGCCAAGTTGTATGCGATTGCCGACTTGCCAGCCGCGACCCAGCGGATCCTGACGCGCAGCTGGACCAAGATCAAATCCGGTAAATAACGCAAACCTGTAGCCGCTGCCCAAGGCCGCGATGGCCCCGAAAGGGGCCTGGCGCTGATGAAAGCAGGGTTTTCTTCGTCAGCGCTGGCAGCCTGCCAGCAGCGGCTACATCGGTTTTGCCGTAATTAAATGACAGAAAGTTTTGCTGGAACGGTTTATCGAGGGTAAGTTGCGCGCCGGTTTTGTTGCCGGGCAGCTTCGGGCTGTCATGTGACACGGGGCAACTTGGGCCCAACTATTTAGAGGACCTCCACTTGCCTATTTCTTTATTTCGCAAAGCCTTGCTGGTCGGCGCCGGGCTGACGCTGGCCGTCAGTGTCCAGGCAGCACCTACCGTGCATATTTATAACTGGTCCGACTATATCGGTCAGAGCACTCTGGCGGACTTTGAAAAAGCCACGGGCATCAAGCCGGTCTATGACGTGTTCGACTCCAATGAAACCCTGGAAGGCAAGTTGCTGGCCGGGCATACCGGCTATGACGTGGTGGTGCCGTCCAATCACTTCCTGGGCAAGCAGATCAAGGCCGGGGCTTTTCAGAAGCTCGACAAGGCGCAGTTGAGCAACTATTCCAACCTCGACCCGGTGCTGCTCAAGCGCCTGGAGAAGAACGACCCGGGCAACCAGTACGCCGTGCCTTACCTGTGGGGCACTAACGGCATCGGTTACAACGTGGAGAAGGTCAAGGCCGCGCTGGGCGTCGACAAGATCGATTCCTGGGCCATGCTGTTCGAGCCGGAAAACATCAAGAAGCTGTCCAGCTGCGGCGTGGCTTTCCTCGATTCGGCCGATGAAATGCTGCCGGCGGTGCTCAACTACATGGGCCTGTCGCCCAACAGCCAGAACCCCGAAGACTACAAGAAGGCCGAAGCCAAGTTGCTGGCCGTGCGCCCTTACGTGACGTACTTCAACTCCTCCAAGTACATCTCCGACCTGGCCAATGGCGAGATCTGCGTCGCCGCCGGTTTCTCCGGTGATGTATTCCAGGCCAAGGCCCGTGCGGCAGAGGCCGGCAAGGGCGTGGAAATCGCCTACGTGATCCCCAAGGAAGGCGGCAACCTCTGGTTCGACATGCTGGCCATCCCGCGGGATGCCGGCAACGTCAAGGAAGCCCATGCCTTTATCAATTACCTGCTCAAGCCTGAGGTCATCGCTCAGGTCAGCGACGCCGTCGGTTACGCCAACCCCAACCCCAAGGCGGGCGAGCTGATGGACCAGGCAGTACGAACCGACGAGGCGGTTTACCCAGCGCAAGCCATCGTCGACAAGCTGTACGTCAACTCCGAGTTGCCGCCCAAGATTCAACGTCTCATGACCCGTAGCTGGACCAAGGTCAAGTCGGGTAAGTAGCTTCAAAGGCTCAAACTATCCAAGGCTCGCCTGTATCGGGCGAGCTGCAAATTTTGTTGGGAGTTTCGCAAATGGCTGTTGCCTCCGGCGCCTACAAGAAAGCCCTCGAGGGCGACCAGACACCTAAGCAGGTGTTGGTCAAAATCGACCGGGTCACGAAGAAGTTCGACGAGACGATTGCCGTGGACGACGTGTCCCTGGAAATCAAGAAAGGCGAAATCTTCGCCTTGCTCGGCGGATCGGGTTCGGGCAAATCCACCTTGCTGCGCATGCTCGCAGGCTTCGAGCGGCCGACCGAGGGGCGAATCTTCCTCGATGGCGTGGACATCACCGACATGCCGCCCTACGAGCGGCCGATCAACATGATGTTCCAGTCCTATGCGTTGTTCCCGCACATGACCGTGGCCCAGAACATTGCCTTCGGCCTCAAGCAGGACAAGATCCCGGCGGCGGAAGTCGACGCCCGGGTCGCGGAAATGCTCAAGCTGGTGCAGATGAGCCAATACGCCAAGCGCAAGCCGCACCAGCTTTCCGGTGGCCAGCGCCAGCGCGTGGCCCTGGCTCGCTCCCTGGCCAAGCGTCCGAAACTGCTGCTGCTCGATGAGCCGATGGGCGCCCTGGACAAGAAACTGCGCTCGCAGATGCAACTGGAGCTGGTGGAGATCATCGAGCGCGTCGGCGTGACCTGCGTGATGGTGACCCACGACCAGGAAGAGGCCATGACCATGGCCGAACGCATCGCCATCATGCACCTGGGCTGGATCGCGCAGATCGGCAGCCCGATCGACATCTACGAAACTCCGGTCAGCCGCCTGGTCTGCGAGTTCATCGGCAACGTCAACATCTTCGAAGGCGAAGTGATCGACGACGCCGAAGGCCACGCAACCATCACCTGCAAAGACCTGGATCGCCAGATCTACGTCGGCCACGGCATCAGCACTTCGGTGCAGGACAAGTCGGTGACCTACGCGATTCGCCCGGAAAAACTGCTGGTCACTGCCGAAATGCCGACCTGCGAATACAACTGGTCCAGCGGCAAGGTGCACGACATCGCCTACCTGGGCGGACACTCGGTGTTCTACGTCGAACTGCCGAGCGGCAAGCTGGTGCAGTCGTTCGTGGCCAACGCCGAGCGCCGCGGAGCCCGTCCGACCTGGGGTGACCAGGTTTACGTCTGGTGGGAAGACGACAGCGGCGTGGTACTTCGCTCATGAACATGCGAAAGCTCAAGCGCCGACTCAATCGAATAATTCCCGGTGGCCGTCAATTGGTCATCGGGGTCCCGTTCATCTGGCTGTTCCTGTTTTTCATGCTGCCGTTCTTCATCGTCCTGAAGATCAGCTTCGCTGAAGCCGATGTGGCCATCCCGCCGTACACCGAGATCTACAGCTACGTCGACCAGAAGGTGCAGCTGCTGCTGAACCTGGGCAACTACTCGATGCTGGGCGACGACGAGCTGTACATCGCCGCCTACCTCGGCTCGCTGAAGATGGCGTTTTTCAGCACCATCCTCTGCCTGTTGATCGGCTACCCGATGGCCTACGGCATCGCCACGGCGCGCAAAGAGATCCAGACCGTGCTGGTGCTGCTGATCATGATGCCGACCTGGACCGCGATCCTGATCCGCGTCTATGCCTGGATGGGGATCCTCAGCAACAACGGCCTGCTCAACGGCATCCTGATGGGCATGGGCTGGATCAACGAACCGCTGCAGATCCTCAACACCAACATCGCGGTGTACATCGGCGTGGTTTATTCCTACCTGCCGTTCATGATCCTGCCGTTGTACGCGAACCTGGTGAAGCACGACCACAGCCTGCTGGAAGCCGCGTCGGACCTCGGTTCAAGCACCTTCAACAGCTTCTGGAAGATCACCATCCCACTGTCCAAGAACGGCATCATCGCCGGCTGCATGCTGGTGTTCATCCCGGTGGTGGGCGAGTTTGTGATCCCGGAACTGCTGGGCGGCCCGGAAACCCTGATGATCGGTAAAGTGCTCTGGCAAGAGTTCTTCAACAACCGTGACTGGCCGGTGGCGTCGGCCCTGGCGGTGGTGATGCTGGCGATCCTGATTGTGCCGATCATCCTCTTCAACCGTAGTCAGGCCAAAGAGATGGAGGGCAAAGAATGAAGCGCTTCAGTTTTTCTACCCTGATGCTGGTGCTCGGCTTGCTGTTCATTTACCTGCCGATGCTGATCCTGGTGATCTACTCGTTCAACGCCTCGAAGCTGGTGACGGTCTGGGGCGGCTGGTCGATCAAGTGGTACGTCGGCCTGCTGGACAACACCCAACTGATGGGCTCGGTCCTGCGCTCCCTGGAGATCGCCTGCTACACGGCGATCGCTGCGGTGGCGCTGGGGACCCTGGCGGCGTTCGTGCTGACCCGGATCACCCACTTCAAGGGTCGCACGCTGTTCGGCGGTCTGGTGACCGCGCCGCTGGTGATGCCCGAAGTGATCACCGGTCTGTCGCTGTTGCTGCTGTTCGTGGCCATGGCACAGATGATCGGCTGGCCCCAGGAACGTGGCCTGGTGACCATCTGGATCGCCCACACCACCTTCTGCTCGGCCTATGTGGCGGTGGTGGTGTCGGCACGCCTGCGGGAGCTGGACCTGTCCATCGAAGAGGCGGCCATGGACCTCGGGGCACGGCCGTGGAAGGTGTTCTTCCTGATCACCATCCCGATGATCGCGCCCTCGCTGGCAGCCGGCGGCATGATGTCGTTCGCCCTGTCCCTGGATGACCTGGTACTGGCCAGCTTCGTTTCCGGCCCGGGTTCCACCACCTTGCCGATGGAAGTGTTCTCGGCAGTGCGCCTGGGGGTCAAACCGGAAATCAACGCCGTGGCCAGCCTGATTCTGCTGGCGGTGTCCCTGGTGACCTTCCTGGTCTGGTTCTTCAGCCGCCGCGCCGAAGAAGCGCGCAAACGTGCGATCCAGCAGGCCATCGAAGAAAGCGCGGCCGATTCCTGGAAACAGCCTGACGTCCGTCGGGCCCAGGCGCCGGAAGCCGTTTAAGCCCCAGCGATGCAATAAACGCCCCTGTCGAGGGGGCGTTTTTGTTTCTGCCGTTAGCCCCTGCTCAAGAGCTCCAGGGCGACTGGCGGATCACCTCGACAAAATTCAGCGGCTTGAAACCGGGCTCGCTGTCCACCAGCACATCGGCGTTCACCGTGCCGAAGGTGGTCAAGGGCTTGTGTTTGAAGCCCTCGGCGAACGCACAGAGGATGCATTCCTTGAAGCCTTCGCCCCGTGGGTGCGCGTGGACCACGGCCTCGCGTTGCGCGGCAGGAAAGGCCGCGTAGTCGATGCCCAGCACGTCCATCTCCACACCGGCGGTGACCAGCGCCACGTTCGGCCGCAAATGCTGGGTGACCCCTGGCGTGGTGTGCAGGGCGATGGACAGCCAGACCTGCTCGAGATCATCGTCGTTCAGGCCGTAAGGCTGGAGGAAGGCCTTGGCTGCATTGGCGCCGTCCACTTCAAAACGTTGGTCGGCACTGCGCTGGCCCTGGACCAGGCCCAGGTCGTGGAACATCGCGCCGACGTACAGCAACTCCGGGTTGTAGGCCAGTTGTCGGCGTTCGCCACTCAGGGCGCCGAACAGGAACACCCGCCGCGAGTGGTGGTACAGCAGGTCGGGCTCGAGGTCGCGGATGTATTCGGTGGTGGCCCGGGCCAGGGCGCTGTCGGGGATCGGGATGCCGGCGATGCGGTTGCTCATGGGGTGGTCCTCGGGGGCGGGCGCCGGTGTGGCGCTGATCGATCCAGTCTGTTCCCGAGCCCCAGGGCCGACAATCGAGCCATGGCTGCGATCCCGGCCAATCGGCGTGCATTTCGTGCCAGCTCGCTTACTGGCCGGTGATTCGCTAGGGTTATGCCCCTTCGCCCCAGGCTGGCATCCAGCCTCTGGTCCGCCCTTCAACTCCCGGCAGGTGATCGATCCCATGGGCAAAAGCGTTGCCATCATCGTATTTCCCGGGGTGCAGTCCCTGGACGTCACCGGCCCCATGGATGTGTTTGCCGAGGCCAATCGTTTCCTGGCCCCCGAGGCCCACTACCGGTTGCAGGTCATCGGCGTCGAGCGCGGTCTGCTGGCTTGTTCCAATGGGTTGACGCTGCAGGCGCACCGGCATTTCAGCGAAGCCGACGCTCACTACGACCTGCTGCTGGCGGCAGGCGGGCCGCAGTTGCCGTTTCTGGATTTCGGCCCGCAGTTCGATGCCTGGCTGCGGCAGGCGAGCCTGGGCGCCGGCGGCTTTGGCTCGATCTGCAATGGCGCGTTCATGCTGGCCCGGGCCGGTCTGCTGGAGGGGCGCACGGTCACCACCCACTGGAACGATGCCACGGCCCTGGCGGCGCTCTGTCCCTCGGCCCGGGTCGAGGCCGATCGGCTATATGTGCAGGACGGCGAGCTGTTCACCTCGGCCGGGGTGACGGCCGGGATCGATTTGTCGCTGTACCTGCTGGCCCGTGATCACGGCGCCGAAGTGGCCCTGAGCGTGGCCAAGCGCCTGGTGGTGTTCACCCAGCGCGCGGGCGGGCAGTCGCAGTTCAGTCCGTTCCTCACGCCCCATGCCGAAGCGACCTCGGCAGTGGCGCTGGTGCAGCACTACGTGCTGGCCAACCTCAATGGCGACCTGAACATCGCCGACCTGGCGCGAGCGGCCAACATGAGCGCGCGCAACTTTTCCCGAGTCTTTGCCCGGGAGGCCAAGGTCACTCCGGCGGAGTTCGTCGAGCGCGCACGGCTGGACGCGGCACGGGTGATGCTCGAAAGCACCCGCGCGCCGCTCAAGACCGTGGCCTATCAGTGCGGCTTTCGCGATGCCCAGCACATGCGCAGCGTTTTCAACCGCCGCCTGGGGGTAACGCCGCAGCAGTTTCGCCTGAACTTCGCCGCGCCGGCCTGAGTGACCGGCGCCGGGCTTCAGTGTGCCGGGCGTGCCGGCAGCAGTTTCAGGGTGCTGCGGGTATTGGCGACGACTTCTTCTTCGCTGAAGTGCGCCTGCTGGTAGACCCCTTCGATATAGGCTTCGGCCTGGTCCTGGTAGTGCTTGTCGAAGGGCACGCCGCTTTGCCCGACCGGGTTGATGGTCAGGCTGTGGGCCGCGTCGGCGAAGTCGATGATACGGCGGGTCGACGGGCCGTAAGTCACCGGCCAGGGCGCCGGGCCAATTTTCGAGGTCTGGTTGTTCGGCACTTCGTGGGCACCGGGTGCGGCAAACGGGCCGACATTGAGCACCCGCTCCAGGGGCTTCTGCGTGCCCAGCGGGTGGCCGTGGGTCAAGGTGTGGGCATCGCCCCAGCGCCATTGCGCCGGATCGTCGCCCAGGGTGCGCTTGAGGTGGTCGATGCTGGCGCGCCAGGCCAGCTTGAGGGTGTCGGCGCGGGTTTCCCGTTGCGGCGTCAGGCGGTTGTCCCACCACGGCGAGTTGGCGTCGGCGGTCAGGCGCGGCAGGGCGGCATCGATGACGCGGGTGGTGAGCAGGGTGTCGAACAGCGAGTCACCCAATTTTTCATGGAAGACCGCATCGGTCAGCTCGAACAGCAACTGGTTGAACAGGGTGGCGCTGGTGGACTGCAGCGGGTAGTCGCCCGGCCATTGCGCCAGTTGCTCCACCAGTTTCAGTTCCTGGGGATCGCTGACCAGGCTGCGCAGCTCCGGCAGCAGCGGAGCCAGTAAACGCGGACCGTAGGCGGTGGTGGTGCCCAGTTGCAGCTTCTGGCTGGCGTCGATGTCCCACTTCACGGTTTTGTCACTGAGTTGCCGATCCAGCTGCTGGCCACGGTCGGACAGGTTGTAGTACCCGGGGATCTCCATCCCGCTGGGCGACACCGGCTGGAAGTTGGCCGACACGATGTAGCCGCGTGCCGGGTTCTCCTCCTGGGGGTTGGCGCTGAACGGGTAGAAGCCGTCCTTGTCGGCCTGCACGCTGCTGCCGTCGAGGATAAAACCCGGGGTGGCCCCCAGCGGACGCTTGGGCAGCAGGGCCGCGGCCCACCAGCCGATATCGCCACGGGTGTTGGCCCAGACGATATTCAGGCCGGGCGCCTGGACCTTGCTCGCGGCGTTGCGGGCCTTGGCCAGGGTGTCGGCGCGGTTGAGCTGGTAGAAACCTTCGAGGATCGGGTTGGGGGTTTCCAGAAACGCCCACCACATGGCGATCGGTGTCTGGCCGGCGTTGGCGCCAAGGGCGTCGTTGACGATCGGACCATGGGGCGACTGGCGCAGCACCAGGGTCACCGGGGCCTGGCCCTTGACCGCGATCTGTTGCTCGCTGCTGATGAGGTCGACCCACTGGTCGTGGTAGCGCACCTGGTTGGGGTTGTCCGGGTTGACCTTCTCCGCGATCAGATCGAGGTCGTCGTTCTGGAACATGGTCAGGCTCCAGCCGAAATCCAGGTTGTGCCCGAGGAACGCAAAGGGCACCAGGGCCTGGTGGTGGCCGTAGAGCTCGAAGCCCGGCGCCGAAAGCTGCGCCTCATACCACACCGCAGGCACCGAGAAGCGAATGTGCGGGTCTCCGGCGAGCAATGGCTTGCCGCTTTTGGTGCGGCTGCCGGCGATCGCCCAGGCATTGCTGCCCTCGAACTGCGGCAGGCCGGCCTCTTCCAGGGCCTGGCGGCTGAGTTGGGCGAGGGCGCCCAGGCCTTGCCAGTCGCGGGCGGAAAGGGCCGGGGCCGGTGGGTTCTTGTGGCTTGCCAGCACGCCTTTGGGCTGCCAATCGAGGTCGAAGACTTTCAGGTAGTCACTGCCCAGTTGATCGCGCACATAGGTCAGCACCGGCTCGGTGCGAAAGGCAGCGGCAAAGCTGTAGGCCATGTAGCCGGCGACGCTGATGGTGTCTTCGGCGGTGAAGGGCCGCTTGGGGATGCCCAGCACGTCGAACTCGATCGGGCTGGCGTGGCTGTCCTGATAGTGGTTGATGCCGTCCAGATAGGCTTGCAGCGCCTTCCAGGCCGGCGACTCACGATCCAGCGCCGCCACATAGCTGGCTGCCCGTTCGCGAATGCGCAGGCTGCGAAACAGTTTGTCGGTGTCCAGCAGCTTGGGCCCGAGCACCTCGGCCAGTTCGCCGCGGGCCAGGCGGCGCATGGCTTCCATCTGGAACAGGCGGTCCTGGGCGTGGACATAGCCGAGGGCGCGGTACAGGTCGGTTTCGTTCTCGGCGCGGATATGCGGTATGCCGCGCTCGTCATAGCGTACGGTGACCGAGCCCTGGAGGCCGGCCAGTTCGACCTGGCCCTGGCGTGAAGGCTGCTTGCTGTACAGGTACCCGCCGGCCCCGGCGGCAAGGGCGAGGATCAACACGGCGAGTACGCGCAAGCTGCGTTTCATGGAGGCTCCTGGTTCGATCTTCGAATGCCGTCCGGCTGGACCGCAGACATTTAGCACGGCCCGTCGACGGCTGGGCAGCCCTGTCCTTGAAAAGTCGGGAATGCCCTAGTTCAGAGGGTTCACCGGCCATGGACAATAGCAGCCCACCGCCAGGGTGTGGGTCGCGTCGACCGCGCGTCCTTGATGCAGGGCTTGCAGGATGGGTTCGATAAAGCTGTTGCTGGAGTTGCAGGTCAGGCCTTCGCTGTAGGGGCCGAAGTACGCCAGCTTGCCGTTGCGGTCCCAGATCGCCACGGCCGGGCTGGCGGGGATCTGCTCGGCGCCGGGCAGCGCGGCGATGGGCTTGAGTGCGCTCAGGGTGGCGGGGAGCTGGCCATGGCTGCCGGGCTTTTGCACGGCGTAGAACTCCACGCCCAGGGGGCCGAAGTGTTCGATCAATTCGCCCAGGTGCTGCTGGTTGCCGACATTGCATGGGCAGGCCGGGTCCCAGAAGTGCACCAGGCGGATCGCGCCGGGGCCGGCCAGTTCGGCGGGCAGTTGCAGCGGGTCGCCGGAAAACACCGCGGTGTGTTCGCTGAAGGCGCGCAGGTAGCGGCCCTGGAACCAGTCGTAGGCTGCCCACAGCACCCCGGCGCAGATGAGTGCAAGCAGGCTGGCAAGGAGTGTCGTGCGGTAAGGCTTGGGCATGCGGATCGGTCCTCGAGGTCGCGTAGCTTGCCATGCTTGCCGCGACAGATGAATATCGCAGGCCCATAAAGCCTGTTTTGCGCTTCGCGCCACCTTTGGAAAGCCCTATGCCTGCGACGTTCGACCCCGATCAATTGCGTGCCAGCCTGCAACCGTTGGCTGCCGCGCAGCCACTGTCGGCGCAGGCGCGGGCCTATCAGCGCTTCTACGGGCTGGATTTTGCCCAGCGTGCGACGCCGTTCCGTTGCCGCTTGGGACGGTTTGAAGTGCCGGGGTTTGAAGTGGTCAGCCAGGTCTGGTGGCCGGAAAATCCGGTGGCGACCCTGTTTCTGTACCACGGCTATTACGACCACATGGGTCTGTACCGGCACGTGATCGAGTGGGCCCTGGAGCATCAGTTCGTGGTGATTGCCTGCGATTTGCCGGGGCACGGGCTGTCCAGCGGCGAGCGCGCCAGCATCGATGATTTCGCGGTGTACCAGGCGGTGGTGCAGGGCTTGTTTGCCGAGGCGCGGTCCCTGGATTTGCCCCAACCCTGGCATCTGTTCGGGCAGAGTACCGGTGGCGCAATCGTGGTTGATCATTTGCTGCATCAGGGTGAGCAGAGTCCTGCCCAGGGCCGGGTGATCCTGCTGTCACCCCTGGTGCGGCCGCGCTCCTGGGGTTGGTCGATGCTCAGCTATTACCTGCTCAAACCCTTCGTCAGCGGGATTGCCCGGCGCTTCAGCGAGAACACCAACGATCCCGATTTCATGCCGTTCCTGCAGGCCGACCCCTTGCAGCCGCAGCGCCTGCCAACGGCCTGGGTCGGCGCCTTGTCGCGCTGGATCAAACGCCTGGAAGCCGCGCCCCGCAGCCCCCGGCGTCCGTTGATCGTGCAGGGCGAACAGGACATGACGGTGGATTGGCGACACAACCTGCAGGTGATCTGCGGCAAATTCGATCAGCCCCAGGTACTGATGCTGCCGCGTGCGCGACATCACCTGGCCAATGAAACCCCTGAATTTCGCGAGCAGTATTTCGCCTTCCTCGACCAGCACCTGTAGGCGCTGCGGCAGGTCCTTTGGGGCGAGGCAGTTTCAGTGGGGGGAATTTGCGGCGTCTGTGCGGGACAACGCAGCCTGTCGGCAGCGGCTACACATCCGCGCTGTAGCCGCTGCCGCAGGCCCTGTGAAGCGATGTAACGGATGTATTTCGGCAGGGCGGCGACAGGGCTATGGGGCGAGGCTGGAGCTGCTTTGGCCGACGGCCAGACCGGCGCGGATGGCGGCGAGGGCGGCCTGGTAGTAGGCCTTGCCTTCGGTGGATTCAGCGAAGGTCGCGAATTCTTCCAGTTCGGTATCCGACAGGTCGCGATAGACGTACAGCAAGGTGTTGTTCAAATCGGCGCCGATCTGCTCCATCAGCCGCTGGCGCTGGCCGTTGAGCATGCCCTGGGCCTGGCCACCGCCCAACAGCCCGGGAATCATCTGGCTCAGACTGTCGGCGGCCACCCCGGCAATCGCCAGGCTGACTTCGGCACCGGCCTCGCGGGCGGGCAGGGCCTGGGCCAGGTGGCCGATGATCAATTGACGATTGTCACTGGCCTGCATCTTTGGCAGACCCTGAGCGTTCTTGGCCAATTGGTCGCGACGCGTCGCCAGCAGTTCGGCGGCGGTGATCTTGCGTCCCAGGGGCGACTGGAAAAACGCCAGCGCCGGCTGCGGGTCGGCGAGGTTCTGCCTCAGCTGCGCCTGGGCGCGCCGATCCATCGCCTGGGGGGCGAAGCGTTGGTTGCTGTTGTTCACCAACGCCTGGTAGACCGCCGGTGGCAGGCTGTTCTGGTAGCGTTGCTGAGCCGCGGTGAGGGCATCGTTGAAATGCGCGCGTTGTTCTGGCCAGCCGGCGACCTTGTACAACTGGTCGAGGCTGTCTGCCCACGCGGGCAAAACGCAGAACATCAACAGTGAAAAAAGCAAACGGCGCATAAGGACTCCTGTCAGCAGCCCACTATTCTCCGGGGCGAGGCGATGGTTGTCGAGAATTCGTATCAGGATCAGGGTGCAAAGTGTCCGATACCTGTGCGTTGAATTTTTGCGCGGTCCTCCGCTACACGGCTCTGTCAGATTCATCTGAGGCTGGATACTATGCGCGCCATGCAAATACCCTCTGATCACCCATTGTTGTTACGTATCGTCGACGACTTGGCCGCCTGTGGCTGGTCGCAGCAGAATATCTTTCTGCCAGAGGCTCTGACCCTGGAGTTGGCGGCTGAGTGCCGTAAACGTGCAGCCGAAGGTGAACTGGCTCCGGCGGCAGTAGGGCGCGGGCCATTCCAGGAGATCCGCGAGGGGATCCGGGGGGATCATATCCAGTGGCTCGAACCCGGCCAGGCCGAGGCTTGCGACACTTATCTGGGGCTGATGGACAGCCTGCGCGTGGCGCTCAATCGCGGCCTGTACCTGGGGCTGGAGGATTTCGAAAGCCATTTCGCCCTGTACCCGCCGGGAGCGTTCTACCTGAAGCACCTCGACCGTTTTCGCGACGATGATCGGCGCATGGTGTCGGCGGTGATCTACCTCAACCCGGGGTGGCTGCCTGAATACGGTGGTCAGCTGCGGATGTATCTGAAGGGCGACGTCGAATACGATGTGGTCCCCACGGGAGGCCGGCTGGTGGTGTTTCTATCCGGCGAGGTGCCTCATGAAGTCATGCCCGCAACCCGCGATCGCCTGTCGTTGACCGGCTGGTTCCGGCGGCGCGGTAACGAGCCGTTCTGATCATGCACAAGATTCTGGTAAGCCGCTGCCTGTTGGGCCACCGCGTACGTTATGACGGGGGAGCCAGCGGGCCATTCGATCAATTGGCCCATTGGCAGGCCGAGGGGCGGGTGGTTGCCTTGTGCCCGGAAGTGGCCGGCGGCTTGCCGACACCGCGAGCGGCGGCCGAGATTCCTGGCGGGCAGGGGAGCGAGGTGCTCGATGGTCGTGCGCAGGTACTGACCAGCGACGGTGAAGACGTCAGTGGTGAGTTTCTGGACGGCGCCCGGCAGGCCCTGGCGCTGGTGCAGCGCCAGGGCATTCGCATCGCGGTGCTTAAGGCCCACAGCCCGTCCTGCGGCAATGTGCTGACGTACGATGGCTCGTTCAGCGGGGTCAAGGTCCAGGGCGCGGGCGTCACCGCAGCGCTGTTGACGCGCCACGGGGTGCAGGTGTTCAGCGAGTTGCAGTTGCCCGAAGCGGCCGCCGCCCTGGCCAGCCTCGCAGAATAAGACAGCACACCCGTAAGCCATAGCCGCTGCCGAGCGGGCGAGGCTGCGCTGGCCCTCTGCAACACTGTAAAGACACCTGACAGCCACCGCTTCGGCTAGAACGCAGCGCAGCCGCTACAGGCTCAAGGCTTTGGCGGCTTGCTCGCATCCATGCCGAACCATTTCTCCGACAGCGCCATCAGGCGCCCGTCACTCTTGATGCGCTGCAGGGCGCCATCCAGGCTGGCCTGAAAGGCCGGGTTACCTTTCTGAAACGGAATCGCCAGGCTCAGCGTGGGGCCGACCTTGGCGCCTTCCTTGACCGGCAGGCGGCTGTCGCGAATGGCATAGGGAATCAGCAGGCGGTCGCTGATGGCGGCGTCGATCTGCTTGTCCGCCACGTCCTTGAGGGGCTGTTGCGCGTCCGGGTAGCTGCGCAGGTTGATGCCTTCGACGGTCCGCGCCTGGTCCACGAACTGGCTGCCCTGGGCCACGCCCAAAGCCTGGCCTTGCAGGGCCTGCAGCGTACCCAGCGGGCGCTGTTCTTCCTGGCGCACGATCAATTGTGCGCTGGAGTAGCTGTAGGGCTCGCTGAAATCGAAACGATCCTTGAGTTCCGGGGTCATTGCTATGTGGTTGATGGCCACATCGTATTTGCCGCTTTCGACGCCTGGCAGCAAGTCGGCGGCATCGGTGACCACGAAGTCGGCGCGCACATCAAGCTCGCCGGCCAGCAGTTGGCCCAGTTCAACCTCGAACCCGCTGAGTTTGCCGTCGTCCTTGAAGTTGAAGGGCGGGCTGTTGGCCTCGAGGGCAATGCGCAGCTCCCCACGATCATTGATGTCATCAATCAGTTCGGCTTGAGCGTAAGTGCTCACAAGGGGTAGCAAAAGTATCAGGCCAGGCAGAAAGCGCATGGTCACTCCTTGAATTTATAGGTGCGGTTCGCCGTTCAGGCTCGCTTTGCTATGGTGTTGAGTGCCTTCGACAACGAATCGCTCCGAAGTTGTCACAAACGTAAAGATTTTGCCGAAAAACTGGAGAAAATAATGAAAAGCTTCATCTCTCGTACTGCACTGGCCAGCCTGTTGCTGGGTGCTTCGATGTTCGCCGGTGCCGCGGAAATTCCTCGTACGCCAGCGCCTGCCGGTGCCCAGGTGAGCATCGTATCCCCTGAAGACGGGGCAACCGTGGACAAGACCTTCAAGGTCAAGTTCGGTGTCCAAGGCATGGCCCTGGCACCTGCCGGCGACCAGACCCCGAACACCGGCCACCATCACCTGTTGATCGATGTCGACCAACTGCCGGCGGAAAACCTGCCGATTCCGATGGACGCCAACCACCTGCATTTCGGCAAGGCACAGACTGAAACCGAAGTCACCCTGGCGCCGGGCAAGCACACCTTGCAACTGGAGCTTGCGGACAAGAACCACGTGCCGTTCAAGCCAGTGATTGTGTCGAAGAAGATCACAGTGACGGTGAAATAATCGTTATTCCCAGCTTTGGGTAATGACAATTGAAACGGGGGAGGCCAATGTGCCTTCCTTTTTTGTGGACCGATTGAAGAGGGCAGGGATGCGTAGAAAGCTTGCAAGGATCGGCTCCAGGCTCTTCTGGTGGTGTGCGCTGTGTGCGGTCCTGCCGCTCGTATCGATCATCGTCGGCGCGATTATGTTCGGAACGGCGCCCGAGGTGTTTTGGGCGCCCGTGTATCTGGTCCTGCCGCTGTTCTTCCTGAGCCTGTTCGCCAACCTGGCCGTGGTGTTCTGGCCCAGGGAAAAGTCCCCGAAACAGGCCCCATAAAAAACAGGCCCCATAAAAAAGGAGCCCCGAAGGGCTCCTTTTTAGTCCAGCGCTGAACGCTTAGAACAACACGCGGCAACGGATGGTGCCGTTGATGTGTTGCAGCTTCTCTTGCGCCAGGTCCGAGTACTCGGCGTCGACGTCGATTACCACGTAACCGACTTTCTCGTTGGTCTGCAGGAACTGACCGGAGATGTTGATGCCGTTTTCGGCGAAGACCTTGTTGATCTCGCTCATCACACCCGGGATGTTCTCGTGGATGTGCAGCAGGCGGTGCTTGCCCGGGTGAGCCGGCAGGGCCACTTCCGGGAAGTTGACCGAGGACACCGACGTACCGTTGTCGCTGTACTTGACCAGTTTCTCTGCCACTTCCAGGCCAATGTTGGCCTGGGCTTCAGCAGTGGAGCCACCGATGTGCGGGGTCAGGATCACGTTGTCCAGGCCACGCAGCGGGCTTTCGAACTCTTCATCGTTGGAGCGCGGCTCCACCGGGAATACGTCGATGGCGGCGCCGATCAGGTGCTTGTCCTTGATCGCGGCGGCCAGGTGGTCCAGCTCAACCACGGTGCCGCGTGCTGCGTTGATCAGGATCCCGCCCTTCTTGATGGCGCGGATTTCCTTCTCGCCGATCATCCACTGGGTCGCAGCGGTTTCCGGAACGTGCAGGGTCACGATGTCGGACATGGCCAGCAGGTCGTGCAGCTTGCCAACCTGGGTCGCGTTACCCAGCGGCAGCTTGGTCACGGTGTCGTAGAAGAACACCTGCATGCCCAGGCCTTCGGCCAGGACCGACAACTGCGTACCGATCGAACCGTAGCCGACGATGCCCAGCTTCTTGCCGCGGATCTCGAACGAGTTGGCAGCGCTTTTGATCCAGCCACCACGGTGGCAGGAAGCGTTCTTCTCCGGGATGCCGCGCAGCAGCAGGATCGCCTCGGCCAATACCAGCTCGGCAACCGAACGGGTGTTGGAGTACGGCGCGTTGAACACCGCAATCCCGCGCTCGCGAGCGGCGTTGAGGTCAACCTGGTTGGTGCCGATGCAGAAACAGCCGACCGCGACCAGTTTCTTCGCGTGGTCGAAGATCTCTTCAGTCAGTTGCGTGCGGGAACGGATGCCGATGAAGTGAGCGTCAGCGATCTTTTCCTTGAGCTGGGCTTCCGGCAAGGAGCCCGTGAGGTACTCGATGCTGGTGTAGCCGGCGGCCTTGAGGACGTCGACAGCGGATTGGTGGACGCCTTCGAGAAGAAGGAACTTGATCTTGCTCTTATCGAGAGAAGTCTTGCTCATCTGCGTAAACCTGTGTCCCGGAGAAAAATGGCAGGGAATCGGACAGCGATAGCTGACCCGGACGGCAGGAAAGCCGTCACCGCAGAGCGCCTTTGGGCACTACCCTGCGGGGGCGGTATGCTAGCATACGCACCCCGCTAAACACTCATTCCTGCGACGTGAAGCGTTCTCAGGATGACCATGAATTGTTCGAGAGTTCTGTCGATGACCAATCCTGCCCTGATTGATGAGCTGAAGACCCTGGTTGAGCCTGGCAAGGTGCTGACCGATGCCGACTCCCTGAATGCTTATGGCAAGGATTGGACCAAGCATTTCGCTCCGGCCCCCACGGCCATTGTGTTTCCCAAGACCACTGAGCAGGTTCAGGCCATCGTGCGCTGGGCCAATCAGCACAAGATCGCGCTGGTGCCGTCGGGCGGACGCACCGGGCTTTCCGCTGCTGCGGTGGCGGCCAATGGTGAAGTGGTGGTGTCCTTCGACTACATGAACCAGATCCTCGACGTGAACCTCACCGACCGTACGGCAGTCTGCCAGCCCGGCGTGGTCACCGAACAGTTGCAGAACCTGGCCAGCGACAAGGGCCTGTACTACCCCGTGGACTTCGCCTCTGCCGGTTCCAGCCAGATTGGCGGCAATATCGGCACCAATGCCGGCGGGATCAAGGTTATTCGCTACGGCATGACCCGTAACTGGGTCGCCGGCATGAAAGTCGTCACCGGCAAGGGCGACCTGCTGGAGCTGAACAAGGACCTGATCAAGAACGCCACGGGCTACGACCTGCGTCAGCTGTTCATCGGCGCTGAAGGCACCCTGGGTTTTGTGGTCGAGGCCACCATGCGCCTGGATCGTGCGCCGAAGAACCTCACCGCGATGGTGCTGGGCACCGCCGATTTCGACTCGATCATGCCGGTGCTGCACGCCTTCCAGAGCAAGCTCGATCTGACCGCGTTCGAGTTCTTCTCCGACAAGGCCCTGGCCAAGGTCATGGCCCGGGGTGATGTACCGGCGCCGTTCGAATCCGACTGCCCCTTCTACGCCCTGCTGGAATTCGAAGCGACCACTGAAGAAGTGGCCAACCACGCCCTGGAAACCTTCGAGCACTGCGTTGAGCAGGGCTGGGTGCTGGATGGCGTGATGAGCCAGAGCGAAACCCAGTTGCACAACCTGTGGAAGCTGCGTGAGTACATCTCCGAGACCATTTCCCACTGGACCCCGTACAAAAACGACATTTCGGTCACCGTGTCGAAAGTGCCGGCTTTCCTGAAGGAAATCGACGCGATCGTCGGCGAACACTACCCGGACTTCGAAATCGTCTGGTTTGGCCATATCGGCGACGGCAACCTGCACTTGAACATCCTCAAGCCGGACAACTTGAGCAAGGACGAGTTTTTCGCCAAGTGCGCCACGGTCAACAAGTGGGTGTTCGAAACCGTCGAGAAGTACAACGGTTCGATTTCCGCCGAACACGGCGTGGGCATGACCAAGCGCGATTACCTGACCTACAGCCGCTCTGCGGTCGAGATCGAGTACATGAAAGCAGTCAAGGCCGTGTTCGATCCGAACGGGATCATGAACCCGGGCAAGATTTTCGCCGTTTGAAGCCGCAGTCCCTGAAGAACCCAACGAGCAGGAGTCGGTAATGAGCTATCAGCACCAATATGTCGACGGTACGAAAATCCACTTCCCGGTAGGCAAGGTGGTATGTATCGGCCGCAACTACGCCGAGCACGCCAAGGAACTGGACAACCCGGTGCCCACCGAACCGCTGCTGTTTATCAAGCCGGGCAGTTGTGTAGTGGCGCTGGAAGGCGGGTTCAGCATTCCGACCGAGCGTGGCTCGGTGCACTACGAGGCGGAAATCGCCGTGTTGATCGGCAAGCCGCTGTCGACCAAGCCCAGCCGCGAAGAGGTGCTGGATGCGATTTCCGGTTTCGCCCCGGCCCTGGACCTGACCCTGCGTGACAAGCAGTCCGAGCTCAAGGCCAAGGGCCTGCCCTGGGAAATCGCCAAGTCGTTCGACGGCGCGGCGGTCCTGGCACCGTTCGTGGTCAGCAGCACATTCGCCGACCTGACCGACATCGGCATCCGCCTGACCATCAACGGTGAAGTTCGCCAGGACGGTAACAGCAGCGCGATGCTCAACCCCATCGTGCCGATGATCCAGCACATGGCCGGTTGCTTCTCGCTGCAGGCCGGCGATGTGATCCTGACCGGCACGCCGGTGGGCGTCGGTCCGCTGAATGTCGGTGACGAGTTGGTCCTGGAGCTTCCGGGTGCCAGCTCCTTCAGCAGCAGCGTTCGCTGAGCCTTCGCTGCCGATCGTCCGGGCTGGCCGTTCCTGATTGGGTCGCGCCAGCCTGCAAGCACTCGCCCTGGGTGTTTGGCATTTTTTTCACATCTTGTCTGGATAAATACCCGCCCAAGGTGCATGGATCCTTATCCCGTGTGCTATTACAAATGACTGATTTTCTGGAATGTCATTGATGGCCGTGCATCCCCTTCCCAAACTCAAAACCGCTCACCGCTCGCGCTTCGTCATGCGCTGGTATTCTTGGTTGCTGCTGGTAGGCGTGATCGTCTACGGCCTGGCGTACGCCATGCATTGGGATGATCGCGGCTGGTTGTGGGTCCAGGAGGGGTTTGAAACGCCTGTGGAGCGCCAGGAAAGCGTGTGGTTGCCCGACTACCGTGCGGTGATCGATGCCAAGGTGCTGCCGGGTATGGAGAAGGACGAGGCCTCCGATCTGACCTATAACCCGCAGACCAAGACCCTGTTTTCGGTGATGGGCAAGAACCCGTTCCTGGTGGAGTTGAGCCTGCAGGGCGATGTGCTGCGCAAGATGCCGCTGGTGGGCTGGGGCAATCCGGAAGGCGTGGCGGCGTTGGAAAACGGGCTGTTGGCCATCGTCGACGAACGCCAGCACCTGCTGACCATCGTCAAGGTCGACGCCAGCACCCGCGAACTGAACATCGCTGACTTCCCCAGATACGACCTGGGCCCTTCGAAAGACCAGAACAAAGCCTTTGAAGCCATCGCCTGGAACCCGCGCAAGCAGCAGCTGCTGCTGGGCGAGGAGCGGCCGCCGGCGCTGTTCACCTGGAGCAGCGACGGCAGCCAGGTGCTCAAGGGGGACAAGCAGAAGCTGGCCAGTGACGAGCTGGACCTGCGCAACCTGTCGGCCCTGGGCATCGACCCGCGCACCGGTCACACCCTGGTCCTGTCCGCCGATTCCCATCTGTTGCTGGAGCTGGACGAAGCCGGTGAGCAGGTCAGCTTCATGACCCTGCTGGGCGGTTTCAACGGTTTGAAGAGCACCATTCCCCGCGCCGAGGGCGTGGCCATGGACGACGCCGGTGTGTTGTACATGGTCAGCGAGCCCGACCTTTTTTACCGCTTCGAGAAGCGCTGAGTCACACGGCTGCGCCCTGCGGTGATGGCAAGGCGGGCCAGACACCCCGGGCAATTAAGTTTAAATTCAGTCAGGCGTGATATTTCATCCGTCCGTCCTGATCCCGAGCTTGCCTGAATGCGCCGACTTGCCCGTCCCAAAGCCCTTTCCCTGATGCTGTGCCTGGTCGCTCTGTTGCTGGTCGGCGTCGCCGCCCAGCAGTACCGATTGTTCGAGCGCGCCTGGTTCAATGTGCAAGGCCTGTGGCAACCGGCCGATGCCCGTTCCATCGGCCTGGGTGATTATCGGGTGGAGATCGAGGCACAACAGATTCCGGGCCTGGACGACGACGTGTCGGCACTGACCTACGACCCGGTGCGCAAGAGCCTGTTTACCGTCACCAACAAGAATGCCGAACTGATCGAGCTGTCGCTCGAGGGGCAGATCCTGCGCCGGGTGGCCCTGGTCGGCTTTGGCGATCCGGAGGCGGTGGAGTTCATCAGCGCCGACACTTACGTGCTGACGGACGAGCGCCGGCAGCGCCTGATCAAGATCCACCTTGAGGACGATACGCAGTTTCTCGATGCGGCCGACGCCGAGCAAATGACCCTGGGTGTGCACATGAGCAGCAACAAGGGGTTTGAAGGTTTGGCGTACGACTCGGTGGGCAAGCGCCTGTTCGTCGCCAAGGAACGTGATCCGATGTTGATCTATGAGGTGCAGGGCTTTCCTCACTACAATCCGGAAAAGTCCTACGCGGTGCACGTGGTCAACAACCCCAAGCGCGATGCCGGGATGTTTGTCCGTGACCTGTCCAGCCTGCAGTACGACGAACGCACCGGGCATTTGCTGGCGCTGTCGGATGAGTCGCGGTTGGTGCTGGAGCTGGATGTCGACGGGCGACCGCTGAGCACCCTGTCCCTGACCAAGGGTCAGCAGGGGTTGCGGGCGACAGTGCCGCAGGCGGAAGGGATCGCCATGGATGACGATGGCAGCCTGTACCTGGTGAGTGAGCCGAACCTGTTCTACGTGTTCAAGAAACCCGCATTGTAAGGCGAGCCTGCCGACGCTGGCCCCATTCAAGGGTCAGCGCCGGCAGGCGACTGCGGGATCAGGCCTTGAGGGTTTTCACGCCTTCGCTGGTGCCCAGCAGCAGTACGTCGGCCGGGCGCGCGGCGAACAGGCCGTTGGTGACCACGCCGACGATGGCGTTGATCTGGCGCTCCAGCTCCACTGGGTTGGTGATCTGCATGTTGAACACGTCGAGGATGATGTTGCCGTTATCGGTCAGCACACCCTCGCGGTACACCGGGTCGCCGCCGAGCTTAACCAGCTCGCGGGCCACGTGGCTGCGGGCCATGGGGATCACTTCCACCGGCAGCGGGAAGGCGCCCAGCACCGAGACCAGCTTGCTGGCGTCGGCGATGCAGATGAAGGTCTTGGCCACGGCGGCCACGATCTTCTCGCGCGTCAGGGCCGCGCCACCGCCCTTGATCAGGTTCAGGTGCGCGTCGCTTTCGTCGGCGCCGTCGACGTAGAACTCCAGGTCGCTGACGGTGTTGAGCTCATACACCGGAATCCCGTGGCCCTTGAGGCGCGCGGCGGTGGCTTCGGAGCTGGCGACCGCGCCGTCGAAGGCGCCCTTGTGCTGGGCCAGGGCATCGATAAAGCAGTTGGCGGTGGAGCCGGTGCCGACCCCGACGATGCTTTTGTCATCGAGTTTCGGAAGGATTAAATCGACGGCGGCCTGGGCCACTGCCTGTTTGAGTTGATCCTGGGTCATGCGGGCTCCGGAGCGGGCGGGGAGTAAAGAGGGGCGCGAGTATAACCCAACAAAACCTCTGTTTTCGTGTGGTCGCCCGCCCAAACGCTGGGTTAGACTCCCTGGCCCTGCCCAACCCGCTCAGTGATGCTTTCCGATGCTTGAACAGTACGTCAAAAAGATCCTCACCTCGCGCGTTTACGACGTTGCCGTAGAAACCCCCCTGCAGACCGCCCGCCAGCTTTCCGAGCGGCTGGGCAATCAGGTCTGGCTCAAGCGTGAAGACTTGCAGCCGGTGTTCTCGTTCAAGATTCGCGGCGCCTACAACAAGCTCACCCAGCTCAGCGAGGCAGAGCGCGCGCGGGGCGTGGTCACGGCCTCTGCGGGTAACCACGCCCAGGGCCTGGCCCTGGCGGCCAAGGTCCTGGGGGTCAAGGCGACCATCGTGATGCCCAAGACCACCCCGGAGATCAAGGTCGAAGGTGTGCGTTCGCGCGGTGGCAAGGTGGTGCTGCACGGTGACTCCTTCCCGGAAGCCCTGGCCTACTCGCTGAAGCTGGTCGACGAAAAAGGCTACGTCTACATCCACCCCTACGATGATCCGCACACCATTGCCGGGCAGGGCACGGTGGCGATGGAAATCCTGCGCCAGCACCCCGGGCGCCTGGATGCGATCTTTGTCCCGGTGGGCGGCGGCGGCCTGATCGCCGGCATCGCGGCGTACGTGAAGTACCTGCGCCCGGAAATCAAGATCATCGGCGTCGAACCGGACGACTCCAACTGCCTGCAAGCGGCCATGGCCGCCGGTGAGCGAGTGGTGCTGCCGACCGTGGGCATCTTTGCCGATGGCGTGGCGGTGGCGCAGATCGGCCAGCACACCTTCGATATCTGCAAAGACTACGTCGACGAAGTCATCACCGTCAGCACCGACGAGATCTGTGCGGCAATCAAGGATATCTACGACGATACCCGCTCGATCACCGAACCTGCCGGCGCCCTGGGCGTGGCCGGGATCAAGAAGTACGTCGAGCAGCGTGGCATCACCGGCCAGACCCTGGTGGCCATCGATTCCGGCGCCAACGTCAACTTCGACCGCCTGCGCCACGTCGCCGAGCGCGCCGAGTTGGGCGAGGGTCGTGAAGCCATCATCGCCGTGACCATTCCCGAGAAGCCGGGCAGCTTCAAGGCGTTCTGCGAAGCCATCGGCAAGCGCCAGATCACCGAATTCAACTACCGCTACAACACCGGCAGCGAAGCGCACATTTTCGTCGGGGTGCAGACTCACCCGGAAAACGACCCGCGCAGCGCCTTGATCGCCAGCCTGACCGAGCAGGGCTTCCCAGTCATCGACCTGACCGACAACGAGCTGGCCAAGCTGCATATCCGCTACATGGTCGGTGGCCATGCGGAAAAGGTCAGTGACGAAGTGGTGTTTCGCTTCGAGTTTCCGGAGCGCCCGGGCGCCTTGTTCAACTTCCTGCACAAGCTGGGCGGGCGCTGGAATATCTCGATGTTCCACTACCGCAACCACGGCGCAGCCGATGGCCGGGTGGTTGCCGGCCTGCAAGTCCCGGCTGCCGAGCGTCATCTGGTGCCGGCGGCACTGGCGCAAATCGGCTACCCGTACTGGGATGAAAGCGACAACCCGGCGTATCAGCTGTTCCTGGGCTGAACGGCTACGCTGATGGGCACGGCCTAAGGAAGAGATGACATGGAAATATTGACCACGCTGAAGTTGCTGCATGTGCTGGCCACGGTGCTGCTGTTGGGCAGCGCCCTGGGCCTGGCGGTCTGGGTCTGGCGCAACCGGGGTGACGCCACCTTTTACAGCCGGGTGCTGCGTCGGCCGGGGCTGTTCGGCTGGTTGCTGATGGCGCTCGGAGTCCTGAGTCTGCCCTTCAGCGGCTGGTGGATGGTGCACCTGGTGGGCTGGCCGCTGGGCCAGACCTGGATCCTCGCCTCCAGCGTGCTCTACACCCTGGGCGCGCTGGCCTGGTTGTGGTTGCTGGTGCGGCTCAACCGCCTGCGGCTGGCCAAGGCGGCCAGCGGCCTGAAATTCACCCTGGCGCTGGCGATATTCAGCTTTGTGTGTTTTTTCGCCATCGCCGGGTTGATGGGCGCCAAGCCGGTCTGAGCCGCACTGGGGAATCTGATGAAAATCCTTCTGGTGGGGGCCACGGGGTTTATCGGTCGCCATCTGCTGACGGCGCTGCACGCCGCTGGCCATCAATTGATCGCCACCAGTCGCCAGCCCCAGGCGCCTGGGTTGCCCGGGGTTGAGTGGCGCAGCCTGGACCTCGACCTGCTGGCCCGGGACCCGACTTATTTTGCCTTTCCCGAGCAGGTCGACCTGCTGATCAACGCAGCCGGGCTGCTGACTACCGACACCACGGCGCTGGCGCTGACCCAGGATCGGGGCGCCCGTGCGCTGTTTGATCTGGCGGCCCAACGAGGCGTGCGGGTATTGCAGATCTCGGCCCTCGGCGCGGCGGCGCAATCGGACGTGGCCTTTCTCGCCAGCAAGGGCGCGGCGGATGACTATCTGCTGCAACTGGGTATCGACGCGGTGGTGCTGCGCCCTTCGCTGGTGCTGGGGCAGGGCGGCGCCAGCAGTGGCTGGCTGGCCCGGCTCTCGCCCTGGCCGCTGATTGCCCTGCTCGACCTGAAGGCGCAGTCGCAGCCATTGCATGTGGACGACCTGAGTGGCGCGGTCCTGGCATTGCTGCGCCAATGGCCGGCGCAGGCCATGGTCTTGCCGCTGGTGGGCCCGCAGTGCCTGACTTTGGCCCAGGTCCTGGACCAGTTGCGCGCGGCCCAGGGTTGGGCGCCGGGGCGCTACATCAAAGTGCCGTCCGGGCTGCTGGCGGTTGGCGCCTGGCTGGGGGAGCGCCTGGGCTGGCGTGCCCTGAATCGACAAAGCCTGCGCATGGCGCAGCGCGACAACCTGGCCGATCCGCAGGTGCTGGAGTCGGTCTGCGGCTACCGTGCGGCGCCGCTGCCGACGCGTTTGCACGACTGGCCGACTGCGAGCCAGAGCAGCCAGCTGGCGCTGCGCCCGCTGATGCTGGCAGTGATGGTGTTGATTTGGCTGGGCACGGCAGCCGTGTGCATCGGCCCCGGTTACGACTGGGGGCTGCGGATCATGGGCGAGGCCGGGGTCCACGGCGTCATGGCCATGCTGGCGGTGGTCGGCGGCTCGCTGTGCGATGCGCTGTTGGGCGTCGGGCTGCTGCTCAAGCGCTGGCGGCGACGAACCCTGCAGGTGCAGCTGCTGTTGATGCTGGGTTACACCCTGTTTATCAGCCTGGTGCTGCCGCACTACTGGTTTGACCCTTATGCCGCCGTTGCCAAGAACCTGGTGCTGATGGTGGCGACCCTTTGGCTTCTCTGGACCGAACCGCGTCGATGAGTGTTTACCTGCTGCTTAAAACCTTGCACATCCTGTCTTCGACCATTCTGTTCGGGCTGGGCGCCGGCTCGGCCTATTACGCCCTGCGTGCCTGGCGCAGCGGCAAGGTCGAAGTGATCGCTGTGACCTTCAAGCACCTGGTGTTCGCCGACTGGGCGTTTACCGCGACCACGGCGGTGTTCCAGCCGCTGAGTGGCCTGGGGCTGATTCACCTGGCGGGTTGGTCGATCGGGCAGAGCTGGCTGATGTGGAGCCTGGGTTTGTATGTGCTGGCGGGTATTTGCTGGTTGCCGGTGGTCTGGTTGCAGATCCGGGTCCACCGCATGGCCGAGCAGGCGTTGCGCGACGGCACGCCGATGCCGCTCAAGGCCGCCACCTACATGCGCTGGTGGTTTGCCCTGGGCTGGCCGGCGTTCCTGGCGTTCATGGCGATTTTCTATTTGATGGTGGCCAAGCCGGCGTAATGGCTGGCATGGCCTGGGCCCCGGTCCGCGTGCTCAAGCGGACCGGGCAGCGGCATCAGCCTCGCAGGCTGAGCACGGGCCAGCCACGTTTCTGGGCTTCGGCCAGCAGGTTCGGGTCGGGGTCGACCGCCACCGGGTTCGCCACCTGCTCCAGCAGCGGCAGGTCGTTCATCGAGTCGCTGTAGAAGTAGCTGTCGTCCAGGGTGTGGCCGGTTTCTTCCAGCCAGCGGTTCAGGCGTGTCACTTTGCCTTCACGGAAGCAGGGTACATCGGTGCTGCGTCCGCTGTAGCGGCCGTCGACCATCTCGCATTCGGTGGCGATCAGGTGTTCCACGCCCAGGCGCTCGGCGATCGGCGCGGTGACGAAGCGGTTGGTGGCGGTGATGATCACCAGCTTGTCGCCGGCCTCGCGGTGCTTGGCCAGCAGCGCCAGGGCCTTGGGCAACAGGATCGGCTCGATGCAGTCGCGCATATAGTCGCGGTGCCATTGATCGAGCACGCTCATCTCGGTGCGGCCGAGAATTTCCAGGCAGAAGTTCAGGTAGGCGGCGTTATCGAGCTTGCCCGCCAGGTAATCCTGGTAGAACTCGTCGTTGAGGGCCTTGTAGGTGACGGCGTCGAGGAAGCCTCTTTCGCACAGGTAATCGCCCCAGGCGTGATCGCTGTCACCGCCCAGAAGCGTGTTGTCCAAGTCGAATAAAGCCAGGCGCATTGCAGTTACTCGCTCACAGAAGGCTGAAAAAGGCGTCCAGAATACGGTCTTTTCACAAGAGTGCACATAAGGTAAGCCGCCTCGTTGCTGCTTTAACAACCTTTGTGGAACAATGCGGCGACATGCGTTTGCGAGGTTGTTGCCGTGATCGACCCCGATGGTTTCCGCCCCAATGTCGGGATTATTCTGACGAATGATGCCGGCCAGGTGCTATGGGCTCGCCGTATCAATCAAGATGCCTGGCAGTTTCCTCAAGGGGGGATCAACCCCGAGGAGACTCCGGAAGACGCCTTGTACCGCGAGTTGAACGAAGAAGTGGGCCTGGAGCGCGAAGATGTGCAAATTCTCGCCTGCACCCGGGGCTGGTTGCGCTATCGTTTGCCGCAACGTCTGGTCAGGACACACAGCCAACCGCTGTGTATCGGCCAGAAACAGAAATGGTTTCTCCTGCGCCTGATCTCCAACGAGCAGCGGGTGCGGATGGATTTGACCGGTAAACCGGAATTCGATGGCTGGCGCTGGGTCAGTTATTGGTATCCGTTGGGCCAGGTGGTGACATTCAAGCGCGAGGTTTATCGCCGCGCTCTCAAAGAGCTTGCCCCGCGCCTATTAGCGCGCGACTGACGACGGAGTTCGACCCCGAGCCATGCTCAATACGCTGCGCAAGATCGTCCAGGAAGTTAACTCCGCCAAGGATCTCAAGGCGGCGTTAGGGATTATTGTATTGCGCGTCAAAGAGGCCATGGGCAGTCAGGTCTGCTCGGTCTATCTGCTGGACCCCGAGACCAACCGATTTGTCCTGATGGCCACCGAGGGCTTGAACAAGCGCTCGATCGGCAAGGTCAGCATGGCACCCAATGAAGGTCTGGTCGGCCTGGTCGGCACGCGCGAAGAACCGCTCAACCTCGAAAATGCCGCCGATCACCCGCGCTATCGCTACTTCGCCGAAACCGGTGAGGAGCGTTACGCCTCTTTCCTCGGCGCACCGATCATCCACCACCGCCGGGTCGTGGGCGTGCTGGTCATCCAGCAAAAGGAGCGTCGCCAGTTCGACGAGGGCGAAGAAGCCTTCCTGGTGACCATGAGCGCGCAGCTGGCGGGGGTTATCGCCCACGCCGAAGCCACCGGCTCGATCCGCGGCCTGGGGCGCCAGGGCAAGGGGATTCAGGAAGCCAAGTTCGTCGGCGTCCCGGGTTCGCCGGGTGCCGCAGTGGGTACGGCGGTGGTCATGCTGCCGCCGGCCGACCTGGACGTGGTGCCGGATAAAACCATCAGCGATATCGATGCCGAGCTCGGGCTGTTCAAGACCGCCATTGAAGGCGTGCGTGCCGATATGCGCGCACTGTCGGCAAAACTCGCGACCCAGTTGCGCCCGGAAGAGCGCGCCCTGTTCGACGTCTACCTGATGATGCTCGACGATGCCTCGCTGGGCAGTGAAGTCACCACCATTATCAAGACCGGTCAGTGGGCCCAGGGCGCGCTGCGTCAGGTGGTCACCGATCACGTCAACCGCTTTGAGCTGATGGACGATGCCTACCTGCGCGAGCGGGCGTCCGACGTCAAGGACCTGGGCCGCCGACTGCTGGCCTACCTGCAGGAAGAGCGCCAGCAAACCCTGGTCTACCCCGACAACACCATCCTGATCAGCGAAGAACTGACGCCGGCCATGCTCGGCGAGGTGCCGGAAGGCAAGCTGGTCGGCCTGGTGTCGGTATTGGGTTCGGGCAACTCCCACGTTGCGATCCTGGCGCGAGCCATGGGGATTCCGACGGTGATGGGCCTGGTCGACCTGCCTTACTCCAAGGTCGACGGCATCCAGATGATCGTCGATGGCTACCACGGAGAGGTCTACACCAACCCCAGCGATGTGCTGCGCAAGCAGTTCGCCGAGGTGGTCGAGGAAGAGCGGCAACTGGCCCAGGGCCTGGATGCGCTGCGCGACCTGCCGTGCGTGACCCTGGATGGCCACCGCATGCCGCTGTGGGTCAACACCGGCCTGCTGGCCGATGTGGCACGGGCGCAGAAGCGCGGCGCCGAAGGTGTGGGCCTGTACCGCACCGAAGTGCCGTTCATGATCAATCAGCGTTTTCCGAGTGAAAAGGAGCAGCTGGCGATTTATCGCGAGCAACTGGCGGCCTTCCATCCGCAGCCGGTGACGATGCGCAGCCTGGACATCGGCGGCGACAAGTCACTGTCTTATTTCCCGATCAAGGAAGACAACCCCTTCCTCGGCTGGCGCGGCATTCGCGTCACCCTCGACCACCCGGAAATCTTCCTGGTCCAGACCCGGGCCATGCTCAAGGCCAGCGAAGGCCTGAACAACCTGCGCATTCTGCTGCCGATGATCTCCGGCACCCACGAACTGGAAGAAGCCCTGCACCTGATCCACCGTGCCTGGGGTGAAGTGCGTGACGAAGGCACTGATGTGCCGATGCCGCCGATTGGGGTCATGATCGAAATTCCGGCTGCGGTCTACCAGACCAAGGAGCTGGCGCGCCAGGTGGACTTCCTGTCGGTCGGCTCCAACGACCTGACCCAATACCTGCTGGCCGTGGACCGCAACAACCCGCGGGTTGCCGATCTCTACGACTACCTGCACCCGGCGGTGCTGCAAGCCCTGCAAAACGTAGTGCGCGACGCCCATGCCGAAGGCAAGCCGGTGAGCATTTGCGGTGAGATGGCCGGTGATCCGGCGGCAGCGGTGCTGCTGATGGCGATGGGGTTCGACAGTCTGTCGATGAACGCCACCAACCTGCCGAAAGTGAAGTGGATGCTGCGTCAGATCAACCTGACCAAGGCCAAGGAACTGCTGGCCGAGCTGATGACCATCGACAACCCGCAAGTTATTCACAGCTCGCTGCAACTGGCGCTGAAAAAGCTCGGCCTGGCGCGGATGATCAATCCCGCTTCGGCCAAGACGCTTTAAACCGCGCGGTTCTACTCACCACCCGGCCGGATCCTGCTCTGCAGCATCCGGCCTGGGCGTTTTAAACCTTCAGCTCGACCTCTCCCAAATGTCCGCCATAGGGCCCGAAACTGCGCTCCACCAGGTGCCGGGTGCCATCGGCGTGGACGATCAGCGCGGTGCTGGCGCGGGTGCCGTAGCTGGGGCTGGCGATAAACACGCTGGACAGCAGACTCTCGGTGGCCAGGCCGACGCCGGTGTCCGGCAAGTCGGCAAAGGGCGCGGTCTGCGGATCACTGAGCAAGGCAAGCAGCGCCTGGGGCTGCGGATCGTCCAGCAGTTCACCGAGGGCGGCACGGGCCTTGAGCAGTTTCGGCCAGGGCGTATCCAGGCCGGCGTTGGACAAGCCATACACGCCGCTGCGCAAGCGTTGGGGTTGCAGCTCATTGGCGTTGTAATGCCACAGCGCTTCGGCGGTGCCGAGCAGCAGGTTAAAGCCGGCATATTCCACCGATCGG
Organism: Pseudomonas sp. MF09150; assembly: GCF_059862355.1. Taxonomy (NCBI): domain Bacteria; kingdom Pseudomonadati; phylum Pseudomonadota; class Gammaproteobacteria; order Pseudomonadales; family Pseudomonadaceae; genus Pseudomonas; species Pseudomonas sp. MF09150. The sequence goes on along the minus strand of NZ_JCBCUS010000003.1, from coordinate 350,717 downwards.
CCGACAACGTCGGTCAAATAGTCATCCAGCGGGATTTTTCCGGAGAGAAAGCGTGCCACCAGTTCGCCCCGGGAACGGCGCGCCGGGGGTTGATGAGGGTCGCGGATATTGGTCAGTGCGGCGAAGCGGCCATCGGCGCCGACCCCCAGCCAGGTGCCCCCGGCTTCCAGGTCGCGTCCGGCGTGAATTTCCGGGGTTTCAGGCCATTGGGCGAGGGGCAGGCTGGGGCGGGCATAGAATTCGTCGCGGTTGGCCGCGACGATCAGCGGTTGGGCGTGGCCCGGCCGCCAAGCGAAAACGATCAAGCACATCGGGCTTATCCCTTTTGTGTTTTTGCCCACTCTACGCACAGATGAAGCGGGTATCCATCGCCATCCAGTGGAGCCGAGGGCCGTGCATCCGTTACCATGCCGGTCTTATTTTGGGGTGCACCCATGGAATTTCTGCTCTATCTGCTGTTGGGCGCCTGTGCGGGCGTGCTGGCCGGGCTGTTTGGCGTGGGTGGCGGGATCATCATCGTTCCGGTGCTGGTGTTCAGTTTCAAGGCGCAGGGCTTCGACCCGCTGGTGTTGACCCACCTGGCGGTGGGCACCTCGCTGGCCACCATCATCTTCACTTCGGTCAATGCGATTCGCGAGCATCAGCGCAGGGGCGCGGTGCGCTGGCCGATCTTTGTCTGGATGACCGTAGGGATTCTGATCGGCGCCGGCTTTGGTGCGCTGACGGCGGAGGCGATTTCCGGTCCCCACCTGCAAAAGATCATTGGTGTATTCGCCCTGGTGATCGCCCTGCAGATGGTCCTTGAACTCAAGCCCAAGGCCAGCCGAACGGTTCCCGGCAAAGTGGGTCTGACCCTGGCCGGCAGCGTGATTGGCTGGGCTTCGGCGATTTTCGGCATCGGTGGCGGCTCGCTCACCGTGCCGTTCCTGACCTGGCGCAGCGTGCCCATGCAACAGGCGGTGGCCACGTCATCGGCCTGCGGCCTGCCGATTGCCTTGGCCAGTGCCTTAAGTTTCATGATTCTGGGCTGGCATGATCCGTTGCTGCCGGCCCATAGTCTGGGTTTTGTGTATTTGCCGGCGCTGCTGGGCATTGCGCTGACCAGCATGGTATTCGCCCGCTTTGGCGCGCGCCTGGCCCACAGCCTGTCGCCGCGCCTGCTCAAGCGTCTGTTTGCCGCGCTGCTGTTTGGTGTAGGGCTGAGTTTCCTGCTCTGAAAGGGGCCGCAATCCTGGCTTAATCCCGGCGTGCCACTGTCACGCCCGCAATCTTGAGTTTTCTACTCTTACGAGGAGTCGCAATGCTGCCTTACCCGCAGATCGATCCGGTGGCCCTGGCCATCGGTCCGCTGAAAATCCACTGGTACGGGCTGATGTACCTGATCGGCATCGGCGGTGCCTGGCTGCTGGCATCGCGCCGGCTGAACCGTTTCGACCCGACCTGGAACAAGGAGAAACTCTCCGACATGGTGTTCTGGATGTCGATGGGGGTCATTGTCGGTGGCCGTCTGGGGTATGTACTGTTCTACGACCTGAACGCGTACCTGGCCAACCCGACCCTGATCTTCGAGGTGTGGAAGGGCGGCATGTCGTTCCATGGCGGCTTTATCGGGGTGATGCTGGCGGCCTTGTGGTTTGGCAAGCGCAACAACAAGTCGTTCTTCGAACTGATGGATTTCGTCGCGCCGATGGTGCCGATCGGCCTGGGCGCCGGGCGGATCGGCAACTTCATCAACGCCGAATTGTGGGGCAAGCCGACTGACCTGCCCTGGGCGATGATTTTCCCGCCGTTCAGTGACCCTTCGCAGTTGCCGCGGCATCCGTCGCAGCTGTACCAGTTCGCGTTGGAAGGCGTGGCGCTGTTCGTGATCCTGTGGCTGTTCTCGCGCAAGCCGCGGCCGACCATGGCGGTCTCCGGCATGTTTGCCCTGTTCTACGGGATTTTCCGGTTTATCGTCGAGTTCGTACGGGTGCCGGATGCCCAGCTCGGCTACCTGGCGTGGAACTGGCTGACCATGGGCCAGGTACTGTGCCTGCCGATGATCATCGGTGGTCTGTTCCTGATCTGGCTGGCATATCACCGCGCTCCGGCGAACACGAGCGCCGCGCTTTAAATTCGAATACCGGGGCCCTGGCCCCGGGTTCAAGGATGCAGGTAATTCATGAAGCAATATCTCGATCTGGTCGCCCACGTCATCAACAACGGCACCAAGCAGGCCAACCGCACCGGTGTGAACACCATCAGTTTTCCCGGTGCCATGCTGCGCTATGACCTCAAGGAAGGCTTTCCAGCCATCACCACCCGCAAGATGGCCTTCAAGTCGGCCATCGGCGAGATGTGCGGTTTTCTGCGTGGCGTGAACAACGCCGCCGAGTTCCGTGCCCTGGGCTGCAAGGTCTGGGACCAGAACGCCAACGAAAACGCGCAATGGCTGGCCAACCCGTTCCGCCAGGGCGAAGACGACCTGGGTGAAATTTATGGCGTGCAATGGCGCAAATGGCCGGCCTACAAGCAGATCGCCCTGAGCAACCCGGCCGCCATCGAGCAGACCCTGGCCCAGGGCTATCGGCAGATCGCCGAAGGCGAGGAAAACGGTCAGGCCTATGTGGTGCTGTACAAGGCCATCGACCAGATCCGCCAGTGTGTCGACACCATCATCAAGGACCCGGGCAGCCGCCGGATCCTGTTCCACGGCTGGAACTGCGCTCAGCTCGATGAAATGGCCTTGCCGCCGTGCCATCTGCTGTATCAGTTCCACCCGAATGTCGAGACCCGGGAAATCTCCCTGACCCTCTATATCCGTTCCAATGACCTGGGCCTGGGCACGCCGTTCAACCTCACCGAAGGCGCCGCCTTGCTGAGCCTGATCGGGCGCCTCACCGGCTACACCCCACGCTGGTTCACCTATTTCATCGGTGATGCCCACGTCTACGAAAACCACCTGGACATGCTCAACGAACAGCTCAAGCGCGAGCCGTTCCCGATGCCCAAGCTGGTGATCAGTGATCGGGTGCCGGAGTTTGCCAAGACCGGTGTCTACCAGCCGGAGTGGCTGGAGCTGATCGAGCCGAGCGACTTCTCCCTCGACGGCTACCAGCACCATGCGCCAATGACCGCGCCGATGGCGGTTTAGGCCTTTACCCGGGGGCCGTGGGGCTGACACCGCGCGGCCCTTGTCGCTTCATCCATGACCTTTATCGACCTGTGCCCGGGAACCCTCCCGGGCATTGCTGTACCTGGCGGGCGGCTACGCTCTCAGGAGCAGCCTCGGTTCGTTCGGGGTGCAGTCCTTCTGATATTGAATGCGAGCCCTTGAATGGAAGAACTCAACCGCAGCCTGTTCCTGGCCATCAATGCCAGCGCCGAAGCATCGTTGCCGATGCGCGAACTGGCGGTGTTCCTGGCGCAATGGCTGGTCCTGAGCGTGCCGCTGCTGCTCCTGGTGTTGTGGGTGTTTGGCGGGCGGCGGCAACGAATGATCGTGCTGATCGCGACCTTGAGCATTGTTTTCGCCCTGGCCTGCAACCTGCTGATTCGCGATCTGTGGTTTCACCCACGGCCGTTCATGCTGGGCCTGGGGCAGAACTTCCTGGCCCACGCGCCTGGGGCGTCCTTTCCCAGCGATCATGCCAGCGGCATGTTTGCCATGGCGTTCGCTCTGATCCTGGTGTCCCTGTACCGAACCGGGCTGGTGATGCTGGCGCTGGCGCTGTTGGTGAGCTGGGCCAGGGTCTACCTGGGGGTGCATTTCCCGTTCGATATCCTTGGCGGCTGCCTGGTCGGGTTGCTCAGCGCCTGCCTGGTGCGCCAGGGCCTGGCCTGGCGCGATCTGGATCAACGGCTGCTGACGCTGCTTGAGGGGATCTACCGGCGGCTGATACCCCTGGGCCGCCACGGTTCCTGAAAACATGGCGCCCGGCCCACGGGCCTAGTGCCCGTGGCTGCGGCCGACATGGGAGTGCTCGGCGTCGCTGGGCGCGACCGAACCGCTGACTTCCAGGCGCTGCAAGATCCCGCATTGGTCCAGGTCCGGCCCTTCGCAGCAGCGTTGGCGCAGGTCGAGCAGTTGTTCCTGCAGCGCCAGCAAGCCGTCGATGCGCAATTTGACGTGGTGGATGTGTTCGTCGATCAGGGCGTTGACGTTCTCGCACTGGCCTTGCGGGCTGTCGCGCAGGCCCAGCAGGCTGCGGATCTCCTCGAGGGTCATGTCGAGGCTGCGGCAATTGCGGATAAACGTCAGGCGTTCGGTGTGGGCCTGGGTGTAAAGACGGTAGTTGCCTTCGCTGCGAGCCGGTTCCGGCAGCAGCCCTTCACGTTCGTAATAGCGGATGGTTTCGACCTGACAGTCGGTCAGTTTCGCCAATTCACCAATTTTCATGGGGGCCGTCTCGTTTTGGGTGCTTGACCCTATAGTGGCTACAGGGTGTTCACTTGGCAACAGGCACCTTTCATGGACGTCACCACAATGAACAATTCGCTCCACACTTCCGGCAAGCCCCACGCTGATCACGATCACGATCACGATCACGATCACGATCACGATCACGATCACGATCACGATCACGGCCAGGAGCCGAAGCTGCAGGCCATCCCCAAGCATGACCACGGCAGCCATGGCGATTCCTGCTGTTCGTCCAAAGTCGCGCCGGCGCAGGTCCAGTTGAGCGCGACCATCAGCGCCAGCGCCCGCTTGAGCAGTTTTCGTATCGAAGCCATGGACTGTCCGACCGAGCAGACGCTGATCCAGAACAAACTGGGCAAGCTGGCCGGTGTGCAGCAATTGCAGTTCAACCTGATCAACCGGGTCCTGGGGGTCACCCACGACTTGCCGAGCACCGCGCCGATCATCGAGGCCATCAAGTCCCTGGGCATGCAGGCCGAGCCGATCGAGCAGGGCGCCGACGCCGAGCCGGCAGTGCCGCCGGTGAAGAAACACTGGTGGCCGCTGGCACTGTCCGGCGTAGGGGCACTGGCCGCGGAAGTGATCCACTTCACCGACAGTGCGCCGACGTGGGTGATTGCCCTGGTGGCGCTGGTGTCGATTCTCAGCGGTGGCCTGGGCACCTATAAAAAGGGCTGGATCGCCCTGAAGAACCTCAACCTCAACATCAACGCGCTGATGAGTATCGCAGTGACCGGCGCGGTGCTGATCGGCCAGTGGCCGGAAGCGGCGATGGTGATGTTCCTGTTCACCGTGGCCGAGCTGATTGAAGCGCGTTCCCTGGACCGGGCTCGCAACGCCATCGGTGGCCTGATGCAGATGACCCCGGAACAGGTCACGGTGCAGTTGCCGGACGGAACCTGGGTCGAACGTGAAGCCAAGAGCATCGAACTCGGAGCCTTGGTCCGGGTGCGCCCCGGTGAGCGCATCGGCCTCGATGGCGAGGTGGTCTCGGGCAGTTCGACCATTGACCAGGCGCCGATTACCGGCGAAAGCCTGCCGATTGAAAAGACCGTGGGCGACAAGGTTTTCGCCGGCACCATCAACCAGGCTGGCTCCCTGGAATATAAAGTCACCGCCGCGGCCAACAACTCGACCCTGGCGCGAATCATCCACGCCGTGGAGCAGGCGCAGGGCGCACGGGCGCCGACCCAGCGCTTTGTCGACAAGTTCTCCACCATTTACACCCCGGTAGTCTTTGTTTTTGCCCTGGTCGTGGCCGTGATTCCGCCGCTGTTCATGGGCGCGGCCTGGTTCGACTGGATCTACCGCGCCCTGGTGCTGCTGGTGGTGGCGTGTCCGTGTGCACTGGTGATCTCCACCCCGGTCACCATCGTCAGCGGCCTGGCCGCCGCCGCGCGCAAAGGGATCCTGGTCAAGGGCGGGGTGTATCTGGAGGGCGGTTACAAGCTCGACTACCTGGCCCTGGACAAGACCGGCACCATCACCCACGGCAAGCCGGTGCAGACCGACTTCCTGCCCCTCGACCCCCTGGCCGAAAACACCGCGCCGGCATTGGCCGCCAGCCTGGCCGGGCGTTCGGACCACCCGGTGTCGCTGGCCATCGCCAATGCGGCTGTGGATAAAAACCTGGCGCTGCACGCTGTGGATAACTTCCAGGCTCTGGCCGGACGCGGCGTGAGTGGCGAAATCAACGGTGAGCTGTACCACCTGGGCAACCACCGCCTGGTGGAAGAACTGGGCCTGTGCTCGCCCGCCCTCGAGGAAAAACTCTTCGCCCTGGAAAAACAAGGCAAGACTGTGGTCCTGCTCCTCGACCGCTCCGGGCCGCTGGCGCTGTTTGCCGTGGCCGATACGGTCAAGGACACCAGCCGCGAAGCCATTGCCCAGCTGCATGAGCTGGGGGTCAAGACCCTGATGCTGACCGGTGACAACCCGCACACCGCCCAGGCCATCGCGGCCCAGGTGGGCATCGACCAGGCGCGAGGCGACCTGCTGCCCACCGACAAGCTGCAAGCGATTGAAGCGCTGTATGCCCAGGGGCACCGCGTGGGTATGGTCGGCGACGGCATCAACGACGCGCCGGCCCTGGCCCGGGCCGAAATCGGTTTCGCCATGGCCGCCGCTGGCACTGACACCGCGATTGAAACTGCCGATGTCGCCCTGATGGACGACGATCTGCGCAAGATTCCGGCGTTTATCCGCCTGTCGCGTCAGACCTCAAATATCCTTGTGCAAAATATCGCCCTGGCGCTGGTGATCAAGGCGATCTTTCTTGGAGTAACCTTTGCCGGCCTGGCCACGATGTGGATGGCAGTCTTTGCCGACATGGGGGTCAGCCTGTTGGTGGTGTTCAATGGTTTGCGCCTGTTGCGCAAATAACGACGAGAGTGCGCAGTGCTGAGTGCCGAGCTGAAGGCTTTTTACATGGTCGCCCGCCTGGGCAGCATTACCCTGGCGGCGAAAAAGCTCGGCCTTAGCCAGCCGACGGTCACCACCCAGATTCGCCACCTGGAAAGCCAGTACGCGGTTGAGCTGTTCTACCGTGGCGGTCGCCGCCTGAGTCTGAGCGACGAGGGTGCGCGGCTGCTGCCGATGGTCAAGCAACTGTTGCAGCAGGAGGCGGACATCGAGTTCTTCCTGCGCAACAGCGGCCAGATGCAGGGCAGCCTGCGCATCGCCGCCACCGCGCCGTATTACATCCTCGACCTGGTCAAGACCTTCCGCGAGCGCTTGCCCCAGGTCCAGGTGGCCGTAGAAATCGGCAATTCGCAGCAGGTGCTGGAGGCGCTGGAAGAGTACCGAGTGGACATCGCCGCCTCGTCGCAACTGCTCGAAGACCCACGCTTGATCCGCCGGGTGCTGGGCACCGACCCTCTGGTGCTGGCGGTGCATCGCAACCATCCGCTGGCGGCGCTGGACCACGTGCCCCTGAGTGCATTGGCCGGGCATACCCTGTTGATGCGTGAAGCCGGCTCGACCACCCGCAGCCTGACCGAAGAACTGCTCAACAGTGCCCAGGTCAGCTTCGGCGCGCTGCTGGAGATCGGCAGCCGTGAGTCGATCCGCGAAGCCGTGCTGCGCAACATAGGCATCAGCATCATCGCCCGCCAGGAAGTGCCCCACGACCCGCAATTGCGCGTGCTGACCTTCGAAAACGCCCCACAGATCGCCGAGTACCTGTACTGCCTCAAGGAGCGTAAAAACGCGCGTCTGCCGGCGGCCTTCCTCGGGTTGGCTCAGGAAATGGCCGGCTGCTGAACCTGCCGTGCAGGGTTGCCTGGCCCCGGGCCAACCCAAATCTGCCAATACCACTATCGGCAACTTTTGCCTCGCTGCCACAGTAACTACGCATTCGTTCCCTAGGATGGCCTGCATCTGCTTGATGAGGCCCCTCCATGAACAACTCGATTGCCACTGCCCTGAGCAACCCCGGTGCACCGATGAAGGTGCGCGGTCTGCAGAAACGCTTTGGCGCCTTTGCGGCGCTGGATAACGTGTCCCTGGACGTGGCGGCTGGCGAGCTGGTGTGCCTGCTCGGCCCGTCCGGCTGCGGCAAGACCACGCTGCTGCGCTGCATCGCCGGCCTTGAGCGCCAGGACCAGGGCGAGTTGTACCTGGGTGAGCGCGATGTGTCGCGCCTGGCGCCCCAGGCCCGGGACTACGGGATCCTGTTCCAGTCCTACGCGTTGTTCCCCAACCTCAGCGTCGAGGCCAACATCGCCTACGGCCTGGCCGGCAGCGGACGCGACGAGGTGCGCCAGCGGGTAGGGCAGATGCTTGAGCTGGTGGGCCTGACCGGCAGCGAAAAGAAGTACCCCGGCCAACTGTCCGGCGGCCAGCAGCAGCGGGTGGCCCTGGCCCGTGCCCTGGCACCGGCGCCTTCCCTGCTGTTGCTCGACGAGCCGATGTCGGCCCTGGATGCCCGGGTTCGCGAACACTTGTGCACCGAGCTGCGCCAATTGCAGCGGCGCCTGGGCGTGACCACCTTGATGGTGACCCACAACCAGGACGAGGCCATGTTGATGGCCGACCGCATCGCGGTGATGAACAACGGCAAGGTCGAGCAGTACGCCACGCCCCAGGAAATCTACGACCGGCCAGCGACGCCTTTCGTCGCCGAGTTCGTCGGCCAGGGCAACTGGCTGCCCTTCAGCCGCAACAGCGAGAGCCATGCCCAGGTCGGCGGAATGAGCATGCGCCTGGCCGACAACAGCGGCAAAGCCGCGTCGGGCCGGCTGTTCTGCCGCCCGGAGGCGATCAGCGTCAACCCGCTGGTGCACGAGGAAAACCTGTTCCCGGCCAAGGTCCGTGAAATCACCTTCCTCGGTAATCGCTGCCGCATGAGTTTTGAGCTGGAGCATTTGCCCGGCCATGCGCTGCTCGCTGAACTGGCGCCCGAAGCCATGCCGCGCCTGGGGGCGCAGAACATCATGGTCGCCCTGCCGCCGCGCAGCCTGCAGGTGTTTGCCTGATGGGCGCGCAGATCGCCCTGCCGCTGCCGGGCAAGCAGGTACGCCAGGCCTCCCGCGCCGAGCTGGGCGATCGGCTGTTTGTGGTCGGTGGCAAGGTCCTGCTCCTGTGCCTGCTGGGGGTTGCTGTGCTGATGCCGTTGCTGGCGATCTTCTGGCGCGGCTTCAGCAGTGAAGCCGGGCAGGGCGGTGGGCTGGTGGCGGCGCGGGAACTGCTGCGCAGCGAAAACTTCCACTGGCTGCTGGGTAACAGTCTGAAAGTATCCCTCAGCGTGGCGGCCATCGTGGTGCCGCTGGCTTATCTGTTCGCCTACGCCCTGCAACGCACCCTGATCCCGGGCAAGGCTGTCTGGCGCGGCCTGTCGCTGCTGCCGCTGATGGCGCCCTCGATGCTGCCGGGCATCGCCCTGGTGTATCTGTTCGGCAATCAGGGCCTGCTGCGCGGGCTGCTGTCGGACAACATCTACGGCTTCTGGGGGATTGTCCTGGGGGAGGTGATCTACACCTTTCCCCACGCCTTGATGATTTTGCTCTCGGCGCTGTCCCTGGCCGATGCACGGCTGTTCGACGCAGCGTCGAGCATGGGCGCGAGCCCGGCCAAGGCCTTTCGCAGCATCACCTGGCCTGCGACCCGGCAGGCGGTGTTCGCCGCGTTCTGCCTGGTGTTCACCCTGACCATCACCGACTTCGGCGTGCCCGTGGTAGTCGGCGGCGACTATCAGGTGCTGGCACTGGAGGCCTACAAGGCGGTGGTCGGTCAGCAACAGTTCGGGCGCGGTGCCCTGATCGGCATGGTGTTGCTGCTGCCGGCGCTGTTCAGCTTCGCGGTCGATGCCTGGTTGCGCCGGCGCCATGGCGACTCCATGAGCGGCCGGGCCCAGGTCTTCAAGCCGCTGCCGAGTCGCGCCCGGGATGGCTGCTACCTGGCCATCGTGCTGCTGATCTGCGCGGCGTTGCTGCTGGTGTTCGGCATGGCGGTGTTCTCGTCCCTGGTCAAATTCTGGCCGTACAACCTGTCGCTATCGCTCAATCACTACCAGTTCAGCGACACCGCCGGCGGTGGCTGGCTGGCCTATCGCAACAGCCTGACCATGGCCCTGTGCACCGCCCTGATCGGCAGCGGGCTGATTTTCACCGGCGCCTACCTGATGGAGAAGACCCAGGGGCAGCGCGGCCTGAACCTGCTGCTGCGCATGCTGAGCTTTGTACCGATGGCAGTGCCGGGCCTGGTTCTGGGCCTGGGCTACGTGTTCTTTTTCAACCTCAACGGCAACCCGCTGCATGTGTTCTACGGAACCATGAGCCTGCTGGTGGTGTGCACCATCGCTCACTATTTGACCACCGCGCAGATGACCGCCACCACCGCCCTGCGCCAACTCGACGCCGAATTCGAAGCTGCCGCGCTGTCGCTCAAGGCGCCGCTGTACCGGCACTACTGGCGGGTCACGCTGCCGATCTGCCTGCCGGCACTGCTGGACATCGTGCGCTACCTGTTCGTCTCGGCCATGACCACGGTGTCGGCGGCGATTTTCCTCTACAGCCCGGACACCATTCTCGCCGCCGTCGCCGTGCTGAACATGGACGACGCCGGCAACGTCGGCGGCGCGGCGGCCATGTCGACCCTGATCCTCTTCACCTCGGCCGGCGTTTCGCTGCTGCTGGCCTGGGCCTCGCGCGGTTTGCTGCGCCGCTCCCAGGCTTGGCGCCAGACCGCGCCGGGCCACTGATTCCGCCCCTCCACCCACACTCATTAAAAGGAACCGCACCATGTTCAAGCCCCTGGCTCTTGCCGCTGCTGTCCTCACCGCCTTCAGCCTGAATGCCTTTGCCGCCAAGACCGAGTTGACGGTGTACACCGCCCTCGAAGCCGAGCAGCTGAAGTCCTACAAGCAAGCCTTCGAAAAGGCCAACCCGGACGTCGAGATCAAGTGGGTGCGCGATTCCACCGGGATCATCACCGCCAAGCTGCTGGCGGAAAAAGCCCGGCCACAGGCCGATGCGGTCTGGGGCCTGGCGGCGTCGAGCCTGGCGATCCTCGATCAACAGGGCATGCTGCAAAGCTACGCCCCCAAGGACCTGGGCCAGATCGGACCCAACTACCGCGACGCCGCCAACCCGCCCGCCTGGGTCGGGATGGACGTGTGGGCCGCGACCATCTGCTTCAACACCGTGGAAGCGGAGAAGCAGGGCCTGACCAAGCCGGTCAGCTGGCAGGACCTGACCAAGCCCGAGTACAAGGGCAAGATCGTGATGCCCAACCCGGCGTCCTCCGGCACGGGCTTCCTCGATGTCAGCGCCTGGTTGCAGACCTTCGGCGAGAAGCAGGGCTGGCAGTACATGGATGAGCTGCACCAGAACATCGGCCAGTACGTCCACTCCGGCTCCAAGCCGTGCAAGCTGGCCGCTGCCGGCGAATTCCCGATCGGCATTTCCTTTGAGTACCCGGCGGTGCAGCTCAAGCGCCAGGGCGCGCCGCTGGACATCGTGCTGCCCAAAGAGGGCCTGGGCTGGGAAATCGAAGCCACTGCGGTGATCAAGGGCACCCCTCATGAAGAGGCGGCGAAGAAGCTCGCCGACTTCTCCGCCAGCCCGGCGGCGATGGAGCTGTACAAGGAAAACTTCGCGGTGCTGGCCCAGCCGGGTATCGCCAAGCCGCAGACCGAACTGCCGGCCGACTATGAGCAGCGCCTGATCAAGAACGACTTCGCCTGGGCGTCGAAGAACCGCGACCAGATCCTCGCTGAATGGCGCAAGCGCTACGACGGCAAGTCGGAAAAAGTGGCGGCGCAGTAAGCGCCAGGGACGCCCCCTGCGGGCCAAGGGCCTGTCAGGGGAGGACGAGTGGCTTTTTGTGGCGAGGGAGCTTGCTCCCGCTGGAGTGAACAGCACTCCTGACAGCAGAGTTTGCGGTGTGCTTGAAACGCCGCAGTACCCGGGGTTGGGACCGCTGAGCGGTCCAGCGGGAGCAAGCTCCCTCGCCACGCCCGCCTAATCTTTTCAGGACACGTACATGACTCGACACAGCGATATGCTGATTATCGGCGCCGGCATCCTGGGCCTGTCCCATGCCTATGCGGCCGCCAAGCGCGGCCTGCGGGTGCGGGTATTCGAGCGCAGCGCCACACCCCTGGGCGCATCGGTGCGCAACTTCGGCCAGGCCCTGGTCACCGGCCAGCCGCCGGGCATCATGCTTGAGCTGGCCCGGGCCAGCCGGGAGATATGGGGTGACTGGGCGCAGTTGGCGGGGTTGCAGCTCAAGCGCAATGGGTCCTACCTGTTTGCCCGCACCGAGGCCGAAGAGCATCTGCTGCAAGCCTTTTGCAATGGGCGTGCAGTGGAGCACGGTTATCGGGTCGAGCTGCTGCGAGGCGCGGCCCTGAATGACCTGTACGGCGGCCAGTTTCGTCATCATCGCGCGGCGCTCCACGGCCTGGACGACCAGCAGTTGTATTCCCGCGAAGCGATTCCGATGCTGATCGAGTACCTGCGCCGCGACCTGGGGGTGGAGTTCCATTTTTCGACCCTGGTCCGCGACATCGAACCCGGGCAGTTGCACAGCACCGCCGGTACCTTTCGTGGCGCGCAGATCGTGCTCTGTTCCGGCCACGACTATCAGACCCTGCTCGCCGAACCCCTGGCCCGGCTCGAGCCGCAAATCTGTCGCCTGCAAATGCTCCGCGCCCGGCCCCAGGTCGACCTGAAACTGCAGCACGCGCTGCTCACCGGCCTGAGTTGCGTGCACTACGGTGCGTTTTCCGACTTGCCGCAAGCGGCGGCGGTCCAGGCGCAAATCCTGGCCCAGGCGCCCCATCTGCATGAGCATGGCATTCACCTGCTGATCAGCCCGACCCCTTACGGTGAGTTGATCATCGGCGATTCCCACGATTACGGTCGCGATCCTTCGCCATTCAATGCCGAACAAGTGGACGACTGGATGATCGAGCTGGCCGAGCAGACCCTCGGTTGCAAGGTTCAGGTGCTGGAGCGCTGGCAGGGCGTGTACGGCGCGCGCGGGCAGCAGCCGTTTTCGTTCCTGCAGGCGGCGCCGGGGGTGCATGCGTCCCTGATGCACACCGGAGTGGGGATGAGCGTTGGTCCGGCGATGGCGGAAAACAATATCGCCCGCCTGCTGGGAGAAAGCTGATGGAGCATCAGGCCCGGGCGGTTACCGAGGTGTTTGCGCTGTACGAGCGCTTTGGCGACCACGACTACATTGGCGAGCCGGTGTCGCAGATCGAGCACATGTCCCAGGCGGCGCAACTGGCCATGGCCGAAGGCTTTGACGACGAAGTGGTGTTGGCGGCGTTCTTTCACGATATAGGGCACATTTGCGCCGAAGATGCGGCAACCATGGATGGTTTCGGCGTGGTCAGCCATGAGCGCCTCGGTGCCGACTACCTGCGTCGGATCGGCTTCAGCGAGCGCCTGGCGCGGCTGGTGGAGTATCACGTGCAGGCCAAGCGCTACCTGACCCTCAAGGAGCCGGGTTATTACCAGCGCCTCAGCGAAGCCAGCCGCCGGACCCTGGAGTTTCAGGGCGGGGTGATGAGTGCACAGGAGGCGATAGCTTTCGAGCAAGACCCGCTATGGGCCATCAGCCTGCGCTTGCGGCACTGGGACGAACAGGCCAAGGAGCTGTGGGTGCCGGTGATTGATATGCAGATCCTCAAGGACAAGGCGCTGGCCCTGCTGGCGCCGCTGCCGCTGGGCGGTTCGGACGCCGAGGTTAGGCCGGGGGAACCCCGTCGTCAGTGATGGCCGGCGCAGCCTCGTGCCTCGGCAGCGGCTACAGGTTGGTTATAACGACTGGGCCAGTAGCTCTACCTGTTCCTGGCGTTCTGCCTGATTCAGCCGCGGCTGAGGGTTGAGCGACGACCACTGAGGGTGGGCCCGGGCCTTGTGCAGGGCTTCGGGCAGCTTGCCTTCGCGCCAGCTTTTGTTCTCCGGCGTCGCCACCTGGATGCTGTCCATGGCCGCATGCCCGCGCTGGTTCAGGGCCTGCACCAACTGCCGTTGGCGCAAGGCCAGCAGGCGCAGCACGCTGTCATCCACCGTCAGTTCGCGCTGGCCCTTGATCTTGCCCAGCAGGCGGCTGCCATAGCTGCGGGCGGTTTGCAGGGCGCCGCCGGCAATTGCACCGGCCAGCGCCGCCGCGCCCAGGGTCAGGCCGCCCACCAGCAGGTCGACGCCAGCCCCGGCGGCGGCTCCGGCCGCGATTCCGCTACCGACCCGAACCCCCAGTTGCTTGAGGGTTTCCGGGTTGAACAGGTCATCGCCCCAGCGTCCGTCCAGCAGCGGCAGGTCGCTGGCGGCGGCGTCTCCGGTGCGAAAGGCATAGAGCTTGAGCAGGGCTTCGACACAACGCTGCTCCCGTTGGCGGATGGCGCTGCGCAGTTCGCCGATGGCCTGCTGTTCCAGCGCCGCATCGCTGGCCACGCTGCGGCGGCAGGCCGCGCAATCAATCAGCAATTCGGCGATCAGCCGCTTCGCGCTCTGCTCGCGGGCCTGGCGTTGCGCCTGTTGGTCCGCAACCAACCGTTCCAGCTGCGGGCGCGAGCTTTCCAGGAGCAGGGCCAGGCTTTCATACAGCCTGCGCTCGCCGTCTTCCGGTGGCGCCACGCTGTCAAAACGCACCAGGGCGTGCAGCCCGAGTCGTGCCAGGGCTTCGCGCCAGTCAGGTTCGCGGTGGTTGGCGCTGCTGACAAAATTCAGCACCGGCAGCAGCGGCTTGCCGCAGCTGGCCAGTACTTGCAGCTCATCGCGGTACTTGGCCAGCACCGGTTCGCGGGCGTCGATCACATACAGCCCGGCGTCCGAGGCCAGCAACTGGCGCAGAACCTTGGCCTCCTGCTCGAAGCGCTGGCGGGCTTCGCTGCCTTCAAGAAACCGCGCCAGCCGCGCCGGGCCATCCAGGCGTTCGCCCGGGCGCTCCAGGCGTTCGAGGTAGTCGAGCAGGGCGATGGCGTCTTCCAGCCCGGGCGTGTCGTACAGCTCCAGCAGGGCTTCGCCGTCCACCGACAAGCGCGCGCCCTCGACATGCCGGGTGGTGCTCGGCCGGTGGGAGACTTCGCCGAAGCCGACATCCCGGGTCAGGGTGCGCAGCAGCGAGGTCTTGCCGACATTGGTGTGGCCGACCACCGCCAGTTTCAGGGGCGGTTTGCGGGTATCAGTCATGACCGGTCTCCAGCCAACTCAAGGGGGCGCCATCGCTGAAGGGCAATTCCAACTGCTGCAGCGCAGCGTGCCAGTCGCCCAGGCGTTCGGCATCCAGGACCTGGCCGGGCGGCGCCGGCAGCAACCAGGCGCGGCTGGCACCGGCATTGCGCGCCAGTTCGGCGATCAGCGCCAGGCTGCCGCGATCCGGCGAGCGCCGGGGGTCACAGGCGATGGCCAGGCGCGCCGGGGGGAAGCGGGTCATCTGTTCGAGGAGTTTTTGGCGCGACTCGCGGCTGTCGAGGATGCCGGCGTCTTTCACGCCGTGAGGCAATTGCGGCGGCCAGGGGTATTGGTCGTCGAGTTCGATGGCCACCAGCAGGGCGCCGTCGCTGTCCTGGGTGCCGGTCGCGCCTTCGACGCGATGCAACTGCTGTGGGGCGGCATCCTTGACCCCCAGGCGTTCGCTGCTCGGCATCAGCGCTTCGCGCAGTTGACTGTAGCCCGGCAGGTTGAGGTCCAGGCTCAGGGCCGCGCGGCCACGCTTCCAGCGCCACAGGCACAGCAGGGCCAGCAGCAGGCGCGGCAGCAGGCCGTAAACCAGCACCACGCCAACCAGCCATGCGGCCCAGGCCTGGCGGGCGTTTTCGATATTCAGGGCGCTGTCGCCACTGGCGCGGATCATGGCCTCGCTGGGGAGGCTGAAGCCGATCAGCGCGGGCAGGGCGCCCAGGGCCTGGGTCAGGGCGACGAAGGTGTCGCCGCGCAGTATGGTGGTTTCCCAGACAAAGCCGTAGCGCCGGGTAGCCATCAGCGTCAGCAACAGCACCAGGGCGCTGAGCATCGCCAGCAGCCACAGGCCATGCACCAGCAGGCCGATGGCCCAGCGATTGAGCTTTTTGCGTTGCAGCAACAGCAGCAGGGCCGGCGCCAGCTGCGCGGCCTTGGCGTCGCGCGCGAGTTTCTCGCTGAGCCACAGCCACAAACGGCCAAGGCTGGCGCCGTGTTCGCCGGCGAACAGCAGGCCCAGGGCCCAGCTCAGGAGCAGGATCAGGTTCAGGCCGAGCAGGCTGCCCAGGGCCCAGAACACATTGACCGGGAGCTGACCGTCACCCAGGGCGGCGAACGCCAGGCCGGCGCCGCTGATGATTGCCAGCAGCGCCATGGCCAGCAGCGCCAGGCGCGCGCCTTGCAGCCAATGGCCCAGGGCCTCGCTCAGGCCATCGCGGTCGGCCAGCCAGCGGGCGCGGGCGTGGACCCGGGTTGCCAGGTCGCCGCCGGCGTGGCGGGCCAGGCGATTGGCTTCCTGATCCTCGAGTGGGCCGGCGTGTTCCTCGCGCAGGCGCACGGTTTCGGTGAGCCAGAGTTGTTGCAGGGGCGTCAGGTCTGTCACGCGGTGGTCCGTTGCTCAAATGTGCGCTGAGCATAACCGCTGTCACGCTGATCGGGGTACGTGGCGAGGGCGCGAGCCTCTGGTATCCTCGCCGCCATGAAAAAAACTCTCCCCCTCAGCCTAATCGCAGCCCTCGGTGAAAACCGTGTGATCGGCGTCGACAACAGCATGCCCTGGCACTTGCCGGGGGATTTCAAATACTTCAAGGCCACCACCCTGGGCAAGCCGATCATCATGGGGCGCAAGACCTGGGACTCCCTGGGTCGGCCGCTGCCGGGTCGCTTGAATATTGTGGTCAGCCGTCAGGCGCAGCTGCAGCTCGAAGGGGCCGAGGTCTTTCCATCGCTGGAGGCCGCCGTGGCCCGGGCCGAGGAATGGGCGCTGGAGCAGGGCGCCAGCGAGCTGATGCTGATTGGCGGGGCGCAGTTGTACAGCCAAGGGCTGGCGCACGCCGACCGCCTGTACCTGACCCGCGTGGCGTTGAGCCCGGAGGGGGACGCGTGGTTCCCCGAGTTCGATCAGCAGCAGTGGCAGTTGGTGTCGGACCTGCCGACCCCGGCCGAAGGCGACAAGCCCGCCTATAGTTTTGAGGTCTGGGAGCGGCGGTAGGCGCTGCCGCGAGGCTCGGGCCGCGTTTGGACGCTGGCCCTGAGCAGCTACATCCCTGTACCTGACACTCCCACGTCGCCCATTCTGGCCAGCGCAGCTTCGCGCCGCTCGGCAGCGACTACGGGTCAGGCTTGGGCCAGTTCTTCGTGTTCGTCGGCGTTGAGCAGGGTTTTGTCGGTTTGAGCCATGACTTGGCTGGTGATGGCGCCGGCGGTGATCGAGCCGCTGACGTTGAGGGCGGTGCGGCCCATGTCGATCAACGGTTCCACCGAAATCAGCAGCGCCACCAGGGACACCGGCAAGCCCATGGCCGGCAGCACGATCAGCGCGGCAAAGGTCGCGCCGCCACCCACCCCGGCCACGCCGGCCGAACTCAGGGTCACGATGGCTACCAGGGTCGCGATCCACAGCGGGTCCAGCGGGTTGATGCCCACGGTCGGAGCCACCATCACCGCCAGCATCGCCGGGTACAGGCCGGCGCAGCCGTTCTGGCCGATGGTGGCGCCAAACGAGGCGGCAAAGCTGGCGATGGACTGCGGGATACCCAGGCGCCGGGTCTGGGCTTCGATGCTCAGCGGGATGCTCGCGGCACTGGAGCGGCTGGTGAAGGCGAAGGTCAGCACCGGCCAGATCTTGCGGAAGAAGCGCAGCGGGTTGATCCCGGCCAGGGACACCAGCACACCGTGGACCACAAACATCAGGCCCAGGCCGAGGTAGGACACCACCACGAAACTGCCGAGCTTGATGATGTCCTGCAGGTTGGAGCCGGCCACGACCTTGGTCATCAGCGCCAGCACACCGTAGGGCGTCAGCTTCATCACCAGGCGCACCAGGCGGGTGACCCAGGCTTGCAGGGTGTCGATGGCGTTGACCACTTTCTGGCCTTTCTCGACATCGTCCTTGAGCAGTTGCAGGGCGGCCACGCCGAGGAAGGCGGCGAAGATCACCACGCTGATGATCGAGGTCGGCTTGGCCCGGGCCAGGTCGGCGAAGGGGTTCTGCGGAATGAACGACAGCAGCAACTGCGGCACATTGAGGTCGGCGACCTTGCCCGCGTAATCGCTCTGAATCACTTGCAGGCGGGCCATCTCCTGGGTGCCGGCCACCAGGCCTTCGGCGGTGAGGCCGAACAGATTGGTCAGGCCGATACCGATCAGTGCGGCAATTGCGGTGGTGAACAGCAGGGTGCCGATGGTCAGGAAGCTGATCTTGCCCAGGGACGAGGCGTTATGCAGACGGGCCACGGCGCTGAGGATCGACGCGAACACCAGCGGGATCACGATCATTTGCAGCAACTGCACGTAGCCGTTGCCGACCAGGTCGAACCAGCCGATCGAGGCCTTGAGCACCGGGTTGCCCGCGCCATAGATGCTGTGCAGGGCGACCCCGAACAGCACGCCGAGGACCAGTGCCAGCAGCACTTTCTTGGCCAGGCTCCAGGAGCTGTGGCGGGTTTGCGCCAGGCCCAGCAGCAAGGCGAGGAATACCAGCAGATTGAGGATCAGCGGCAGATTCATTGAAGCTCCGAAAAGATAGGTGCCAATCGCGTGTGGCTGCGATTGCGAACCGGAAATCCTAACAGCTTGATAACTAAAAGATTTAATACCAAAAAAGCAGGTTGACTGTCGTTTTTGGAATAAGCGGCTGGCGCGCAGACGAATGTCGGTGGCGGAATCAGGACGCAGGCGGTCGCGTCGAGACGAGGATCGTCACACTTATTTGTTAGCGTCGATCTCTTTGAATCAGGGAGAACCGCCGATGAAACTTGCTCCGAAATTTCTGGCTGTCGCACTCTGCCTGGGCCTGGCTGGCCAGGCCCTTGCCGCTACCGAACTCAAGCACTGGCCGGCGGCGCAGGCCAAGCAGCTGGACGCGATGATTGCGGCCAACGCCAACAAGGGTAACTACGCGGTGTTCGACATGGACAACACCAGTTACCGCTACGACCTGGAAGAATCCCTGCTGCCCTTTATGGAGAACAAGGGCCTGATTACCCGCGAGACCCTCGACCCGTCACTGAAACTGATGCCGTTCAAGGACACCGCCGAGCACAAGGAAAGCCTGTTCAGCTACTACTACCGCCTGTGTGAAGTCGACGACATGGTCTGCTACCCCTGGGTCGCGCAAGTGTTCTCGGGTTTCACCCTCAAGGAACTCAAGGGCTACGTCGACGAGCTGATGGCGTCCGGCAAGCCGGTGCCGAGCACCTATTACGACGGTGACGTGGTCAAGACCATCGAGGTCAACCCGCCCAAGGTCTTCACCGGCCAGGCCGAGCTGTACAACAAGCTGATGGAGAACGGCATCGAGGTCTACGTGATGACCGCCGCTTCCGAAGAGCTGGTGCGCATGGTCGCCGCCGATCCCAAGTACGGCTACAACGTGAAGCCGCAGAACGTGATCGGCGTGACCACCCTGCTCAAGGATCGCAAGACCGGCGCCCTGACCACCGCGCGCAAGCAGATCAGCGACGGCAAATATGACGAGAAGGCCAACCTCGGCCTGGAGCTGACCCCCTACCTGTGGACCCCGGCCACCTGGATGGCAGGCAAGCACGCGGCGATCCTGACCTACATCGACGAGTGGAAGAAACCGGTGCTGGTGGGCGGCGACACCCCGACCAGCGATGGCTACATGCTGTTTCACGATGTGGACGTGGCCAAGGGCGGCATCCACCTGTGGATCAATCGCAAGGACAAGTACATGACCCAACTCAACGGCATGATGGCCAAGCACGCCGCCGCCCAGGCCAAGGAAGGGCTGCCGGTGACCGCCGACAAGAACTGGGTGATCGTCAAGCCCGAGGACATTCAGTAACCCGGTGACCGACGCCGGATCCTGCAGCCTCCGGTTGCAGGTGCCGGCTCGGGGTTGTGGATAAGATCGTTGCAGAGTGTTTCAACTTGTGACAAATAAAGGCCCTCTGCCATAATCGCCGCCGCTTAACGCCGCGGCTTGTTCCTTGCGTGCTGGGCTCCCTTCCGTCTGCGCGTAATGGAATACGTTGTGAGCTATCTCTCGATCGAATTCGGCTTCTGCTTCATCCTGTTTTTCGTCCTGTACTGGTGCCTGTGCGCGAGCCCGCGTCTACAGAACGTGCTGCTATTGGGCGCGAGCTACGCGATCCTCGCCAGCTTCAGCCTGAACTTCCTGTACATCCTGCTCGGCTATACCAGCCTGGTGTACCTGCTGGGGCTGTTGAGCCATCGGTATCCGGGGCGTGGCTGGGTCAATGGCTTGATGCTGTTGCTGGTGCTCGGCACCTTCTACCTGTTCAAGTATCAGGACTTCTTTACCAGCAGCCTGCAAAGCGCCCTGGCGCAGTTCGGTCTGGAAGTGTCGGTGCCGCTGCTGGAAGTGCTGCTGCCGGTGGGGCTGTCGTTCTATACCTTTCATTCGGTCAGCTACCTGGTGTCGATCAACCGGCGCGAGATGAACCCGGCATCGCCC
Source organism: Pseudomonas sp. MF09150 (assembly GCF_059862355.1). Classification (NCBI taxonomy): domain Bacteria; kingdom Pseudomonadati; phylum Pseudomonadota; class Gammaproteobacteria; order Pseudomonadales; family Pseudomonadaceae; genus Pseudomonas; species Pseudomonas sp. MF09150. The sequence continues at coordinate 330,238 of NZ_JCBCUS010000003.1, read as the reverse complement.
TTCGACCTGGCGCTGTACCTGGCATTTTTCCCAAGCCTGATCGCCGGCCCGGTGAACCGTGCCAGCCACATGCTGCCGCAGATACGCCCACAAACCGTGCGTCAGGTGCTGGAGCCGCAGCGTGCCTTGGGCCTGATTGCCCTGGCGGTGGTCAAACTGTTTTTCCTCAGCTCGTGGCTGGCCAATGAATGGGTCGACCCGGTGTTCGAGAGCCCGGTGAGCTTTTCCGCCGAGCAGATTCTGCGCAGCGTCTACGGCTACTCGTTCCTGATTTACTTCAACTTCAGCGGTTACACCGACCTGGTGACCGGCATCGCGCTGCTCCTGGGCTTCCGTCTGCCGGAGAACTTCAACTTTCCCTACGCGGCACGCAACCTCAAGGAATTCTGGGGCCGCTGGCACATCAGCCTGTCGACCTTTATCCGCGACTACGTGTACATCCCCCTGGGCGGTAACCGTCGGGGCGTGTGGCGCGGCAACCTGAACATGCTGCTGGCGATGCTGATTTCCGGGCTGTGGCACGGCGCCAGCGCCAACTTCATTATCTGGGGTGCCCTGCACGGCATCGGCCTGGCGCTGTACAAGCTCTTCAGCCAGTGGCTGCCGCAGCGCCCGACCTGGATCGGCGCCGACCTGCTGGCCCGTTTGCTGACCTTCCACTATGTGGCGTTTGCCTGGATTTTCTTCCGCTGTGCGTCCTTCAGCGATGCCATGGACATGTTCGCCGGCCTTGGCAACCTGTCGCTGGCCGGCTTGACCAGCCAGGGCGCCTCGCTCCTGGCGTGCCTGCTGTTTGTCGCCCTTTACCCGCAGATCGTGGCGCTGTTGCGCCGCCTGTTCGATGCCAGCACCCGGTTGCCGTGGCTGCTGTATCCGCTGCCGTTGGGGTTGTTCATTTGCTTGGTCATCTTTGCCTCGCCGTCGGGCGTACCGGGGTTTATCTATGCCAGTTTCTAACAGGTCGCCGTGGTTGAGCAGCCAGGGCGCTGCCGCCAAAGTGCTGTACGCCGTGCTGGTCATCAGCCTGATGCTGGTGTGGTTCAACCAGAACTCGATCCGCCTGTACTGCCAGCAGAAGTACCACGAGGGCTGCGAGATTCCCGGGCTGGCGCAGAACCCGCAGTGGCGTTGGGGCGCGCAGTTGAACCAGACGCTGGAGGATGGCCGGCAACGGCTGGTCAGCCAGTTCACCGGGCACGACGGGCTTGACCTGGTGGCCCAGGCCGAAGCCTCGGAAGACGAGCCGCTGGCGCCATTGCCGACCCTTGCCCCGACCTCTGTCGAGCCGGTGGTCCTGGCACCCGCAGCGCCGGCCGCGCACCCGGCCAGCCATCCGGTGGCGGTCCAGGCGCCGGTACACGAACCGGCCCAGCCGGCCGTGCACGAGCCGGTGCATGAACCTGCAGTGGCCGTAGCGGTCGAACCCTCGACCCAGGCCAGCCCCACCCCTGGTGACAGTGCCCAGGTCACGCCGTTGATGGCGTCCCTGGCCTTGGGCGATGAAGTGTTTTTTGTCGGTGACTCGCTGATGCAAGGCGTGGCGCCGCACATGGCCAATACCTTGCGCAAACGCTACAACGTCAAAAGCGTGAACCTCAGCCGGCAGAGCACGGGGTTGGCCTACCCGAACTTTTTCAACTGGCCCAAGACCGTGGAAAGTACCCTGGCCGCCAACCCGAACATCCGCCTGATGGTGATTTTCCTCGGGCCCAACGACCCGTGGGACATGCCCGATGGCAAAGGCAAACCCTTCCTGCGCTTCAAGGCGCCGGACTGGGAAGTGGCTTACCGCCAGCGCATCGATTCGATCCTCGACGCCGCGCGCGAGCACAACGTGCAGGTGATCTGGGTCGGCCCGCCGAACATGGAGAAAGCCAAGCTGTCGGCGGCCATGGCCTACCTCAACGTGCTGTATAAAAGCCAGATCGAGCAGTACCACCAGCACTTTGTCTCGGCCAACGAGATCCTGGGCTATCAGAACGACCAGTTCTCCTATTACCTGACGGACGCCAACCAGAAGAAGGTCAAGACCCGGGTCGATGACGGCATCCACTTCACCCCTACCGGGCAACGGCTGATCGCCGAACGCGTGATCTCCATGATCAACTTTCCAACCCAACAAATAACGGAGCACTGACATGCGGCGACTGCACGGCATTGCGCTGTTGTTGAGCATTACCCTGCTGAGCAGTTGTAGCCCTACCTCCCAGGTCCAAGCCACTCCCGCGGCGGGCGCCGGTAAACCGGGTGTGGCCTCGAAGAAAATCCTCCCGGTGCCGGGCAGCGACCCGAACCTTGCCTTGCTGGCGCGTAAGTTCAGCACCTCGGATCGCACCCCGATCAGCATCGTGCAACTGGGCGACTCGCACACCGCGGCCGACCTGTTCAGCGGTGAAATGCGCCGTTTGTTGCAGGCCCAGTACGGTGACGGCGGTATCGGCTTTATCGCCGCCACGCCGGTGCCGGGGACCCGCTATGAGCGGGTGATCCTCAACGTGGCCAAGCGTCAGTGGTCGCTGGTTTCGGCGCGTAATCAGCAGAGCACTCAGTTTCCCCTGGGCGGTTATCTGTCGTTGCCCCAGACCCCGGGGGCCAAGGTACAGATCCGCGAGCGCGAGCCCAGCCGCCAGCAGTACCGGGTGTCGGCGCTGTACCAGGCCACTACCAACAGCACCCTCAAGGCCCAGTCCAACCTGACCCAGGCCACCCGCATGCTGGCCGCCACGGGTGGGCAATGGCGCTTCAGCCCGCCGTTCAACAACCTGAGCATGCCCATGGAGCTGAGCGTCGCCAACAACACGGGTCTGGCCCTGGGCGGCTGGAATATCCTCGGGCAGAAGAGCGCCGGAGTGATCTATTCGTCACTGGGCATCAACGGCGCGCGCCTGGATGTGGTGGATAAATGGCAGCCGGGTTGGGCCGATGCGCTCAAGGCCCTGCGTCCGGACATGGTGATCCTGGCCTACGGCACCAACGAGGCGTTCGATGATGACCTGGAGCTGGACAAGTACCGCGCCCAGTTGCAGGACAAAATCACCCTATTGCGCAAAACCCTGCCCAAGGCGGTGATTCTGCTGGTCGGTCCACCGGACTCGATCAAGCGCCGTGGTGCTGGTTCCTGCGCCGCCGCGCAGCCGCAGCCCCTGCGCCAACTGGTGCGGATCCAGAAAGACCTGGCGCAGCGTAACCGCACCCTGTTCTGGGACTGGCAGGCCTTTATGGGCGGCCCGTGCTCCATCAGCCAATGGCAATCCAACGAACTGGCGCGCAACGACCTGGTGCACCTGACGGCCGATGGCTACCGCAAGAGCGCCGATGGCCTGTACCGTTTCCTGCGTGAGCAATTGGGCCAGCCTGTGCCCTAGGCGTGACCTGGCCCCGAATCGCTCGGCGGCCTGGGTAACGGACAAAAAAATGCCCCGCACTTGGCGGGGCATTTTTATTCAACGGTCAGTATCACAGCCCGTCGAGCATGGCCTTGTTGCGGACCGCGCCCTTGTCGGCGCTGGTGGCGAGCAGGGCGTAGGCTTTCAGGGCGGTGGTCACTTTACGTGGCCGCACTTCGACCGGTTTCCAGCCTTTCTTGTCCTGTTCGGCGCGGCGTGCTGCCAGTTCCTCGTCGCTGACCAACAGGTTGATCGAGCGGTTGGGGATGTCGATCAGCACTTTGTCGCCGTCCTGCACCAGGCCAATGGCGCCGCCGGCCGCCGCTTCGGGCGAAGCGTGGCCGATGGACAGGCCCGAGGTGCCGCCGGAGAAGCGGCCGTCGGTCAGCAGGGCGCAGGCTTTGCCCAGGCCCTTGGACTTCAGGTACGACGTCGGGTAGAGCATTTCCTGCATGCCCGGGCCGCCTTTCGGGCCTTCGTAACGGATGATCACGATGTCGCCGGCTTTTACTTCGTCGGCGAGGATGCCGCGCACGGCGCTGTCCTGGCTTTCGAAGATCTTGGCGTTGCCTTCGAACACGTGGATCGACTCGTCGACGCCGGCGGTTTTCACCACGCAGCCGTCCAGGGCGATGTTGCCGTAGAGCACGGCCAGGCCGCCTTCTTGCGAGTAGGCGTGTTCGACACTGCGGATGCAGCCGTTTTCACGGTCGTCGTCCAGGGTTTCCCAACGGGTCGACTGGCTGAACGCGGTCTGGGTCGGGATGCCTGCGGGGCCGGCCTTGAAGAAGTGATGCACGGCTTCGTCGCTGGTCTGGGTGATGTCCCACTTGGCGATGCCTTCGGCCATGGAGGCGCTGTGCACGGTCGGCAGGTCGGTGTGCAGCAGGCCGCCACGGGCCAGGGAGCCGAGGATCGAGAAGATCCCGCCGGCGCGGTGCACGTCTTCCATGTGGTACTTCTGGATGTTCGGCGCGACTTTGCACAGTTGCGGCACGTGGCGCGAAAGGCGGTCGATGTCGCGCAGGTCGAAATCGATCTCGGCTTCCTGGGCCGCGGCCAGCAAGTGCAGGATGGTGTTGGTGGAACCGCCCATGGCGATGTCCAGGGTCATGGCGTTTTCAAACGCCTTGAAGTTGGCGATGTTGCGCGGCAGCACCGACACATCGTTGTCGCCGTAGTAGCGCTTGCACAGCTCGACGATGGTACGGCCGGCCTGCAGGAACAGCTGCTCGCGGTCACTGTGGGTGGCCAGTGTCGAGCCGTTGCCCGGCAAGGCGAGACCCAAGGCTTCCACCAGGCAGTTCATCGAGTTGGCGGTGAACATGCCGGAGCACGAACCGCAGGTCGGGCAGGCGCTGCGCTCGTATTCCGCGACCTTCTCGTCAGAAGCGCTGGAATCGGCGGCGATCACCATGGCGTCGACCAGGTCGAGGCCGTGGCTGGCAAGCTTGGTCTTGCCGGCTTCCATCGGGCCGCCGGAGACGAAGATCACCGGAATGTTCAGGCGCAAGGCGGCCATCAGCATGCCGGGGGTGATCTTGTCGCAGTTGGAGATGCAGACGATGGCGTCGGCGCAGTGGGCGTTGACCATGTATTCCACGGAGTCGGCGATGATCTCGCGGCTCGGCAGGGAATACAGCATGCCGTCATGGCCCATGGCGATGCCGTCGTCCACGGCGATGGTGTTGAATTCCTTGGCCACGCCGCCGGCACGCTCGATCTCGCGGGCAACCAGCTGACCCAGGTCCTTCAGGTGCACATGGCCCGGGACGAACTGGGTGAAGGAGTTGGCAATGGCGATGATCGGCTTCTTGAAGTCGTCATCTTTCATCCCCGTGGCGCGCCACAGTGCGCGGGCGCCGGCCATGTTGCGGCCGTGGGTGGATGTTTTCGAGCGGTAATCAGGCATGGAGCACTCCGGGCGGCTAATCAGGTATCAAAAGGGGAGTGAGCTTCTATTGACCTTGGGAACACTCAGAAATGGCCGTGTGTCCTAAAGCTGCCGATGACACTGCGGGATCGCCGCGCGCCTCAGCCTGAGCTCATAAACCCGCCGGGGGATGACTGGCGATGAATCTGGCGATTCTACACCGCTGGCGTCAGGAAGGAACGTTGTGGCCGCTCTGCGGCGTGCGATTGCCTGCTGCCGGGCGATAGGGCGCTGGGTTAGACTGCGCGCCCTTCGATCACTCTCCAATGGAACTGGAATGTCTGCGACCCTTCGAACCTTGAGATTTTACCTGGCGGTGGGGCTGGTCCAGGGCCTGCTGTTGATGGGTATCTGGCTCTCCAACACCGTATCCGGCGAGGTCATGATCGCCAGCAGCGCGGGGCTGTTGATGGGCGGCAGCCTGTTGCAACTGCTGCCGGAACGTCGCGGCCAAGGGCTGACCTGGCTGGCGGCGGCGGTCCTGGGTCTGGTGGTGACGGGCCTGGTCCTGGCGTGTCGCGAGCTGCCGTTGACCTCACTGGTGCTGAACAGTGTGGCGGCGGTGCTGGTCCTGCTGACCCTGATCAGTGCTGCCGTGTTGCCGGGGCTGGCGCACTTCTGGCGGCGCTTCTTCGGTCATGGGCTAGAGGTGGCGCTGGCCTTGCCGTTGCCCTGGATCGCCCAGGCCCTGTTCAAAGCCTGGACCAGCAGCCATTACCGCGACCCGTTCAAGGGCGGTTGGGAGGCGCTGGTGTTCTTTGCCGGGCCGACCCTGGCGTTCTCCCTGGGCCTGTTCCTGATTGGCCTGTGCATAAAGGCTCTGCTACGCCGCACCACCATCGCGGCGGCCTGCTAGTGCTGCCTGTCTCCACAAAAGGATGCGCAATGCCCGTGTTGAATCGCTCGTTGTTGTTCTATATCGCCATCGCTCTGGTCCAGGGACTGCTGCTCAGCGCCAGCCTGTTCTATCACCAGGCTGAGCTCTACACCTTCGCCCGCACCCTGGCGGTGGTGGCCGGGATCAACCTGCAACTGCTTGGCCGTGACGTGCGCGAGCGTGGCACCTGGGTACTGGTGGTTGGCTTGAGTCTGTTGCTGGCCGGGATGTCCAGCTGGGTACTGATGCGCGATGCCTACGGCTGGATGTGGAGTCTGTGGCCGTTCACGGGCCTGGTGCTGGCCTATATCGGCACCGCGTTCGTCCTCAGTTGGCCGACTCGCGAAGGCAGTCGCCCGCGCTATCAAGACCTGTTCCGCCACGCCTGGAATAACGGGTTCATTGTGCTCCTGGCCTTGCTGGTGACCCTGGCCTTCAGCCTGCTGCTGTGGCTGTGCGGTCGTCTGTTCAGCATTCTCGGCATGCCCCAGCTCGGCGACCTGTTCACCTCGTCGTACTTCCTCTGCTTCAGCCTGCCGCTGTTTTTCTCCCTGGGCATGCGCATGGGCCGGGAAAACGAAAAGGTCATCGGCCTGCTGCGCGGCATCTTGCTGACCGTGTGTCGCTACCTGCTGCCCTTGTGTGCGCTGATCACCGTGGTCTTCACCTTGGCCCTGGTGTTCACCGGTCTGCAGCCGATCTGGAGCACCGGCTACTCGACGCACATTTTGCTGAGCCTGGTGGCGTGCACTCTGTTTTTGCTCAATGGCGTGTTCCAGGACGGCCAGCAGGATGCCGGCTACGCCAAGGCGCTGAAAATCCTGATCAACGCCAGTCTGTGCTGTCTGCCGTTGCTGGTGGCGATGGGGGGCTACTCGAGCTGGTTGCGGATCGATCAATACGGCCTGACCCCATGGCGTTTTCTGGCGATGCTGCTGGTGGCCGTGGCCCTGGTCCACAGCCTCGCGGCGTTGTGGGCAGTGTTTGCCCGGAACTCGGTGTGGCTCGGCAGCCTGAGCCGCAGCAACCCCTGGATCGCCCTGTTGAGCTTTGTGGTGCTGTTGTTGATGTTCACCCCGCTGCTCGACCCGCAGGCCTTCAGTGCCCGTAACCAGGTGCAGCGTCTATTGGATGGGCGTACGCCGGTGGCCGAGTTCGATGCCAGGAGCCTGCGCCAGAAGCTGGGCGCACCGGGTCGCGAGCAGTTCGACGGGTTGCTGGCGCAGGTGCGCCAGGGGCAGATCCTGGATGAGCCGGGCAGGGCGCAGTTGCTGGAGATGCTGGAGTCGGTCTCGATCAAGGACCAGCCGCACGATTACCTGACGCCGAAACTCTATTGGTTGGGCCCGGTGCCCGAAGGCAGCCAGCAACTGATCGAGCTGCTGACCACCCATAACGACTGCAATCCACCCGGCTGCGCAGCCTGGGCAGTGGATCTGGATGACGATGGCGTCGACGAAGTGCTGCTGATCCAAAAGCAGAGTTGGGCGTCGTCGGCGGCGATGTACACCCGTGAGGATCAGGGCAAGGGCGAATGGCGGCATGCGGGAGTGCTCTCTGGCATCACCGATGCGCCGCAGCTGATCCGGCAGATTCGCGAGGGCAAGGTCAAACCGGTGCGCCAGCGCTACAAGACCCTGCGGATCGACGGCGTGGAACTGGACTGGCGGCAGATTCCCGGCCGTTGATGGACCGACGGTGAACGCTCTATCTGTGGCGAGGGAGCTTGCTCCCGATGGGGGCGTCCGGCGTCCCGGGGCTCCGGCTATAAAGCCTGATTCCGCGATCTGTCTGAGCGTTCGCGGTGGCGGATTCTGGGGCCGCTTCGCGGCCCAGCGGGAGCAAGCTCCCTCGCCACAGGGCGGGTTCAGGCCTGAATAAAAAATCCCGGCACATGGCCGGGATTTTTGTCTTCACTGCACTCAGCTGTTAGGCAGCAGGCGGCAGGTGATGCTCTTGATGTAGCGGGTTTCGGCGATGGCTGGGTGCACCGGGTGGTCCGGGCCCTGGCCGCCGCGCTCCAGCAGCTGGATATTGCGGTCCAGGTGGCGGGCGCTGGTCAGGAGGATGTTCTGCAGGTCGTCCTCGGGCAGGTGCATCGAGCACGAGGCGCTGATCAGAATCCCATCCTTGCTCAGCAGGCGCATGGCTTGCTCGTTCAGGCGGCGGTAGGCGCCTTCGCCGTTCTTCATGTCTTTCTTGCGTTTGATGAAGGCCGGTGGGTCGGCCACGATCACGTCGAAACGCTCTTCGCTGGCTTTCAGTTCTTTCAGGGCTTCAAAGACGTCGCCTTCGATGCAGGTCATTTTCTCGGCAAAGCCGTTCAGCGCGGCGTTGCGCTCGACGCCGTCGAGGGCGAAGGCCGACGCATCGACGCAGAACACTTCGCTGGCGCCAAAGGCTGCCGCCTGCACGCCCCAGCCACCGATGTAGCTGTACAGGTCGAGCACGCGCTTGCCCTTGGCATAAGGGGCCAGGCGGGCGCGGTTCATGCGGTGGTCGTAGAACCAGCCGGTTTTCTGACCCTGGATGACCGGGGCTTCGAACTTCACGCCGTTCTCTTCGAGGGCGACCCATTCCGGGACCAGGCCGAATACGGTTTCGACGTAGCGCTCCAGGCCTTCGGCGTCACGGGCCGCGGAGTCGTTCTTGAACAGAATGCCGCTGGGCTTGAGCACCTGGGTCAGGGCGGCGATCACGTCGTCCTTATGGGCTTCCATGGTGGCCGAAGCGATCTGCACCACCAGGATGTCGCCGAAACGGTCGACCACCAGGCCTGGCATCAGGTCGGAGTCGCCGTACACCAGGCGGTAGAACGGCTTGTCGAACAGGCGCTCGCGCAGCGACAGGGCGACGTTCAGGCGGTGCACCAGCAGCGACTTGTCCAGGGGCAGCTTGACGTCACGGGACAGCAGGCGCGCGCAGATCAGGTTGTTCGGGCTCATGGCGACGATGCCCAGGGCCTTGCCGCCAGCGGCTTCCAGCACCGCCTGGTCACCGGCCTTGAACCCGTGGAGCGGGGTGGCGGCTACATCGATTTCGTTGCTGTAGACCCACAGGTGGCCGGCGCGCAGGCGGCGATCGGCGTTGGCTTTGAGGCGCAGGCTTGGCAGGGACATGACGTCGCTCCGGAAAAAAGGGCGCGAGTATAACCCGTCAGCGTGCTTGCGCGGGTTTGGCTGGACCTGCGGCGTGTCACACCTATGTAAAGATCCTGCCCAAGTGGCCAAATTCGTCTTTTTAGAGGTTAGAATCGCCGCCTAGTCCAGAGTGTGCACTCATGTCTCCAGAACTCTCCGAAGAACAGATTCAGCAGGCCCTGCAAGGCATCAGCGTGCCGCCTCAACCGCAGATCATGGTGGATCTGCAGATGGAGCAGTACATGCCCGATCCGGACCTGGAGGTGATCGCCAAGCTGATTTCCCAGGACCCGGGTTTGTCTGGCGCACTGCTGAAAATCGTCAACTCGCCGTATTACGGCCTGAGCAACAAGATCGCCTCGATCCAGCGCGCGGTGAACCTGCTGGGCAGCCGCTCGATCATCAACCTGATCAATGCGCAGTCGATCAAGGGCGAGATGAGCGATGAAACCATCGTCACCCTCAATCGCTTCTGGGACACCGCCCAGGACGTGGCGATGACCTGCCTGACCCTGGCCAAGCGCACCGGCTCGCAAGCGATCGACGAAGCCTACGCCCTGGGCCTGTTCCACGATTGCGGGGTGCCGCTGATGCTCAAGCGCTTCCCCAACTATATGGCGGTGCTCGAACAGGCTTATGCCCACGCCGGCCCCGAGAGCCGGGTGGTCGATACCGAAAACACCGCGTTCAACACCAACCATGCGGTGGTCGGCTATTACACCGCCAAGTCCTGGCGCCTGCCGGAACACGTGACCAACGCCATCGCCAATCACCACAACGCCCTGGCGATCTTCAGCGACGAGTCTTCGCGCAACAGCCAACTGAAGAACCTGCTGGCGATCCTGAAGATGGCCGAGCACATCTGTTCCTCCTATCGGGTCCTGGGCAATCAGGTCGAAGACCACGAATGGAACAGCGTCGGCCATCTGGTGCTCGATTATGTCGGCCTGTCCGACTACGACTTCGAGAGCCTCAAGGCCACCGTTCGCGAAATGGGCGCGCACTGATTTTTCATCCCGTATCGAGCACCTGAGGCGACCATGCCCGAATTACCCGAAGTCGAAACCACCCGGCGCGGTATCGCGCCGCACCTCGAAGGGCAGCGTGTCAGCCGGGTGATCGTGCGCGACCGGCGCCTGCGCTGGCCGATCCCGGAAGACCTCGATGTACGCCTCTCGGGCCAGCGCATCGTGCTGGTGGAGCGGCGCGCCAAGTACCTGCTGATCAATGCCGAAGTCGGCACCCTGATCAGCCACCTGGGCATGTCGGGCAATTTGCGGCTGGTGGAAGTCGGCTTGCCGGCGGCCAAGCATGAGCACGTGGACATCGAACTGGAGTCCGGGCTGGCCCTGCGCTACACCGACCCGCGGCGTTTTGGCGCGATGCTCTGGAGCCAGGACCCGCTCAATCACGAACTGCTGCTGCGCCTGGGGCCCGAGCCCCTGACCGACCTGTTCGATGGCGAACGCCTGTTCCAGCTGTCGCGCTCGCGCTCGATGGCGGTCAAGCCGTTCATCATGGACAACGCGGTGGTGGTCGGCGTCGGCAACATCTACGCGACCGAAGCGCTGTTCGCCGCCGGCATCGACCCGCGCCGCGAAGCCAAGAGCATTTCCCGGGCGCGCTACCTGAAGCTGGCAATCGAGATCAAACGCATCCTGGCCGCCGCCATCGAGCGTGGCGGCACCACCTTGCGCGACTTTATCGGCGGTGACGGCCAGCCGGGGTATTTCCAGCAGGAGCTGTTCGTCTACGGGCGCGGTGGGGAAAACTGCAAGGTCTGCGGCACGGGCCTGCGCGAGATCAAGCTCGGCCAGCGGGCCAGCGTCTATTGCCCGCGTTGCCAGAGCTGAGCCATTCGGCAGCCGAGGTTTTTTGTTGTGGCGAGGGAGCTTGCTCCCGCTCGGGCGCGCAGCGGCCGTAAACCCTTAACCTGCAATCCGCCTGAAGAAAAAGGCGGGCGGTGATGGCGGGCTCAGCTCACGCCTTGCCGGTAATCTGCCGGTACTTTGCCATCAACTGTTCTTCAGTCTCGGGGTGTGCCTCGTCCAGCGGGATGCAGTCCACCGGGCACACTTGCTGGCACTGAGGCTCGTCATAGTGGCCAACGCATTGGGTGCACAGGTTGGGGTCGATCACGTAGATCTCTTCGCCCTGGGAGATGGCGGCGTTCGGGCACTCGGGTTCGCAGACGTCGCAATTGATGCAATCGTCGGTGATGATCAGGGACATGGGGCACTCCGGCCGGGGCGGCTGGCCCAGGCATTTGAAAAACCAATGGGCGCAATTGTGCCGCATTGGCGCCCGCAGTGCACGCGGGCGCGATGGGGGGCGCCGGGTTACTTCTTGAAGCGCAGGGTCAGCGCGTCGGCGACGACAGGATGGACGAACTTGGTGATATCACCGCCCAGGGCTGCGATTTCACGGACCAGCGTCGAGGAAATGAACGAATAACGCTCCGACGGCGTGAGGAACAGGCTCTCCACATCCGGCGCCAGCTGGCGATTCATGTTGGCCAGCTGGAACTCGTATTCGAAGTCCGAGACCGCCCGCAAGCCGCGCAGGAATACGTTGGCGTTCTGCTCCTTGGCGAAGTGCGCAAGCAGCGTCGAAAAACCGACGACTTCAACGTTCGGCAGATGTTTGGTGACCTCGCGGGCCAGCTCCACACGCTGTTCCAGGGGGAATAGCGGGTTCTTCTTGGGGCTGGCGGCGACGGCAATGATCACATGGTCGAACAGGCGCGAGGCGCGTTCGACCAGATCGCCATGGCCCTTGGTAATAGGGTCGAAGGTACCTGGGTACAACACTCGGTTCATCGCGTCGTCCTGGCGGGAATCCGTTGGGGAGTCGGATGGTATCGCAGCCTTTCCGGTCGGCCAAGTCGCCTGTTACGGAAGAAAGCACTATAGACGTGGCGAATAATCAGCTTTTTCACCCGGTTTTCAAGCGTTCGGCCAGGGCCGTGGCCAGTTGCGCGGTCAGCCCATAGACCGACAACTGGGGGTTGGCGCCAATGCTGGTGGGGAACAGCGAGCCATCGTGGATCGACAGATTGGCCAATTGATGATGGCGCCCGAGGCTGTCGGTGACGGCAATTTTCGGGTTTTCGCCCATGGCGCAACCACCCATCACGTGGGCGCTGCCCAGGCGCGTGCGGTACAGCGCCAGGTCCAGGCCGTCGATCTGGGCCTTGGTCTCGGCCAGGCTCTTCGCATAGCGCGCGTCGCTGTGCAGCGGCATCACCGCCTTGGCGCCGCCGGCGAACTGGATCTCGGCCATGCTGTGGAAGGCCCGGCGCAGGCCGTCCCAGGCATAGGGCGAGACCTGATAGTCGAGCACCGGGGTGCCGTCGCCGCGCAATTCGACGTTGCCGCCCGTGCTGTCCGGGTGAAAACCGTCACGCAGCAGCGCGAGCATGGCGTGGGTGTGGGGCAGTTGTTCCATGTTCAGCGCGCTTTGCGGGCCGAAACCGCCCAGCAGGGTGCTGGCCAGCGCCGGTTGCAGTGGCGGCACTTCGAGTTTGTAGGACATTTTGCCGGTGGTGCCGTCCAGCCACTGGAAATGGTCGGAGTAGATCGACTGCGGCGCCCCGTAGAACGGGTTGATCACCTCATCGAACAGCCCCGCGGAAAAATTCACCAGATGCAGGAAGGTACGCTTGCCCAGGCGCGAATGGGGGTCGGGTGCATCGGAGCGCAGCAGCAAGGCCGGGCTGTTAATGCCGCCGCCGGCGAGCACGTAATGCCGGGCCTTGACCGTGATTATGCGGCCGGTAGGGGCCACGCAGCGCTCGTCCATGGCCACGCATTGCAGGCCCGTGACCTGGTCGCCCTTGATCTGCAAGCGCTCGGCGCGGGCCAGGTACAACAGCTCGCCGCCGTGCTCCAGGGTGGATGGGATGGTGGTCACCAGCATCGATTGCTTGGCGTTGGTCGGGCAGCCCAGGCCGCAGTAGCCGAGGTTCCAGCAGCCGCGCACGTTGCGTGGGATCACATGCCAGCTGTAGCCGAGCTTCTCGCAACCGTTGCGGATCACGTCATTGTTGGCGTTGGGCGGCATGGCCCAGGGCGCGACCCCCAGGCGCTGCTCCATCTTTTCGAACCAGGGCGCCATGTCGCTGGCGCTGTGGCCTTTGACTTCGTGCTCGCGGGCCCAGTGTTCCAGGGTCGGGTCCGGGGTGCGAAAGCTCGAGGTCCAGTTGATCAGGGTGGTGCCGCCCACGGCACGGCCTTGAAGAATGGTGATGGCGCCGTCCTTGCTCATGCGCCCGATACCTTCCTGATAGAGGCTGGTGTAGGCCTGGTCTTCGAGCATCTTGAAATCGCTGCTGGTTTTCAGCGGCCCTTCCTCGATCAGCAAGACCTTGTAGCCGGCGGCGCTGAGGATCTCTGCAGTGGTGCCGCCGCCTGCGCCGCTGCCGATGATGGCGACGTCGGCCTCCAGGGTCAGGTCCTGCTCCAGCTGTGCGCCGTTGTAGGTTTTCCAGCCGCGGGCCAGGCCTTCGCGGAACAGATCGGGTACGGGCATATCAGGCTCTCTGTCGTTTCTTATTATGGAAGGGCGCGGCGGCAGCTACGGGGGGCGATCAGACCTTGGGCGGGCCGGGGTAACCGCAGTGGGCCCAGGACTCGGCGCGGGTGTACCAGGCCATCATCACCAATTGCAGCAATGAGGCATGGCCCATGCGCAACAGGGACAGCAGGCTGTTTTCCCAGCGCCCGAGGAAGTGGCGGATATCGTCGGCGCTGGCGTTTTCCCAACTGCCCCAGACCCCTGTCAGCGGGCCACGGGTAACGGCCATGCCCAGTACGTCGAACAATTGCTGGGTGAGCTTGAACATCTCCGGCGACAGGTGATTGAGGGCGTTGTCCAGGCTGGCCAGGGTGCCGTCGATGGCGGCAGGCATTTTGTCGGCGGCCACGGCGCCTTCGAGCATCACCGGGATCAGCGCCCGCAGGAATGGCAGGTCGTTGCTGCGCAGCATCGCAAAGCCGCTGGCTGGGGTACTGGCAGAACAGCCGCTGAGGCTGGCGCCCAGACCGGCGGTGGCGAGGAAGGCACTGGCGCAGAGGCCGATTTTCAGCAAGCCGCGCCGTGACAGCGCGGGTGATTCAGACAGGCTAGGGGTCATTGTTATTGTTATCCGGCGATCGACTGGTTAGCGGACGAACATCTTCTGAATCAGTTTCTGGATCGATTTTCCGTAGGGTGGATAAATCAGCCGGGCCGCGTTCAGCCGCTGCTTGATCAGCACGCCCTTGGCCTTGCTGAAGGTCAGGAAGCCTTCATGCCCGTGGTAGTGACCCATGCCGGACGGGCCGATGCCGCCGAAGGGCAGGTCGTCCTGGGCCACATGCAGCAGGGTGTCGTTGAGGCACACGCCACCGGAATGGGTGTGTTCGAGCACGCGGTTCTGTTCGGCCTTGTTGTAGCCGAAGTAGTACAGCGCCAACGGCCGCGGCCGCTGATTGATGTAGGCAAAGGCCTGGTCGAGGGTCTGATACGGGACGATGGGCAGGATCGGGCCGAAGATTTCATCCTGCATCACGGTCATGTCGTCGCTGACATTGAGCAGCAGGCTGTGGCCCATGCGCCGTTCCTGGCCCTGGTCGAACAGCGGGATCAGCAGCGCGCCCTTGCTGGTGGCATCGCTCAGGTAGCTGTTGAGCCGCGCCACCTGGCGTTGATTGATGATTGCGGTGTAGTCGGGGTTGTCCGCCAGGGTCGGGAAGAACCCGCGCACGGCCTGGCGGTAAGCCTCGACAAAGGCGCCGATGCGCTCCTCCGGCACCAGCACGTAATCGGGGGCGACACAGGTTTGCCCGGCGTTCAGGGTCTTGCCGAAGGCGATGCGTTCAGCGGCGTCCTTGAGCGGTACGTCGCTGGAAACAATGGCCGGGGACTTGCCGCCCAGCTCCAGGGTCACCGGCGTGAGGTTTTCCGCCGCGGCGCGCATCACATGCTTGCCGATGCTGGTGGCACCGGTGAACAGCAGGTGATCGAAACGCAACTTGGAGAAGGCCATGCCCACTTCAGCCTCGCCGAGCACCACGCACACCAGGTCTTCAGGGAAGACCCGGGCCAGCAATTGCTTGAGCAACCGGCCGGTGGCCGGCGTCGATTCGCTGAGCTTGAGCATCACCCGGTTGCCGGCGGCCAGGGCGCCGACCAAGGGGCCCATGGCCAGGTACAACGGGTAGTTCCAGGGCACGATCACCCCGATCACCCCCAGCGGTTGGTAAACCACCTTGGCCGAAGCAGGCTGGAAGGCCAGGCCGACTTTGCGCCTGGAGGGTTTCATCCAGCCCTTGAGGTGTTTACGCGCGTAATGAATGCCGTGCAGGCTCGGCATCAGCTCGGCGAGCAGGGTTTCATCGGCGCTGCGGTGGCTGAAGTCCTGGCTGATGGCCTCGATCAGTGCCTGGCGCTCGTTGCTCAGCAGGTCCAGCAGGCTCTTGAGCCATTGCTGGCGCTGGGCAGCGGGCGGCATCGGGTTGGCGGCATAAGCCTGGCGCTGGGCGCAAAACAGCTGTTGAAGCTCGTCCAGATGCGAGTGGGATTCCTGCAGGTAGGCGATCTCGGCGGACATGAACGGCTCCGATTATTATGGGGTGGCTAGTTTTTAGAGCTTATACTCTAAATTGTCAAATGCCATCCCGGCCGGCTTTGATTTATCCCGCTTCGGATAGGTCGTAAGATGCCGGCCAGCCTTTTCAATGATTAAAGCCCAAGCCCATGGCCCCACGTATAAAAACCCGCGAACGGATTGTTCAGCACAGCCTCGACCTGTTTAACCAGAGTGGCGAGCGTAACGTCAGCACCAACCATATCGCGGCGCACATGGAGATTTCGCCGGGGAACCTGTACTACCACTTCCCGAACAAGCAGGCGATCATCGCCGTGCTCTTCGCCGAATACGAAACCCTGGTCGACAGCTTCCTGCGTCCGCCCCAGGAGCGCCCGATGACCGTTCAGGACAAGCGCTATTACTTGCAGGCACTGCTGGCCGCCATGTGGCGCTACCGCTTCCTGCACCGCGACCTCGAACACCTGCTCGACAGCGACAGCGACCTGGCTGCGCGCTATCGGCGCTTCTCCCAGCGCTGTCTGATTCAGGGCATTGCCATCTATCAGCGCTTTGTCGAAGCCGGGATCCTGCGCATGGACAGGGTGCAGATCGAGTCCCTGACCCTCAACGCCTGGATCATCCTCACGTCCTGGGTGCGTTTTCTCTGCACCACCCGGGAAAACTCCGCGCATTTGAGTGAGGAAGCCGTCAAGCGCGGGGTGTATCAGGTGCTGGTGCTGGAGGCCGGGTTTGTCACCGATCAGGCGCGGGAGGCGGTTGATGGCCTGTTCGACGAGTTTTATGTGCCACTGGCCCAGGCCTTGGAAGAAGTGCAGTAGGATCTACCACCGACTTGAATCACAGGAGCCCGCTATGCCCCTCGCGCAACTGATCAGCCCGCTTGCCCTGGACCTGCGAAAAGAGCAGCCCGGCCTGGTGATAGTGGATTGCCGTTTTGCCCTCGAAGACCCGGATTACGGGCAGCGCAGCTATGCCGAGGGGCATATTGCTGGCGCCCATTTTGCCGACCTTGAGCGTGACCTGAGCGGGCCGGTGGTCAAGGGCGTGACCGGGCGTCACCCCTTGCCGGAACCTGCGGCGTTGCAGGCGCGGTTGCAAGCCTGGGGCATCGATGCCGACAGCGACATCGTGCTCTACGACGACGGCCCTGGTTCTTATGCCGCTCGGGCCTGGTGGTTGCTGGCCTGGCTCGGCAAGCGCGAGGGCGTGTTCATTCTGGATGGTGGCCTCAAAGCCTGGCACGCCGCTGGCCTGCCCCTGAGCCTGGATGCGCCGCCGAGCACCCCGGGAAGCTTTGTCGGCAGCCCCGACCACTCGCTGCTGCTCAGTGCCGAGCAGTTGCAGCAGCGCCTGGGCCAGCCCAGCCTGACCCTGCTCGATGCCCGGGCCCAGCCGCGCTTTCGCGGTGAGGTCGAACCCATCGATCCGGTGGCCGGGCATATTCCCGGCGCGCAATGCGCGGCCTTCAGCGAAAACCTGGGCAGCGACGGGTGCTTCCTGCCGGCCGAGCAACTCAAACAGCGTTTCGCCGCGCAATTGGGCAGCCGTTCTCCGACCGATCTGGTGGCGTATTGCGGCAGCGGTGTCACCGCCTGCCACAACCTGTTTGCCCTGAGCCTGGCCGGTTATCCCCTGGGCAAGCTGTACGCCGGCTCGTGGAGCGAATGGATCACCGATCCGACGCGGGCCGTTGCCAAGGGCGACTAAGCCTCAGCCGGACTGCGAATCCGCTTGCGGCGTGCGCTGCTTCAGCCCTCCAGCAGTGCACTGCGGTACGCCGCCGGCGCCACTCCATACACCTGCTTGAATTGCCGGCTGAGATGACTCTGGTCGGCAAACCCCAACTGAGTCGCCACCTCCAGCGGCAGGCAGCCCTCGCGCAACAGCGCACGGGCCTTGGCGATACGCTGCTGCATCAGCCAGGTATGGGGTGGAATGCCGGTGGCCCGGCGGAACACCCGAGCAAAGTGGAACGGTGACAGATTCACCGCCGTCGCCAGTTCTTCCAGTGACGGTGGTGCCGCCAGCTGTGAACGCAGCAGTTCCTTGGCCTGGACAATGGCCCGGTGTTCCTGCCCCGGTGCGCCGGGCGCCTTGACCCCGGCGTGGCGCTGCAACAGCAGGAGCATCATTTCCCGCCACTGGGTCTGCTGCTGCAGGGCGGTGGCCGGGCTTTCCAGCAAGTGGTGCAGGCGGGCGAAGCCGCTGACCAGGTCACTGTCGCGGTACAGGGTCGCGCCAAACGCCGGCAGGCTGCCGCTGGGCAGCTCCAGTTCGTCGAGCAGGGTCAGGATCTGGCGGTTATCCGGATAAAACGCCCGGTACAGCCAGCCGTCCTCGGCGCCCTTGGCCCCGGTGTGCAGCTCGTCGGGGTTGATCAGCACCAGGGTGCCGCTGGCCGCCAGGTGTTCGGCGCCGCGATAGCGGTAGCGCTGGGCGCCGGCCATGATCATGCCGATCACATAGCCATCGTGCACATGGGGCACGAAACGCTGCTCGATGTAGCGCGCGGCCAGCAGTTCGACCCCGGCCAATGGCGCGGTCTGCCAGAAACGGATTGATTCGCCGCCGGAGGCTGCCATGGCTATGGGCGATCCAGGGCGGTCAGCCAGCGCGGAATGCGGCGTTCGAGGTAATAGCCGGGGCGCTTCAGCGAGCCCTCGACAAACCCCACGTGCCCGCCCTTGGCTTGCAGCTCGAAATGGGTGCAAGCCGACAGCTCGGCGGCCTGCGGCAGGCTGTGGGTGAACACGAAGGGGTCGTCAGCGGCCTGGATAATCAGGGTCGGGGTGCGGATCTCGCCGAGAAAGTAGCGACTGGAGGCGCGGCGGTAATAGTCCTCGGCATCGGCAAAACCATGCAGCGGCGCGGTGACCCGGCCGTCGAACTCCCAGAAGGTGCGCATGTTCTCCAGGGAGCCCAGGCCCTCCAGGGTGGCCAGGCCTTCATGGCGCTCGTCGAGCCGGAACTGACGCTGTTTGTGCTTGATGTAGGCCAGCATCTCGCGCATGAAGTGCGCCTGGTAGACCTTGGAGAACCCCTGGCCGATACGGTCGGCGCACTGGTCCAGGCGAAACGGCACCGACACCGCCACCGCGCCCTGCAACTGGCTGGCGCTGCCGCTTTCCCCCAGATACTTGAGCAGCACATTGCCACCCAGGGAGTAGCCCACCGCATACAGCGGCGCCAGTGGACGCTTGGCACGCAAATGGGCGATGGCGGCGGCCAGGTCTTCGCTGGCGCCGGAGTGGTAGCTGCGCGGCAGCAGGTTCGGTTCGCCCGAGCAGCCGCGCCAATTCAGTGCGGCGCTGGCCCAGCCCTGTTCGGCCAGCACTTTCTGCAGCCCGGCCACGTAAGGCGAATTGGAAGAACCGGTCAGCCCATGCAGCACCAGCACAAGTGGTGCCTGGGCGTTATGGGGGCCATGCCAGTCGAGGTCGAGGAAGTCGCCATCGTCGAGCCAGAGGCGCTCGCGTTCGCGTTCCAGGTGTGTGGTTTTGCGCCACAGCGGGCCCCACAACGTTTGCAGGTGCGGGTTGCCGAGGCCGAAGGCGGGGGTGAAGCGATCTGACGATGTAGGCACGCTGATTCTCGATGCAGCGCTGCGCAGACGGGCTGCGCAGCGTGTTCAGGCCGGTGCTTTAACCGGCGATCTCTGCCATACGGTGCCACAACGCGTAATGCACTTGCCCGGATTTTTGTTCACGGTGCAGGCGCCAGCTGGCCGGCAGGCCCAGGGTCGAGGGTGCGCTTTCGCTTTCGGTGTAGATCCAGGCCTCGGCGGCCAGCCAGTTGCGCTCTTCAAGCAGGGCGCAGGCGGTCGGCAGCAGGTTCTGGTGGAACGGTGGGTCGAGGAACACCAGGTCAAAGGCGCTGGCCGGCTGGCTTTCGAGGTAGCGCAGGGCGTCGGCGGTCTGCACCTGGCCGACGCTGCAGCGCAGAGTGCCCAGGTGTTCGCGCAGGCTGGACACCGCGACATTGCTGCTGTCCAGGGCCTGGCCCATGGCGGCGCCACGGGACAGGGCCTCAAGGAACAGCGCGCCGCTGCCGGCGAACAGGTCGAGCACCTTGGCCCCGGCAACATAGGGCGCGAGCCAGTTGAACAGGGTCTCGCGCACACGGTCCGGGGTCGGGCGCAGGCCCGGCACATCGGGGAAGCTCAGGCGCCGGCTGCGCCATTCACCGCCAATGATGCGCAGGTGGCCGACGCCGTTGTGCTGGTTGTGCACGGGTTTTTTGCTGGGACGCGATGGGCTGGCCATTAATGCTCCGGAACCCCGAGCGGTTGCTCGGCGGGTTTGTCAGTGGGGGCCGGCAACGGCTTTTGCGGGACGGTCGGGCCAGCGCTGACGATTACCATCTTGTCGGCGCTCAGGTGTTTGTTCAGGGCGGTCTTGACCTGTTCCACGGTCAGGCTCTGGGACTGCTGCATAAAGTCTTCGAGGTAGCTCAGCGGCAGGTCATAGAAGCCCATGGCCCCCAGTTGCCCGACGATGTCGGCGTTGCTGGCGGTGGACAGCGGGAAGCTGCCGGCCAGTTCACGCTTGGCGTCTTCGAGCTCTTTCTCGGTCGGGCCGGTCTTCAGGTAGTCGGCCAGCACGTCCTGCACCAGTTTCAGGGTGCCCTCGCTCATTTCGGCGCGGGTTTGCAGGTTGATCATGAACGGACCGCGGGCCTGCATCGGGGTAAAGCCCGAGTAGACGCCGTAGGTCAGGCCACGTTTTTCGCGGACTTCGCTCATCAGCCGGGTGCCGAAGCCGCCGCCACCGAGGATCTGGTTACCCATGGACAGCGCGGCGTAATCCGGGTCGGCGCGGTCGATGCCCAGTTGGGCCAGCATCAGGTTGGTCTGGCTCGACGGAAACTCGATATGGCCGGTGCTCGCCTTGGGCTCGCTCGGTTGTGCGATCTTCGCCAGCGCCGGGCCTTTGGGCAGGGCGCTGGAGACTTGCGCGGCAATTGCCTCGGCGTCGCTGCGCGAAAGGTCGCCGACCAGGGCGATCACCACGTTGCCGGCGGCATAGGCCTTGGCGTGGAAAGCACGCAGTTGTTCCAGGGTGATCGGCGGGATGCTCTGGGCGTTGCCGTCGCTGGAGTGGGCGTAAGGGTGCTCGCCGTACAGGCGCTTCATCAGTTCCAGGCTCGCCAGCTTGCCGGGGTTCTGTTTCTGGTATTCGAAGCCCGCGAGCATCTGGTTCTTGATCCGTGCCAGGGAGTCGGCAGGGAAGGTCGGCTTGCCCACCACTTCGGCGAACAGCTTCAGCGCCGGTTCGCGTTTATCCACGGCGCTCAGGCTGCGCAGCGAGGCCACGGCCATGTCCTTGTAGGCGCCATTGCCGAAATCGGCCCCCAGGCTTTCAAAGCCCTGGGCAATCGCCCCCACATCCTTGCCGGCCACGCCTTCGTTGAGCATGGCATTGGTCAGCAGGGCCAGGCCCTGGGCCTTGCCATCCTGGCTGCTGCCGGCGGAGAAGATCAGGCGCATGTCGAACATCGGCAGTTCACGGGCTTCGACGAACAGCACCTTGGCGCCTTCGGCGGTGTTCCAGGTCTGCACGTTGAGGCTGCGGTGGCTGGGGGCCTTGCCGTCCAGTTCGGCCAGGGATTGCAGCTTCTGGCTCGACTTGGCCTGGTCCAGGGCCTCGCTGGCCTTGGAATCGCCTTGCGGGTACAGGTAGACGCCGGCGGCGCCGACCAGGGCAACGAGCACCAGGCCGATCAGGGCCGGGCGTGAGTTCTTGCGCTTACTCATGAGCGGACTCCTCAGGCAGTACGTGCGCAACGCTCAGACGTTCGCGGGTGAAGTAGGTACGGGCGGCTTTCTGGATATCTTCCGGGGTCACGCCCTGCAATTCGGCCAGTTCGGTGTCCATCAGCTTCCAGGACAGGCCGACGGTTTCCAGCTGGCCAATGGCGGTGGCCTGGCTGGTGATCGAGTCGCGCTCGAAGACCAGGCCGGCAATGACCTGGGCCCGCACGCGCTCCAGCTCCTCGGCGCTCGGCGGGGTGGTCTTCAACTGGTCCAGCAGGCGCCACAACCCGGCTTCAGCCTGGGCGATGGTCTTTTTCTTCTGGCTGTTGGGGGTTGCGGAGAGCATGAACAGGCTGTCGCCGCGGGTGTAGGCGTCGTAGTTCGACGAGCCGCCGGAGACCAGCTCTTCGCCGCGCTCCAGCTGGGTCGGAATGCGACCGCTGTAGCCGCCGTCGAGCAGGGCGGAGATCAGGCGCAGGGCATGCACCGAGCGTTTGTCTTCAGCGGTGGCGATGCTCGGCACGTTGAAGGCCAGCATCAGGCTCGGCAACTGGGTCTTCACGTGCAGGGTGATCTGCCGCTCGCCCGGCTCGGCCAGTTCCAGGGGGATCTTCGACGGTGGCACGTCACGCTTGGCGATCGGGCCGAAGTAACGCTGGGCCAGGGCTTTCACCTCGTCCGGAGTCACATCGCCGACCACCACCAGGGTGGCGTTGTTCGGCACATACCAGGACTGGTACCAGTGGCGCAGCTCCTCGACCTTCATCCGGTTGAGGTCGGCCATCCAGCCGATGGTCGGCGTGTGATAACCGCTGGCGGGGTAGGCCATGGCCTTGAACCGCTCGTAAGCCTTGGACATCGGCTTGTCGTCGGTGCGCAGACGGCGTTCTTCCTTGATCACTTCGATCTCGCGGCTGAACTCGTCGGGCGGCAGGCGCAGGCTGGCCATGCGGTCGGCTTCCAGCTCGAAGGCCACGCCCAGACGGTCGCGGGCCAGGACCTGGTAATAGGCGGTGAAGTCATCGCTGGTGAAGGCGTTTTCCTCGGCGCCGAGGTCCCGCAGGATCAGCGAGGCTTCGCCGGGGCCGACCTTTTCGCTGCCCTTGAACATCATGTGTTCCAGGGCGTGGGACAAACCGGTCTGGCCCGGGGTCTCGTAGCTGGAGCCGACCTTGTACCAGACCTGGGACACCACGACAGGCGCACGATGGTCTTCGCGCACGACGACCTTGAGGCCGTTGTCGAGGGTGAATTCATGGGTCGGTTGTGGATCGGCAGCCAGGGCTGAAAGGGGCAGACAAACTGTGCTGAGCAGCAGGCCTGCAGCGCGGCGGGCTAGAGCATTCATTCGTTTTTAAACCTGTTGGACTGCCCGCTTGGTCTTAGCCTGTACGGGCGAGGAGGTGCTAGGATACTGATCCGTTTTAGCGGCGGCCACGCCTATCGGGCCTTTGTGCTGGATCAGGTTGTATGGGTTTGCTGCGGAAGGTCGGTTTTTATCAGCTAAACTTCGCTTTTTCGCCGATTTTACCGTTCCAGTCCTGAGTGAAATCGTTCTTTGATGTGCGTGTGGGCACTTCAACAAAATGTTGCGCGTGAACAAGCTGGGTGAAACGCAGTCTGTTCTGCATCGAATATTTATTTACCGAGGCGCCACCTTGGCGCGTCGCTACCTTGAGATAGCCGTCCTCCATGTTTGGTTCCAACGACGACAAGAAGACCCCAGCCCCGGCTGGCGAGAAAAAAAGCCTGTTCGGATGGCTGCGCAAAAAACCGCAGGAAACCGTCGTCGAACAGCCGCAAGCCCTTCCTGAAGCCGCTCCCGAGCCGCTTGCCCAGCCCGCAGCAGAGGTTGAAGCGCCGGCGGCCGTGATCCTGCCGCTGGCCGAGCCGATTCTGCAGCCGGTGGCCGAACCTGCCCCTGAGCCTGCCCCCGCTGCCGAATTGCCGCTGACACCCGCCCCCGAGCACCAACCCTGGCTGACCCTGCCGGTGGCGGAAGAGCCGGTGGCCCTGGTGGAAGACGAGCAGGCCATTGATGTCAGCCCGCCGATCCCGGCCCCGGCGTCCAATGTTGCCCCTGCATTTGAACCAGAGCCGGTGCGGTCGGCGCCTGAAGCGGCGCTGCCGGAGCCGGTTGCACCGGTCTTCGTTGCCCCGCAGCCTGTTGCACCTGCACCTGCACCTGCACCTGCACCTGCACCTGCACCTGCACCTGCACCTGTCGTTGAAGTCGTGGCCGCGCCTGTGGAGATTGCGGTTGCGGTCGAGCCCGCAGCCAGCCCGGCAGAAACCAAAGTCGGTTTCTTCGCCCGCCTTAAGCAGGGCCTGTCCAAGACCAGCGCCAGTATCGGCGAAGGCATGGCCAGCCTGTTCCTGGGCAAGAAAACCATCGATGACGAGCTGCTCGAAGACATCGAGACCCGCCTGCTGACGGCCGACGTGGGCGTTGAAGCCACTTCGGTGATCATCCAGAACCTGACCCAAAAGGTCGCGCGCAAGCAGTTGACCGACGTCGATGCGCTGTACACATCCTTGCAGGCCGAGCTGACCGCCATGCTCAAGCCGGTCGAGCAGCCGTTGCAGATCACCTCGCAGAACAAGCCGTTCGTGATCCTGGTGGTTGGCGTCAACGGCGCCGGCAAGACCACCACCATTGGCAAGCTGGCGAAGAAGCTGCAGCTGGAAGGCAAGAAGGTCATGCTGGCCGCCGGCGATACCTTCCGCGCCGCTGCCGTCGAGCAATTGCAGGTCTGGGGCGAGCGCAACAAGATCCCGGTGATTGCCCAGCACACCGGCGCCGATTCGGCTTCGGTGATCTTCGACGCCGTCCAGGCCGCCAAGGCCCGGGGCATCGATGTGCTGATCGCCGACACCGCCGGCCGCCTGCACACCAAAGACAACCTGATGGAAGAGCTGAAGAAAGTGCGCCGGGTCATCGGCAAGCTGGACGCAGACGCGCCCCATGAAGTGCTGCTGGTGCTTGACGCCGGCACCGGGCAGAACGCCATCAGCCAGGCCAAGCAGTTCCACCAGACCGTGGAATTGACCGGCCTGGCCCTGACCAAGCTCGATGGCACTGCCAAAGGCGGGGTGATCTTCGCCCTGGCCAAGCAGTTCAACCTGCCGATCCGTTATATCGGGGTCGGCGAAGGCATCGATGATTTGCGTACCTTTGAAGCAGAACCCTTTGTCCAGGCACTGTTTGCCGAGCGGGAGCGTTCATGATTCGTTTCGAACAGGTCGGTAAACGCTACCCGAACGGTCACGTCGGCTTGCATGAGCTGAGCTTTCGAGTGCGACGTGGCGAGTTTCTGTTTGTCACTGGCCACTCCGGGGCCGGTAAAAGTACCTTGCTGCGCCTGCTGCTGGCCATGGAGCGCCCGACCACCGGCAAATTGCTGCTGGCCGGACAGGACCTGGGCACCATCAGCAATGCACAGATTCCTTACCTGCGCCGGCAGATCGGCGTGGTGTTCCAGAATCACCAGTTATTGTTCGATCGCACGGTGTTCAACAACGTGGCCCTGCCGCTGCAGATCCTCGGGCTGTCCAAGGCCGAGATCGCCAAGCGTGTGGACTCGGCCCTGGAGCGCGTGGCGCTGTCGGACAAGACCGATCTGTACCCCGGCGACCTCTCCACCGGTCAGCAACAGCGCGTCGGTATTGCCCGCGCCATCGTCCATCGCCCGGCCTTGCTGCTGGCGGACGAACCCACCGGTAACCTCGACCCGCGTCTGGCCGCTGAAATCATGGGTGTGTTCGAAGACATCAACCGCCTGGGCACCAGCGTGCTGATCGCCAGTCACGACCTGGCGCTGATCGCCCGCATGCGCCATCGCATGTTGACCCTGCAACGTGGCCGATTGATCGGCGACGGGGAGGCCGGGGTATGAGTGCCACTCGCAGTCCGAAAGTTGCCGAGCGTGTGGCGCCTAAAGCCTCCGATCCGCAACCCTCGAAGAAAAAGCGCGATGAAGACGACGGCCCGGATTTCGGCACTCAGCTGCATGCCTGGATCGAAAACCACCGCGCCAGCCTGCTCGATAGCCTGCGACGCCTGGGCAAGCAGCCAATCGGCAGCTTTTTTACCTGCCTGGTGATGGCGGTGGCCCTGAGCTTGCCTATGGGTCTGTCGCTGCTGCTGAACAACGTCGAGCGCCTCGGTGGCTCGTGGCAGCGGGCGGCGCAGATTTCCCTGTACCTGCAACTCGACGCCAGCGCCACCGAAGGCGAGAAGCTCAGCGAGCAGATCAAGGGCTTGCCGGGCGTGGCGGATGCCGAGTTCATCAGCAAGGACCGCGCCCTGGAAGAGTTCCAGCAGCAGTCCGGGCTGGGCGATGCGCTCAAGGAGTTGCCGCAGAACCCGTTGCCGGGCGTGGTCCTAGTGACGCCGAATGAAGTCGACAAGGCCACCCTGGAAGCCCTGCGTCAGCGCCTGGCGGATATGCCCAAGGTGCAATTGGCGCAACTGGATCTGGTGTGGGTCGAGCGTCTGGCGGCGATCCTCAAGCTGGGCGACCGGTTTGTCTTCGGACTGACGGTGCTGCTGGTTTCCGCATTACTTTTGGTGATAGGCAATACCATTCGTCTTCATATTGAAAACCGCCGCACAGAGATAGAAGTGATTAAACTCGTCGGCGGCACTGACAGCTATGTACGGCGTCCCTTCCTTTATATGGGCGCGTTGTATGGCTTCGGTGCGGGGCTTCTGTCCTGGGGGGTGCTGGCGTTTGGCCTTGATTGGCTGAACGATGCAGTAGTCGGGCTTGCCGGTTTGTACGGCAGTGATTTTGCCCTGGCGGGTGTACCGCCCGCCGACGGTCTGTCTCTCTTGCTTGGCGCGGTGCTGTTAGGGTATATCGGTGCATGGATTGCGGTCGCTCGACACCTCAGGGAACTGGCGCCGAAGTAGTGTCTTTTTGCTTGTATTGACCTTTCAGCATTTATGGGAACTTGTTCTTCGGTTTCTGGTCAATTTTCGCAGTGCTGAACTGCACGAGTTATGTAAGTCGGAGGTTTTTTCGTATGACCACTTCTTTGCAACCTGCTTATGCCCTAGTCCCAGGCGCAAACCTGGAAGCCTATGTGCACACCGTGAACAGCATTCCATTGCTGACACCGGAGCAGGAGCGTGAACTGGCCGAGAGTCTCTACTATGAGCAGGATCTTGGGGCGGCTCGGCAGATGGTGCTCGCCCACCTGCGTTTTGTTGTACATATCGCCCGTAGCTATTCCGGCTACGGTCTGGCCCAGGCTGACCTGATTCAGGAAGGCAATGTGGGCCTGATGAAAGCGGTCAAACGCTTCAACCCGGAAATGGGTGTGCGCCTGGTGTCCTTTGCCGTGCACTGGATCAAGGCGGAAATTCACGAGTTCATCCTGCGCAACTGGCGCATCGTGAAAGTCGCGACCACCAAGGCCCAGCGCAAGCTGTTCTTCAATCTGCGCAGCCAGAAGAAACGTCTGGCCTGGCTGAACAATGAAGAAGTGCATCGTGTGGCGGAAAGCCTCGGCGTCGAGCCGCGGGAAGTGCGCGAGATGGAAAGTCGCCTGACTGGCCAGGACATGGCGTTCGACCCAGCCGCGGAAGCGGATGACGACAGCGCGTTCCAGTCGCCAGCCAACTACCTGGAAGACCACCGCTACGACCCAGCGCGGCAACTGGAGGATGCGGATTGGAGCGACAACTCCAACCACAACCTGCACGAAGCCCTGGAAGTACTGGACGACCGCAGCCGCGATATCCTCTACCAGCGCTGGCTGGCAGAAGAGAAAGCCACGCTGCACGACCTGGCGCAGAAGTACAACGTGTCGGCCGAGCGGATTCGTCAGCTTGAGAAAAGCGCGATGAACAAGCTGAAGCTGTCGATTGCGGCGTAAGCCCTGGCGCAATAAAAAACGCCCCGGTCATTGATCGGGGCGTTTTTGTTTGTGGGCCAGGGTCATGCTCGTGGCCTTGGGTTACTGCTCCCAGGGCGCCTTGCGCGTGGTGTTGAGGCCGTTGAGGTAATCGACGCCGCCCAGTTGGCTCATCTGCCGGCGAATCCAGCCTGCGCGCTGCGACACATAAGTGGTCGGGTGACTGGCGCTCCAGACTCGCGGGTTGGGCAGCACAGCGGCCAGCAGGCTGGCCTGCTGACGTGACAGCGAACCTGCGCCGATGCCGAAGTGATGACGCGCCGCGGCTTCAGCGCCGAACACACCTTCATCCCACTCCACGCTATTGAGGTACACCTCGAGAATGCGCTGCTTGGGCCAGAAAATCTCGATCAGCCCGGTAAACCAGGCTTCCAGCCCCTTGCGCAGCCAGCTGCGCCCGGACCACAGAAACAGGTTCTTCGACACCTGCTGGCTCAAGGTGCTGGCGCCGCGAATCGAGCCGCCACGTTCGTTATGGGCGAACGCCGCCTGAATGGCGCCGATATCGAAACCCCAGTGCTCGGAGAACTTCTGGTCCTCACCGGCAATGACCGCCACCTTGAGGTCGTCGGAGATCTCGGCCCAGGGTTTCCAGGTGCGTTGCAGGTCGATGGGCTCGCCGTCGACCCAGGATTCGATCTTGCGCTCGATCATCAGCGCCGTGCCGGGGGGCGGCACCACGCGAAATACCAGCACCAGCAGAATGCTGCCGCCTGCGAACCAGAGCAGGGCTTTTGTGACGCGACGGAAAAGTAAACGCAGCATAGAGATGGCTTGGCCGAACCCGTTGAGCGGGCCATTATACAGACCCTGCCCGATGATTCTGACTGGAGTTCCTCATGCTGCGTGGCTTCCTGATGCTGGCTGCCTTTTTCGGCTTTACCGGCGTCGCCCTCGGCGCCTTTGCCGCCCACGGCCTGAAAAACCGCCTGAGTGCCGAATACCTGGCGATTTTCCACACCGGCGTCACTTACCAACTGGTGCATACCCTGGCCCTGTTCGGCGTGGCCCTGCTGGCCGCGCATATTCCCGGGCGCCTGGTGAGCTGGGCCGGAATCTCGTTCGTGGTCGGTATCCTGCTGTTCTCCGGCAGCCTGTATCTGCTGACCCTGACCGGCGTCAGCAAGCTGGGAATCGTCACCCCGTTTGGCGGCCTGGCCTTCCTGCTGGGCTGGTTTTTCCTCGGCCTTGCCGCCTGGCGCATGCAGCTTGCCGTCTGACGCTTGTAGCTGACCTTTGGGGCTCGATCGGGCTAGAATGCTGGCCCCTAAAAATGATGGCGGCCTTGAGCATGCGCATTCAGTTGAACGGTGAGCCCTTTGAATTGCCCGACGGTGCAACCGTCGCGGCCCTGCTGACCCGTCTGGACCTGACCGGACGCCGGATTGCGGTCGAACTCAACCAGGACATCGTTCCGCGCAGCCAGCACGCCGAGACCTCCCTGAATGAAGGCGATCAGGTCGAAGTGGTGCACGCCATTGGCGGCGGCTAACCGTTAAGGTCCGACCCGCGCACCCCAGAATTCTGCAAGAACCTCACCCCAACAGAGGATTTCCGATGAGCAATGTTCGCAGCGACAAGCCCTTCGTCCTGGCCGGTCGTACCTACCAGTCGCGACTGCTGGTAGGCACCGGCAAGTACCGTGACATGGAAGAAACCCGCCTGGCCATCGAGGCCTCGGGCGCCGAGATCGTCACCGTTGCCGTGCGTCGTACCAACATCGGGCAAAACCCGGGTGAGCCGAACCTGCTGGATATCCTGCCGCCGGATCGCTACACCATCCTGCCCAATACCGCCGGTTGCTATGACGCTGTTGAAGCGGTGCGCACCTGCCGCCTGGCCCGTGAGCTGCTCGACGGCCACAACCTGGTGAAGCTCGAAGTCCTGGCCGACCAGAAGACCCTGTTCCCCAACGTCCTGGAAACCCTCAAGGCCGCCGAAGTGCTGGTCAAGGAAGGGTTCGACGTGATGGTCTACACCAGCGATGACCCGATCATCGCCCGCCAGCTGGCGGAAATGGGCTGCATCGCGGTCATGCCGCTGGCGGGCCTGATCGGCACCGGCCTGGGGATCTGCAACCCGTACAACCTGCAGATCATCCTCGAAGAAGCCAAGGTTCCGGTGCTGGTGGATGCCGGCGTCGGCACCGCTTCCGACGCCACCATCGCCATGGAACTGGGCTGCGAGGCGGTGCTGATGAACTCGGCCATCGCCCACGCGCAACAGCCGATCATGATGGCCGAAGCCATGAAACACGCGATTGTCGCGGGCCGCCTGGCGTACCTCGCCGGTCGCATGCCGAAGAAACTCTATGCCAGCGCCTCCTCGCCGCTGGATGGTCTGATCAAGTAAGAGCCATTGATGACTGAATCAAACGACACGCCTATCCAGCCGCAAGAAGGCGAAGAACGCCAACACCGCCGCATCAAGAGCTTCGTGATGCGCGCCGGGCGCATGACCGAAGGCCAGCAGAAAGGCCTGGAACAGGGCACGCCGCTGTTTGTGCTGCCCCTGGCCGATGCACCGGTGGACTTCGACCAGGTGTTCGGCCGCTCCGCGCCGCGCTCCCTGGAAATCGGCTTCGGCATGGGCCACTCGCTGCTGGAAATGGCTGCCGCCTCGCCAGAGCAGGACTTCATTGGCGTCGAGGTGCACCGTCCGGGTGTCGGTGCGTTGCTCAATGGCGTGCTGACTCAAGGTTTGACCAACCTGCGGGTCTACGATTGCGACGCGATCGAAGTGCTCAACCGCTGCATCGCCGACAACAGCCTCGATCGCCTGATGCTGTTTTTCCCCGATCCGTGGCACAAGAGCCGCCATCACAAGCGGCGCATCGTCCAGGCCTCGTTCGCGGAGCTGGTGCGCAGCAAACTTAAGGTAGGCGGCATCCTGCACATGGCCACCGACTGGGAACCCTACGCCGAGTACATGCTGGAAGTGATGGACGTCGCGCCGGGCTACCGCAATCTGGCCGAAGACGGCAAATGCGTGCCGCGCCCGGCCGAACGCCCGATCACCAAGTTCGAACGCCGCGGCGAGCGCCTGGGGCATGGGGTGTGGGATCTGAAGTTTGAAAAGCTGAACTGAACAGCTTGAGTGGATCAGGCTCCCTTGCCACAAGGGAGCCGCTTTCCTACAGGGGTTTGATAAAGCTCACCGGCACCTGCTCGGTCAGCCACACCCCATTCTCCGCCTGATAGAACGTGAAGCCCTGGGCCTGCATGTCTTGCGCGGCAATCTGCAAAATCACCACCTTGCCGTAACGCTGGCCCACGGCGCTGGCGGTTTCCAGATCCTGAGACAGGTGCACGTGATGACGTGAACCCGGGATCAGCCCCTTCTCATTGATCGACTCCATGAACCGCGTGGCAGTGCCGTGGTAGAGGATTGCGGGTGGCTGTCTGGCTTCGAGCTGCAGCTGCACGTCTTTGTTGGAGTGGCCTTGGACGGCGCGGATGCGCTGGCCATCGGCCGACAGGGAAAAGCGCTTCTTGTCGTTGCTGTCGACCACCTGCGCGATCAGTTCCCGGCTCAGTTGCCGCCCGTCCCGGGCCGCGCCGCTGATCAGTGCGTCGATATCGCCCCAGCCCTCAGTGTCCAGTTCAAGTCCTATGGCCTGGGGCTCATGGCGCAGCACGTAGCTGAGAAACTTGCTGGTTTCATCAATGACTTTCTTGCTCATGTTCATCCTTGTTTGCGAACCCGGCTCAGCGGCGATCCGCCACCACCCCGATCAGCACCAGCACCACCAGCAGCACCGGCGCCAGGCTGTAATTGTTGAATTGACTCAGGCCGCGAATGATCCAGGGCGTGGCGTAGATCAGCGCCAGGCCGCTGCCGATCATGCACAGCAGGGCCATCAATGGCACACGCAGGGCGCCGGCCAGGCCGCCCAGGCGTTGCTCGACCCAGCCCTTGATGTCGGCGCCAAACAGCACCAGCAGGCAGCCCACCAGTGCCAGGGCGATTTCCGAGAGGTTGCTGCGACTCCAGCGGGACACCGTGGCGAGCAGATCGAGTACCAGATCCATGGGGTTTCCTTAAGTCAGAAAGTATTGCAGCAAGTCATTGAGGAAGAGTTGTCCGCGGGCGGTTGCCGCCAGGCGTGACGGTTCGACCTGCAACAAGCCACTTTGTTCTGCCTGGCGCCGGGCGTCGGCGAGGCTTTCCAGGCTGAGCCCGGTGCGCTGCGCATAGAGCGCGGCATCGACGCCCTGGGTCAGGCGCAGGGCATTCATCAGGAACTCGAACGGCAGCTCTTCGTTGGCCAGGAGTTTGTCGCCGGCCTTGAACTGTTTTGCCGGGTTCAGGTAGTCCTTGGGCAGACGGGTTTTCCAGGTCCGCACGATGCGCCCGTCCGGGTGGCTGAGCTTGCCGTGGGCGCCGGCGCCGATGCCGATGAAGTCGCCGAAGCTCCAGTAGTTCAGGTTATGCCGCGCTGCGAGGCCCGGCTGGGCGTAGGCCGAGACTTCGTACTGGGCGTAGCCATGCTCGGCGAGCAAGGCCTGGCCGGCTTCCTGGATATCCCACAGGGTGTCGTCTTCCGGCAGCACGGGTGGCTGGTTCCAGAATACGGTGTTGGGCTCCAGGGTCAGCTGGTACCAGGACAGGTGGGTCGGCTGCATGGCGATGGCCTGGCGCAGGTCGCCCAGGGCATCGTCCAGGGACTGATCGGGCAAGCCGTGCATCAGGTCCAGGTTGAAGTTGTCGAAGCCGGCCAGGCGTGCCATATCGGCGGCGCGGATCGCTTCGGCGCCGTTGTGGATCCGTCCCAGGGCCTTGAGCTTGGCCTCCTGGAAGCTCTGGATGCCGATCGACAGCCGATTGATGCCCAGGGCGCGGTAGGCGATGAACTTGTCCTGCTCGAAGGTCCCGGGGTTGGCTTCCAGGGTGATTTCGATATCGGCGGCAAAGCGGATGCGCTGCTCCACCCCCTTGAGCAAGCGGCCCAGGGCTGCGGCGCTGAACAGGCTCGGCGTGCCGCCGCCGAAGAAGATCGAACTCAGCTCGCGGCCGTAGACGGCGTGCAGGTCCTGGTCGAGGTCGGCCAGCAGGGCGTCGACGTACTCTTCTTCCGGCAGCACGGGGCTGGCGGTGTGGGAGTTGAAGTCGCAATACGGGCATTTGCGTACACACCACGGGATGTGGATGTACAGCGCCAGGGGCGGTAACAGGGGAAGGGTCGCCCGGGGCGTGGGCGCAGTGCCGAGAATCAGCGGCTGCGCGGGTGTCTGTGGGGTCATTTCAGGCCCAGACGCTGGCGCAGCAGATCCATTGCACGGGCGCGGTGGCTGATCTGGTTCTTGTCGCCCGGGCTCAGTTCGGCGCTGGAGCACTTGCGCTCCGGGACCCAGAACAGCGGATCGTAGCCAAAACCGTGCTCGCCGCTGGCCGCATGGAGGATGCTCCCGTGCCACAGGCCTTCGCAGAGGATCGGCAGCGGGTCGTCGGCATGCAGTACCAGCGCCAGGACGCAGACGAACTGCGCGCCGCGTTGTTCCTCGGGGACATCCTTGAGAGCCTCCAGCAGCTTGGCGTTGTTCGCCGCGTCGCCTTGGCCATCGGCATAGCGCGCCGAGTAGATGCCCGGTGCGCCGCCGAGGAAGTCCACCGCCAGGCCCGAATCGTCGGCCAGGGCCGGCAGGCCGGAAATACGCGCGGCATTGCGTGCCTTGAGAATGGCGTTCTCGACAAACGACAAACCGGTTTCTTCCGGCTCGATGCTGCTGAACTCGCCGATCGAGCGCAATTGCACCGATGCGCCGAGCATGGCCTGCAGTTCCTTGAGTTTGCCGGCGTTATGGCTGGCCAGTACGAGTTGCGTGAGGTTCATTATTCGCCCGGGAAAAGCTCTTGGTTAAAACTGAAGCTGTTGCTGTCGCCGCCAGTTTGAACGTTGATGGTGAAGGTTCGGGTTTCCTGCTGCTCGACCGGGAACTGGGCGATGTAGTAGATCGCGCCTTGTTCGGTGATTTGCTTGAAGCTCAGCGGGATGCTCTTGCTGGTCAGGTCCTTGACCGTGCCACTGACCTGGGCGACCAGCGGTTTGCCGGCCTTGATCACGGAAACGTTGATCACGCCCTGGTTCTTGCTGCGGATCAGCTCCGCGCTTTTGGCGATGTCCGGTTGCAGGTAGGTCGAGTTGAACGTGTTGTAGTGCACGGTGACGTCACCGAAGACTTCCTTGCGCTCGCCCTTGATGGCCTCGGCGCCCACGGCCGTGAAGCTCAGGCAGGCGGCCAATAGAAAAGTAACCAAGCGACCCATGATCGTTCTCCTTGCTGTGACGTGGATTAAACCGCGACCTTGTGGTCCGCAAGCCCCGGACTGCTGACGCGGTAGATGCCGATCTCTCCTAAGAGATTAGGCCATAGCTTACTGGCCCACCCATGGCGGTGTTGTTGATCGACGGCAAGCCGATCGATGACCCGGGCTTCGCGTTCACGGCACAGCTCTTCGAAATCCTCGAAGGTGCAGAAGTGAATGTTCGGCGTGTTGTACCAGGTGTAGGGCAGGAACTCGGACACCGGCATCCGGCCTTTGCTCGCCAGGTACCAGCGGCAGCGCCAGTGGCCGAAGTTGGGGAAGGTGATGATGCACTGGCGGCCGACCCTGAGCATTTCGTCGAGGATCCGGTCCGGGTAGTGCACGGCCTGCAGGGCCTGGGTCATGACCACTACGTCGAAGCTGTTGCTGGCGAAGTTGCCCAGGCCCTTGTCCAGGTCCTGCTCGATGACGTTGATGCCCTTGGCCACGCACTGGGCAATGTTGTCCGGGTCGTTTTCCAGGCCGTAGCCGGTGACTTGCTTGTGGTCGCGCAGCCAGGTCAGCAGTTCGCCGTCGCCGCAGCCGAGGTCGAGCACGCGGCTGCCGGCGGGGATCCATTCCTGGATGATTTCCAGATCGGCTCTCATGCCGTCCTCCCCAAGTGATAGCGGCTCATATAAGCGCAATCCGATTCATGTAGTTGCTGAAGGCCTGCAAGTAACGCGGGATCGGGATCAAGAAGGCGTCGTGGCCCTGGGGCGCATCGATTTCCAGGTAGCAGACGTCTTTTTTCGCCGCCATCAACGCGTCCACCAATTCCCGGGAGCGGGCCGGGGAGAAGCGCCAGTCGGTGGTGAAGGACATCACGCAGAACTTGGCGGTGGCGTTGGCGAAGGTTTTCGCCAGGTTATCGTCGAAGTTCGCCGCAGGATCGAAGTAGTCCAGCGCCTTGGTCATCAACAGATAGGTGTTGGCGTCGAAGCGTCCGGAGAACTCCTCGCCCTGGTAGCGCAGGTAGCTTTCGACCTGGAACTCGACACTGTGGAAGTCGTAGTTGAGCTTTTCGCTCTTCAGGCCACGGCCGAATTTTTCGCCCATGGAGTCGTCGGACAGGTAAGTGATGTGCCCGACCATGCGCGCCAGCATCAGGCCGCGCTTGGGGATCACCCCGTGTTCCTGGAACGATCCGCCGTGGAATTCGGGGTCGGTGAGGATCGCCTGGCGCGCCACTTCGTTGAAGGCAATATTCTGCGCCGACAACTTGGGCGCCGAGGCGATCGCCAGGCAGTGGCGTACCCGATCCGGGTAGGTGATGGTCCATTGCAGGGCCTGCATGCCGCCCAGGCTGCCGCCGATCACGGCGGCCCATTGCTGGATGCCGAGACGGTCGGCCAGCCGGGCCTGGCTGTGTACCCAGTCTTCCACGGTCAGTACCGGGAAGTCGGCACCGAAGGGCTTGCCGGTTTCCGGGTTGATGCTGCTGGGGCCGGTGGAGCCGTTGCAGCCGCCGAGGTTGTTCAGGCTGACCACGAAGAACTTGTTGGTGTCGATGGGCTTGCCGGGGCCGATGCAGCTGTCCCACCAGCCCGGCTTGCGGTCTTCGGCGCTGTGAAAGCCAGCAGCGTGATGATGGCCGGACAGGGCATGGCAGATCAGCACGGCATTGCTGGCCGTGGCGTTCAGTTCGCCATAGGTTTCGAAGATCAGGTCATAAGCCGGCAGCGAGCGACCGCAGGCCAGGGCCAGGGGATCGCTGAAGTGCGCCAGTTGCGGCGTGATCAGACCAACGGAATCGGGGGGAAAGGCAGTTGGCATCGACCCTGCTCTCATTTAAATGAGGCGTAAGTCTAAAGACCGCTGCCCCCAGCGGCAAGCAAAGGCCGGGCCTGATTATTTCGTGCGTTGTAGCCGCTGCCGAAGGCTCGGGCCGGGATCGGGCGCTGGCTGTAACTGGTGTCGCGGGTGTGTCTGGCAAATTGAGGGTGTGGGTGCGGGCCAGCGCAGTCTCGCGGGCTTGGCAACGGCTACAGGTGTGGACGCCGGAATCGAGGGTGCTGCGCAGAAACCGTACAGATCAGGTCGGGCGGGTCAGGTCGGGCAGGTCCGGGAGCTTTTTGGGGGCTTTGATCCGGACCCGCTTTTGCCGGTTCAGCTCGCCGCTGATCAGGCTGACCTGGCTTTTCGAGACGCCGAACGCGTTGGCCAGGAACGCCATCAGGTAGGCGTTGGCCTTGCCCTCGACGGGCGGCGCGGTCAGGCGGATTTTCAGCCGGTCACCATGCAGCCCGGCGAAGTCATCGCTGCGGGCCGCAGGTTGCAGGTGGCACTCCAGAATCAGGTCGTCACCGTCCCAGCGAAAGTAGCTCACCGGGTCAGATCAGCAGGCGCAGGATGTCCGGCATCATGGTCATCGCCGCCAGGTTGTTGATCACCAGCATGTCCAGCAGCTTGAGCACCATGAACGCCAGGATCGGCGAGATATCCAGGCCGCCCATGCTCGGCAGGATCTTGCGGAACGGCGCCAGGGCCGGCTCGCAGATCTGGTTCACCAGTTCAGCACCCGGGTTATGGCTGCCCGGAGCGACCCACGACAGGATCACGCTGATGATCAGGGCGAAGAAGAAGATCTTCAAAAACAGCGCGGTCACGCCAATGATCGACCAGATCAGCAGTTGCAGCGGGTTGCCGGTGGTGCCGTAGGTCAGCAGCAGGGTCAGCGCCATCAGTGCCAGTTGCACGATGATCGCCAGTACCAGCGACGACATGTCCAGCCCAAACAGGCTCGGGATGATCCGGCGCAGCGGCTTGAGCAACGGCTGGGTGGCGCGCACGATGAACTGGCACAACGGGTTGTAGAAGTTGGCGCGGACCAGTTGCAGCACAAAACGCAGCAGCACGACCAGCAGGTACAGGCTGCCAAGGGTTTGCAGCACATACACCGCTGCAGTATTCAATCCAATCATCAGTGGCTCCTTTATTGGCCCAGTTGTTCGGCCATTTCGGCCGAGCGGTGCGCGGCGGCACCCAGTGCTTTTTCCACCAGGGCTTCGAAGCCCCCGGCCTGGAACGATTTGATGGCGGCTTCAGTGGTGCCGGCCGGCGAGGTGACACGGCGGCGCAGCTCGGCGGCATCGACCTCGCTGGAGACGGCCATGTGCGCGGCGCCCAGGGCGGTTTGCAGGGTCAGCTTGGCGGCAATTTCCCGAGGCAGGCCGAGCTTCTCGCCGGCGGCGGTCATGGCTTCGATCAGCAGGAAGAAGTACGCCGGCCCACTGCCGGACACCGCAGTCACCGCGTCCAGTTGCTGTTCTTCATCAAGCCACAGGGCAATGCCGACGGCCGACAGCAACTCTTGGGCCTGCTGGCGCTGTTCGGCGCTCACCTGGGCGGTGGCGAACAGGCCGCTGACGCCCTGGCGCAGCAGCGCCGGCGTGTTGGGCATGCAGCGCACGATGGGCTGGGCGCCGAGCCAGTTGTTCATGCTGGCGCAGGTGATGCCGGCGGCGATTGAAACCACCAGTTGCGAAGCGTGAAGGCTTGGGCGCAAGGCCTCGCATACGGCCTTCATGGCCTGGGGCTTGACCGCCAGGACGATGACGTCGGCGCCCTGGATGGCCTCGGCGTTGTCGGCGAACACCTCAATGCCGTGTTCAGCCTGGACCCGGGCCCGGGTTTCGGCCCCCGGGTCGCTGGCGCGGATCTGCGCGGCGTCCAGGCCCTTGGCGCGCAGGCCCCCAATCAAGCTGGCAGCCATGTTGCCGGCGCCGATAAAGGCGATACGAGTCTTGCTCATGTCAGGTCCTTATAGAGAGGTAAGTCAGCCACGTCAGGGCTGGCCATAGTCGCGGGCACCAAACAGCGCGGTACCGATCCGCACCCAGGTGGCGCCTTGGGCGATGGCCGCTTCGAGGTCGTGGCTCATGCCCATGGAAAGTGTGTCGAGCGGCAGATTCAAACGCTGTTG
The DNA here is from genome assembly GCF_059862355.1 of Pseudomonas sp. MF09150. Taxonomy (NCBI): domain Bacteria; kingdom Pseudomonadati; phylum Pseudomonadota; class Gammaproteobacteria; order Pseudomonadales; family Pseudomonadaceae; genus Pseudomonas; species Pseudomonas sp. MF09150. The sequence continues at coordinate 292,405 of NZ_JCBCUS010000003.1, read as the reverse complement.
CAGGTTGTTGTTCAGTGCCTGCACGGCAGCAAAGGCAGCATCCTGGGCGGCACGATCTTCGGTCGGCTCGGGTATCGCCATCAGCCCGCGCAGTTGCAGGCGCGGCAGGGCGCTGATGGCGCTGGCCAGGGCCGGCAGATCGGCTGGGGTGCAACCGGACTTGCTGGCCTCGCCGCTGACGTTGACCTGAATGCAGATATTCAACGGCGGCAGGTGTTCAGGGCGTTGCTCGGACAGGCGTTGTGCGATTTTCAGGCGATCCACGGAGTGCACCCAGTCGAAATGTTCAGCGATAGGTCGCGTCTTGTTCGATTGAATGGGGCCGATGAAGTGCCAACACAAGGGCAGGTCGGCCAGTTCGAGCTGTTTGCCCAGGGCTTCCTGCAGGTAGTTCTCGCCGAAGTCGCGCAAGCCGGCAGCGTGGGCTTCACGCAGGGCAGCGGCGGGTTTGGTCTTGCTCACGGCGAGCAGGTGAATGCTGTTTACATCTCGTTGCGAAGCCTGCGCCGCAGCGCGGATCCGCGCGCCGACCAGTGCGATGTTGTCTGCTATCGTGGACATTCAATGTGCGCCAGCGGGTCTTGGGGTTGCGGCATTCTACTGGAATTGGGAAGCACTATGGACATCCCTGAGTTGCTGGCCTTGTGCGTTGCACAGGGCGCGTCGGACTTGCACCTTAGCGCAGGTTTGCCGCCGATGCTGCGGGTTGATGGCGAGATTGTCCGCAGCGAGATGGCGGTGCTTGAGCCGCAGCAGGTGCAGGCCGCGCTCCAGGGGCTGATGAGCGAGGCGCAGCGGGCGGAATTCGCGGCAACCCTTGACCTGGATTTTTCCTACGAACTGCCGGGAATCGGGCGTTTTCGGGTGAATGCCTTCCATCAAAGCCGCGGCGCTGCCGGGGTCTTGCGCGCCATTCCCGCGCAGGTGCCGAGTATGGAGCAGTTGGGGATGGGCGAAGTGTTTCGCCAGATTACCGCCGTACCCCATGGCCTGGTGCTGGTAACGGGGCCGACCGGGTCCGGCAAGTCCACCACCCTGGCAGCGATGATCGACCACCTCAATCAACACCGCCAACAACACATTCTCACCATCGAAGACCCCATCGAGTTCATCCATTCGCCCAGGCAGTGCCTGATCAACCAGCGCGAAGTCCTGCGTGATACCCGAAGTTTTGCCGCGGCGTTGCGCGCGGCCCTGCGCGAAGACCCGGATGTGATCCTGGTGGGCGAACTGCGGGACCTGGAAACCATTCGCCTGGCATTGACCGCCGCAGAGACCGGGCACCTGGTGTTCGGCACCCTGCACACCACCTCGGCGGCGAAAAGCATCGATCGGCTGGTGGACGTGTTTCCGGCCCAGGAGAAGGCCCTGGTGCGTTCGATGCTGGCCGAGTCGCTGCAGGCGGTGATCGCCCAGGTGCTGGTCAAGCGCATCGGCGGTGGGCGGGTGGCGGCGCACGAAATCATGCTCGGCAGCCCGGCGATCCGTAACCTGATCCGCGAAGACAAGGTGGCGCAGATGTATTCGGCGATCCAGACCGGCGGCGCGGTGGGCATGCGCACCCTGGACATGAGCTTGAAGGCGCTGCTGAGTGCGGGGCTGATCAGCCCGGAACATGCTCGGGAGAAGGCCCGGACGCCGCAGGGGCTGTGAGCGAGGGATTTTGTGCTGCGCCAGAAACGCCATCGCCGGCAAGGCGACCCCGGCAAGGCCATGAGACCTGTAGGGGCCGGCTTGCCGGCGATAGAGGTGTTGCGTTCGGGCTGGCGGTCAGCGCTGAACCACACGCAGTGCGTTCTGCTCTTTAGGCAGGACGCGCTTGGCAACCACGTAGTGGTTATCCCAGTACGGCTTTTTCAGGGTGTCGATCGACACGGCCTTGCCACGGCGCGGGGCGTGGATAAAGCGGTCATTGCCCAGGTAGATGGCAACGTGGTTGACCTTGCGGCTCTTGATGTTGAAAAACAGCAGGTCGCCCGGCTTGAGGTCCTTGCGCTCGACCTTCTGCCCGTGGCCGCTGGCCATGGCATTGGACGTGCGCGGCAGATCCACCGCTGCTACATCATTAAACGCGTATTTCACCAGCCCGCTGCAATCGAAGCCTTTACTTGGGCTGCTGCCGCCCCAACGATAGGGAGTACCCAGGACGTTGACGGCGCGACTCAGTACATTGCTGCTCTGCTTGGTCGCCATTTGCGGGACCAGCTTGCTGTCGGCCTTGCTCAGGTGAGTCGGGCCCTTGATGCTTTGCTTGTTCTTGGCGGTTACCGGCGAAACATGGGATTTCGGGGTGTAACCGTTAATGTTGGGAAGACGTTGCTCACGGTTGGTGGCGTGGGCGGCCAGTGGCATTAATAGGCAAATGGTTAGCCATGTCTTGAAAAATGGACGCATTAGGCAAGGCTCTTATGGGTTAGCGCGCAACTTTATAACAGCTTTTTTGTCTGTTCCGAGGCCGTTTGTCGATTCAACCTGGAGGTCAACTTCTGCAAAGTAGCGGCAAATTGACGCAATCGTCCGCCAGAACTCAGGCGGTACGGGGCTTTGGCGGGAGGGACTTTAACATTTCCCATACGTCGGCAGCCTGTAAAAAAGTCACAAAGAATTAAAGAATATTTATCTATTGCGTGGAATGAGGTCATCAATGAACACCTATCGTCAGGATGTTTCACCGCAGGACACCCACAGCAAGGTGATCGGTTATCTGTTGTGGATTTTCGGTTTTACCGGTGCGCACCGCTTTTATTACGGCAAGCCGGTGACCGGTACGATCTGGTTTTTCACCTTGGGCTTATTGGGGATTGGCTGGCTGATCGACCTGTTCCTGATTCCGGCCATGGACCGTGAAGCGGACCTGCGGTTTACCGCCGGCCCGGTCGAATACAGCGTGGCCTGGGTGCTGCTGACCTTTCTCGGGGTGTTTGGCGTGCATCGCATGTACCAGGGCAAATGGATCAGTGGCCTGTTGTACCTGCTGACAGGCGGGCTGTTCTTCCTGGGTGTGCTCTACGACTTCTGGACCCTGAACGATCAGGTCTCCCTGGAAAACGCCAAGCGGCGTTAACCTGACTCAAACAGCGGCTACAACCTGTAGCCGCTGTCGAGTCGTGCGAGGCTGCGCTGGCCCTCTGCATCAACCAGCACCCACCTGCCACATCACCGCGCCTACAGTCACGCCTGGTAGCTGATGCGCCCATCCACCAGGGTGTAGCGCACCATGCCGGGCAGGCTGTGGCCGAGGAACGGGCAGTTTTCGCCTTTGGACAGCCAGTGTTCACCGGCCACGGTGGAGCTGGCCGGGTCGAACAGCACCAGGTCGGCCGGGGCGCCTACCGCGAGCTTGCCGGCAGGCAGGCGCAGGGCATCGGCCGGGCCGGCACTGAGGCGGGCGAGCAGGGTCGGCAGGTCCAGCAAGCCATCTTCCACCAGGGTCAGAGCCAGTGGCAGCAATAGCTCGACGCTGCTGATGCCCGGCTCGGTGGCGCCGAACGGCGCCAGCTTGGCGTCGCGCTCGTGGGGTTGGTGGTGGCTGGAAATGGCCTGGACCACCCCGGATTTCACCGCCTCACGCAGCCCGTCGCGGTCCGCCCGCGAACGCAGGGGCGGCTGCACGTGATACAGGCTGGAGAAGTCGATCAAGGCTTCATCCGTCAGGATCAGCTGATACAGCGCCACATCGGCAGTCACCGGCAGGCCGCGAGCCTGGGCCTGGGCGATCAGCGCCACACCCCGGGCGCTGGTCAGCTGGCTGAAGTGCGCGCGTACGCCGCTTTGCTCCACCAGCAGCAGGTCCCGGGCCAGGGCCACGGTTTCTGCGGTCTCCGGAATCCCCGGCAAGCCGAGGAAGCTGGCGGTGGCGCCTTCGTGGGCCAGGCCGCCTTCGGCCAGGTCGCGGTCCTGGGAGTGGAAAATCACGGTCAGGTCGAAGGTTGCAGCGTATTCCAGGGCGCGGCACAGGGTGCGGGTGCTGCGAAAGCTCTCCAGGCCATTGCCGAACGCCACGCAGCCGGCGTCGCGCAACGCGATGAGTTCTGCAAGCTGCTCGCCTTCCAGGCCTTTGCTCAGGGCGCCGATGGGGAACACCTTGGTATTGCCGGCTTCGCGAGCACGGTCGAGGATCAGCTCGGTCACCGCCGAGGTGTCCAGCACCGGTTTGGTGTGCGGTGGGCAGCACAGGCTGGTGACGCCACCGGCAGCAGCAGCCCGGGTTTCGCTGGCGATGCTGCCTTTGCGGCTGTAGCCCGGTTCGCGCAGGGCGACACTCAGGTCCACCAGCCCGGGGGCGGCCACCAGGCCTTTGGCGTCGATGCGTTGGGTGGCGTTGAAATCGGCCGGGGCAGCGCCAATGGCGACGATCTTGCCGGCTTCCAGGTGCAAATCAGTGACTTGATCCAGCCCGCTGCTTGGATCGATGACGCGGGCGCCGAGAATGCTGAGCTTCACTGGGCGTTCTCCTGCTCGAATTGTCGCTGGGCGGTCTGCCCGCTCATGGCCATGGACAGTACGGCCATGCGTACCGCGATGCCGTAGGTCACCTGGTTGAGAATCACCGAATGCGGGCCGTCGGCCACCGCCGATTCGATCTCCACGCCGCGGTTGATCGGGCCCGGGTGCATGACGATGGCGTCCGGCTTGGCTCCGGCCAGGCGCGCGGTGGTCAGGCCGAACAGGCGGTAGAACTCGCCTTCGCTGGGCAGCAGGCCACCCTGCATGCGCTCGCGTTGCAGGCGCAGCATGATCACCACGTCGACATCCTTCAGGCCTTCGGTCATGTCGGTGTAGACCTTGACCCCGTACTGCTCGATGCCGATCGGCAGCAGGGTCTTGGGCGCGATCACGCGGATGTCCGGGCAACCGAGGGTCTTGAGGGCCAGCATGTTCGAACGGGCCACCCGCGAGTGCAGGATGTCGCCGACGATGGCCACCGACAGGTTCTCGAAGCCACCCTTGTGCCGGCGGATGGTCAGCATGTCGAGCATGCCCTGGGTCGGGTGCGCGTGCCGGCCGTCGCCGCCGTTGATGATCGCCACTTGCGGGCACACGTGTTCGGCGATGAAGTGCGGGGCGCCGGAGTCGCCGTGGCGTACCACGAACATGTCGGCGGCCATGGCTTCCAGGTTGCGCAGGGTGTCGAGCAGGGTTTCACCCTTGCTCGCCGAGGAGGTGGAGACATTCAGGGTGATCACGTCCGCCGACAGGCGCTGGGCCGCCAGTTCGAAGGTGGTGCGGGTGCGGGTGGAGTTTTCGAAGAACACGTTGCACACGGTCTTGCCGCGCAGCAACGGGACTTTTTTCACCGCCCGGGCGCCGACTTCAAGGAACGAGTCGGCGGTGTCGAGGATTTCTGTCAGCAGCTCGCGGCGCAGGCCGTCGAGCGACAGGAAGTGGCGCAGCTGGCCCTGATCATTGAGCTGCAGCGGGCGCTTGGCGTCTGGAGGCGTCATCGCAATGGACTCTTTAAAGGGGCGTGTCAAAGGGCGAGGTCTTGCAGTTCGAGTTGCAGTGGCGCGGGGCCGGACAATTTTACCCGTTCGTGGGCGGCCAGCGACAAGGTCGCACCCACCACATTCGGGCGGATCGGCAGTTCGCCGGCGTCCAGGTCCAGCAGGCAGACCAGGGTCACGCTGGCCGGGCGGCCGTAATCGAACAGTTCGTTGAGGGCGGCGCGGATGGTCCGGCCGCTCATCAACACGTCATCGATCAGCACCAGGTGCTGGCCTTCAATCTCGAACGGCAGCTCCGAAGGCCGCACTTGCGGGTGCAGGCCGTTCTGGCTGAAGTCATCGCGATAGAACGACACATCCAGCGTGCCCAACGGTGAGTCGCTGCCCAGCGCTTCCAGCAGGGCCTGGGCGACCCAGACACCACCGGTGCGAATGCCGATATAGCGCGGCTCGCTGATCTTGCGCTTGGCCAGGTGGGCGTTGAGATCAGCGGCCATCTGGCTGATCAGTTCGACGGGATTGGGCAGGCTCATGGTTGCTCCTTCGTGGGCCCGCGCCCGGCTGCGTGGAGCCGGGTGCGGAGTCTTACGGCTGGTGTTGTGGCCAGGAGGCGTGTGGCTGGGGCAGCCACGCATCTTCAGGATCGGGCGGTTCAGTGTTCGAGCAAGGCTGCGTTTTCGTCGAGCCAGCCTTGCAGCAGCAGGGCGGCGGCGATGGCGTCGACCGGGTTGTCGCGGTAGCTGCCCTTTTGCCCACCCCGGGTCAGGCGTTCGCCCTTGGCCTCGAAGGTGGTCAGGCGTTCATCGTGGGTATAGAAGGGCAGGTTGTAGCGGCCGTTGAGGCGCCGGGCGAACTTTTCGGCGCGTACGCACATGTTGCTGGGGCTGCCGTCCATATTCAGCGGCAGGCCGACGACTACGGCGTCGGGCTTCCATTCCTTGATCAGGGCTTCGACCTGGTTCCAGTCGGGAATGCCGTTTTGCGCCTTCAGCGTGCACAGCTCGCGGGCCTGGGCGGTGATCGCCTGGCCGACGGCGACGCCGATCTGTTTGGTGCCGTAGTCGAAACCGAGGATCAGTCGCAAGGCCATCAGGCGTGCCCCGCCTGGCTGGTGAGCAGGTTGAGGTTGATCCCCAGGTGCCGCGCGGCCGCTTCCAGGCGCAGTTCGCTGCTGGTGTTGAACAGGATGTCGGCATCGAACGGGCAGGTCAGCCAGGCGTTGTCGGCCAGTTCGGCCTCCAGTTGCCCGGCTTCCCAGCCGGCGTAGCCCAGGGCGATCAGGCTTTTCTGCGGGCCTTCACCGTCGGCGATGGCGAACAGCACGTCCTGGGAGGTGGACAGCGCCAGGCCTTCGAGCTCGACCGTGGCCTGGAAGGTCAGGCCGCTGGGGTGCAGGACAAAACCGCGATCGGTCTGCACCGGGCCGCCGCTGAAAATCGGCACGTGCTCGCACAGCAGTGGCGTTTCAACATCGGGGCGCAGTTGCTCGAGGATGTCGGCAAGGCTCAGTTCCTGCGGGCGATTGACTACCAGCCCCATGGCGCCATTGGCGTTGTGCTCGACGATGTAAGTCAAGGTGTGCGCAAAGTTCGGGTCGGCCATATGGGGCATGGCGATCAGGAAGTGATGCTTGAGGTAACTGGGGCTGACGTTTTTCATGTGCGCTAGTGTGGCGTTGGAGGGGCAAACTGACAAGCTGGTGATCACTGCGGTTGGCCCGGTGGCGTGGGGCCAGCTGCTGCCTTCGGTCCGAAGTGCCGGGTCGAGCGCGAGCCGGCTCCCTGGCCACGGACAGGGCGTCAGTTGCTGGAAAGCTTGTCGCCCCGGGCAAACTTCCAGGTGCGAATGATTTCCAGGCGGTCGATATCCGACAGGTCACCGGTAAAAGGGGCAAAAGGCGCGGCCAGGCGCACGATGCGTTGCGCCGCCTGGTCCAGCAGCGGCTGGCCGGATGACTCCAGCACCAGCACTTCATACAGCGAGCCGTCGCGGTTGATCGAGACCATCAGTCGCAGGTTGCCGTAAATCTGCTTGCGCCGGGCTTCCTCGGGGTAATTGAGGTTGCCGATGCGCTCGACCTTCTTGCGCCATTCGTCCTTATACCAGGCGCCCTTGTCGCGCATGGTCGAGGCCGCGCTCAGGCGGTGGATGCGCGGGCGCTTGGCATACAGCTGCTGCTCATTGGCCAGTTCGGCTTCGAGGCTGGAGATCTCGCTGGACAGCTGCGAGCTGTCGAAGGTCGGAGCCGCAGGCTTGGGCGCGGCTTCGGTCTTGACCTCTTCGCGCTTGGTGACGGTCTTTTTCGGTTTTGGCGCGGTGGTGGCGACGGCGGCCTTGGGCGCGGCTTCCTTGACCTCGGGCTTGGCGGCGGGCGGCGGCGTGACCTTGTTCACCTGGTTGTCCTGGAACGGCGCAACCTCGGTGGTCTTGGGGATCGCCTTCTTGTCCAGGGTGCCGCTGCCCTGCTGGTTGTCCTGGGCCAGGAAATCGGCCTTCTTCGGCTTGGTCTCGCTTTTGAAGGTGGCGAGGGTGATTTCCAGGGTCTTGGTGATCTGCTTGGGTTCGGCGAAGGAGAAGCCCAGGCCGAGAATCAGCGCCAGGTGCAGGAGGGCGGCGAGAAACAGGGTGAAACCGAGACGATCAGCCGCACGCACACCGCTATGCGCGAGCTCGGGAGGAAGGTCGAGGGGCAGGTCGGACGGGAGTGTCATCGGTTCAACATCACAGGAGGCATCACAAAACCAACATCGCGCGTTTCACAGGCGGCGCATGATAACGCAATGTTGGTTTCAAGCTGCGAGCTTCAAGCGACAAGCGACAGGCTGTACATGATCCACATCAAGCTTGTGGCTTGCGGCTTGCCACTTGCAGCTTGGCCTCGATGGCATCCATCAGCAGCGCACCGATGTTGGTGCCAAACGCATTGTCGATTTCGCGGATGCAGGTCGGGCTGGTGACGTTGATTTCCGTCAGGTGCTCGCCGATCACATCCAGGCCGACGAACAGCAGGCCTTTCTCCCGCAGGGTCGGGCCGACCTGAGCGGCGATCCAGCGGTCCTTGTCGGTCAGCGGGCGGGCTTCGCCACGTCCGCCGGCGGCAAGGTTGCCCCGGGTTTCACCGGCGGCCGGGATTCGCGCCAGGCAATAAGGCACCGGCTCGCCGTCGATCATCAGGATGCGCTTGTCGCCATCCTTGATCGCCGGCAGGTAGGCCTGGCCCATGATCTGCTGGGCGCCCAGGGCGGTCAGGGTTTCCAGGATCACCGACAGGTTCGGGTCGCCGGCGCGGTGGCGGAAGATCGAGGTGCCGCCCATGCCGTCCAGAGGCTTGAGGATCACGTCGCCATGTTGTGCGGCAAATTCACGCAACACGTCCGCGCGGCGGCTGACCACGGTCGGCGGCGTGCACTGCGGGAACAGCGTGGCGAACAGCTTCTCGTTGCAGTCGCGCAGGCTCTGCGGCTTGTTGACCACCAGCACTCCGGCGCGCTCGGCCTGCTCCAGCAGGTAGGTGGAGTAGACGAACTCCATGTCGAACGGCGGGTCCTTGCGCATCAGGATGACGTCCAGATCGCTCAGCGGGCTGTCGATTTCGTCTTGCAGCTCGAACCATTTTTCCGGGTTGGCAAAGACTTGCAGCGGACGCATGCGTGCCCGTGCCTCGCCCGCGCCCTGGTAGAGGTCGCGCTGTTCCATGTAGAACAGGGTCCAGCCGCGGGCCTGGGCGGCCAGCAGCATGGCCAGCGAGCTGTCCTTTTTATAGGAGATGCTGGCGATAGGGTCCATGACAATCCCGACGCGAACGCTCATGGGCTGTTTCCTCGAAAATTTAGTGGGCGCAATGGCTTGAAAAAGTGGCGTCAGAGTGGCGCTCGGGCGGTTCCCGGTCAAGGAAAAACCGCCTTGCCGGTCGGCCGATAGATTGCATTCTGAGAGTATGCTAAAAAGGCTCGCATGCCGCGCCCAGGCCTTGAACATCAAGGGTTTGGGGCTTTACCAGGCGGTACCGGCATTAAATCGATTCGCTGTGGCGATGGTAGAGCAGAATATGGAACAGCATTCCAGCGCCTTGAAGGTGATGGTGATCGATGACTCGAAGACGATTCGCCGCACGGCTGAAACGCTGCTCAAGAACGTGGGCTGTGAAGTCATCACTGCGGTTGACGGTTTCGAGGCCCTGGCCAAGATTGCCGATCATCACCCCGGGATCATTTTTGTCGACATCATGATGCCGCGCCTCGATGGCTATCAGACCTGCGCCCTGATCAAGAACAACAGTGCCTTCAAGTCCACGCCGGTGATTATGCTGTCCTCCAAGGACGGTCTGTTCGACAAGGCCAAGGGCCGCATTGTCGGTTCCGACCAGTTTTTGACCAAGCCCTTTAGCAAGGAAGAACTGCTGAACGCGATCAAGGCCCATGTCCCGGGCTTCGCCGCAGTAGAACAAGCACATTGACGTTCAGCCAAGGGGCCGAACGCCTATTCGTATGGGGAAGACCATGGCACGTATTCTGATCGTCGATGATTCGCCGACTGAAATGTACAAACTGACCGGCATGCTGGAAAAGCACGGTCATGAAGTCCTCAAGGCCGAAAACGGCGCGGACGGCGTCGCCCTGGCCCGTCAGGAAAAACCCGACGCGGTGCTGATGGATATCGTCATGCCAGGCCTCAATGGCTTCCAGGCGACCCGCCAGCTGACCAAGGACGCCGAAACCAGCCATATCCCGGTGATCATCATCACCACCAAGGATCAAGAGACCGACAAGGTCTGGGGCACCCGCCAGGGCGCCAAGGACTACCTGACCAAGCCGGTGGATGAAGAAACCCTGATCAAGACCCTGAACAACGTTCTGGCCGGCTGACGGCCAGCGCCATGGCCGAGTCGCAAACCGCGTTCGAGCTGCTGCTCGATATCGATCGGCGCTGCCGCCTGCTGGCGGCGGACTTGCCGTCCCAGGAAACCCGCCAGCACAGCTGGAGCGGGATCGGCTTTCGCATCGGTGAGCAGTGGTACGTCGCGCCCATGGGCGAAGTCAGCGAAGTCCTGCATGAACCGCGCTACACCGTCCTGCCCGGGGTGAAATCCTGGGTCAAGGGCGTGGCCAATCTGCGGGGGCGGCTGCTGCCGGTCATGGACCTGTGCGGTTTCCTCGGCCATGAGCTCTCGGCACTTCGCAAGCAACGCCGGGTGCTGGTGGTCGAGCACAAAGAGGTGTTTGCCGGGCTGATGGTGGATGAAGTCGTCGGCATGCAGCATTTTGCCCAGGACAGCCTGCAAGCCAGCGTGACCGAGCCGGCCCAGGGGGCGATCGCGCCCTACCTGCAAGGCCGTTTCGAACGCGACCAGGTGTGGCAGGTGTTCAGCCCCTTTGCCCTGGCCGGTTCCTCGGGATTTATGGATGTAGCGCTGTGAACCGCCAGGCATCGCCGCCGCGGGGCCCGTCATGAGCGCTGTGCACTTACAACGCGGGCATGCTCGCTCGCCACAGGCCTGATCGATGATAAAAGCCAAAACCGCCAAGCCCGTGGAAGGTTCGCGCAGCCGCTCGCAGATCATTGTGCTGTTTATCGCGCTGATCATTTTCATCATGCTGCTGTTCGCCAACTTCGCTTACCTCAACACCCAGGCCACCTACGACAAGCAGTACATCGGCCACGCCGGCGAGCTGCGGGTGCTGTCCCAGCGCATTGCCAAGAACGCCACCGAAGCCGCCGCCGGCAAGGCTGCCGCGTTCAAGCTGCTGAGTGATGCGCGCAACGATTTTGCCCAGCGCTGGGGTTACCTGAAAAAAGGCGACCCGGCCACCGGCCTGCCCGGCGCGCCGCTGGCCGTGCGCGATGAAATGCACGCCGTGCAGCAGGACTGGGAAAAACTGCTGAAGAACACCGACGCCATTCTTGCCAGCGAACAGACCGTGCTGTCCTTGCATCAAGTGGCCGCGACCCTCGCCGAAACCGTGCCGCAACTGCAGGTGGAGTACGAGAAGGTGGTCGAAATCCTCCTCCAGCGTGGCGCGCCGGCGGCCCAGGTGGCCGTGGCCCAGCGTCAGTCGCTGCTGGCGGAACGGATCCTGGGCGCGGTGAACACCGTGCTCGCCGGGGATGAGAATGCGGTCCAGGCCGCCGATGCCTTCGGGCGCGATGCGGCACGCTTTGGCCAGGTGCTGAACGGCATGTTGCAGGGCAATCCGGCGCTGAAGATCAGCCAGGTCGAAGACCGTGATGCCCGCGCCCGGCTGGCCGAGATCTCCGAGCTGTTCGAGTTCGTCTCGGGCTCGGTGGATGAAATCCTCGAAACCTCTCCCGAGCTGTTCCAGGTTCGCGAGTCCGCGAGCAATATCTTCAGCCTCTCGCAAACCCTGCTCGATGAAGCCTCGCGCCTGGCCAACGGTTTCGAGAACCTGGCCGGTGGCCGCTCCCTGGACACCATTGGTGGTTATGTCCTGGGGTTGCTGGCGCTGATGTCGATCATCCTGATCGGCCTGGTGATGGTGCGCGAGACCAATCGCCAACTGCGCGAGACCGCTGAAAAGAACGAGCGCAACCAGAACGCGATCATGCGCCTGCTGGATGAAATCGAAGACCTGGCCGACGGCGACCTGACGGTGACGGCCTCGGTCACCGAAGACTTCACCGGAACCATCGCCGACTCGATCAACTATTCCGTCGACCAACTGCGCGACCTGGTGGCCACCATCAACCTCACCGCCGGCCAGGTGGCCGGTGCCGTGCAGGAAACCCAGGCCACCGCCATGCAACTGGCCGAAGCCTCGGAGCATCAGGCGCAGCAGATTTCCGAAGCCTCCACCGCGATCAACGACATGGCCCAGTCCATCGACCAGGTCTCGGCCAACGCCGCCGAGTCGTCGGCGGTGGCCGAGCGTTCGGTGGAGATCGCCAACAAGGGCAATGAGGTGGTGCACAACACCATCCACGGCATGGACAATATCCGCGAGCAGATCCAGGACACCGCCAAGCGCATCAAGCGTCTGGGTGAGTCTTCCCAGGAGATCGGCGACATTGTCAGTCTGATCGACGACATCGCCGACCAGACCAACATCCTCGCCCTGAACGCGGCGATCCAGGCCTCCATGGCCGGGGACGCCGGGCGCGGTTTTGCAGTGGTGGCCGATGAGGTGCAGCGTCTGGCCGAGCGCTCTTCGGCGGCCACGCGGCAGATCGAGACCCTGGTGCGGGCGATCCAGACCGACACCAACGAAGCGGTGATCTCCATGGAGCAGACCACCTCCGAAGTGGTGCGCGGTGCGCGCCTGGCCCAGGACGCCGGGGTGGCCCTGGAGGAAATCGAAGGCGTGTCCAAGACCCTGGCGGCGCTGATCCAGAGCATTTCCAATGCGGCGCAGCAGCAGACCTCATCGGCCGGGCAGATTTCCCTGACCATGAACGTGATTCAGCAGATCACCTCACAAACTTCGTCCGGTTCCACCGCGACGGCTGAAAGCATTGGCAACCTGGCGAAAATGGCCAGCCAACTGCGGCGTTCGGTGTCCGGCTTCACCTTGCCGGCCTCTCGGGAACTCGCCCCGGGTGACAAACGCTAAGGCAGACGAAGACTTTGACTGGAGTGGTTATGGTTGATCGGCACGACTATGTGGCCCTCGAATGGGTCAAGGGCGAAATTGCCGAGACCCTGAAGCAGGCCTATCAGGCGCTGGAGCATCTGCTCGATGAGCCGTTGGCGGCCGACGCCATCGGCCAGTGCCTGGAGGGCATCCATCAGGTCCATGGCAGCCTGCAGATGGTCGAGTTCTATGGCGCGGCGCTGCTGGCCGAAGAGATGGAGCAACTGGCCCTGGCCTTGCAGCAGCACCGCGTGTCCCAGCGTGACGAAGCCATCCGCCTGTTGTTGCAGGCCATCACTCAACTGCCGCAATACCTGGACCGGGTGCAAAGTGCGCGGCGCGACCTGCCGCTGGTGGTGTTGCCGCTGCTCAACGACCTGCGCAGTGCCCGTGGCGAGAGTCTGCTCTCGGAAACCAGCCTGTTCAGCCCCCTGCTGCCCAGCCTCGCGCCGCTCGACGCGGCGGCCCTGGCCGAGCTGGATCCGGGGCAATGGCAGGTCTTGTTGCGCAAACTGCGGCATATGTTGCAAACCGCGCTGGTGGACCTGCTGCGGGAACAGGATGTGGAAAACAGCCTGTCCTATATGACCCGCGTGTTCGAGCGCCTTGAAGCCTTGTGCCAGAACGCGCCGCTGGGGCCGTTGTGGCAGATTTCCCTGGCCCTGGTGGACGGCATGCGCCATGAGGTAGTGGCCAACAGCCCGGCGGTGCGCAGCCTGCTCAAGGATGTCGACCGCCAGCTCAAGCGCCTGTTCGAGGAAGGCATCGCCGGGGTCAACCAGCCGGCGCCGGACGAATTGCTCAAGAGCCTGCTGTTTTACATCGCCAAGGCCCGTCATCCCACCCCGCAGATGCAGATTATGAAAGAACGCTACGCCCTGGACGACGCGCTGCCCGACAGCGCCCTGGTCGATGAGGAGCGCGCACGCATGGCGGGCCCCGACCGCGACGCCATGCGCTCGGTCCTGGCCGCGCTGTGCGAGGAGCTGGTACGGGTCAAGGAGCGCCTGGATCTGTTCGTGCGCAGCGACCGGCAGCACGCCGATGATCTGGACAGCCTGCTGGCGCCGTTGCGGCAGATCGCCGACACCCTCGCGGTGCTGGGTTTTGGCCAGCCGCGCAAGGTGATCATCGACCAGTTGGCGGTGGTCCAGAGCCTGGCCCAGGGCCAGCGCGAACCCAATGACGCGGTGCTGATGGATGTGGCCGGCGCCTTGCTGTATGTCGAGGCGACCCTGGCCGGCATGGTCGGCACCGTGGAGCCTGAAAGCCGCGAAGAAAGCCGCCTGCCCACCACCGACCTGACTCAGATCCACCAATTGGTGATCAAGGAAGCGCGGCTGTGCCTGCAACAGGCCAAGGACCTGATCGTCGAATACATCGACGCCGATTGGGACCGCGAGCACCTGTTGCCCTTGCCCGAGCTGCTGACCCAGGTGCGCGGGGCGCTGGCGATGATTCCCCTGAGCCGCGCCGCGAGCCTGCTCGAAGCCTGCAACAGCTTTATCCGTGAACACCTGCTGCCCGACCCGGTCCGCCCCGAGTGGCAGCAACTGGACAGTCTGGCCGACGTGATCACCAGCATCGAGTATTACCTGGAGCGCCTGAGCGAAGACCCCGAGGCCCCCGGAGAGAAAATCCTCGATGTGGCCGAGCAGGGCTTGGCCGCGCTGGGTTATGTGCCGGTCGAACAGGTGCCGCTGCTCGACGATGTGCTCAGCCCCGGCGAAGCCCTGGTGATGCAGGACCTGCAGGAACTCGACGACCCGCAGGTGGTGCAGTCCCTGGCTGATGTGCTGGCCAGCCCGGTGTCGGCCCTCAACCCGCCGGCACTCAACACCCCGGGCAGCCTGCTGCCGCCGCCGCGGGACGAAGCACCGGTGGACGATGAGCTGCGGGAAGTGTTCCTCGAGGAAACCGACGAGGTGCTGGAGGTGCTGCGCGAGTACCTGCCGCGCTGGTCGGCCGATCCCGCGAGCAAGGCCGCGCTGAGTGAGCTGCGCCGCGCCTTCCATACCCTCAAGGGCAGTGGGCGCATGGTGCGCGCGCTGGTCCTGGGGGAGCTGGCCTGGGCCGTCGAGAACCTGCTCAACCGGGTGCTGGAGCGCAGCGTCGAGCCCGGGCCCCAGGTCTGGCAACTGCTGGGCGAGGTGGTGCAGCTGCTGCCGGAGCTGATCGCCGAATTCGCCGCCCAGGCCCAGCGTCAGCGTGACGATGTCGACCAACTGGCGGCCCGTGCCCATGCCCTGGCCAAGGGCGATGACGCCGAGCCGGTGGAGCACACGGCGAGCGGTGCTCTCGATCCGCAGTTGCTGGAGATTTTCCGCAATGAAGCGCAAACCCACCTCGACAGCATCAATCGCTTTCTCGACCACGCCGCCGAGCACCTGCCGTTGCAGGCCAGCGACGAGTTGCAACGGGCCCTGCACACCCTGAAGGGCAGTGCCTCGATGGCCGGGGTCTTGCCGATTGCCGAGCTGGCGGCGCCTCTTGACCAGTTGGCCCGGGAGTATCGCGCGCACCTGATCGCCCTCGACCTGGATGAAGTCGAGCTGCTGCTGGAGGCCGAGGGCCTGTTTCGCCGTGGCCTGAAGCAGTTGGGCAACGATCCCCAGGCGCCCATCAACGGGGCACGGTCATTGATCGACCGCACCCAGGCCCTGCTGGGCGAGCGCCTGGAAAAACTCCTCAATTCCCCTACCAGCGGGCTGCGCATCAAGCGCGACCCGCAACTGATCAACAACTTCCTGGCCCAGGGCATGGACATCCTGCTGGACGCCGAAAACCTGTTGCGCCGCTGGCAGCAGCACCCCGGCGCGCGCCAGGAACTGAGCGCGCTGCTGGATGAGCTGACGACCCTGGGCGAGGGCGCGCACCTGGCCGACCTGCAACCGATGGATGAGTTGTGCGAAGCCTTGCTCGACCTGTATGGGGCGGTGGAGGAAAGCAGCCTGGCGGTCAGCGAGCGCTTCTTCCACGAGGCCGAAAGCGCCCATGAAGCGCTGATCAATATGCTCGACGAGCTGGCCGCCGGGCAGGTGGTCAGCCCGCAACCGGCGCGGGTCAGGGCCTTGCGCGAGTTGCTCGAGGAAGGCCTGGACCCGACGGCCACCGGGCTGATCCGCAGCGACGGCAGCCGCACCCTGAGCATCAGTGAACTGGGGGCTGCCACCGCCGAGCTGGGGCTGGCTGCGGACTTGCCGGAGCAGGACGATGAAATTGTCGCGATCTTCCTCGAAGAGGCAGTCGATATCCTGGAAAGTGCGGGCCAGGCCCTGCAACGCTGGCTGTCCGACCCGGACAACGGCGCGCCGCTGTTGTCCTTGCAGCGCGACCTGCACACCCTCAAGGGTGGCGCACGCATGGCCGCCGTCGGGCCGGTGGGCGACCTGGCCCATGAGCTGGAAAACCTGTACCAGGGCCTGGTGGACCGGCGTTACCAGCACAGCTCGGAACTGGCGCAGCTGCTGCAGCACAGCCACGATCAACTGGCAGTACTGCTGGAGCAGTTGCAGCGGCAACAGCCGTTGGACGAGCCGCAGGAGCTGATCGAGGCCATCAGCCGTTTCCGCCAGCGGGCGAGTGTCGCCCCCGAGGTCGTGGAGCCATTGGCCGACAGTGATTCGGCCGCCCATGACCCGGAGCTGCTGGAGATCTTCCTCGAGGAAGGTTTCGACATCATCGACAGCTCCGCTGCGGCGCTGGTCCGCTGGCAGGCCGAGCCCCAGGGGCGGCAGGAGGTGGAAACCCTGCTGCGTGACCTGCACACCCTCAAGGGTGGGGCGCGGATGGTGGAAATCGTCCCGATCGGCGACCTGGCCCACGAGTTGGAGTTTCTCTTCGAAGGCCTGTCCTCCGGGCTGCTGCACGCCACCCCCGCGTTGTTCAGCCTGCTGCAAAGCAGCCACGACCGGCTGGCGCAGATGCTCGATGCGGCCCGCGCGGGGCAGCCGATCAAGCCCGCCGACAGCCTGATCGAAGCGATCCGGGCGTTTACCCATCCTTCTGTCGAGCCCAGCCCGCCGCCAGCGCTGCTCAGCCTGCCGCCGCCGAGCAAGCCTGAGACGCCTGTGCCGGTGGTCGAGGCTCCGGCCGGGGACATGGTCAAGGTGTCGGCTGAACTGCTGGATGACCTGGTCAACCTGGCCGGGGAAACCTCGATCTTTCGCGGGCGTATCGAACAGCAGGTCAACGATGCGCGGGTGGCCCTGAGCGAGATGGAAACCACCATCGAGCGCATGCGCGACCAACTGCGCCGGCTCGACACCGAAACCCAGGGCCGCATCCTCAGCCGCCAGCAGGTGGAGGCCGAGCGCCTGGGCTATGAAGAATTCGACCCGCTGGAAATGGACCGCCATTCCCAGTTGCAGCAGCTGTCGCGGGCCCTGTTCGAGTCGGCCTCCGACCTGCTCGACCTCAAGGAAACCCTCGACCGCCGCAATCACGACGCACACAACCTGCTGCAGCAGCAGGGGCGAATCAACACCGAATTGCAGGAAGGCTTGATGCGCACGCGCATGGTGCCGTTCGAACGCATGGTGCCGCGGCTCAAGCGCATCGTGCGCCAGGTCGCCAGCGAACTGGGCAAGGAGGTCGAGTTCGTCGTCGGCAATGCCGAGGGCGAGATGGACCGCAACGTGCTGGAGCGCATGGTGGCGCCCCTGGAACACATGCTGCGCAACGCCGTCGACCATGGCCTGGAATCGGCCGAGGCGCGGTTGGCGGTGGGCAAGCCGGCCCAGGGCCGGATCACCCTGGACCTGGCACACGAAGGTGGCGACATCGTTTTCGACATGCGTGACGACGGTGCCGGGGTGCCGCTGGAGGCGGTGCGCAGCAAGGCGATCAAGCGCGGGCTGCTGGACCCGAACCTCGAAATCAGCGACCGCGACGTGCTGCAATTCATCATGCAGCCGGGGTTCTCCACGGCGGAAAAAATCACCCAGATTTCCGGGCGCGGCGTGGGCATGGACGTGGTGCATGAAGAGGTGCGGCAGTTGGGCGGCACCATGAGCATCGACTCGATCCCGGGGCAGGGCGTGCACTTTCGGATTCGCCTGCCGTTTACCGTGTCGGTCAATCGGGCACTGATGGTGCAGTGTGCCGACGAGCAATACGCGATCCCGCTGAACACCATCGAAGGCATCGTCCGCGTACTGCCGGTGGAGCTCGACAGCTATTACCAGCTCGATCCGCCGCGTTATGAATACGCCGGTCAGCGCTACGACCTGTGCTACCTCGGCGAACTGCTGCACACCGTCGGCCGCCCGAAACTGCTGGGCCAGAGCCTGCCGCTGCCGGTGCTGCTGGTGCATTACAACGAGCACCGGATCGCGGTGCAGGTCGATGCCATGGCCGGTAGCCGGGAGATCGTGGTCAAGAGCCTTGGCCCGCAGTTCTCGGCGGTACAGGGGCTGTCGGGCGCGACCATCCTCGGCGATGGCCGGGTGGTGCTGATTCTCGATTTGCTGGCCCATATCCGCGTCCAGCAGAGCTGGTTGCCGCGCCAGCAGGTGGTGGGCAACGAGGAAGGGCCGGTAGAGGCCGAGCCGCAACGGCCGATGCTGGTCATGGTAGTGGACGATTCGGTCACGGTGCGCAAGGTCACCAGCCGCCTGCTGGAGCGTCACGGCATGAACGTGCTGACCGCCAAGGATGGGGTGGACGCCATGCTCCTGCTCGACGAGCACCTGCCGGACCTGATGCTGCTGGACATCGAAATGCCGCGCATGGACGGCTTTGAAGTGGCGATGCAGGTGCGCAGCGATCCGCGCCTGCAGCACCTGCCGATCATCATGATCACTTCGCGCACCGGGCAGAAGCACCGCGACCGGGCCATGGCCATCGGCGTCAACGACTACCTGGGCAAGCCCTACCAAGAGTCGGTATTGCTCGAAAGCATCGCCCTGTGGAGCAAACCCCATGCTTGATCACCGCGCCAGCAACCTGACCGGGCTGCTGTTGCCCCTGGCCGACCGGACCCTGGTCCTGCCCAATGTCGCGATCGCCGAACTGATCGATTACCAGCCCGGCTCGTTCGACCTGGATTCGCCGCCCTGGTACCTGGGCCTGGTGAGCTGGCGCGACCGGCAGATCCCGCTGCTCAGCTTCGAATCGGCCTGTGGCGGCAAGACCGTGATTGGCGACCGGGCGCGGATCGTCGTGCTCAACGCCCTGGGCGGGCGGCCGAACCTGGCGTTCATCGCCTTGCTGGTCCAGGGCATCCCGCGCTCGCACAAACTCGACAGCCAATTGAGCTACGTCGATGTGCCCTTGTGCGCCCTGGAAAAAGCCGCGGTACAAGTGGCCGAACAAGTGGCCAAGGTCCCCGACCTGCTGGGGCTCGAAGCCTTGCTGGTGGCGTCGGGGCTGGTGCCGGGCGAGGGCTGAGCCTGCTTAGCCGGCAAGCAGGGCGCTGCGCACTTCCATCAGGGCAAACCCCAGCAGATTGAGCCCGCGCCATTTCTCCGGCTGCGAGGCTTTCTTGTCCTCGGCGGCCAGGCCGATGCCCCAGATGCGGTCCACCGGGCTGGCTTCCACCAGCACCTGCTCGCCAGTGGCCAGCAGGAACTCAGCCAGTGCCGGGTGCTGGCTGAACTTGGCCAGGTTGCCGCGCACCACGATATCGAAGCACGCCGCGTCCCACTGCGCCCCGTCAAACCCGTGCACCTGACGCCCCAATTGCTTGGCATCGGCCGGGGTTGCCGCGACGAGGATCCGCTCCAGGGTCTGGGCGTCATCGAACAGACGGGCCTTGCCCGCCATCATGTAATGCTCGGCGCTGGCGTAACTCACCCCGTCGACCTCGAACGGCGTGGGGAACCACTGGCTGAAGCAGCTGTGGGTGACACGGCCATCCCGCGCCGGCTGGTGGCCCCAGAACATCAGGTACTCGGGCTTGAAGCCCTGCTGGAGTTGCCCCAGCAACTGCTCGACCGAGCGCACAGGAGGGAATGCGGTTTTTGCCATGAGAGTTCTCGTCACGTCGATGCCGGCCATTCATCGGCCGGGTGATTCGGGATGCACCTGTGGTGGGGTGGCAGGGTACTCCAACATCGGCGGTGCAGGCACTGCCTTCATGGCTGCGGCTTGAATCATTACCCTGAGCGTAACGATCCGCCGCTGGGCTTGATTGATGCCTCGGGCATTGCCTCCTAAGGTGGCTCCACGACAGCGAACCCGTGGAGTGAGCATGACAACAATAATATCCCCCGACTCGCGCTGGACGCGGCGGCGCAGCGAAAAGCAGCGGCGCCTCGAACAGGTGCGGGCCCTGGCCGATGGTGTGGTGTTGCCCACCGACAAGATCGTGGCGGCCCTGGAGGCGTTGATCCTGCCCGGGGACCGGGTGGTGCTGGAGGGCAACAACCAGAAGCAGGCGGACTTCCTGTCGCGCTCACTGGCCAAGGCCGACCCGGCCAAGCTCCACGACTTGCACATGATCATGCCCAGCGTCGGCCGTTCCGAGCACCTGGACCTGTTCGAGCGCGGCATCGCGCGCAAGCTGGACTTTTCCTTTGCCGGTACCCAGAGCCTGCGCATCAGCCAGTTGCTCGAAGACGGGCTGCTGGAAGTCGGCGCGATCCATACCTACATCGAGCTTTATGCACGGCTGGTGGTGGACCTGATTCCCAACGTGGTGCTCTCGGCCGGCTTCATGGCCGACCGCGCGGGCAATATCTACACCGGCCCGAGCACCGAGGACACCCCGGCGCTGATCGAGCCGGCAGCCTTCAGCGACGGCATCGTGATCGTCCAGGTCAACCAGTTGGTGGATGACGTCAGCGAGTTGCCGCGAGTGGACATCCCGGCGTCCTGGGTGGATTTCGTGGTGGTGGCCGACAAGCCGTTCTACATCGAGCCGCTGTTTACCCGCGACCCACGGCATATCAAGCCGGTGCACGTGCTGATGGCGATGATGGCGATCCGCGGCATCTACGAAAAACACAATGTGCAGTCGCTGAACCACGGTATCGGTTTCAACACCGCGGCCATCGAGCTGATCCTGCCCACCTACGGTGAATCCCTGGGGCTCAAGGGCAAGATCTGCCGCAACTGGACCCTCAACCCCCATCCGACCCTGATCCCGGCCATTGAAAGCGGCTGGGTGGAAAGCGTGCACTGCTTCGGCACCGAATTGGGCATGGAGCACTACATCGCCGCGCGCCCGGACGTGTTCTTCACCGGCCGCGACGGTTCCCTGCGCTCCAACCGGATGTTCTGCCAACTGGCCGGGCAATACGCGGTGGACCTGTTTATCGGTGCCACCTTGCAGGTGGACGGCGACGGCCATTCTTCCACCGTGACCCGCGGGCGCCTGGCCGGTTTCGGCGGGGCCCCGAACATGGGCCACGACCCCCGCGGCCGACGCCACGGCACCCCGGCCTGGCTGGATATGCGCGTCGATCAGAGCGACGCGCCCCAGGCCATGCTCGAACGCGGCAAGAAGCTGGTGGTGCAGATGGTCGAGACCTTCCAGGAAGGCGGCAAACCGACCTTCGTCGAGACCTTGGACGCGGTGGAAGTGGCGCGCAAGAGCGGCATGCCCCTGGCGCCGATCATGATCTACGGCGACGACGTCACCCACCTGCTGACCGAGGAAGGCATCGCCTACCTGTACAAGGCCCGCTCTCTGGAAGAGCGCCAGGCCATGATCGCCGCCGTGGCCGGGGTCACCGTCATCGGCCTGCGACACAACCCCAAAGACACCGCGCGCATGCGCCGTGAAGGCTTGATCGCCTTGCCCGAAGACCTCGGCATTCGCCGTACCGATGCCAGTCGCGAGTTGCTCGCGGCGAAAAGCGTCGCCGATCTGGTGGAGTGGTCGGGTGGCCTGTACCACCCGCCCGCCAAGTTCAGGAGCTGGTAATGCACGCATTCAATCTGCACGCGAAACCCTTGAGCCTGGCCGAGCGCCTGGCGGACCTGGCGGTCGACGCACTGATCGACGAGGCCGACCTGTCGCCCAAGCCGGCGCTGGTGGATCGTCGTGGCAACGGTGCCCACAGCGACCTGCACCTGGGGCTGATGCACGCCTCGGCCCTGTCCCTGTGGCCGGCGTTCAAGGCCATGGCCGACGCCGCCATTGAACTCGGCGCGATCGGTTTGCCATTGCGCGAAGCCCTGGGCCGCATCGGCCGTGAAGGCGAAGCGGCGATGCTGGTCACCACCGGCGGGGTCAATACCCATCGTGGGGCGATCTGGGCTCTGGGCCTGCTGGTGGCGGCTGCGGCGCTGGAGCCTCAGGCCAACCGCGCCGGCAGCCTGGCCGTTCGCGCCGCACGCCTGGCGTTGCTCGATGATCGCCATGCCCCGCGTGCCCTCAGCCATGGCGCCCAGGTGGCGCAGCGCTACGGTGCACTCGGTGCCCGCGAACAGGCGCAGTTGGGGTTCCCAGCGGTGCTGCAACATGGCTTGCCGCAGCTTCAGCGCAGTCGCGCCCAGGGCCATGGCGAGCAGAACGCCCGGCTCGATGCCTTGCTCGCCATCATGACCACCCTGGTCGACACCTGCGTGCTGTACCGCGCCGGCGAGCAGGGCTTGCAGGCCATGCAGCGGGGCGCGCGGGCGGTGCTCGAGGCCGGTGGCAGTGCGAGCCTGGCCGGGCGTCGCCGCCTGCATGAGCTGGACCAACAGTTATTGGCCTTGAATGCCTCGCCCGGCGGCGCTGCGGACCTCCTCGCAGCCTGCCTGTTGCTCGACCGGATCGAGTCCGGCGACGCCTTTATCCAGGGAGCAGTGTGATGGAAACCTTGTCTTTTGAATTTCCCGCCGGGCCACCGGCTCGCGGTCGGGCGCTGGTGGGCTGTGTCGGCTCGGGCGACCTGGAAGTGCTGCTCGAACCCGGCCCGGCCGGCAAGCTGACGATCCAGGTGCAGACCTCGGTGAATGGCAGCGGGGCGCGCTGGCAGCATCTGTTCGAGCGCCTCTTCGACGGCCAGGTGCCGCCGGCGCTGGCCATCGATATTCATGATTTCGGCGCCACGCCGGGCGTGGTGCGCCTGCGCCTGGAACAGGGCTTCGAGGAGATCGGCCATGACTGACAGCGACCGCCTGTTGCACAAGCACAGCTTCGTCGAACTCGGCGCTCGCCAGCGGGCCAGGGCCTTGCTCGATGCCGGCAGCTTTCGCGAGTTGCTCGACCCTTTCCAGCGGGTCATGTCGCCCTGGCTCGTCCGCCAGGGCGTGGTGCCCCAGGCCGACGACGGGGTGGTGATCGCCAAGGGCAAGATCAATGGCCTGCCGGTGGTGATTGCCGCCATCGAAGGCGCATTCCAGGGCGGCAGCCTGGGTGAAGTGGGCGGGGCGAAGATCGCCGGCGCCCTGGAACTGGCCGCCGAGGACAACCGCAACGGCATCGCCACTCGCGCCGTCTTGCTCCTGGAAACCGGCGGCGTGCGCCTGCAGGAAGCCAACCTGGGGCTGGCGGCGATTGCCGATATCCACGCGGCGATTGTCGATCTGCGTCAGTACCAGCCGGTGATCGGCGTGGTGGCCGGCAGCGTTGGCTGTTTTGGCGGGATGTCGATTGCCGCCGGCCTGTGCAGTTACCTGCTGGTGACCCAGGAAGCGCGGCTCGGGCTCAATGGCCCGCAAGTGATCGAGCAGGAAGCCGGCCTTGAGGAGTACGACTCCCGCGACCGGCCGTTTATCTGGAGCCTGACCGGCGGCGAACAGCGCTTTGCCAGTGGCCTGGTGGATCGGTATGTGGCCGACGATGTGGCGCAGATCCAGCAGCAGGTCGGTGAACTGTTGGCCCTGGGGTTGCCGGCGCAGCAGCGCAGCCGCCAGGCCGAACACTACCTGGGCTGCCTGGCGCGGCTGGATACCGCGCCGCAAATCGAACCGGCAACGGTTCGCGACCTGTATCAAGGAGACCGCTCATGAGTGCTTATTCCCTGCGCGGCTGGCACTGGTTTCAGGCCCTGAGTGCCGGCGCCACGCCCGTCACTGATGTGCCGGCATCGCTGAATGTCGCGGACGGCCACCTGGCCGGGCAAGCGGTGCGTTTTATCGCCGTGGTGGCCGACCCGGACAACCGTTTCCCCCGGGCCCGCAACGGCGAAGTCGGGTTGCTGGAAGGTTGGGGCCTGGCTCGGGTGGTGGATGACGTGATCGCGGCCGATGCCGCGCACACCGAAAAACGCCCCCTGATCGCCATCGTCGATGTGCCGAGCCAGGCCTACGGTCGGCGTGAAGAAGCACTGGGTATTCACCAGGCGCTGGCCGGGGCGGCCGACAGTTATGCCCGGGCGCGGCTGGCCGGGCACCCGGTGATTGCCCTGCTGGTGGGCAAGGCCATGTCCGGGGCGTTTCTGGCCCACGGCTACCAGGCCAACCGCCTGATCGCCCTGCGTGACCCGGGGGTGATGGTGCATGCCATGGGCAAGGCTTCGGCGGCGCGGGTGACCCTGCGCAGCGTCGAGGAACTGGAAGCCCTGGCCGCCAGCGTGCCGCCGATGGCCTATGACATCGACAGCTTTGCC
Source organism: Pseudomonas sp. MF09150 (assembly GCF_059862355.1). Taxonomy (NCBI): domain Bacteria; kingdom Pseudomonadati; phylum Pseudomonadota; class Gammaproteobacteria; order Pseudomonadales; family Pseudomonadaceae; genus Pseudomonas; species Pseudomonas sp. MF09150. The sequence goes on along the minus strand of NZ_JCBCUS010000003.1, from coordinate 267,889 downwards.
AGCCTGGGCCTGCTCTGGGAAACCCTGTCGGTGACTCAGATCGAACAACCCACGGCCCATGACCTGGCGCGGGTCAACGAGTGCCTGGTGCAGGCGATAGCCGATGTGCGCGCCACCGGGCATGACCTGAGCGGGCGGTTGGGCGCGAGCAATCGGGCAGCGTCGAGCCGGGTGCGCCAGCTGTTGCGAGAACAGTGGTGAGCCGCTTGCCACCCCAGCCCCATGACCTGCTCTGGGGCCTGACGCCTGAGCAATTGCCGGGCGATGCGCCAGCCTGGGTGGTGGCGGCCATGGCCGACGCCCAGCCGGTGGTGGTGCGCCGGGCGTTGACCGCGCCGGGGCAGGTGGCGGTGGGCGTGCGCGGGCGCCTGCGCGAGCAGCGTTATCCGACCCTGATGGCGCTGGCCTCCATCAGCCGTTGCGTCACGCCCGAAGCCCTGTGCACAGTGGAGTCGGATCAGCCCTGGCCGGCGTTGCGGGCCCTGGCCCTGTTGCGCCCGCAGTTGAACGCGTGCGGCCTGGTGTGGGGCGTCAGCGGCAGCGCCGGGTTTGAACTGGCCAGCGGTGTGGCAGCGCTGCACCAGGGCAGTGACCTGGACCTGATTGCGCGCAGCGTCGAACCTCTGCCCCGGGCCCAGGCCCGGCACCTGCTGGCGTTGCTGGACAGCGCGCCATGCCCGGTGGACCTGCAATTACAGACCCCCAACGGCGCACTGGCCCTGCGCGAATGGGCTGCCGGCGCCCGGCGTGTATTGCTCAAATGCGCGGCGGGTGCACGGCTGGTCGAGAACCCGTGGCAGGCCCTGGAGCAGGTGGCGTGAGCAGCCTGCTGGTGTTTCCGGGCCAGGGCGCGCAGCAGCCGGGCATGTTGCAGCGCCTGCCGCCCAACCCGCTGGTGCAGGCCTGCCTGCAAGAGGCGGCGCAGGTGCTGGGCGAGGATCCGCTGACCCTGGACTCCCCCGCCGCCCTGGCCAATACCCGGGCCGTGCAACTGTGTTTGCTGATCGCCGGCGTTGCCAGTGCCCGACTGCTGCTGGAGCAGGCACCGGCGCCGGAGTACGTGGCTGGGCTGTCCATCGGCGCCTATCCGGCGGCGGTGGTGGCCGGGGCCCTGGAATTTGCCGATGCGTTGCGCCTGGTGAGCCTGCGGGGCGAGCTGATGCAGCGTGCCTACCCCGAGGGTTATGGGATGACGGCGATCATCGGTCTGCAACTGGCCACGGTGGAGGCCTTGCTGGCCCAGGTCCACAGCGAGCAGGCACCGGTGTACCTGGCCAATATCAACGCCGACAGTCAACTGGTGATCGCCGGCAGCGACGCCGCGATGCTGCGGGTGGCCGAGCTGGCCCGCGGTTGCGGGGTGGGCGTGGCCAAGCGCCTGGCGGTCAGCGTGCCGTCCCACTGCCCGTTGCTGGCGCAACCGGCCCAGGCGCTGGCCGAGGCCTTTGCCCAGGTGCCGATGCAGGCGCCACGCCTGGGTTACCTGAGCAGCAGCCGGGCGCGGCCGCTGCGCCAGGTGGAACAACTGCGCGACGACCTGGCGTTCAACATGTGCCGGGTGGTGGATTGGCGCGGCACCGTGCAAGGCGCGTATGAGCGCGGCGTGCGGCTACAGATCGAACTGCCGCCTGGTGCGGTGTTGACCGGGCTGGCGCGCCGGGTGTTCGAACAGGGCAGCGTGATCGCCTACGACGGTGCGCGCCTGGACACCCTGCAGGCGCTGTTGCATGAGGAGGTACGCCGCGACCGATAGAGTCCCGACTCAAGCTGGCGAAGCACAAAAACAACAACTTCGACGATGCACTTTGAGGACTACAACAATGATTATTTACGGTGTGGCGCTGTTGGCGATCTGTATCCTGGCCGGGGTGATTATCGGTGACATGCTCGGTGTGCTGTTGGGTGTGAAGTCCAATGTGGGCGGGGTCGGGATTGCCATGATCCTGCTGATCTGCGCGCGTTTGTGGATGCACAAGCGCGGCGGCATGACCAAGGACTGCGAGATGGGCGTCGGCTTCTGGGGCGCCATGTACATTCCGGTGGTGGTGGCCATGGCGGCCCAGCAAAACGTGGTGACCGCCTTGCACGGCGGTCCGGTGGCAGTGCTGGCGGCCATCGGTTCGGTGGTGCTCTGCGGGTGCACCATTGCCTTGATCAGTCGCACCAACAAGGGCGAGCCGCTGCCGGATGAACCGGTCGAGCTGGCGCCCGGTGCCGCTGCGGCAGGGGGGCGCTGATATGTGGGATCTCATTGAAAAGGGCCTGGAACACAACGGGCTGATCACAGCCTTCGCCTTTGTCGGCGTGATCATGTGGCTGTCGGTGCTGCTGTCCAAGCGTCTGACGTTCGGCCGCATCCACGGTTCGGCGATTGCGATTGTCATCGGCCTGGTACTGGCCTGGGTCGGCGGCACTATCACCGGTGGGCAGAAGGGCCTGGCGGACCTGGCGCTGTTCTCCGGCATCGGCCTGATGGGCGGCGCCATGCTGCGGGATTTCGCCATTGTCGCCACGGCCTTCGAGGTCCAGGCCACCGAGGCGCGCAAAGCCGGCTTGATTGGGGTCATCGCCCTGCTGCTGGGCACGGTCCTGCCGTTTATCGTCGGCGCGGGCATGGCCTGGGTCTTCGGTTATCGCGATGCGGTGAGCATGACCACCATCGGTGCCGGGGCGGTGACCTACATTGTCGGCCCGGTGACCGGGGCGGCGATCGGCGCAACCTCCGATGTGATGGCGCTGTCGATTGCCACCGGCCTGATCAAGGCCATCCTGGTGATGGTCGGCACGCCGATGGCCGCACGCTGGATGGGCCTGGACAACCCGCGCTCGGCAATGGTTTTCGGTGGCCTGGCCGGCACCGTCAGCGGCGTGACGGCCGGGCTGGCGGCGACCGATCGGCGGCTGGTGCCCTACGGTGCCCTGACCGCAACCTTCCACACCGGGCTCGGCTGCCTGCTGGGACCGTCGCTGCTGTACTTCATCGTGCGCGGCCTGGTGGGTTAACTCCCGACTGACGCTTGCGGCCATGGCCGGCCGACTCCCGCGAGGGGCGGCCGGCCACGGGCGTCAGGACGCGGCCTGGCGATTGGCGTACATCCGGCACTCGGCCAGCAGCGCCAGCAGGTTCGGATCACGCTCCTTGGCCTTGAGAAACACCACGCCGATATGCTGTTGCAGGCGATAACGCGCTTGCAGCGGGATCAGCTTGACCCGGTTCTCATACACCGCGGCAATTCTTCCCGGCAGCAAGGCATAACCCACCCCTGAACTGACCATGCTCAGCAGGGTGAAGATGTCGTTGACCTGCATCGCCACCTTCGGTTCGAACCCCGCCTGCTTGAACACCCGGACCCCGTCCTGGTGCGTGGCGAAGCCCTGGGTCAGGGTAATGAAGGTAGCGTCGCGCACATCGCTGAGGTCGACTTCCGCCTGCTGCGCGAAGGGCGAATCGGCGGGGGTGGCGAGAAAGATATCGTCGGAAAACAGCGGGATCTGCTCGCAGTCCGGGTCGCTGATGCTGTCATCCAGGGACACCAGGATCGCGTCGACTTCCATGTTCTTGAGCTTGTACAGCAGGTCGATATTGGACCCCAGGATCAGGTCGATATTGAGTTCGCTGCGGCGGATCTTCAGGCCCATGATCAACTGCGGCACGGTCTTCACCGTCAGCGAATACAGCGAGCCGAGCTTGAAGCGTTCGGCGGAGAACCCGGCGGCTTCACGGGTCAGGCGCACGCTTTCGACCACGTCGCCAATCAGCTTTTGCGCCCGTTCCTCGAGGACATAGGCGCTTTCCAGCGGCGTCAGGTTACGCCCCTCGTGCTTGAACAGCGGGCAGCGCAGGGCACTTTCCAGGGAATGGATGGCCCGATGCACGCTGACATTGCTGGTGTGCAACTCGGCCGCAGCCCGGGTCAGGTTGCCGGTGCGCATGAAGGCGAGAAACACTTCGAGCTTTTTCAGGGTCAACTCTTCGTCGATCAGCATGGCGGCCACTCTTGTTCGATGGGCAGGATTGTGCCCGACGAACAGGGCCTTGGCTGGAGCTTTTTTTGCCCCATCTAGTGTGGGTAATGTTGCGCTTTCAGGCTCCAGGCCTGAGCCTTGCATCCTGTTGTAACCGCTTGAGGGAAAGTGACACATGTATCACGGGGAAAAATTCAACGCCTGGACCCATTTGCTGGGTGCGGTCGCGGCGTGTATCGGGGGCGTGTGGCTGGTGGTGCTGGCCAGCCTCGACGGCAACCCCTGGAAGATCGTCAGCGTGGCGATCTACGGGTTCACCTTGCTGGTGCTGTACAGCGTCTCCACCGTGTACCACAGCGTGCGCGGGCCGAAGAAAAGCATCATGCAGAAGCTCGATCACTTTTCGATCTACCTGCTGATCGCCGGCAGCTACACGCCGTTCTGCCTGGTGACCCTGCGCGGGCCCTGGGGCTGGACCCTGTTCGGGATTGTCTGGGGGCTGGCGCTGATCGGCATCCTGCAAGAGATCAAGCCGCGCTCCGAGGCGCGGATCCTGTCGATCGTGATCTACGCCGTGATGGGCTGGATCGTGCTGGTGGCGGTGAAGCCGTTGCTGGCGGCCCTAGGCTCGACCGGCTTCGCCTGGCTGGCCTCGGGCGGGGTGCTGTACACCGTGGGCATCATCTTCTTCGCCCTCGACAGCCGCCTGCGCCACGCCCATGGCATCTGGCACCTGTTCGTGATCGGCGGCAGCCTGCTGCATTTCGTGGCGATTCTGTTCTACGTGCTCTAGGGCTTCATTGGCCGTTAACGCGCCTAGGCGTGCTGCAACAGCCGGTTCAATTGCTCCTGGGCGCGGTGGCTGAAAATGTCCAGCAGGCTGCCCAGGGTATGAGGTTGCGGTTCGCTGGTGCGGGTCACGGCATACAGGGTGATCGGCAGCGGGGGCGTCAGGGGGCGGATCTCGGTGCTGGCGGTCGAGGCGCCGAGGGCGGTGAAGGGGTCGATCACCGCCAGCCCGGCGCCGGATTCGACCATGGCCCGGGCCAGGGAATAGGTCTGCACCGCAATGCTCACCCGTGGCGCCGGCTGCACCGCCTCCAGGTAGCTGTCGAGCCGGGCCGACAACGGGTCGGCGCTGGACAGGCCAATCAACGGCGCCCCCGCCAGTTCCATCAGCGCCAATGGCGTACCCCTGGCGGCAGCCGGCCAATAGTCCCGCGGCGCCAGGGCCACCAGCACCCCCTGGGCCAGGGCCTGGGCCGCCAGCCCCGGGTGATCCGGGCGTTGCAGGGTCAGGGCGACGTCGATCTCGCGCATCAACAGGTTCTGCACCAACTCGCGGCTGTGGGCGCTGGACAGCTCGCAGACCAACTCCGGGTAGCGCCGGGTCCATTCGCTGATCGCCGGCGGCAGCAACGACAGGGCCAGGGCCGGGGTCGCGCCGATCCGCAGGCTATGGCCCGGCTTGCGGCGCAGGCTCTGGGCCAGGCGCCGCACACCTTGCAGGCTCTCGCTGACCTTGTCCACTTCACGCTCCAGTTCCAGGGCCTCCGGCGTGGCCTGGAGCTTGCCGCGTACCCGCAGAAACAGTGGGAAACCCAGTTGCAACTCGGCGTGTTGCAGGACCTTGGTCACCGCAGGTTGCGAGACGTGGAGCAGTTGCGCGGCGCCGCTGACCGAGCCGGTCTGGCGGATGGCCTGGAAGATTTCGATGTGTCGCAGTCGCATGGCAAGTCCATAACCTTTGTTTATGGGTGGTCGATCTTTATTCATTGTTCGGCGCCTGTCACCTGCTCCTAACCTGAAGGCCGTTCAATACACAGGTAAGGACTGATATGACGCAGCGGGTTTGCATCGTCGGCGGTGGCGTGATCGGCCTGGCCAGTGCCTATGCCCTGGTCCGCGAGGGCTTTGAAGTGACCCTGGTGGAGGCGCAGCAGTTGTTCGCCAGTCAGACCAGCTTCGCCAATGGCGGCCAGTTGTCCTACCGCTATGTGGCGCCGCTGGCCGATGCCGGGGTGCCCTGGCAAGCCCTGGGCTGGATGCTGCGCGGCGACTCGCCATTGAAGCTGCGTCCACGCCTGGACCCGGCGCAATGGCGCTGGTTGCTGGGGTTCCTCGGCGCTTGCCGCAGCTCGGTCAACCAGCGCAACGCCGGCCACCTGCTGCGCCTGGCATTGCTCAGCCAGGCCACCTTGCAGGCCTGGCGCGACGAGGATGGGCTGGACGGCTTCGACTGGCGGCGCAATGGCAAGTTGGTGACCTTTCGCCAGCCGGGCAGCTTCGAGCACGCCCGGCGCCATCTGGCAGACAGCCGCCAACAGCAGGTGTTGTCCCACGCCGAGTGCGCACAGCTTGAGCCGACGCTGCAGGACGCACCCTTTGTCGGCGGTATCTTCACCCCGAATGAAGAAGTGGCTGACTGCCACGCCTTCTGCCAGCAACTGGTGGCGCGGCTCCAGGCCTCGGGGCGCTGCGAGTTCCTGCTGGGGCGCAGCGTGACCGGGATCCGTCACAGTGCCGGCACGGTGCAGGCCATCGAGCTGGGGCACGAGACCCTGGCGGTCGAGCAACTGGTGCTCGCCGCCGGCCACCGCAGTGCCGAGCTGGCGCTGCCGGGCCTGAAACTGCCGCTGTACCCGCTCAAGGGCTACAGCCTCAGCGTGCCGATTGGCGAGCAGCACCAGGCGCCGCAGATCAGCATCACCGATTACAACCGCAAGATCGTCTATGCACGGATCGGCCAGCAGTTGCGGGTGGCGGCGATGGTCGACATTGTCGGCTTCGACCCGGCGCTCGACCCCAAGCGCTTGGCCCTGATGCGCCGCCAGGCAGGGGAAACCTTTGCCGACGCCGGCGATTACGCCGCGGCCATTGAATGGGCGGGCATGCGCCCGGCCACCCCCAGCGGGGTGCCGCTGATTGGGGCCACGGCCTACCGCAACCTGTGGCTCAACCTCGGCCATGGCGCGCTTGGTTTTACCCTGGCCTGTGGCAGCGGGCGCCTGTTGGGCGAGCTGCTGGGCCAGCGACCTACCGCTATCGATATGCAGGGCCTTGCGCCCCGCGCTGCTTGACCCCTGACCGAAGACCCCGCACAAGGAATGCCCCATGAGCATCAACCGCATCAGCAGCAACCCGCGCCTCAGCGGCGCCGTGACCTTCGCCGACCTGGTGTTTCTGTCCGGCCAGGTGCCGGGCGCGGCGACCGAGGTCGGCGCTCAGACCCGCGAAGTGCTGGAGAAGATCGACGTCTTGCTGGCCGAGGCGAGTAGCGACAAGGATCACCTGCTCAGCGCGACCATCTACCTCAAGGACATCGGCGAGGATTTTGCCGCCATGAACGAGGCCTGGTCGGCCTGGCTGACGCCGGGCCAGGCGCCGACCCGCACCACCGTCCAGGCCGAACTGGCACGGCCCCAGGTGCGGGTGGAAATCACCGTCATCGCCGCCCGGCGCTGACCCCATGACCCACAACGGAGAATAACAATGCAAAAAATCACGTTGCTCGGCTGCACCCTGGGCCTGCTCCTCAGCACCCAGCTCCAGGCCGGCGAAGCGCCGCCCGGCGGGACCCTGGGCAAGATCGCCAACAGCGCCAGCATCACCCTGGGCTATCGCGATGCGTCGGTGCCGTTCTCCTATGTGGGGGATAACAGCGGCAAGCCGATGGGCTATTCGGTGGACCTGGCGAGCAAGATCGTCGAGCGCATCCAGCAGCAATTGGCCCTGCCGAACCTGGCGGTCAAGTACAACCTGGTGACGTCGCAGACGCGCATCCCCCTGGTGCAGAACGGCACTGTGGACCTGGAGTGCGGTTCCACCGGGGTCACCGCCGAGAGGCAGAAGCAGGTGGCGTTTTCCTATGGGTTCATCTACGTCAAAGGCCAGTTGCTGACGGCCCGGGACAGCGGCATCCAGCGCTTCGCCGACCTGCGGGGCAAGAACGTGGTGACCACCGCCGGTACCACCAATGAGCGCTTTCTCAAGAGCTATAACGTCGAGCACAAGATCGACATGTTCGTGATCAGCGCCAAGGACCACGGCGAGGCCTTCCAGATGTTGCAGACCGGCCGCGCCGCCGCTTTCTACATGGATGACGCCTTGCTCTACGGGGAACGGGCCAAGGCCCACGATCCGCACAAATGGGTGGTGGTGGGCGAGGAGCAGTCGCGGGAGATCTACAGCTGCATGGTGCGCAAGGACGATCCGCAGTTCCTGGCGCTGGTCAATGCCGCCCTGGGCGACCTGTACCGCTCGGGGGAAATCAACGGCATCTACCAGCGCTGGTTCCAGCAGCCGATTCCGCCCAAGGGCCTGAACCTGGAGTTCCCCATGACCAGCGAACTCAAGGCGATCATCGCCAAGCCGATCAGCGATCCAGTGGAGTAGCGCCAGGACGGGCCGGCCAGGGTTCTAGAAATCGCCCCACAGCTGCTGGGCCACGGCCAGGGCCACCACCGGTGCGGTTTCGGTGCGCAGGACCCGTGGCCCCAGGCGTGCCGGCAGAAAGCCCGCGCCGTGGGCCTGCTCGACCTCGGCGTCGGACAGGCCGCCTTCAGGGCCGATCAGGAATGCCAGGCTGGCCGGCTTGGCATGGCTTACCAGCGGCTCGGCCACCGGGTGCAGCACCAGCTTCAGCTCGGCCTGGGTCTGCTTGATCCAGTCCGCCAGCAGCAGCGGCGGGTGAATCACCGGCACCCGGGAACGGCCGCATTGCTCGCAGGCGCTGATTGCCACCTGGCGCCAATGCATCAGGCGTTTATCGGCGCGTTCGTCCTTGAGCCGCACTTCGCAGCGCTCACTGAAGATCGGGGTGATTTCACTGACCCCAAGCTCGGTGGCTTTCTGGATCGCCCAGTCCATGCGCTCGCCCCGGGACAGGCCCTGGCCGAGGTGGATCTGCAACGGTGATTCAACCTGCCCGGCGAAGCTTTCATCGAGACGCACTGTCACGCGCTTCTTGCCGACTTCCAGCAAGGTGCCACGAAACTCCATCCCCGAACCGTCGAACACTTGCAGCGCATCGCCCTCGGCCATGCGCAGCACGCGCCCGATGTAATGGGCCTGGGCCTCGGGCAGTGGGTGTTCGCCGAGGCTCAGGGGGGCGTCGATAAAGAAGCGGGACAATCTCATGGGGGGTCTCTGTTGAAGATGAATCGGTGAACGGCGTTTCGCTGAGTGACCTGCTAGCCCGGATCGCGAAAGCCCGGATGGAAGTTTTCCGGCACCGCGACGCTCAAGGTGTCGCGGGTGGCGATATCGATGCCTTCGCTGGCCACTTCGGCGAGGAAGTCGATCTGCTCGGGGGTGATCACATAGGGCGGCAGGAAATACACCACGCTGCCCAGGGGCCGCAGCAGCGCGCCGCGCTCCAGGGCGTGCTGGAACACCTTCAGGCCACGGCGTTCCTGCCACGGGTAGGCGGTCTTGCTGGCCTTGTCCTGGACCATCTCGATAGCCAGCACCATGCCGGTCTGGCGCACCTCCGCCACATGGGGGTGATCCACCAGGTGCGCGGTGGCACTGGCCATGCGCTGGGCCAGGGCCTGGTTGTTTTCGATGACGTTGTCTTCTTCGAAGATATCCAGGGTCGCCAGGGCCGCCGCGCACGCCAGCGGGTTGCCGGTGTAACTGTGGGAATGCAGGAAGGCGCGCAGGGTCGGGTAGTCGTCGTAGAAAGCGCTGTAGACCTCGTCGGTGGTCACGCAGGCCGCCAGTGGCAGGTAGCCGCCAGTCAGGGCCTTGGACAGGCACAGGAAGTCCGGGCGGATCCCGGCTTGTTCGCAGGCGAACATGGTCCCGGTGCGGCCGAAGCCGACGGCGATTTCATCGAGGATCAGGTGCACCCCGTAGCGGTCGCAGGCCTCGCGCAACAGGCTCAGGTACACCGGGTGGTACATGCGCATGCCGCCGGCGCCCTGGATCAGCGGCTCGACGATCACCGCGGCAACGCTGGCGTGATGCTCGGCCAGGGTTTGCTCCATGGCGGCGAACATCGTGCGCGAGTGCTCCTCCCAGCTCACGCCTTCGGGGCGCAGGTAGCAATCGGGGCTCGGCACCTTGAGGGTGTCCAGCAGCAGGGCCTTGTAGGTTTCGGTGAACAGCGGCACATCGCCCACCGACATCGCGGCCATGGTTTCGCCGTGGTAGCTGTTGGTCAGGGTGACGAAGCGCTTCTTGGCCGGTGCGCCGCGGTTGAGCCAGTAGTGAAAGCTCATCTTCAGCGCCACTTCGATGCACGACGAACCGTTGTCGGCATAGAAACAGCGGGTCAGGCCTTCGGGGGTGAGCTTGATCAGGCGCTCGGACAGCTCGATCACCGGCTGATGGCTGAACCCGGCGAGAATCACGTGTTCCAGTTGATCGACCTGATCCTTGATGCGCTGGTTGATGCGCGGGTTGGCGTGGCCGAACACGTTGACCCACCAGGAACTGACCGCGTCCAGGTAACGCTTGCCTTCGAAGTCTTCGAGCCAGACGCCTTCGCCGCGCTTGATGGGAATCAACGGCAGCTGCTCGTGGTCTTTCATCTGGGTGCAGGGGTGCCACAGGACCGCGAGGTCGCGTTGCATCCACTGGTTGTTCAGGCCCATCGTTTATCTCCTCGAAGCGGTCCTGCGGCGGGCGCAGGCAAAACAGTCGCGCAAGCCTATGCAATGCCGGGCTGTGTCACAACCCATTGAGGTTCTGAAGGGCAAATTGGCAGTAAACGCAGGACGGTCTGTCACGTTTTTTGGGGATAGTCCTTAATCCATCGTTAACGTACTGTGCATACCCTTCAGATCATATTTCTCGATATTTCAAAGCGAAATTTTCCGCTTTAATTCGATAGGTAAATCGATAGTCTTGGGCAGCAGTTCTTACAGGATTCAAGTCATGCAGCTACGTAATTCCTCTTCGCGCTACGGTTGGGTAAGCATTGTTCTGCACTGGGGCGTGGCCCTGGTGGTGTTCGGCTTGTTCGCCCTGGGCCTGTGGATGGTCGGCCTCGACTACTACAGCACCTGGCGCAAAGACGCACCGGACCTGCACAAAAGCATTGGCCTGAGCCTCTTCGCCATCATGCTGCTGCGGGTGCTCTGGCGCTTTATCAGCCCACCGCCGCCGGCGCCGGCCAACCACGGGCGCCTGACTCGCCTGGGGGCCAAGTTCGGTCATGCATTCCTTTATCTCAGTCTGTTCGCTGTGATGATTGCCGGTTACCTGATTTCCACCGCAGACGGTGTCGGGATCCCGGTATTCGGCCTGTTTGAAGTACCCGCACTGCTTTCCGGGCTACCGGACCAGGCAGATGTGGCAGGCGAGGTGCATCTGTACCTGGCCTGGATGGTCGTGATTTTCGCCGGGCTGCATGGCCTGGCCGCTCTGAAACACCACTTTATCGATCGTGATGCGACCCTGGTTCGTATGCTGGGGCGCAAAGCCTGATGTTCAACCTCGACTCAAAAGGAATAGAAGCATGTTGAAAAAGACTCTCGCCGCTCTGGCCATCGGTTCCGCCCTGCTGTCGGCCGGTCAGGTGATGGCTGCTGACTACGTGATCGACAAGGAAGGCCAGCACGCTTTCATCGACTTCAAGATCAGCCACCTGGGCTACAGCTACATCACCGGTACCTTCAAGGACCTGGACGGCAAGTTCAGCTTCGATGCCGCCAAGCCGGAAGACGCCAAGATTGAAGTCAATGTGCGTACCGCCAGCGTGTTCACCAACCACGCCGAGCGCGACAAGCACATCGCCAGCAAAGACTTCCTGGACGTGGGCAAGTTTGCCGACGCCAAGTTCGTCTCCACCAGCGTCAAGCCAACCGGCAAGAACGCCGACGGCAAGCTGACCGCAGACGTCGCGGGCGACCTGACCCTGCACGGCGTGACCAAGCCAGTCGTGGTCAAGGCCACTTTCCTGGGCGAAGGCAAGGATCCATGGGGCGGCTACCGTGCTGGCTTTGAAGGCACCACCAGCTTCAACCGCCAGGACTTCGGCAAGATGATGGACCTGGGCCCGGCGTCGAACAACGTCGAGCTGTACATCACCTTTGAAGGTGTGAAAGCGAAGTAATTTTCGCCGCGTGCCACAAAACGCCGACCTTGAGTCGGCGTTTTGCTGTGTGGCGATCTTCGATTGTCGGCCGTGACCCTAGCGGTCCTGGCCGGTAACCGGCGCCCCATGCAAAACGCCCCCGATCTTGCGATCGGGGGCGTTTTTTTTACAGGCTCGGCTTAGCGATTACGCGTCAGCAGGGCCGGTTTTTCACCCCGTGGGCGGCTCGGCAGTTGATCGAGCTGCTCAGGTGTCGGGAAGCGATCGCTTTTCGACTCCTTGTGCATGATCTTCGGCTGAGTGCCACGTGGGTTCTGCACGGCCGGTTCCTGACGCGGCTGGTCATCGGAGCGAGCCGGGCGGCGATTGCGCGACGACTCTTCGCGACGGGCCTGGCCATCACGAGGAGCGCCGTTGCGTGGGCCGTTGCGCTTGGCCGGTGGGGTGCCGGTGGTCGCGCCGTTGCTGCTGCGCGGACCGTTCTGGCGACCTTGCGGCTGGCCGCCGCGCGGTGCTGCACCGGCGCCTGCACCTTGTGCCGGGGCGCCTGGACGGCGGCCGCGACCTTGAGCCGGCTTCTGCTGCGGGACGTAGTCGACGCGGTTACCGAAGTTATCGATATCGTCGTCCAGGAACTCGTCCGGTGCGCGGTCAGCGGCTGCACGTGGGGTTGGCTGGCGCTGTTCGCGGGCCGGGGTGCCTTCGCGAGGTTTCTGCTCGCGAGCCGGGCGGTCGCCACGAGCGGCAGGTTTGTCCTTGCCGCCCTTGTCCTTGCCCTTGTCTTTACGGCCACCGCCGCCGCCACCGCCGTTCGGGCCATCGCCACGCGGGCCACGGGCATTGCGCGGGTTGCGCACGTCCGGACGTTCACGCACTTCAGGCTTTTCGGCTTCAACGGCACTGGCGTCAAAACCCATCAGGTCGCCGTCGGCGATTTTCTGCTTGGTCATGCGCTCGATGCTTTTCAGCAGTTTCTCTTCGTCCGGGGCGACCAGGGAAATCGCTTCGCCCGAACGACCGGCACGGCCAGTACGGCCGATGCGGTGCACGTAGTCTTCGTCGACGTTCGGCAGCTCGAAGTTGACCACGTGTGGCAGTTGGTCGATATCCAGGCCGCGCGCGGCGATATCGGTGGCAACCAGGATCCGCACTTCGCCGGCCTTGAAGTCGGCCAGGGCTTTGGTGCGGGCGTTCTGGCTCTTGTTACCGTGGATCGCGACAGCGCTCAGGCCGTGTTTGTCCAGGTACTCGGCCAGGCGGTTGGCGCCATGCTTGGTACGGGTGAAGACCAGGACCTGTTCCCAGGCACCGGCGGTAATCAGGTGCGCCAGCAGGGCACGCTTGTGGCTGGCGGCGAGGCGGAATACCCGTTGCTCGATGCGCTCGACCGTGGTGTTCGGCGGCGTGACTTCGATGCGCTCGGGGTTGTGCAGCAGCTTGCCGGCGAGGTCCGTGATGTCCTTGGAGAAGGTCGCGGAGAACAGCAGGTTCTGGCGTTTGGCTGGCAGGCGCGCGAGGACTTTCTTCACGTCGTGCACAAAGCCCATGTCGAGCATGCGGTCGGCTTCGTCCAGCACGAGGATTTCCACGTGGGACAAGTCGACGCTGCCTTGACCGCACAGGTCGAGCAGGCGGCCCGGGCAGGCAACCAGCACATCAACCCCACGGGCCATGGCTTGCACCTGTGGATTCATGCCGACGCCGCCGAAGATGCAGGCGCTGACGAACTTCAGGTCGCGGGCGTAGAGCTTGAAGCTCTCATGCACCTGGGCGGCCAGTTCGCGGGTTGGGGTCAGGACCAGGACGCGCGGTTGGCGCGGGCCGTGACGCTGGGATTTGTCCGGGTGACCGTTGGGAAACAACCGTTCCAGGATCGGAAGGGCGAAACCGCCGGTTTTACCAGTACCTGTCTGCGCCGCAACCATCAAGTCGCGACCTTGCAACACGGCGGGAATGGCCCGCTGTTGCACCGGAGTAGGCTGGGTATAGCCGGCGGCTTCGATCGCGCCGACTAAAGCCTCGGAGAGACCGAGGGAAGCAAAGGACATGAGTAATCCTGTTTTAGTTAGGGCTTGGCCCAGAGGGATAGTCTTGCCTGGCGCGAATGGCGTTTAAGAGGACGCAATCCCGTCCGGTCCAGCTTCAGTCCTGAAGACGTGCCCGAAAAAGCCCGCGCGGGCCGTATTGGCTGCGCTGTAGCGGTATCGAGATGCCTTGAACAGGAACGAGCGTCCGGGCGTGAGCCTGGCGGAAAGGCCGGAGTATAACAGAGCAATCACTGTGCGCTGCTTTCCTGCTGCTCAACGGTTTTATCGGAGGTGGAGTGCAGGGTCGCCTTCGAAGGTCCCGGGGCGCGAGCGCCGCCGTAGCGGGCATTGAGCTCGGCGTAGGCCGGTTCCTGCTTGAAGCGTTTGAGTTCGGCGGCGAAGCGCTGCACCAGCAAGTCCATGCCGGCGTTGCGGCGCACGGCCAGGAACTGCCCCTGGCGCACCAGCACCAAGGGGTTTTCGGTGATCTGGTCGCGCACCTTCAAGGTGTCGAGCAGGTACTGGCCGACCCGGCGATCGGTGATCACCAGGTCGATCCGTCCCAGCAGCAGCTTGCCGAAGTTGGCTTCCTGGGTGGGCGCGGGCTCGCGCGTGAACAGCGGCGAGTCGTTGAATTCGTCGGTGTACAGGTACCCGGGGGAGGTGCCGATGGTCAGGCCGCTCAAGGTCTCCAGGCGGCTGAACGGGTGCGGGCGCTGGTTGGCGTAGAACATCACGAACTCCACTTCCGACAGCGGTTCGCTGGGGTAGAGCAGGCTTTTTTCCCGTTCTTCGCGATGAAAGATATCCAGCACCGCGTCGGCCTGGCCCTGCTCCAGCATGGCCAGGCAGCGTTTCCACGGCAGGAACTGCCATTGCACTTCGATCCCCAGGCGCTGGAAGACAATGGCCGTGGCCTCGTAGTCCAGCCCCATGGCCTTGCCGTTTTCCTCGTAGGCGTAGGGCGGCCAGGGATCAGTGACAATGCGCAGCTTCTCGCCATGGGCCGCAAGGCTCAGGCAAGTACAGAGAAGGGCGGTCAGCAACCGGAAGATGACGAACATGGCGCGAGATTACGCCGTGACCCGCTGAAATAGCTAGAGGCAGTGCAGACCGCTCTAGCTCAAGGACCCGGCATGAAAAAGGGCCCTGGTTTCGCCAGGGCCCTTGGGTGTTCAACCTGCGTCGATCAGCGTGGTAGCTTCAGGTTGTTCCACACTGCCAGGCTCGGCTCGGCCTGGTTCAGGGTATAGAAGTGCAACCCTGGCGCGTCGCCTTGCAGCAGGCGTTCGCACATTTCGCTGATCACCTGCTCGCCGAAACCCTGAATGCTCTGGGTGTCGTCGCCGTACGCTTCCAGCTGCTTGCGGATCCAGCGTGGGATCTCGGCGCCGCAGGCGTCGGAGAAGCGCGCCAGCTTGCTGTAGTTGGTGATCGGCATGATGCCCGGCACGATCGGAATGTTCACACCCAGCTTGCGCACGCGCTCAACGAAGTAGAAGTAGCTGTCGGCGTTGAAGAAGTATTGGGTGATCGCACTGTCGGCACCGGCGTTGGCCTTGCGCACGAAGTTGTTGAGATCGTCTTCGAAATTGCGCGCTTGCGGGTGCATTTCCGGGTAGGCAGCGACTTCGATATGGAAGTGGTCACCGGTTTCCTGGCGAATGAACTCCACCAGGTCGTTGGCGTGGCGCAGCTCACCGCTGGCCATGCCCATGCCGGAAGGCAGGTCGCCGCGCAGGGCGACGATGCGCTTGATCCCGGCAGCCTGGTACTGGTTGAGCAGGCCGCGCAGATCGTCCTTGCTGTCGCCGACGCAGGACAGGTGCGGTGCAGCGGGGACTTTTACTTCGCTCTCAAGCTGCAGCACGGTGTTGATCGTGCGATCGCGAGTCGAGCCACCGGCACCGTAGGTGCAGGAGAAGAAATCGGGGTTGTACGTGGCCAGCTGACGGGCAGTGGCGAGCAGTTTTTCATGCCCAGCATCGGTCTTGGTCGGGAAGAACTCGAAGCTGTAGCGACGGTCTTGGGACATGGAGGGGGCCTCCAGCCGCAAGCCTCAAGCTGCAAACTGCAAGCAGGCGGTGTGCCTGTTCTTGTAGCTTGCAGCTTGAAGCTCACAACTGCTTAAAGAGAGCAATGAAGGAGCAAGCCCCTCACCACAAGCCGCAAGTCAGCCAACCGCTCTAACTTGCTGCTTGCAGCTCGAAGCTCGGCGCTGCTTAGTACCGGTAAGCGTGCGGCTTGAACGGACCTTCGACGGTCACGCCGATGTAGTCGGCCTGGGTCTTGGTCAGTTGAGTCACGACGCCGCCGAAGCCGCGAACCATTTCCAGGGCCACTTCTTCGTCGAGTTTCTTCGGCAGTACTTCAACGGTCAGGCGCTCGGCTTTCTGGGCTGGCGACAGGTCGGCGTACTTCTGGCCGAACAGGAAGATCTGCGCCAGAACCTGGTTGGCGAACGAGCCATCCATGATGCGGCTTGGGTGACCGGTAGCGTTACCCAGGTTCACCAGGCGGCCTTCGGCCAGCAGGATCAGGTAGTCGTCGTTCTGGGCGTCGAACGCGCCAGGGCCGGTACGGTGGATCTTGTGTACCTGAGGCTTCACTTCTTCCCATGCCCAGTTCTTGCGCATGAAAGCGGTGTCGATTTCGTTGTCGAAGTGGCCGATGTTGCAGACAACAGCGCGCTTCTTCAGGGCTTTGAGCATGTTCGAGTCGCAAACATTGACGTTGCCGGTGGTGGTCACGATCAGGTCGATCTTGCCCAGCAGTGCTGCGTCGATGCAGGCGGAGGTGCCGGTGTTGATACCGTCGATGAACGGCGAAACCAGTTCGAAACCGTCCATGCAGGCTTGCATGGCGCAGATCGGGTCAACTTCGGAAACCTTGACGATCATGCCTTCCTGACGCAGGGACTGGGCCGAGCCCTTGCCCACGTCACCGTAGCCGATGACCAGCGCTTGCTTGCCGGACAGCAGGTGGTCGGTACCGCGCTTGATCGCATCGTTCAGGCTGTGACGGCAGCCGTACTTGTTGTCGTTCTTGCTCTTGGTCACCGAGTCGTTGACGTTGATGGCCGGGATTTTCAGCTCGCCCTTGGCCAGCATGTCCAGCAGGCGGTGCACGCCGGTGGTGGTTTCTTCGGTGACGCCGTGGACGCGGTCCAGGATCGCCGGGTATTTCTTGTGCAGCAGCTCGGTCAGGTCGCCGCCGTCGTCGAGGATCATGTTGGCATCCCACGGCGCGCCATCCTTGAGGATGGTCTGCTCCAGGCACCACTCGTACTCTTCTTCAGTCTCGCCTTTCCAGGCGAAAACCGGGATGCCGGCAGCGGCGATGGCAGCAGCGGCCTGGTCCTGAGTCGAGAAAATGTTGCAGGACGACCAACGCACTTCGGCACCCAGGGCAACCAGGGTTTCGATCAGCACGGCGGTCTGAATGGTCATGTGGATGCAGCCAAGAATCTTCGCGCCCTTGAGCGGCTGCTCGGCGGAGTACTTGCGGCGCAGACCCATCAGGGCCGGCATTTCCGATTCGGCGATGATGGTTTCGCGACGGCCCCAGGCAGCCAGGGACATGTCGGCGACTTTGTAATCGTTAAAATCTGCAGGCGTGATAACAGCGCTCATGAAGAGCCTCCATTCGTAGTTATGCGAATGGGCGCCGTTGTGCGTTTGGTATCTGGCCGACTGTGGCCAGCAACGCCCCATCCGAGCCTGACAGGTAAACCTGCTGCAGCGCCCCTCGGACAGGTGGCGGGAAAACGGTATCCGATACAGATGACCGTTTTGAAACGGTGGCGATTATAGCTGGGTTTGAGCGCCAAGTGGCAAGCTGCAAGTCAGCGCGGACCGGCTTTTAACTTGCAGCTTTGAGCTTGAAGCTAGAAGCTGGGGCCCATCCACAGTCATCACTAACCCCCCCCCTCCCAACCCCGGAGCCCCCCCATGAACTTCCACACCCGCAAATGGGTAAAGCCTGAAGACCTCAACCCCAACGGCACGCTGTTCGGCGGCAGCCTGTTGCGCTGGATCGACGAAGAGGCGGCCATCTACGCCATCGTCCAGCTGGGCAATCAGCGCGTGGTCACCAAGTACATCTCGGAAATCAACTTTGTCAGCGCCTCGCGCCAGGGCGACATCATCGAGCTGGGGATTACCGCCACCGAGTTCGGTCGCACCTCGATTACCCTGACCTGCGAAGTGCGCAACAAGATCACCCGCAAGAGCATTCTCACGGTCGAGAAGATGGTGTTCGTCAACCTCGGCGAAGACGGCTTGCCGGCCCCCCACGGGCGCACCGAAATCAAGTACGTGAAAGACCAGTTCCAGGACGACGCCGCCGTCGAGTGAAGCCTTTGCGACAAAACACCTTGTGCCACTGAACAGCCCTGAACCGCGCAGGTCGTAGCTAAATGACCCGCCTGGTTCAGGAGCCTTATGGACACCCAAAAAGACGGCAAGACCCCCGGCCTGTCGGCCGAAGAGCAGCACGACGTCGACCGCAACCAACCGCCTCGCGCGGCGGTCCTGCATGAAATCATCCGCACCCAGGGCGACCAGGAACTGGAGCGCAGCGTCGCTGCGCTTTGGTGGTCGGCCCTGGCTGCCGGCTTGACCATGGGCCTGTCATTGATGGGCATGGGCCTGCTCAATTCGCGCCTGCCCGACACCGAGGGCTTCAAGGTGATCGCCAGCTTCGGTTACTGCGCGGGCTTTCTTGCGGTGATCCTGGCGCGCCAGCAACTGTTTACCGAAAACACCCTGACCGCGGTGCTGCCGGTGATGAGCAAGCCGACCCTGAACAACTTCGGGCGCCTGCTGCGGCTGTGGAGTGTGGTGCTGGTGGGTAACCTGTGCGGCACCCTGCTGGTGGCCTACGTGATGCTGCACCTGCCGATTTTTGACAGCAAGACCGATATGGCCTTCCTCGATATCGGGCGCAAGGTCATGGAAAACGACAGCAGCCAGATGTTCGCCAAAGGCATTATTTCCGGCTGGATGATTGCCACCATGGTCTGGATGATCCCGTCCATGGAGAGCGCCAAGATCTGGATCATCGTCCTGATCACCTACCTGATGGCCCTGGGTGACTTCACCCATATCGTGGTCGGTTCGGCCGAGGTCTCGTACCTGGTGTTTGCCGGCGAGTTGCCGTGGAAGGATTTCTGGCTGGTGTTCGCCGGGCCGACCCTGGCGGGCAATATCATCGGCGGCAGTTGCATCTTTGCCCTGATCAGCCATGCCCAGGTGCGCAGCGAGAGTGGCAAGCCCAATAAAACCGCGGACCAGGCGCCAGCGCCCGATCCGCGAGAGATCAAAAAATGATCAGTGAACGTCAGCCTTGCTGGCGGGCGCCGGTGCATCGTTGGTCACGTGGCGTACCAGTTTGCCGATGCTCAGGCCCTGCAACAGGATCGACGACAGCACCACGATGTAGGTGATGCTCAGCAACAGGTCGCGTTCCGGGCCCAGGGGCAGGGCCAGCGCCAGTGCCACCGAAACCCCGCCGCGCAGGCCGCCCCAGGTCAGGACCCGGATGGTGCCGCGCGGTACTGTGCGCCAGCGGCGCAGCAGGAGGATGGCCGGGGCCACGGTAAGCAGGCGCGAGAGCAGGATCGCCAGCGCCAGCAGGCTCGCCGCCAGCAGGTGCAGCCAGGAGAACGGCAACAGCAGCAGCTCCATGCCGATCAGGGCGAACAGCAGGGCGTTGAGCATGTCATCGAGCAATTCCCAGAAACCGTCGAGGTAGCGCCGGGTCATGTCGTTCATCGCCAGGTTGCGCCCCAGGTTGCCGATGATCAGCCCCGCCACCACCATCGCGATCGGTGCCGATACGTGCAGTTCGGCGGCCATCGCCGAGCCACCGATGACCAGAGCCAGGGTCAGCATGACTTCGATCTGGTGCTGCTCGATGCTCTTGATCATCAGGTACACCAGGTAGCCGATCAGCCCGCCGAACACCACGCCGCCAATGGCCTCGTGGGCGAACAGCATGGCCGTCGCGCCAATCGTCGGGGTTTCACCCAGCTGGGCGATGCCGAGCAGCACGGTGAACACCACCACGGCGGTGCCGTCGTTGAACAGCGACTCGCCGACGATGGTGGTCTTCAGCGGTTTGGACGCGTTGGCGGTACGCAGCACGCCGAGCACGGCAATCGGGTCGGTGGGTGAAATCAGCGCGCCGAACAGCAGGCAGTAGAGGAAGCTCACATGCCAGCCGAACAGGCCGAAGATCCAGTAGGCCAGGCTGCCGATCACCACTGTGGCGACCAGAACGCCGACCGTGGCCAGCAGGCCGATGGGCCAGCGGTAACTGCGCAGGTCGCCGAGGTTGACGTGCAGGGCGCCGGCGAACAGCAGGAACGACAGCATCCAGTTCATCAGCAGGTCGCCGAAGTCGATCTGGCCGATCAGTTGCTGCACGTGCTCTTCGAGCCCGGGGTAGCCAAGAAAGCTCAGGCCTTGCAGCAGCAGGGAAAACAGCAGTGCGGTCACCATCACGCCGATGGTCGGCGGCAGGCCGATAAAGCGGAAATTAACGTAGGTGAGCAGGGTGGTCAGGCAAATAAATGCAGCGACAAGTTCAAGCATCCGGACTCCTTTGGATGAACAGCGAGGGTGACAGGGGGCGGCAGCAAGCTTCGGGCCTCAAGCTGCAAGTTTCAAGCTTGAGGCTCACCGCTTGCCACTTGCAGCTGCTATTAGTCTGTAGTCTTGACGCGCTGATCAGGCATGCGCATGCCGGTTCCCGTCCTCGGAGGGTCGAGCGGCGGCAGGAATTATTGGAATAGGTATCTGCGCAACTGAGTGCGGCGTGGTCGGCGCCAGTATAAACAGCCGAAAGGGCTAGGTGAAACGTTTCTCCTCTATCAAACAGGGAGTCTGAAGTGCTGGCGACAAGTCTGGTTCTGGTGGCGGCACTGCTGCACGCGGCCTGGAACACCCTGATCAAATTCAGTGCCGAGCGGTTGTTGGTGGTGGCGTGCATGGACAGTGTGGCGCTGCTGTTCGTGGCCTTGATGCTGGGCTTCGTCGAGCTGCCGCCTGCCGCGATCTGGCCATGGATCCTGGCCTCCGCCGCCTTTGAACTGCTGTATCGCTACCTGTTGATCCAGGCCTACCGGGTGGGCGACCTGGGGCTGGTTTACCCCTTGATGCGCGGGCTGTCACCCCTGGTGGTGCTGGCCCTGACCCTGGTGTTTGCCGGAGAAGTGCTCAGCACCCAGCAGATCCTCGGCATTCTGCTGATCCCCTTCGGCATGCTTTGTCTGTTGTGGCAGGGCGGTGGTGGCGAGCGCCTGCCGTGGTCGATGCTGCCGGTGGTGGCACTGATTGGCCTGTGCATCGGCTGCTACACCTTTATCGATGGCCAGGCCCTGCGGCGCTGGTCGCACCCTCTGGATTACCTGGTCTGGGTCACGCTGCTCAGTGCCTGGCCCTTTCCCTTGCTGGCGCTGGTCCGCAGGCGCCCGGCATTCGCCCTGTTCTGGCGTGAACAGTGGCGGTTGGGGCTGTGCGTCGGATTTTGCGTATTGTTCAGCTACGCTTTGGTGCTTTGGGCCATGCAGCTTGGCTCGATTGCCGAAGCCGCGGCGTTGCGCGAGATCAGCGTGATCCTGGTGGTGTTGTTCGGCATGCGCTACTTGAAAGAACCTTTCGGGCGGCCACGGCTCTTAGCCTGTGGGCTGGTCCTGATCGGCATGCTGGTGATGAAGTTCTGATCCGTCCCCCCTAACTTTAAAAAAGGACCCTGCCATGACCGTTGCCTTCTGGTGTGTATTTATCGCCATCCTCCTGCCGTACCTGTGCACCGGTATCGCCAAGTTCAGTGGTGGCAAGTTCGGGCCACGGCAGAACCACGACCCGCGTGCGTTCCTGGCGACCCTTGAAGGCTTCGCCAAGCGTGCCCATTCCGCCCAGCTCAACAGCTTCGAAGTGACCCCGGCCTTTGCGGCGGCGGTGATCATTGCCCATGTCGCCAATGTGGCGCAGCTGGTGACCATCGACGTGCTGGCGGTGCTGTTTATCACCAGTCGCCTGCTGTACATCATCTGCTACCTGGCGGACTGGGCCATGCTGCGCTCGGTGGTGTGGTTCGTGGGCATGGCACTGATTGCCAGCTTCTTTTTCGTTTCGATCTGATCGCTGTTCCGCGACCCTGGGCTGCTTTCCCCGAGGGTCGCCGCCTGCGAAGTTGCGGGCGGCGTGGAGCTGAGTGGCGAGGTTATTTGCTGTCGGCCACTTCCGGAACGGCCGGCAGCGCCGCGCCCTTGGGCCAGAGCATCCAGATCTGTCCTTGCTGTTTCATGTCGCCGGCCAGTTGCCCGGCTGCATCCCCCGTACCCCAGAACAGATCCGCACGGACCTCGCCGGTAATGGCGCCGCCGGTGTCCTGGGCAGCCACCGGGCGCACCAGACTGCTGCCATCCGGGCGGGTGGTGGACAGCCACAACAGGCTGCCCAGGGGAATCACTTTGCGATCCACCGCCACGCTGTAGCCTGAGGTCAGGGGCACATTCAGCGACCCACGCGGACCTTCGTTACTGTCCGGGTTGCGGTTGAAGAACACATAACTGGGGTTGCTCCCCAGCAGCTCGGGAATACGTGCCGGGTGGGCCTTGGCCCATGCCGCGATGGCACCCATGGTGACTTCTTCCTTTTTCAGCTCGCCCTGATCCACCAGCCAGCGCCCAATCGGCCGATAAGGATGGCCGTTCTGGTCGGCATAACCGATGCGCAGTTGGCGACCATCGGCCAGCTGGATCCGTCCCGAGCCCTGGATCTGCAGGAATTGCAGGTCCATCGGGTCGGTCAGCCAGGCAATCACCGGCGCCTTGACGCCCTTGGTCTCGATGCTGGCAGCGTCGTCGTAGGGCTTGAGCACCCGGCCTTCAAGCCGGCCGCGCAGGCGCTTGCCCTTGAGTTCGGGGTAGAGGCTGTCCAGGGCGACGATGATCATGTCATCCGGCACGCCGTACACCGGCACATTGGCGGCCTTGGTCGCGGTCAGGCTGCCGGGGTAGACCGGTTCGTAGTAACCGGTGATCAGGCCATTGCTGCTGCCATTGGCCGAGCGCAGGCCGAAGACCTGAAGGTGTTCTTCAAGAAAGCCGCGAATGGCGGCGGGCGTCTGCGGCACAGTGGCCGCCGCGGCGCAGGTTGGTCCCCAGATCGTATCGGCCTTGAGTCGGGTGCAGGCACTGCGCCAGGAGCCGAAGCCTGCCAGCAGGTCATTGTCGGCGACCTGCGGCAGGGCTTCCCAGGGTGCGCTGACGTAGGTGGCGATGGCGTGGGTCTGGGGCGTTTCGGTGTCGCTGCCATTGCACCCGGCCAGCAGGGCCAGGGTCGGCAGGGTCCAGGCCAGGTGACGGCGCCAGGCGCTGAAACTGAGATTCATGCGGTACTTCCTTTGACGATTGCGCGAGCCGTGCAGGCGCTCGGGCAACCCTTGTTTTTAATAGGGCTATTGGTCTTTGCCGGGCAGGCGAGGATACTGGCCGCCGTTTTCCCGAACCTTGAGCCACCATGATTCTTAAAAGACTTGCTGTTGTATTGCTGGCCTGCCTGACGCTTTCTGCCTGCGGTGGAGTCGATCCGAACTCGCCCCTGGGGCAGCGCAAGGCGATCTTCAAACAGATGCTCAAGACCGGTGAAGACCTGGGCGGCATGCTTCGCGGGCGGATCGCCTTCGACGGTGCGCGTTTCGCCGAGGGCGCGGTCAAACTCGACAGCCTGTCCCATGAGCCGTGGAAGCACTTTCCCCAGGTCAAGGAAGAGGAACATACCAGCGCCACCGACGATGTCTGGCGCAAGCAGGCGCGCTTCCAGGAGCTGGCGCGCAACCTTGAGGCGGCCACCGGTGAATTGGTGATCGCGAGTCAGGTCCAGCCCTACAAGGCCGCCAATCTCGGCCCGGCGGTGCAGAAGGTCGAAGATGCGTGCAGTGCTTGCCATAAAGAGTTTCGTGATCACTGATCCTGCTTTAAATCGGGCGACCTGGGCAGGACCGGGGCATCTGTCGCGACGGCAGCGGCCAGACCCGGGGCTTGAGGCGGTGCCTGCTGCGCAGGCAAGCGGGAGCAAGCTCCCTCGCCACAGACAGTCCTGAGTCAAGGTTTGGCGTGAAAGCCCATCAGCGGCTTATTTATCCAGCTCGTCCAGGGCTTGCTGCAGTTCCTTGCGGGATTCGGCGAGCTTGTCCTTGCGCTTGTTGATCTTCTCTGAATCGCCTTTTTTCATGGCTTTATCCAGGTCGGCCTGACGGCGGCTGACTTCGTGCTTGGCATCCAGCACCTTGTTTTCCCGTTCCTTCTTCAGCGAGGCGTCGGTGCAGTTGGCAGTGACTTCGCTCAGGGCTTTTTCCAGGCCAGCCTGCTGTTCGCTGTTGCCGTGAGCCTTGGCTTGCTCGATCTGGACGCTGATGGCCTGGCGCTTGGCGGCGCAGCCGGTGAGTTCCGGGGCCTGCTCTGTGGCCAGCACCGGGGCGGCCACCAGGCTGCAAAGGGTCAAAAGCGCGAGCGGTGAAAACAGTTTCATAAAGGCTCCGTAAGGTCGCTATCAGGTGGGCAGACGGTTGGGCTCTTGGAGCGTAGTCGTGCCCTTGGGGTTCAACACCACGGATCGATCAGTCTTCAAAACCCTTCGACCCCGGCGGCTCTCAATTCCTCTGTGACAGCCCGCATCTGCGGGCTCTGCAAAAACGCGCTCAACTGTGCGGCGCGCTTGGGGCCGATGTTGCCCTCGGCCTGCCATTGTTCGGTACTTTTGCTCGCCAGGACCTGCCACGGGCCTTGCAGGCTGGCCGTGCCACTGGGCGGCAAGCCCAGGGCCTTCAGCCAGCGTGCGAAAGGTCGTTGCCGGGCGCCTTGCAGGCTGTCGAGCAGGCGTGCGCTGCTGCGTTCGCCAAAGCCGGCAATGTTAGCAAGCTCTGCGTGGTCGAGGGTCAACCAATCGACCAAGCCTGTGATGCGACCTGTTTCAATCAGTTTCTCCCAGGTGCCGCTAGCGACATGGGGCAGGTCCAGCCCCTGCTTGCCGCTGAGCCAGGTCAGGCGTGCCAGGAACTGGCTTTCGCAACCGGGCAGCGGCTGCCAGCAGCTCAGGTAATCAAAGGCCCCGGGGTCGGGCACCGTGATTGGTGCCCGTTGCGCCGCACGCAGCACCACGCTGTCCAGGCGTGGCACCGTCAGCCCGGCCAGGCTGATGGCCACCTGGTCGCCTGGGCGGATATCCAGCGCTTGCCAGCGCTGTAGCGAGCCGCTGCTGACCCGGCGGATCTGTCGGTCATCCAGGCGCACCGGCTCCAGTTCCAGCAGTGGGGTGATGCGCCCGGTGCGGCCGATCTTGAATTGCACCTTGCGTACCGTGGCCAGGGCCTGCCGGTAGGGGTACTTCCAGGCCACCAGCCAGTACGGCGCCTTGACCTGCCAGCGCTGTGCGGGCGGGCGCAGGCTTTGGCGCAACACAATGCCGTCGCTGGCAAAGGGCAGGGGCGCGCGATACCAGTGGTCGCGCCAGCGCCGTGCGCCGTCGAGGTCGGTGACGGGGTGGCTGTACTCGCGGCTTTCAGGGAACCCCAGGCTGCTCAACTGCGCCAGGCGCTCGGGCAGGGTGTTCGGGCCCTGTGGCCAGTCCCAGACAAACAGGCCGATCTGCCGTGCCTCTTGCGCCCCCAGTTGTTTGCGTGCCATCAGCCCGGCGATCTGGCTGCGGGCATTGCGGCTGCCGGCTTCGGCCTGAACGTGGGCTTCCAGGCGCCAGTACAGCTCGCCTTGCAGCAGCAGGTCCACCGGCTGGGGCAATCGCTTTGGAATGGCCTCGATCAACTGCGCAGCGGCGCTCCAGTCCTGGCCACGCAGGCCGTCGCCACGGCTGATGGCCTGCTGGAACAGGCCGCGACGGTAGATCAGGGTCACCGCCACGCCGTCGACCTTCGGCTGCACCCAGACCTGGCGGCGGCCTTGCAGCCAGGACTGTACGGCCTGGTCGTCGGCGAGTTTCTCGAGGCCGGTATGGGGGATCGGGTGGGCCACGTCGCCGGCAGCGCTGCGCAGCGGCTGGTCAGCAGTGGACGCGACGCCGAAGCACTGGCGCCAGGTATTCAGGCGTTGCCGTGCCTGGTCATACAGCTCGTCGGCCACTGCGGACTGGCCCTGACGGTGATAGCCCTCGTCCCAGGCCTGCAGTTGCCGATGCAGGGCGCTGATTTCTTCAGTGGCACGGGCGGTGGGCCAATCCGGGCAGGCGGCCATGGCCGGCAGGACGAGAAGTGCCAGGGCGAAACTGATCAACCATTGCAGTCTGGGCAACATGGGGAGCGTCCTTGCTCGGGCGTGATGTCGACCAAGGTTAGGCCGCTCCGCGAGGCGCGGGGCACTCGGCTGGTTGCCGGTTGTTTCGGGGCACGGGGGGCAGCCGGTAAGCCCCGGGCCAGAGGCCGGCAGGGAAACCTTCGGCTACAAAAAAGCCCCGCAGGGCGAACCGTGCGGGGCTTTGGATGTTGCCAGGTGAAGCTTACAGACCGGCAGCGGCGCGCAGGGCCTCGGCGCGGTCGGTTTTTTCCCAGGTGAAGGTGGTGAAGGTGTCTTCGCCCACGGTCTTGGTTTGCGGGGTACGACCGAAGTGGCCGTAAGCAGCGGTTTCCTGGTACATCGGGTGCAGCAGGTCGAGCATGGTGGTGATGGCGTATGGACGCAGGTCGAACACGTCACGTACCAGCTTGACGATCTTGTCGTCGCTGATCTTGCCGGTGCCGAAGGTGTTCAACGAGATCGAAGTCGGTTGAGCGACGCCGATAGCGTAGGAAACCTGAATCTCGCAGCGCTCGGCCAGGCCGGCAGCGACGATGTTCTTGGCCACATAGCGACCGGCGTAGGCGGCCGAACGGTCAACCTTGGATGGATCCTTGCCGGAGAACGCGCCGCCGCCGTGACGGGCCATGCCGCCGTAGCTGTCGACGATGATCTTGCGACCGGTCAGGCCGCAGTCGCCCACCGGGCCGCCAATGATGAACTGGCCAGTCGGGTTGATGTGGAACTGGGTGTCCTTGGTCAGCAGGTCGGCCGGCAGCACGTGCTTGACGATCAGCTCCATCACGCCTTCGCGCAGGTCTTTGTACGACACGTCAGGGTTGTGCTGGGTCGACAATACGACGGCGTCGATCGCCACCACCTTGCCGCCTTCGTAACGGCAGGTCACTTGCGACTTGGCGTCGGGACGCAACCAAGGCAGCAGGCCGGATTTGCGGGCCTCGGCCTGGCGCTGCACCAGTTGGTGCGAGAAGGTGATCGGTGCCGGCATCAGCACGTCGGTTTCGTTGCTGGCGTAGCCGAACATCAGGCCCTGGTCGCCGGCGCCCTGATCTTCAGGCTTGGCACGGTCGACACCCTGGTTGATGTCGGGGGACTGCTTGCCGATGATGTTCATCACGCCGCAGGTCGCGCCGTCGAAGCCGACGTCGGAGCTGTTGTAGCCGATGTCCAGGATGACGTTACGGACGATTTCTTCCAGATCGACCCAGGCCGATGTGGTGACTTCGCCGGCGATGATCGCCACGCCGGTTTTCACCAGAGTCTCGCAAGCCACGCGGGCGAACTTGTCTTGGGTAATGATGGCGTCCAGCACCGCGTCAGAAATCTGGTCGGCGATTTTGTCCGGATGCCCTTCAGACACGGACTCGGAGGTGAAAAGGGAGTATTCGCTCATCTCGACGGTTTCCTAAATTTACCGATGGTGAGTGTCGCCAGCCGGTCGCTGAAAATGGCGGACCTGAATCTGGAAACCATTACGTAAGCCTACATACAGGCTTTCCCCGGGAACCAGTCCCGCAGCGGTGGCCCAACGGGCCAGATCTTCCTGTTCAAAGCCCAGCCAGAGATCACCGCAGGCCTCCCTGGCCCAACTCTGGTTGTGGCTGCACAACTCTGTCACTAACAGGCTACCGCCTGGTTGCAGCAGGCCGGCCATGTGTTTCATGGCTTCGGCGGGCGCTGCGAAATGGTGCAAGACCATGTTCAACACGACGCAGTTGGCGCTCAGGCCTACGCCATTCAGTGCATCGGCCAACTGCAGGCTGACGTTAGCCAGCGCTTCGCGTTCACACAGCTGACGCGCCAGATCCAGCATCGCCGGGCTGTTGTCCAGCGCGGTGACCTGATGAAAACGGCGGGCCAGATCCGGCAGAAAGCCACCGTCGCCCGGGCCGACTTCTATGGCCGTGGCGGTGCTGCCGAAATTCAGCTGATCCAGCAACGAAAGCAAGCTCTCGCGGTACTGGGGCAGTCCTGCGATCAGGTCCTGCTGGGCGCGAAACTTCTCCGCGACCCGGGAAAAAAAGTCCTGGCTAGCCGTCGCCCGTTGTCGATGCACCAGGCCGATCCGCGCCTGTACGTCAAAGGGCAGGGCCAGTTGGTCGACTTCATCGAGCAGGGCTGCATGCAATCTGCCACCCAGTTGCTCGGTGTTGGGCAGGGCACGGCGATAGAAAATCGCATTGCCCTCGCGGCGGGTCGCCACCAGGTCGGCCTGGGCCAGAACCTTGAGGTGGTGGCTCATGCCGGACTGGCCGATGGCAAAGATCTGCGCCAGCTCCAGTACACCGAACGAGTCGTTGGTCAGCGCGCGCAATACATTCAATCGCAGCGGATCGCCGCCGGCCTTGCACAAGGCCGCCAGTTCATCGCAGTCGTCATGGCGAATGGAAGGCACACGTAAATTCATAGTGGCGCAGTCTAGTGACGCCCATAAAACCCCGCAAGACCAATATCAAAAAGTTTTGATATTGGTAGATAAATGGCACTTGAAGCAGCCTTTGCTCTCTAAAGACGAAATGCAGAAAGGTTTCATCAGGCGATAAGCGCTTTATCCACAGGAAAAACGTGCCAGAACGACTATCTGTCATTGCCCCCGCCTACGGGCTGAGGGAAAATGCGCGTCTTTTTTCCGTTTCGTTTTATTCAAACCCTAGGAGATCAGCGATGCCCAGCCGTCGTGAGCGTGCCAACGCCATTCGTGCCCTCAGCATGGATGCCGTGCAAAAAGCCAACAGCGGCCATCCCGGTGCCCCGATGGGTATGGCGGATATCGCCGAGGTACTCTGGCGTGACTACCTGAAGCACAACCCGAGTAATCCGGCTTTCGCCGACCGTGACCGCTTCGTGCTGTCCAACGGCCACGGCTCGATGTTGATCTACTCGCTGCTGCACCTGACCGGCTATGACCTGTCGATCGAAGATCTGAAAAACTTCCGCCAACTGCACAGCCGCACCCCGGGTCACCCGGAATTCGGCTACACCCCGGGTGTTGAAACAACCACCGGTCCGTTGGGCCAGGGCCTGGCCAACGCCGTGGGTTTCGCCCTCGCAGAGAAAGTCCTGGCGGCGCAGTTCAACCGTCCGGGGCACAACGTTGTTGATCACCACACCTACGTGTTCCTGGGTGATGGCTGCATGATGGAAGGCATTTCCCACGAAGTGGGCTCCCTGGCCGGTACCTTGGGCCTGGGCAAGCTGATTGCCTTCTACGATGACAACGGCATCTCCATCGACGGCGAAGTCGAAGGCTGGTTTACCGATGACACCCCGAAGCGTTTCGAAGCCTACAACTGGCAGGTGATCCGCAACGTCGACGGTCATGATCCTGAAGAACTGAAGATCGCCATCGAGACCGCGCGCAAAAGCGAGCAGCCGACCCTGATCTGCTGCAAGACCACCATCGGTTTCGGCTCGCCGAACAAGCAAGGCAAGGAAGACTGCCACGGCGCCCCATTGGGTGACGCGGAAATCGCCCTGACCCGCAAGGCGCTGAACTGGAACTACGCTCCGTTCGAAATCCCGGCCGATATCTACGCCGAGTGGGACGCCAAGGAAGCCGGCCGCGCGGTGGAAGCCGAGTGGGATCAGCGCTTCGCGGCCTACTCCGCCGCCTTCCCTGAGCTGGCCAACGAGCTGGTCCGTCGCCTGGCCGGTGAATTGCCTGCCGATTTCGCCGAAAAGGCCTCGGCCTATATCGCCGAAGTCGCGGCCAAGGGCGAAACCATTGCCAGCCGCAAGGCCAGCCAGAACGCCCTGAATGCCTACGGCCCACTGCTGCCTGAACTGCTGGGCGGCTCCGCTGACCTGGCCGGTTCCAACCTGACCCTGTGGAAAGGCTGCAAAGGCGTGTCGGCGGAAGATGCCAGCGGCAACTACATGTACTACGGCGTTCGCGAGTTCGGCATGAGCGCGATCATGAACGGCGTGTCCCTGCACGGCGGCCTGGTGCCTTACGGCGCGACCTTCCTGATGTTCATGGAATACGCCCGCAACGCGGTGCGCATGGCGTCCTTGATGAAGAAGCGCGTGGTGTTCGTCTACACCCACGACTCCATCGGCCTGGGCGAAGACGGCCCGACTCACCAGCCGGTCGAGCAACTGACCAGCCTGCGCAGCACCCCGAACCTCGACACCTGGCGTCCAGCCGATGCCGTGGAATCGGCCGTCTGCTGGAAGCTGGCCATCGAGCGCAAGGACGGCCCTTCGGCGCTGATCTTCTCCCGTCAGAACCTGCAGCACCAAACCCGCGATGCCGGCCAGATCGCTGATATCGCCCGTGGCGGCTACGTGTTGAAGGACTGCGCAGGCGAGCCTGAGCTGATCCTGATCTCCACCGGTTCGGAAGTGGGCCTGGCGGTTCAGGCGTTCGACAAGCTGACCGAGCAGGGCCGCAAGGTGCGTGTGGTTTCCATGCCATGCACCAGCGTGTTCGATGCCCAGGACGCCGGCTACAAGCAATCGGTCCTGCCGTTGCAGGTCAGTGCCCGTATCGCCATCGAGGCCGCTCACGCGGACTACTGGTACAAGTACGTGGGCCTGGAAGGCCGCGTGATCGGCATGACCACCTACGGCGAGTCGGCGCCTGCGCCAGCCTTGTTCGAAGAGTTCGGCTTCACCCTGGAAAACATCCTGGGTCAGGCTGAAGAACTGCTGGAAGACTAAAACGCACCGCTCCTCTGTGTAGGAGCGAGCTTGTAGTGGCGAGGGAGCTTGCTCCCGCTGAGCTACGAAGCGGCCCCAAACCGACCTGTCGAGAGGTATCAGATACACCTCGGCAACCGGTCTGGGAGCGCTGCGCGCTCCAGCGGGAGCAAGCTCCCTCGCCACGCAAGCGTGCTCCTACAAGGGGTTGCGCATAACCCGTGTGTCTACCTGTACCTGATTGAGAACCCCATGCCTCAACCGCGTCCCTACAAAGTTGCACTCAACGGCTACGGCCGGATTGGTCGTTGCGTCTTGCGTGCTCTGTTCGAGCGAGGGGCCGCGGCCGGGTTCGAAATTGTTGCAATCAACGACCTGGCCGACATGGCCAGCATCGAATACCTGACACGCTTCGACTCCACCCATGGCCGGTTCCCCGGCGAGGTGAAGATCGATGGCGATTGTCTGCATATTAATGGCAACTGCGTGAAAGTCTTGCGCAGTGCTACCCCCGAAGGCATCGATTGGGCGTCCCTGGGCGTCGATCTGGTGCTGGAGTGCTCCGGCGCTTACCACACCCGGGCCGATGGCCAGCGCTTCCTCGATGCCGGTGCGCCGCGGGTGCTGTTTTCCCAGCCGATGGCCAGTGAGTCGGATGTCGACGCCACCATCGTCTACGGCGTCAACCAGGATTGCCTGACCGGCCGCGAGCTGCTGGTATCCAACGCCTCCTGCACCACCAACTGCGGCGTTCCGCTGTTGCGCCTGCTGGATCAGGCGATCGGCCTGGAGTACGTATCGATCACCACCATTCACTCGGCGATGAACGATCAGCCGGTGATCGACGCCTATCACCACGAAGACCTGCGCCGTACCCGTTCGGCGTTCCAGTCGGTGATCCCGGTGTCCACCGGTCTGGCCCGAGGCATCGAGCGGCTGCTGCCGGAACTTGCCGGGCGAATTCAGGCCAAAGCAGTGCGCGTGCCGACGGTGAACGTGTCGTGCCTCGATATCACCCTGCAAACCGTGAGTGATACCGATGCCGGCGAGGTCAACCGGATCCTGCGCGAGGCCGCCACCAGCGGCCCGCTCAAGGGTTTGCTGGCCTACACCGAGCTGCCGCACGCCAGCTGTGATTTCAACCACGACCCGCATTCGGCGATCGTCGACGCCAGTCAGACCCGTGTTTCCGGCCCCCGGCTGGTGAACATCCTGGCCTGGTTCGACAACGAATGGGGGTTTGCCAACCGAATGCTGGACGTTGCAGGACATTATCTGCAAACAGCTGCTCCACTTTCTGCCCCTCTACTCCCTGCTTCTCAACAGCAGTAACCCAGGAATTGCGACCCATGACCGTGTTGAAGATGACCGACCTCGATCTGCAAGGTAAGCGCGTACTGATCCGTGAAGACCTCAACGTCCCAGTCAAGGACGGTGTTGTCACCAGCGATGCGCGAATCCTGGCCTCGCTGCCGACCATCAAGCTGGCCCTGGAAAAAGGCGCGGCAGTGATGGTCTGCTCGCACCTGGGCCGTCCGACCGAAGGCGAGTTCTCGGCCGAGAACAGCCTCAAGCCCGTCGCCGACTACCTGAGCAAGGCCCTGGGCCGTGAGGTGCCGCTGGTGGCCGATTACCTGAACGGTGTCGAGGTCAAGGCCGGTGACATCGTGTTGTTCGAAAACGTGCGCTTCAACAAGGGCGAGAAAAAGAACGCCGACGAACTGGCCCAGCAATACGCTGCGCTGTGCGACGTGTTCGTGATGGACGCTTTCGGCACTGCCCACCGTGCCGAGGGCTCGACCCATGGCGTGGCCAAGTTCGCCAAGGTCGCTGCGGCCGGTCCGTTGCTGGCCGCTGAGCTGGATGCACTGGGCAAGGCCCTGGGCGCCCCGGCACAACCGATGGCGGCCATCGTTGCCGGTTCCAAGGTGTCGACCAAGCTTGACGTGCTCAACAGCCTGAGCCAGATCTGCAATCAACTGATCGTCGGCGGCGGTATTGCCAACACTTTCCTCGCGGCTGCCGGTCACCCGGTCGGCAAGTCGCTGTACGAGCCGGACCTGTTGGACACCGCCCGTGACATCGCGGCCAAGGTCAGCGTCCCGCTGCCGGTCGACGTGGTGGTGGCCAAGGAATTCGCCGAAAGCGCCGAAGCCACGGTCAAGCTGATCGCCGATGTGGCGGCCGACGACATGATCCTCGACATTGGCCCGCAAACCGCCGCGCATTTCGCCGAGCTGCTGAAGTCGTCCAAGACCATCCTCTGGAACGGTCCGGTCGGCGTGTTCGAGTTCGACCAGTTCGGTAACGGCACCAAGGTGCTGGCCCAGGCCATCGCCGACAGCTCGGCATTCTCCATTGCCGGTGGTGGCGACACCCTGGCGGCCATCGATAAATATGGTGTGGCCGAACAAATCTCCTACATTTCTACCGGCGGCGGCGCGTTCCTCGAGTTCGTCGAAGGCAAGGTGCTGCCAGCCGTGGAAGTCCTGGAAGCACGGGCCAAGGGCTGAAGCCCCATTGGCCAGGCAAAGGAGTGTTCACATGGTCAAGACGTTAATGCTGTTGATCGGCGTCGGGTTGCTGGTGGGGTGTTCCAGCACCCCCGAGGCCAAACCTGCGGTCGAGCCAGGGGCGCCGGACAACGGCTGCTACCAGGCCGATTGGCAGGCCGAGACGGCGCCGGTGATTAACAAGCGTCTGGGCCCTGATGGCCTGGACAAATACGAAACCCCGTCCCGGACCAAGGAACATGGTTGTCCTTGACGGGTCTCATTGATTACGCGCTGTGCTGGCGGCCTGCTGCCGCCTGCCGAGGAACACCGATGAAAGGCTTTATCGCCGTGGCGGCGCTGGCATTGCTGGCAGGTTGCGCCAACCTGGATCTGTTCAAGTCGCCACCCGCCGACACCTGGACCACCTGGGTCTGCGACAGCCAGGCACAAGTGGTCTGGCGCTACACCGACAGCAGCCGCAAGGAAGTCGATGTGCGCCTGGGCGGGGCCGATCAGGTCTACCGCCTGAAGCTGGAACCGGGCGCCTCGGGCGCGCTGTACAGCAATGAGATGCTGGCGTTTCACGAAAAAGGTGAGGAAGGCCTGGTTTACTGGGTCGCCACCAACGATCTGATCGGCCGCGGCTGCAAGGCTCAATAAAACCGGCCCCGGTGGCGACGGCCGAGCCGACAGGCTCGCTCGCTACAGGGGTTGGCAGGACACGAAACAGCGTTTTACTTGAATCAGGCAGGGCGGGCTGACCCCCGATCTGCAATAACTTGAATAGCAGCCGCCGCTACGGCAGGCTTGCACGATTAACGACCCTCGATCGGGAGAGACACACACAATGGCACTCATCAGCATGCGCCAGATGCTGGACCACGCAGCCGAATTCGGCTACGGCGTTCCAGCTTTCAACGTCAACAACCTTGAGCAGATGCGCGCCATCATGGAAGCCGCTGACAAGACTGACTCCCCGGTGATCGTCCAGGCTTCGGCCGGTGCCCGCAAATACGCCGGTGCGCCTTTCCTGCGCCACCTGATCCTCGCCGCGATCGAAGAATTCCCGCACATCCCGGTGTGCATGCACCAGGACCACGGCACCAGCCCTGACGTCTGCCAGCGCTCCATCCAGCTGGGCTTCAGCTCGGTCATGATGGACGGCTCCCTGGGCGAAGACGGCAAGACCCCGACCGACTACGACTACAACGTGCGCGTGACCCAGCAAACCGTGGCCATGGCTCACGCCTGCGGCGTGTCGGTAGAAGGCGAGCTGGGCTGCCTGGGTTCCCTGGAAACCGGCATGGCCGGTGAAGAAGACGGTATCGGCGCTGAAGGCGTGCTGGATCACAGCCAGATGCTGACCGACCCGGAAGAAGCCGCCGACTTCGTCAAGCGCACCCAGGTCGATGCCCTGGCCATCGCCATCGGCACCAGCCACGGCGCCTACAAGTTCACCAAGCCGCCTACCGGCGACGTGCTGGCCATCGACCGCATCAAAGAGATCCACAAGCGCATTCCCAACACTCACCTGGTGATGCACGGTTCGTCTTCGGTACCGCAAGAGTGGCTGGCAATCATCAACCAGTACGGCGGCGACATCAAAGAAACCTACGGCGTGCCGGTTGAAGAAATCGTTGAAGGCATCAAGCACGGCGTGCGCAAGGTCAACATCGACACCGACCTGCGCCTGGCGTCCACCGGTGCGATGCGTCGCCTGATGGCCACCAACCCGAGCGAGTTCGACCCGCGCAAATTCTTCGGCGCTACCGTGACCGCCATGCGCGACGTGTGCATCGCCCGTTACGAAGCCTTCGGCACCGCCGGCAATGCTTCGAAGATCAAGCCGGTTTCCCTGGAAGCCATGTTCCAGCGTTACCTCAAGGGTGAGCTGAACGCCAAGGTCAACTAAGCCCCGGCGTTGTACTGAAAAAGCCCGCAGCGATGCGGGCTTTTTTGTGGGTCGGTTTCAGCCTTTGTTGTGGTCGATGTCCAGCTTGTAGAAGGTCACCTTGCCGCCTTCGCTGGTGTAGCCGGTGTTGTCCTGCACATAGACCCCGGCCTTGAAGTACAGCGGCTTGTCGCGCCAGGTGGCGCTGATCTTGTTGTCCCACTGGTAGCCGGCGGCGCTGATGCTCAGCGTGCCGCTGCGACTGAGGTGGATCAGGTAGGAGAACTCGCGGTCCAGCTTGACGTTCTCGGCGATGGTGAT
This sequence comes from Pseudomonas sp. MF09150, assembly GCF_059862355.1. NCBI lineage: Bacteria > Pseudomonadati > Pseudomonadota > Gammaproteobacteria > Pseudomonadales > Pseudomonadaceae > Pseudomonas > Pseudomonas sp. MF09150. The sequence goes on along the minus strand of NZ_JCBCUS010000003.1, from coordinate 232,188 downwards.
GACCCGGCCTTCCTTGTCGTCCGGACGCATGCGCACCTTGGCCACGATATTGCCGCTCAGCTTGCTGGTCTTGTACTGGTACTCGACCTTCACCAGCGGCTTGGTGCTGTTGTAGGCGTGGATCTGGCCGATGACGATCTTGCCCGAGGAAGGCACCTGGTTCACCGCCAGGGTCGCGTACAGCAGGTTGTCGGCGTCGGGGTAGGTCCAGTTACGCAGGGTGCCGTTGGAGTAGGTCTCGCGCAGTTCGGTGCGCGGGTAGATGGCGTTCTCGGTCTTGGAGCCGGTCACGGGGGACCAGAAGAACAGGGTGCCGGTGTTGGAGTGGAAGTACTGATCCTTGAAACCACTCACCAGTCGTGGTGTGTCGATGGTGGCCGGCGGGTTGCCGACGGGAACGCTGAGGTTCCAGGTTGCCAGGTCGATCATGGTCGGGGGTTTCCACGGTTGAGGCAGGGGCAGGCACGCAAGGCTTTAGCCTGCGGTTTTTCAGGGGTGGTCTTTATAGCGTAGAAGGCATCGCGGTTAACGCCCGTCTGGCGGATGCTTGACGTCAAGCCTTTGTCCTGGGGCGTTTTTTCCCTTGATACGGGGCTTTCGCGGGTGACCGTTAGTCGGGTGCCCGCTGCTTTGGCACGGTGATGTCCTTTTGACAGCTTCTGCTTTGCCGGATCCGGGTCTAGAGTGAAGACTCAGTTTTTGTCCGGTTTTCTTCGGTTTCCGGCCTTACGCACACAAGAGAAGCAGCATGGAATGCGCGCAACCCAAGCCAGGTGACGGCAGCTCAGTCCTTTTGATCGTTGATGACTACCCCGAGAATCTGATCAGCATGCGGGCGCTGCTGCAGCGCCAGGACTGGCAGGTCATGACGGCCGCATCCGGTATCGAGGCCCTCAACCTGCTGCTTGAACACGAAGTCGACCTGGTGCTGCTGGATGTGCAGATGCCCGGGATGGACGGCTTCGAAGTTGCGCGACTGATGCGTGGCAGCCAGCGGACACGTCTGACTCCGATCATCTTCCTGACCGCCAACGAACAATCCCAGGACGCGGTGATCAAGGGCTACGCCAGCGGCGCCGTGGATTACCTGTTCAAGCCTTTCGATCCGCAAATCCTCAAGCCCAAGGTGCAGACTCTGCTGGAACAGCAGCGCAATCGCCGTGCCTTGCAGCGCCTGAGCCACGAGCTGGAAGCCGCCCGGGCGTTCAACGCCTCGGTGCTGGCCAATGCCGCCGAAGGCATCCTGGTGGTGGGCGAGGGCGGGCTTATCGAGTTTGCCAACCCGGCGATTTCGCGTTTGCTCGAGTTCCAGGACAACAGCCTGGAAGGCAATGCGCTGCTCAGTTTTGTGCAAAAGCCGCAGATGCCGGTCTGGCGCGACTCCGAGTTCTACGCCAGCTATGCCCGGGGCGAAACCTACCGCCTGCATGACGCCACGCTCTGTACCCGCACGGGGCAGCAGGTCTCGGTGGCCCTGTCCTGCGCGCCGCTGTCCACTGAGCAGAAGGCCATGGTGGTCACGGTGCTGGACATGTCCGAGGTGCGCCATCTGCACCAGCAACTGGAATACCAGGCCGTGACCGATCCCTTGACTGGCCTGCTCAACCGCCGGGGGTTTTACCAGACGGTGGAGAACCTGCTGCTGCGCCAGGAGCGCCCGGAAAAGTCCCTGGTGCTGCTGTACCTGGACCTGGACGGCTTCAAGCGAGTCAACGATTCCCTGGGGCACGATGCCGGTGACCGGGTCCTGCGCTGGGTCTCGGAGCAGTTGCGAGCCTGCTTGCGCTCTTTCGATATCCTGGCGCGCATGGGGGGGGATGAATTCACCGCGTTGCTGGACCTGGAGCAGCCAGAGCAGGCAGCAAAGATCGCGGAAAAACTCATCGAACGGGTGTCGATCTGTCAGCAGATCGATGGCCTGGATATCGTCCTCGGCGTCAGCATCGGCATTGCTACGTACCCCGATTGCGGTGCCGATCTCGATGGCCTGCTGCGTGCCTCCGACATCGCCATGTACGAAGCCAAGCGCGCCGGACGCCAGCAGTATCGCTACTACGATCATGAAATGAACGGCCGGGCGCGCTCGCGGCTGATGCTTGAGGACAGCGTGCGCAACGCCATCAAGCACAAGGAATTCAACCTGGTGTATCAACCCCAGGTGGCGATTGCCGATGGCCGCCTGCGTGGGTTCGAGGCGTTGTTGCGCTGGCAGCACCCGAGTGTCGGCGACGTCCCGCCGGGGCTGTTTCTGCCGTTGCTGGAAGAGGCGCGGCTGATCAGTCGCCTGGGCAGCTGGATCTACCACCGCGGCGCCGCTCAGCGCCGGCGCTGGCAGGGCCTGTTCAGCGAGGACATGGTGCTGGCCATCAGCTTGAGCAACACGCAGTTCGGCTTGCCCAACCTGGTCACCGAATTGCGCCGGGTCCTTGAGCGTCACGGCCTGCAGCCCCGGCAGCTGGAGGTCGAAGTCACCGAGGAGGCCCTGCTCCAAAACCCTGACGAGACGCGCAAACAGTTGCGTCTGCTGCGTCACCTTGGGGTGCGGGTGGCGCTGGATGACTTTGGCTCGGGCGTCTGTTCCCTGGCCCATCTGCGCGACCTGGAACTCGATACCCTCAAGCTCGACCGGCACCTGATCGCGCGCTTGCCGGATTCGCCGCGCGACGCGGCGATAGCCCGCAGCACCATCGATTTGTGCAAGCAATTCGGGCTGCTGGTGATTGCCGAGGGCGTGGAAACCCTCGAGCAATATCAATGGCTGCAAGCCAATGGCTGCCAGTACGTGCAGGGCTTCCTGGTGGCGCGGCCGCTGATGGCCAGTGACGCCCGGCGCTTTGCCCAGCCCTTCGACTGGAGCGCGTTACCGGGCTGAATTCGCTACACTGGCGACCTTTCGTGACTCTGTTGCCGCCCCATGACCGCCTTGAAATACCTCCAGGCCTACCCGGCCGCTCTTCAGGAACAAATCCGCCAATTGATCGCCCAGGGGCGCTTGGGCGACTACCTGAGCCAGCGTTATCCGCAAAAGCATGGGGTGCAGAGCGACAAGGCGCTGTACGGCTATGTGCTGGAACTCAAGCAGGAATACCTGCGCAACGCGCCGGCCGTGGACAAGGTGCTGTTCGATAATCGCCTGGACCTGACCCACCGCGCCCTGGGCCTGCACACGGCGATTTCCCGGGTACAGGGCGGCAAGCTCAAGGCCAAGAAGGAAATCCGCATTGCTTCGCTGTTCAAGGAGGCCGCCCCGGAGTTTCTGCGCATGATCGTGGTCCACGAACTGGCGCACTTCAAGGAATCGGACCATAACAAAGCGTTCTACAAGCTCTGCGAGCACATGCTGCCGGGCTATCACCAGCTGGAATTCGACCTGCGGGTCTACCTCACCTGGCGTGATCTGCAGGGCAAGGCGGACGTGGTGGGATAACCCAAGCAACAAGGAGTAGGCGATGGATGTGAGCAAGACCAAAAGCAGCTTTTACCGGCGCTTGTACGTGGCGTACCTGATCGACAGCGGGCTGGCCAGCAGTGTACCGGCGCTGACCGAGGCCACGGGCATGCCCCGGCGCACCGCCCAGGACACCATCGCCGCCCTGGCGGACCTGGACATCGTCTGCGAGTTCGAGCAGCAGGATGGCGCGCGCAACCACGCCGGGCGCTACCAGGTCCAGGACTGGGGCGCGATCGACAAGGGCTGGATCGCCAGCCACCTGCCGCAGATCAAGGCGGTGCTGGGCTACCCCTGAACACCGCCGAAGCCGCGTCGGCTCAAGCCTTGCGCATGCCGATGTGGGGGATGCCGTCCTCGACGTACTCCTCGCCCGCCACGCTGAAGCCGTAGCGGCCGTAGTAGCCCTGCAAATGTGCCTGGGCCGAGAGGTAGATCGGCGTGTCGGGCCAGTACTTCTCGGCCTGCATCAGGGCGTGCTCCATCAGCGTGTGGCCCAGGCCCTGGCTGCGGGCCTCGGGCGCGATGACCACGCGGCCGATCACCACATCGCCGCCCTGGGACGTCGGGTCGAGCAGGCGCAGGTAGGCCACCAGGCGGTCGTTGTGCCAGGCCATCAGGTGGCAGGTGTCGCCGTCCAGATCCTGGCCATCGACTTCCTGATAGGCGCATTTCTGCTCGACCACGAACACCTCGGTGCGCAGCTGCAGAATGGCGTACAACTGTTCCTTGCCCAGGTCAGTGTGGTGTTTGCAGACCCAATCGATTGTCATGTTCACGTCCTGTCAAAAACTGTGCAGCGATACTAAGCGTCCCTCTCCAGGATGTCTTGCGCGGGGCGGTGGGGGCGAGGATTTATGTGAGGTGGATCAAAATGCCATCATTGTCTTGGATGGGGTCTGTCTTCTTTGTGTAATCTGCAATCGAGCGCTTTGCATTGGCTCCCATGAGCTAATGTTAGGTCCGGGTTGTGGTCACGCAGTGACCAGCAGAACCTCGGGTTCCGCCGAAATCACGCAGGGCTCCGCGCCCGCTAAGGATCTTTGAGCATGCCGCGATTGCATCGAGCGTTTGCTTTGATTGGATTGCTGTTGCTGGGCCAGAGCGCGTCCGCGGAAAAATTGCGCCTGGTGGCCGACGTCTGGCCGCCGTTTACCGATGCCACGCTGGTCAATGGCGGGCTGGCCACGGATATCGTCAGCACCGCCCTGGCCCGTGCCGGGTACCCCAGCGAGTTCGAACAGGTGCCCTGGGCCCGGGCGCTGATGGGGGTGGGCGAGGGCCGCTACGACGTGCTGGTCAACGCCTGGTACAACGATGCGCGAACCCAGTTGGGGCAGTTTTCCGCCGAGTACCTGCTGAACCGGGTGCGCTTTATCAAGCGCAAGGACGCTCCGCTGGAATACCAGGACCTCAAGCAGTTGCACGAATACCCGATTGCCGTGGTTCGCGGTTACGCCTACGCCCCCGAATTCGACAACGACCCGCTGTTGCAGAAAGTCCCGGTGCACAACTTCGCCATGGCGGTGCGCATGCTGGCGGCCGACCGGGTTCAACTGACCCTGGAAGACGAGTACGTCGCCCGCTATTACCTGGCCCGGGAATCACCGCGAGTGCGCAATGCCGTGGAGTTCGTGCCCAAGCCCCTGAGCGAAAACAGCCTGCATATCCTGGTCAGCCTGAAAAACCCGGACCACGCCAAGATCGTCGCCGGCTTCGACCGCGAAATCGCCAAGATGAAAGCCGATGGCAGTTACGACCGGCTCTTGCGCGAACACGGTATGTAGGAGAGGGACAGCGGCAAGCGGGAAGCAGTCCGCGGGCCACTTGCAGCTTGCCGCTGCTTCACTCTGCTCTTATGAGGTGGACTGCCAGGGTTCGCAGGGGCCCCAGCTGCCGGCATATGAGCGCCAGTTGGCTTTGCACCAGGCGCTGGCCTTCGTCGATTTCATCCGGCATCTGTTCCAGCTCATTGGCCAGGGCTTCTTCGGCATCGCTCTGGATGGCGATCGGGGTTTTGCTGGCCAGGCCCTGGGCGATTTCGTCGATGCTGGCTGCCAGGCTGACCCCGGCGCCTTCGATCAGGTGTTCCCGGACTTCGGCCGGCAGCTGGGTCTCGCGGTGGGCACCGAGGCCCGAGAGGTAGCTGAGCAAGGTGTGGGACAGCACCAGGAAGCGGAAGCCCACGTCCGCTTCCTTACGGAAGTGCCCGGGCTCCATCAGCATATTGGCCAGGGTAGTGGACAGCGCCGCATCGGCGTTGTGGGCGTTGCGTCGGGCCAGGCGGTAGGCCAGATCGTCGCTTTTGCCGGCGGCGTACTGCTGCATGATCTGGCGCAAGTAGATGCTGTTGCAGGTCAGGGTGTTGGCCAGCACTTTGTTCAGGCGTCGGCCCTGCCAGTCGGGCAGGAACAGAAATACCGCGAGGCCGGCGATCAGGCTGCCCAGCAGGGTATCGAACAGGCGTGGCAGGAACAGCCCATAACCGTCGCCGACCTGGTTGAAGCAGAACAGCACCATCAGGGTGATGGCCGCCGTCGCCAGGGTGTAGCGCGTGGTGCGGTTGATAAAGAACACCACGCCGGCTGCGATCGCGAACAACGACTGCACCAGCGGGCTCGGGAACAGATCGAACAGGGCCCAGGCCACGGTGAGGCCGATGGCGGTGCCGATGATCCGCTGGCCGAGCTTGCGCCGCGTGGCGCCGTAGTTCGGCTGGCACACGAAAAGCGTGGTGAGGATGATCCAGTAGCCCTGGGAGGGGTGAATCAAATGCACCATGCCGTAGCCGATGGTCAGCGCCAGCGGCAGGCGCAGGGCATGGCGAAACAGCAGCGACGTCGGCGTCAGCTGGGTGCGCAGGCGCAGCCAGACATCCTTCAGGTTGCGCGGTGAACGGTCCAGCAGGCTGCTGTCGGTGGCGTCGGCCAGGGCGTCGGGGTTGCTGGCATCGCTGAGCAAGCGGTCCAGGGTCCCGAGGTTCGCCGCCAGCGCCCGCAGCGAGCGCAGCAACCCGCGCCAGGCCGGGTTGCTCTGGATCCGCAGATGCTCCAGGGAGGCGTGCAGGTCGTTTAGGGCTTCGGCAAAGCTGGCGTCGTAGACGAACGGCTGGCGCAGCTGGATCGACTCGGCCAGGGCCCGGCAGGCCTTGCCTTGCTGACGCAGCAGGCGCTGGCAGCGGAACAATACGTCACTGTGGAAGAACGCATCGGCCAGGGCGTTGTACGGGTAGTGCGAGGAGCTGGCCCGCTCGTGGATGTCCTGGGCCAGGAAGTACAGCTTCAGGTAGCGACTGACCTTGGACCCCGGCCGGCCATTGCCGACCCGGTGCAGGATTATTTCCTTGGCCGCGTTGAGTGCAGCCACCACCTTGCCGTTCTGTTGCGCCAGTTCCAGGCGCCGGGCTTCGACGTCCAGCTGGCGGATCGGCTCGAACAGCGACGATTTGAGCTTCAGGTAATACCCCAGCTCGCGAAACAGCCGGGCCAGGCTCTGTTGCACCGGCTGGTTGGAGAACAGCGCCTGCCACAGCACCGAGAGCAGGCCGTACCAGGCGGCGCCGGCCACCAGCAGCACCGGTTCGTGCCAGAAGTCGGTGACCGCGCCGCCGCGCTGATCCACGCCGATCATGGTATAGACCGACAGAATCAGGGTCGCCGAGGCAATCGCGCCGTAACGTTCGCCGAGGGCACCGAGCATGGTCAGACCGAAGCTGGCCAACGCCAGGGCGATGACGAATATCCAGGGGTAGGGGAACAGCAATTCGACCGAGAAGGCCGCGACACTGAAGCACACCAAGGTCACGGCCAGGGCGTTGAGGCGACCCTGCCAGCTGTCGTCGGTCTCGGCCAGGGCGCTGGCGATAATCCCCAGGAACAGTGGGATCAGCAAGCCCATCTCGTCCTGGTACCAGCACAGCGCCATGCTGCCGGTCAGGGCGATAAACACCCGCACGCTGTAGCTGAATTTATCCAGTGCCCAAAGACGGCGCAGGGAGTGGCGAAAAGAGGTCGAGGACATGAAGTGGGGAGGGCCTTCCGGGGCGATCTGGGTAAATTGAGCCAGTATTGACGACGGCGCAATGGCGTCGTCACATCCTGGAGCAAAATCTGTTCCTTCCTTGTACCGCTCACGCCTCCCGAGGCAAGCGTCGCCGCCTCAGACGTACTGCGCGGCCGCGTAACCCGAAGCCCAGGCCCACTGGAAATTGAAGCCGCCGAGGTGGCCGGTCACGTCCAGTACTTCGCCGATAAAGTACAGCCCCGGGCTTTTCAGCGATTCCATGGTCTTGGACGACACTTCGCGGGTGTCGACGCCGCCCAGGGTCACTTCGGCGGTGCGGTAGCCTTCGGTGCCCGCCGGCACCAGTTTCCAGCTCGCCAGTTTATCGGCGATCTCGGCGATTTCGGCGTGGGTGTATTGCTTCATCGGCTTGGAGACGAACCAGTTGTCCGCCAGCAGGTTGGCCATCTTCTTGGTGAAGATTTCGCCGAGCAGGGTTTTCAATTCGCTGTTGGGGCGTTCGGCCTGCTGTTGATTCAGCCAGTCGAGGGCATCGTGGTCCGGCAGCAGGTTGATTTCCACGGTGTCGCCCGGTTCCCAGAAGGACGAGATCTGCAGGATCGCCGGGCCGCTGAGGCCACGGTGGGTGAACAGGATGTTCTCGCGAAAGCTCTGTTCGTTGCAGCTCACCAGGCAATCCACCGAGGTCCCGGACAGCTCGCCGCACAGCTCCTTGAGCTGGTCGGTGATGGTGAACGGCACCAGCCCGGCGCGGGTCGGCAGCAGCTCGTGGCCGAACTGCCGGGCCACCTGGTAACCAAAGCCGGTGGCACCCAGGGTCGGGATCGACAGGCCGCCGGTGGCGATCACCAGGGACGTGCACTGCAACGGGCCGAGGGTGGTTTGCAGCAGGTAGCCGTGTTCGAGCTTTTCGATCTGCTCGATGGAGGTGTCCAGGTGCAGCGTGACCCCGGCCTGGTCGCACTCGTCGAGCAGCATACCGAGGATGTCGCTGGACTTGTTATCGCAGAACAACTGGCCGAGTTTTTTCTCGTGATACGGCACGCCGTGCTTGGCCACCATGGCGATGAAATCCCACTGGGTATAGCGGGCCAGGGCGGATTTGCAGAAGTGCGCGTTCTGCGAGAGAAAATTGCCAGGTTCGGTGTACATGTTGGTGAAATTGCAGCGGCCACCGCCGGACATCAGGATTTTCTTGCCCGCCTTGTTGGCGTGGTCGAGCAACATCACTTGGCGTCCACGACCGGCAGCGGTCAGGGCGCACATCAGGCCTGCGGCGCCAGCGCCAATGATCACGACTTCGGTAGAGCGCAAAACGGTGTCCTCTAAAAGGCTGGGGTCGAGCAGTACAGCGTGTGTGTGGCGCGGGAGCTTGCCTGGGCAGCGCGGCGGGTCAGTCAAACTGTGGCCGCGGGTTTTGCGAGCGCTGCGCGCTCGAGCGGGAGCAAGCTCCCTCGCCACAGCAAGCTCCCATCTTGAGGCCCCCTTTACAGGAGGGCCGGGATCAGAGAATCCGTACCCGCAGCGAACGGCCCTTGATCTTGCCGTCGTTCAGGCGTTGCAGGGCCTGTTTGGCGATGGTGCGGTCGACCGCCACATACGCCTGGAAGTCGAAGATCGCGATCTTGCCGACCTGGGCACCGGGGATCCCGGCATCGCCGGTCAGGGCACCGAGGATGTCGCCCGGGCGCACTTTGTCCTTGCGCCCGGCGCCGATGCACAGGGTGCTCATGGCTGGCAGCAGTGGACCGCCGCCCTGGGAAGGCAGGTTGTCCAGCTGGTCCCAGTTCAGCGGGGACTTCTGCAACTGTTCGATGGCCTGGGCGCGATGGGCCTCGGACGGTGCGACCAGGCTGATGGCAATGCCTTTCTCGCCAGCCCGACCGGTTCGGCCGACGCGGTGGATATGGATTTCCGAATCCCGCGCCAGTTCGACGTTGATCACCATGTCCAGGGCATCGATGTCCAGGCCGCGCGCGGCGACGTCGGTGGCCACCAGTACCGAAGTACTGCGGTTGGCGAACATCGCCAGTACCTGGTCACGGTCGCGCTGTTCCAGGTCGCCATGCAGGCCCACGGCGGACATGCCCTTGGACGTCAGGTGGTCGACGGTTTCCTGTACTTGCTGCTTGGTGAAGCAGAAGGCCACGCAGGACTGCGGGCGGAAGTGGTTGAGCACCTTGACCACAGCGTCCATGCGTTCTTCCGGGGAAATCTCGAAGAAGCGCTGTTCGATCTGGCTGTCAGCATGGAAGGCTTCGGCCTTCACTTGCTGCGGGTCGCGCATGAACTTGGAGGCCAGTTGCTTGATGCCCACCGGGTAGGTGGCGGAGAACAGCAGGGTCTGCCGGCGCTCGGGGGTGTGGGCGATGATTTCTTCGATCGGGTCGTAGAAGCCCATGTCCAGCATGCGGTCGGCTTCGTCGAGAATCAGGGTGTTGAGGCCGTCTAGTTTCAGCGAGCCCTTGCGCAAGTGCTGGGAGATGCGACCCGGGGTGCCGACGATGATGTGCGCGCCGTGCTCCAGGGAAGCAATCTGCGGGCCGAGGGACACGCCGCCGCACAGGGTCAGGACCTTGATGTTGTCTTCGGAGCGGGCCAGGCGGCGGATTTCCTTGGCCACCTGGTCGGCCAGTTCACGGGTCGGGCACAGCACCAGGGCCTGGCAACCGAAGTAACGCGGGTTGATCGGGTTCAACAGGCCGATACCGAAGGCTGCGGTTTTACCGCTGCCGGTCTTGGCCTGGGCGATCAGATCCATCCCCTTGAGGATCACCGGCAAGCTTTGCGCCTGGATCGGCGTCATCTGGGCATAACCGAGGGAGTCGAGGTTAGCCAGCATGGCGGCGGACAGCGGCAAAGTATTAAAAGCGGTGGCGATGGTGGTCACGGGACTGGCCTGCAAAACAAAATGTCGCGCAGTGTAGCAGCCTCGCCCGCCGAACCTGCAAATTCTGGACGAGCAGCCATTGACGTTGCCGCTGCCGCCAGGCTGCGTGCCGGTGTACATCAGGAGGTATCGCGTTGTCAGCGAGGGCCAGCGCAGCCTCGCGCTACTCGGCAGCGGCTACGGGCTGTAGCCGCTGCCGAAGGCTGCGCTGGTCGGTATGGGCGCCGGTGTACGTCGGGCATATCGCGTCGAGTGCAGCGGGTCGCCTATTTGCCGATCAATGCTCGATATGTTCTTCCACCGGTTTGTTGCGCTTGCCGTCCTTGGGCGATAGCTGCAGGAAGATGGCCGCGGCCAGCGTTGCCATGATGCCCACGGTGAGGAACGTCAGCTGGAAGGCGCCGAGCACGGTATCCACCCCGTCGTTGCCGACTTCGGCGGTAAAGCCGCCGAGCAGGGCACCGGCACAGGCCACGCCCAGGCTCAGGGACAACTGCGCGACCACCGACAGCAGGCTGTTGCCGCTGCTGGCCGAGGCGTCGTCGAGGTCGATCAGGGTCACGGTGTTCATCGCGGTGAATTGCAGCGAGTTGATCGCCCCCAGCACCGCCAGCATCCCCAGCAGCAGCGGATAAGGCGTGTGCTCGGTGACCAGGCCCATGCTTGCCAGCATCAGCCCCAGGGCCAGGGTATTGCCGGTGAGGACCACGCGGTAGCCCAGACGCTCGATCAACGGACGGGCCACGGACTTGGCGAGCATGGCCGCGGCGGCCAGGGGCAACATGCTCATCCCGGCCTGGGACGGCGAGTAACCCAGGGCCACCTGCAACAGCAACGGCACCAGGAACGGCAGGGCGCCGCTGCCCAGGCGCGCGAACAGGTTACCGAGAATGCCCACGGCAAAAGTCCGCACCTTGAACAGCGAAGGCGCAAACAGCGGGTTATCGATATGCCCGGCGCGCAGCCAGTACGCGGCCAGGCAGGCCAGGCCGGCAAACAGCAGCAACATCACCCGCAGGTGCGGCAGGTGCAGCTCGCCCAGGCCTTCCATGGCAATGGTGATCAGCACCATCGCCGCGCCAAACAGCAGGAAGCCCAGGCCGTCGAAGCGCGTGCGTTCGCTGCCACGCAGGTCGGGGATAAACCGCCACACCGCGTAGCAGCCGATGGCACCCACCGGCAGGTTGATCAGGAAGATCCAGTGCCACGTCATGTACTGCACCATCCAGCCGCCCATGGTCGGGCCGATCAGCGGGCCGAGCAGGCCGGGGATGGTGATAAACCCCATGATCCGCACCAGCTCCGAACGCGGGTAGGCGCGCAGCACCACCAGCCTGCCCACCGGCAGCATCAGGGCGCCGCCCAGGCCCTGGATCACCCGGGCGCCGATCAGTTGGCTCAAGGTGTTGGACATGGCGCAGAGCAGGGAGCCGATGCTGAACAGCAGGATGGCGCCGAAGAAAATCTTCTTGGTGCCGAAGCGGTCGGCGATCCAGCCGGAAGCCGGAATCAGCAGCGCCACCGTGAGCATGTAGGCAATGACCACGCCCTGCATGCGCAACGGGTTTTCCGCCAGGTCCCGGGCCATGGCCGGCAGGGCGGTATTGAGGATGGTCCCGTCGAGGGACTGCATGAAAAACGCGATGGCCACCACCCAAGGCAGCCAGCGGGCGGTGGTGGCATCTAGAACCGGGCGTTCGGGCATAGGACCTCTAAAGGAGCAGCGCCAAGCTTTGAGCTACACGCTTGAAGCTTAGCGCTTGCAGCTGTTTTTCAAAGAGTGAGGGTCAGGCGATTGATCAGCGCTCCGGGCAGATGCGTCGAGGCGGTCTGGCGCTGGCCGTAGGTACTGGGCGACAGCAGCAGCTCGCGCTCCTGGGTCAGGGCTTCGAGCTGCGTGCCCAGCAGACTGTAGACACTGTCATCGAAACGCATGGTGCTGACCGGGGCCTGGATCTCGCCGTTTTCCACCCAGAAGGTGGCGAAGCGGGTCATGCCCGTCAGGCGCGCGGCGGGCTGGTCAGAGTAGTTCAGGTACCACAGGTTACTGATGTACAGGCCGGTGCCGAGTTGCTTGAGAATCTCCTGCTGCGGCAATTGCCCGCCGCGCATGCTCAATGCGCCGGGGTATTCGCCGCCGCTGGCGCCGTTGGTGGTCAGGCCGTATTCGGCGGCGCTGCGCGAGCTGGTCAGTTGGCCGCTGGCGGCGCCCGCGGCGATCAGCGTCACGTCCTGGCTCGGGTAGCCCTCATCGGAGAAGGCCGGGCTCAAGGAGCCGCTGACCTGTTCGTCGAGCCACACCAGCGGGCTCAGGCTGGCCTCATTGGCGTAGAGCTTCTGCAACGGGCTGTGCTTGCTGGCGATGGCCTGGGCCGAGAAACCGCCCCAGCTGAGCATGCCGACGATTTCTTCCAGGGCCGCTGGCGCCAGGTATGCGCGGTATTGCCCGGGGGCCAGGGTGCGCAGCGGCCGCCCGAGAAACGCCAGTTGCTCCCGTGCCTGCTCGAAGCGCCTGGCGAAGTCGGCGCTGTTCCACAGATCGCCGGCGTAGCTGGCCTTTACCGCCTGGCCGTTGTCGTGGAACAGGCTGAAGTCGAAGTTGAAGCTATTGGCCTGGTGCCAGCCAAAGGCCCCGGCCGAACTGGCAAAACCGCGACTGACGGGACCTGCGGCGTAGAACCCCACCAGGTCCAGGCCCGTTGCGGCGCGGCCGATTTCCGCCACCACCTGCTCGGTGTCGGGCAGTGGGCGCTCCTGCACGTTCTGACTGTGCCAGCCGTTGTGGTTGAGCAGCAGGTACGGGTCTGCGGGCAATAACGGCAGGGTTTCCCGCAGTTGTTGCAGGCCTTCGGCCAGGCGTTGCAAATCCACTTGCGGGTCGCCGGCCAGGGTGATGCTGAGGTCGGCGTGGCGGCCCTGGTCGATCAACTTGAACTCCAGACTGGCCTGCTGCACGTGCCCGGCCTGGCGTACCCGGGCGTGGTTGAAACGAATGAACGCCGAGGACTCGGCGGCGTAGCTCAGGCTGAACTGCTCCGGCTCGCGCAGGGCGTCGCGCAGCCAGTCGACCAGGGCCTTGAACTGTTCGGCCTGACTCATATCGGTGCTCATCAGGCATCTCCCCCAAACACATCAATGTTGCTAAAGACACAGGCCGGCGAAGCATGGCCGACGCGGATCACCTGGTTCGGCTCGCCCTTGCCGCAATTGGGCGTGCCCAGCACCTTGAAGGTACTGCGGTCGCCAACGGCGCTCAGGTTGCGCCAGAACTGCGCGGAGATCCCCCGGTAGTTGGGGTTCTTCACCACGCCCTTGAGCTGGCCGTTCTCGATCAACTGCGCCCATTCGCAGCCGAACTGGAATTTGTTGCGCGCATCGTCAATCGACCAGGAGCGGTTGGTGGACATCAGGATGCCGTGCTCGATCCCACCGATCAGTTGTTCCAGGGATTGCTCGCCCGGCTCGATATTGAGGTTGGCCATGCGGTCGATCGGTGCCCGGTTCCAGCCACAGGCACGGCTGTTGGCGACACCCTTCAGGCCGGCGCGAAATTGCGACAGCGCACCGCCCAGGGGCCGCAGCAGCAAGCCTTCGCGGATCAGAAACTGCTTGCTGGCGGCGCTGCCGTCATCGTCGTGGCTGTAGCTGGCGAGCTCTTCGGGGATCTCCGGGTCGAAGGTCACGTTGAGCAGCGACGAACCGTATTGCAGGCTGCCGAAGTCCTGGGCTTTGACGAAGCTGGTGCCGGCGTAGTTGCGTTCGTCGCCGAGGATCCGGTCCAGCTCCAGCGGGTGGCCGATGGACTCGTGGATCTGCAGCATCATCTGGTCCGGCATCAGCAGCAGGTCGCGCGGGCCCTGGGGGGTATTGGGCGCCAGCAGCAATTGCAGCGCCTGGTCGGCGACTTGGGCGCCGGCGCCCAGCAGGCCGCAGCGGCTGATGACATCGGCGCCGCCCTGCTGGCCGAAGTTGTCGCGGCCCAGGGTCCGGGTCTGGCTGTCGCTGCCGTCATAGGCGGTCACATCCAGGCCCGGGTAGACGAAGCGCTGGGCCTGGCGCAACTCGGCGCCGGCGCTGTTGAGGTAGATCTGCTCGACCTGGGTGATGCCGATGCTCACCTGCCAGTTGACCAGGCGCTCGTCTTTGGGCACGGCCGCGGACTCGTCGCCGAGCATCTGGTAGCAATCGCTCAGGGAAGGGAAGGGCTGGTCGAGGTTCGGCGAAAAGTAGTCGCCGCGGTCACTGGACACCGCCTGCTCGCGCAAGTCGAGCAGGGCATGCCCGGCGATCAGTCGCGCTTGCTGTTCGGCCCGTTGCAGTGCGGCTTGCAGGCCGGCCTGGGACAGGTCGTTGGTCGCGGCATAGGCTTCGACGCCGTTGACCCGCACGGTGAGCATGGCGCCTTCATCACGGCTCAGGCTGGGTGGTTCGGCCACGTTCTTGCGCACCGACAGGTGCTGGCCGGATTCACGTACATACCGCAGCGAGAAAAATTCGCCGCCCGTGCGCAAGGCAGCGAAGCGCTGCTTGAGCTGGGGGTGAAAGTCGAACATGGGTGACCTCCTGGTGAAGCGCGGCGCGCTGCGGGCCCTATCGCCAGCAAACCGGCCGCGCTAGCTACAGGCGACGGTGGGCTCGGGATAATGTCCGCGGTGCGATGGGGATGGGCGAGACAGGTGCAGAACTGTAGCCGCTGCCCAAGGCTGCGATCAAGGACGCAGTCGGTGCAATGGGCTGGATGGGGTGTGGCGAGGGAAGCGGGGAGACCGCGATGGCGCCGACCGTTGCGGTCGGCGCCAGGCTGTTTTACTGCGCGGTGCGGCTCACGTCACGCAGCGGCTTGCCACGTACCGGGGCGTCGCCCGCTACGTAGTAGTCAGCGGTGCTGCGTGGCAGAGGCTGGCGGCCACGGATCTTGTCGGCGATTTTCTCGGCGATCATGATCGTCGGCGCGTTGAGGTTGCCGGTGGTGATGATCGGCATGATCGACGCATCGACCACCCGCAGGCCCTGCATGCCATGCACGCGACCTTCGCCATCGACCACGGCCATCTCGTCGGTGCCCATCTTGCACGAGCAGGACGGGTGGAACGCGGTTTCGGCGTGCTCGCGGATGAATTTATCCAGTTGCTCGTCGGTCTGGACGTCGATGCCCGGGCTGATTTCCCGGCCACGGAACGCATCCAGTGCAGGCTGTTGCATGATTTCCCGGGTCAGGCGGATGCCGTCGCGGAATTCCTGCCAGTCCTGCTCGGTGGCCATGTAGTTGAAGAGGATGCTCGGGTACTCGCGCGGGTTCTTCGACTTGAGCTGGATCCGGCCACGGCTTGGCGAACGCATGGAGCCCATGTGCGCCTGGAAACCATGCTCTTTCACACCGTTGCTGCCGTTGTAGTTAATCGCTACCGGCAGGAAGTGGTACTGGATGTTCGGCCAATCGAATTCTTCACGGGTACGGATAAAACCGCCCGCTTCGAACTGGTTGCTGGCGCCGATGCCGGTGCCGTTGAACAGCCACTCGGCACCGATGGCCGGCTGGTTGTACCAGAGCAGCGAAGGGTACAGCGACACCGGTTGGGTGCAGGCGTACTGCAGGTACAGCTCGAGGTGGTCCTGCAGGTTTTCGCCGACGCCCGGCAGGTCGTGGACCACCGGGATGTCGAGGCTTTCCAGGAGCTTGGCCGGGCCGACGCCGGAGCGCTGGAGGATTTGCGGCGAGGCGATGGCGCCGCTGCACACCAGCACTTCCTTGCGGGCGCGGGCTTCAACGCGCTCTTCGGCGGCGCCGATCAGGTAACGCACGCCCACCGCACGCTTGCCGTCAAACAGCACTTTGTCGGTCAGGGCGTGGGTGACGATGGTCAGGGTCGAGCGCTTTTTGGCGGTGTCCAGGTAACCGCGAGCGGTGCTGGCCCGACGGCCTTTAGGCGTGACGGTGCGGTCCATCGGACCGAAGCCTTCCTGCTGGTAGCCGTTCAAGTCTTCGGTACGCGGGTAACCTGCCTGCACGCCGGCTTCGACCATGGCGTGGAACAGCGGGTTATTGCCGGCCTTGGGCGTGGTCACGCTGACCGGGCCATCGCCACCGTGGTAGTCGTTAGGCCCGATGTCGCGGGTTTCGGCCTTGCGGAAGTACGGCAGGCAGTTGAGGTAATCCCAATCTTCCAGACCTGGCAGTTTCGCCCAGTTGTCATAGTCCATCGCGTTGCCGCGGATGTAGCACATGCCGTTGATCAGCGACGAGCCACCCAGGCCCTTGCCGCGACCGCATTCCATCCGGCGGCCGTCCATGTGCGGCTCCGGGTCGGTCTCATAGGCCCAGTTGTAGCGTCGGCCTTGCAGCGGGAACGCCAGGGCGGCCGGCATTTGCGTACGGAAATCGAAACGGTAGTCCGGGCCGCCTGCTTCGAGCAGCAGCACGGTGACGCCTTCGTCTTCAGTCAGACGGGTCGCCAGGGTATTACCGGCGGAGCCGGCACCCACAATGATGTAGTCATATTCTTGGGACATAAATGCACCCTCGTAAAAGTTGGTTCAGGCTGCTTTTGTGGCGAGGGAGCTTGCTCCCGTTCGACTGCGCAGCAGTCGCAAAGTCAGCGCTCGAGTTCGGTCTGAAAGAACGGCGGTGCCTGGAATGGGGCTGCTTCGCAGCCCGATGGGAGCAAGCTCCCTCGCCACGGGGGCCATGCCAGGCTCAATCGGGTCTTAGAACACCGAGGCGTAATCGCCCAGCTCAACCTGTACCGATTTGATGCGGGTGAAGTTATTCAGCGAGCTGATGCCGTTCTCACGGCCCACACCGGATTGCTTGTAGCCGCCAACCGGCATCTTCGCGTCGGATTCACCCCAGGCGTTGATCCAGCAGATACCGGCTTCGAGCTGATGAATCACGCGGTGGGCGCGGTTCAGGTCTTTGGTGACCAGGCCGGCAGCGAGGCCGAAGTCGGTGTCGTTGGCACGACGGATGACTTCTTCTTCAGTTTCGTAGGTCAGGATGCTCATCACCGGGCCGAAGATTTCTTCGCGGACGATGGTCATCTCGTCGGTGCAGTCAGTGAAGACGGTTGGCGCCACGAACGCGCCCTTGGCCAGGTCACCCTGGGTCAGACGCTCGCCGCCGCACAGGACGCGAGCCCCTTCTTCCTTACCCTTGGCGATGTAGCCGAGCACGCTTTCCATGTGGGCGAAGCTGACCAGCGGGCCGAAGTTGGTGTTTTCATCTTCTGGGTTGCCGATGCGGATGCGTGCAACGCGCTCGACGATCTTGGCTTCGAAAGCGGCTTTCAGGTGGCTCGGTACGAACACCCGAGTGCCGTTGGTGCAGACCTGACCGGAGCTGTAGAAGTTGGCCATCATCGCGGTGTCGGCGGCGCGATCGAGGTCGGCGTCGTCGAAAATGATCAGCGGCGACTTGCCACCCAGTTCCATGGTCACGTCTTTCAGCGAGGAGCTGGAGGCGCTGGCCATGACTTTCTTGCCGGTGTCGGTGCCGCCGGTGAAGGAGATTTTCTCGATGCGCGGGTGCTCGGTCAGCCAGGTGCCGACTTCACGGCCGCTGCCGGTCAGGACGTTGAACACACCGTCCGGCAGGCCGGCTTCGGTGTAGATCTCGGCCAGTTTCAGGGTGGTCAGCGAGGTGACTTCACTTGGCTTGAAGATCATCGCGTTGCCGGCCGCCAGGGCTGGAGCGGATTTCCACAGGGCGATCTGGATCGGGTAGTTCCAGGCGCCGATACCGGCCACGACGCCCAGGGGCTCGCGACGGGTGTAGACGAAAGAGGTGGTACGCAGCGGGATCTGCTCGCCTTCGATGGCGGGCACCAGGCCGGCGTAGTATTCCAGCACGTCGGCGCCGGTGACGATGTCGACGTATTTGGTTTCGGAGAACGATTTGCCGGTGTCCAGGGTTTCCAGGGCGGCCAGTTCGTCGTTGCGCTCACGCAGGATCTCGACGGCGCGACGCAGGATACGCGAACGCTCCATGGCGGTCATGGCGGCCCAGATTTTCTGGCCCTTTTCGGCGCTGACCACGGCGCGCTCGACGTCGTCCTTGGTCGCACGCTGCACTTGTGCGAGGACTTCACCGTTAGCCGGGTTGATGGCTTCGAAGGTGGCGTCGCTGCTGGCGTCGGTATAACCGCCGTCGATGTAGAGTTTTTGCAGTTCGAAACGGGCCATATAGTCCTCGCAAGTGCATAAGTGGTTGGCGTTAACCGCTGGGCGGGCCTTGTAGCTTGGGCATCGCGGGTCAGCGGCAGTTCAGGGGGCCGAGCGTCTCTGTGTGCTCTAGCGCTCCTGCTTAGCCAATTGGAAATCCATGTATTCGTAAGCGATCTGTTGCGCCTGTGCGGTGTCGAAGGCGTCTCCGGACAGCGCGCCGCGCAACCACAAACCGTCGATCAGGGCTGCCAGGCCTCGTGCTGCGCTGCGTGCTTCATCCAGCGGCAGGACACGGCGGAACTGGCAACACAGGTTGGAATACAGACGGTGATCGTTGATCCGCTGCAACCTGTGCAAAGACGGGTGGTGCATGCTGGTGGCCCAGAAGGCCAGCCAGGTTTTCATTGCCGGGCCATTGACCTGGCTGGCGTCGAAGTTGCCTTCGATAATCACCTGCAGATGGGCCCGCGGGCTGTCATCTGTCAGCGCCTGACGACGCTCGGTGACGTTCTCTATCAGGGCGTTCATCAGGTACCGCATGGTGGCGGCAATCAGGCCGTTCTTGTCCTGAAAGTAGTGACTGATGATGCCGTTCGAGACACCGGCCAAACGGGCGATCAGCGCAATGCTGGCGTCCCCCATTCCGACCTGATCGACGGCCTGTAACGTGGCTTCGATCAATTGCTGGCGGCGTATGGGTTGCATACCGACCTTGGGCATCTTGCACCTCTCCTTAGGCCTGCCGGCAGACGTAGAACGGCTACCGGCGTAGGGGCCAGTCTATTTTGTTTTGATTGAACGTTCAATCAACAAAGAATAAGATCTGCGACAAATCGTCGCTGCCTACAGGTTTTTCCTGCGTGTAGAGGGCGGAAAAACGACCTCCGAAATAGCTCCAAAACTGACAGGTGGCATGGCAAGAACCGGCTGGAAAGGACGTGTTGACGGGGCGGGACGCTCTTGGGGCCAGTGACGAACGAACAGCTCGTGGCAAGCCTTGGATACCGGTGCTCAATGTGACTTCTGCGGTTTCGGTTTTTTTTCGGGGTGTCTTTATATCACCCGCCGGTCGGCTGCCAACTAACCGATTGGTCGGGTATCGCGTTGCCTTGCGTTCTTCTCTCGCACTGCCTGGAGCATCTGTGCCATGAGTTCTGCCTCCCTTATAAAGACCCCACCAGAGAAGGTGCGGGTCAACGGTTGGGTGTTTTACACCTCTACCGCGCTGATTCTGCTGTTGACCGCCATTCTGATCATCGCCCCGAAAGAGGCCGGCAGCATGCTGGGCATTGCCCAGGCCTGGCTGTCCCGCAGCTTCGGCTGGTACTACATGGTGGTGATCGCCGCCTACCTGGTGTTCGTGGTGGGCCTGGCATTTTCGTCCTACGGCAAGCTCAAGCTGGGCAGCAAGGACGACACCCCTGATTTCAGCTACGGCGCTTGGGCCGGCATGCTGTTTTCCTCCGGTATTGGCATCTCGCTGTTGTACTTCGGTGCGTCCGAGCCGCTGGATCACTACTTCAACCCGCCCGAGGGTGTCGCCGGCAGCAACCTGGCCGCGCGCCAGGCGGTGCAGCTGACATTCCTCCACTGGGGCCTGCATGGCTGGGCGATCTATGCCCTGGTCGGGCTGGCCGTGGCCTATTTTGCGTACCGGCACAACCAGCCGCTGGCCTTGCGTTCGGCGCTGTATCCGCTGGTGGGCGAGCGTTGGGTCAAGGGCGCGGCGGGCCACGCGGTGGATGGCTTCGGCATGTTCGTGACCCTGCTGGGCCTGGTGACCAACCTGGGTATCGGCTCGATGCAGGTGTCCTCGGGGTTGGAAAACCTGTTCGGCATGGAGCACAGCAACACCAACCTGCTGATCGTGATCATCGTCATGAGCACCGTGGCCACCATCGCCGCGGTATCGGGTGTGGAAAACGGCATCCGCCGCCTGTCCAACCTGAACATCGTGCTGTTCAGCGGCCTGCTGATTTTCGTGCTGTTGTTCGGCCCGACCCTGCACCTGCTCAACGGCTTTGTGCAGAATATCGGCGACTACCTCAACGGCGTGGTGCTGAAAACCTTCGACCTCTATGTGTATGAGGGCGACAGCGCCAAATCCGATCGCTGGCTGGGCCTGTGGACCCTGTTCTACTGGGCCTGGTGGATTTCCTGGGCACCTTTTGTCGGCATGTTCATCGCGCGTATTTCCCGTGGCCGTACGGTGCGTGAACTGGTGGCGGGCGTATTGCTGATTCCCCTGGGCTTTACCCTGGCGTGGCTGTCGATCTTCGGTAACTCGGCCCTGGACCTGGTGATGAACCATGGGGCGGTGGAGCTTGGAAAGACGGCGCTGGAACAGCCGTCCATGGCCATCTACCAATTGCTTGAGCATTACCCGGCGTCGAAGGTGGTGATCGGTGTATCGATTTTCGTCGGCTTCGTGCTGTTCCTGACCCCGGCCGACTCCGGCGCGGTGATGATGGCCAACCTGTCCTGCAAAGGCGGCAATGTTGACGAAGACGCGCCGCACTGGCTGCGGATCTTCTGGTCGGCGGTGATCACCCTGGTGACCATCGGCCTGCTGTTCGCCGGCAACTTCGAAGCCATGCAAACCATGGTGGTGCTGGCGGGGCTGCCGTTCTCGGTGGTGCTGATCTTCTTCATGTTCGGCTTGCACAAGGCCATGCGCCAGGACGTGCAGATCGAACAGGAGCAGGCGCAACTGGCGGAACGTGGGCGTCGTGGCTTCAGCGAGCGCCTGACTGCCCTGGACCTGCAACCGACCCAGTCGGTGGTTCAGCGGTTCATGGACAAGAAAGTCACCCCGGCCCTGGAAGAAGCCGCGCAATTGCTGCGTGCTCAGGGTCTGGACGTGCAGACCCTGCTGGGCAAATCCAAGCGCTGCATGGGCGTGCGGATCGAGATGGAAGAGGGCAACCCGTTTGTCTACGAGGTGAGCCTGGATGGCTACCTGGCCACGCCGAGCGAGTCCACCGAGGCCGAGGAAGAGCGCACGCGCTACTACCGCGCCGAGGTTTACCTGCACAACGGCAGCCAGGAATACGACCTGATGGGCTTCACCCCGGAGCAGATCACCCGGGACGTGCTCGATCAGTTTGAAAGCCATCGGCAGCTCCTTGGCCGTGTCTATAGCTGAGGGTTGAAAAGGGCGGTGTGACCCTTTGGCGAGGGCGCTTGCTCCAGTTGGGTGGCACCGCCACCCCGATGACTGCAATCGGGCTCCAGCAGTCGGATCGCGGAGCCGGGCTTTACGGCTGCTTCGCCCCGGAACGCCGGACGCCCGAACGGGAGCAAGCTCCCTCGCCACACACACACTCAGTGCTGCATCAATGAAAACGCCGCGATCCTCGCGGCGTTTTCATGTCCGGGGGATTACCCCAGGTTCTTGCCCAGCAACGCATGGTAGAGCTCGCTGTCGCCAAGGATCCCCACCACTTTGTTGTTGTCGTGCAGCACCAGTTTGTTGCCGGTCTGGTAGCGGATTTGCAAGGCGTCGCGCATGCCGATATTGGAGTCCACCAGGGTCGGCCGGCGCTCCAGGCCTTCCACCGCCTGGCCGGGTGCCCAGTTCTGCAGGTCGAGGCTGGCACCGTTCTGGCGTGCGCCCTTGATGGTGTTGCCTTCGGCCAGGTCGAGCCAGGAGTCGCCGCCCGGGTCCAGACATACCGAGCCGTTGATGCGTTTGCAGTTGTCCAGGGTGCGCATCAGGCTGCGCCCGCAGAGCACGTTCAGCGGATTGGTGTGGGCAACGAACGTACGCACATAGTCGTCGGCCGGGTTGAGCACGATCTGCTCCGGCTTGCTGTACTGGATGATCCGCCCGTCTTTCATGATGGCGATGCGGCTGCCCAGTTTCAGCGCTTCGTCGAGGTCGTGGCTGACGAAGACGATGGTCTTGCTCAGCTTGCGTTGCAGTTCCAGCAACTCGTCCTGCAGGCCCTGGCGAATCAGCGGGTCGAGGGCCGAGAAGGGTTCGTCCATCAGCAGGATATCGGCGTCCATCGCCAGGGCGCGGGCCAGGCCCACACGCTGTTGCATGCCGCCGGAGAGCTCATCGGGCTTCTTGTTGCGCCATTGGGTCAGGCCCACCAGCTCGAGCTTTTCCTCCACCAGCTTGCGCCGTTCCTTTTCCGGGCGGCCCTGCATTTCCAGGCCGAAGCTGATGTTCTCGCGCACCGTCAGCCAGGGCATCAGGGCGAACTTCTGGAACACCATGGCGATGCGCTTGGTGCGCATCATCTTCAGTTCGGCGGCGGTGCAGGCGGCGATGTCGATCTGTTTGCCTTCGTGCTCGACGAACAGGTGCCCACGGCTGACGGTGTTCAAGCCGTTGATGCAGCGCAGCAAGCTGGATTTGCCGGAGCCGGAGAGGCCCATCAGCACGCAGATCTCGCCTTTTTCCACATCGAGGCTGGCTTTTTCCACGCCGACGATCTGGCCGGTCTTTTTCAGGATCTCGTTGCGGGTCATGCCCTGGTCCAGCAGTTTCAGGGCCTCGCGGGGATCTTTGGAGAAGATAACGTCTACGTTATCGAAGCGAATAATGCTCATGCGTCGCTCCCTACTTTGGCGTCGGGTTGTTTGCAGATCCGGTCGAGCATGATCGCCAGCAGCACAATGGCCAGCCCGGCTTCGAAGCCCAGGGCGATATCGGCGGTGTTGAGTGCGTTGACCACCGGCTTGCCCAGGCCATCGGCGCCGACCAGGGCGGCGATCACCACCATCGACAGCGAGAGCATGATGCACTGGGTGATCCCGGCGGCGATGCTCGGCATGGCGTGGGGCAATTCGATACGCGACAGCAATTGGCGCCGCGAGCAGCCAAAGGCCTTGCCGGCGTCCATCAGCTCTTGCGGGACATCGCGGATACCCAGGTAGGTCAGGCGGATCGGCGCGGCAATCGCGAACACCACCGTGGAAATCAGCCCGGGCACCACCCCCAGACCGAACAGGGTCAGGGTAGGAATGAGGTAGACGAAGGTCGGTACGGTCTGCATCAGATCGAGTACCGGACGCATCATGGTGTAGAACATCGGCTTGTGCGCGGCGACGATGCCCAACGGCACGCCGATGAC
Organism: Pseudomonas sp. MF09150; assembly: GCF_059862355.1. Lineage (NCBI taxonomy): Bacteria > Pseudomonadati > Pseudomonadota > Gammaproteobacteria > Pseudomonadales > Pseudomonadaceae > Pseudomonas > Pseudomonas sp. MF09150. The sequence goes on along the minus strand of NZ_JCBCUS010000003.1, from coordinate 208,583 downwards.
CACGCAGACCAGGGTGGCGAACAGCACCTGGGCCAGGGTTTCCATGGTTTCCTGCCAATAGCCCAGGTTCAGGATCAGCAGAAACGACAGCACTACAAAGGCGGTCAGGCCCCATTTGCGTTGAATGACGTGCGCGAGCAAGGCGATCAGCCCGATCAATGCCAGCGGGTTGAACCAGGTCAGCGCAAACGTCACGCCGTGGATCATCGTTTCCAGGGTCGTGGCGATCGCATCGAATGTGCTGGCGCCGTGTTGCGTCAACCATTCAACGAAGGCAGCGATGTACTGGCCTAGAGGGATTTTATGATCAGTCAGCATGGTAGTGAACGTCCGCATGCAAGGAAAAAACAGCCCGGGCGGAACTGGCCCGCCCGGCGTAAGCGAGTGACTTAGTTAGCAGCCTGTGCAAGCTTGGCCTTGACCGCCTCAAGGCCGGGTTTGCCATCAATGGTGGTGACCCCGGCGAGCCAGGTATCCAGCACTTGCGGGTTGTTTTTCAGCCAGGCCTTGGCGGCCACATCCGGCTTCATTTTGTCGTCCAGCACGTTGCCCATCAGGGTGCTTTCCATGTTCAGGGTGAACGAGAGGTTCTTCAGCAACTGGCCGACGTTGCTGCATTCCTGGGCGTAACCCTTGCGCGTGTTGGTGTAGATGGTGGCCTGGCCGAAGTTGGGGCCGAAGAACTCGTCACCCCCGGTGAGGTACTTCATCTTGAAACGGGTGTTCATCGGGTGCGGTTCCCAGCCCAGGAATACCACGGCGGTGTTGCGCCGCTGGGCACGATCGACCTGGGACAGCATGCCGGCTTCGCTGGACTCGACCACCTTGAACCCGGCGTCTTTGAGGCCGAAGGCGTTCTTATCGATCATGCTCTGGATCAGGCGATTGCCGTCGTTGCCGGGCTCGATCCCGTAGATCTTGCCGTCCAGCTCCTTCTTGAATTTGGCGATGTCGGCGAAATCCTTGAGCCCCTTGTTGTACAGCTCTTCCGGGACCGCCAGGGTGTACTTGGCGTTCTCCAGGTTGGCGCGCAGGGTGTCGACGGTGCCGGCATCACGGTAGGCCTTGATGTCGTTTTCCATGGTCGGCATCCAGTTGCCGAGGAACACGTCCATGTTCTTGCCGTCGGCCAGGGACTTGTAGGTCACCGGTACGGAAATCATCGTGGTCTTGGTTTTGTAGCCCAGTGCATCGAGGACCACGCTGGTGGTGGCGGTGGTCACGGTGATGTCGGTCCAGCCAACATCTGAGAAGTTAACGGTACTGCATTGCGCCGGTTCTGCGGCTTGTGCCAGAAGCGGCAGACTCAGCATGGCGGCCAACAACAACGAGGGGGAACCTTTCATCGGGGGGGACTCCTGGGTGTCTTCTTTTTGGCGGCGTTCTTACCGCACTTATAAGCGTGGCGGTTGGGGCGCGTGGGACAGCTGTGCCACGGTGCCTTGCAATCGAGTCGAGACTGATCATGTACCAGTGAAAATCTGACGCCTACAGGGTGCGTCGTATCCAGTACAGGGAGGGTCGCATCCAGTGTCAGTGAGGTCGTTTACAGCTTTTTTCAGGACTTTTTGCCGCTCTGCACCGCAAAAAGCGGCCAAAACCCTTGGTTATCGGGTTGCGGCGTTGCTGGGCATGGGTGAGTCGGTGTCAGACGTCGAGCACCGTGGAAAAAGCCTGATGATGCGCCCATCTCGGCGGATTGCAGCTTGAGCGTAGCAGCTCCGTCAGCGGGCGCCGCGCCGCCCGGAGTGTGCTCATTCGAGGAGTTTTGCTGTCATGGCTATCAGTGTTTTCGACCTGTTCAAAATCGGCATCGGTCCTTCCAGTTCCCACACCGTCGGCCCCATGCGCGCCGCCGCCTTGTTCGTGCAATCGCTCAGGGAAAAGCAGCTACTGGAGCAGGTGCAGCGGGTCGAGGTGCAACTCTTTGGTTCGCTGTCAGCCACCGGTATCGGCCACGGCAGCGACAACGCGGTAATCATGGGCCTGATGGGCGAGTGGCCGGACGCGATCGACCCGTCGCAGATCGGTCCGCGCATCGACCGGCTGCGTGAAACCCAGACCCTGCTGCTGGACGGCCGCCTGCCGATCCCCTTTATCTGGGCCCGGGACATGCAGCTGATCGACGAAAACCTGCCGTTCCACCCCAATGCCATGACCCTGGTCGCGATCGGCGCAAACGCCGAGGTGCATCGCGACACCTACTATTCGGTCGGCGGCGGGTTTGTCGTCGACCAGGCCCAGGCCAGCAGCGGCGTGGTCGACCTGGATCGCACCGAATTGCCCTACGACTTCTCCAGCGCGGTGGAGCTGCTGAGCCTGTGCCAGACCCACAACCTGCGGGTCGCGGAACTGATGATGGCCAATGAAAAAGTCTGGCGCTCCGAGGAGGAAATTCGCAGTGGCCTGCTGACCCTCTGGCGGGCCATGCAGGACTGCGTCGAGCAGGGCCTCAAGCACGAAGGCATCCTGCCCGGCGGGCTGAATGTGCGGCGCCGTGCGGCGCGCCTGCACCGCAGCTTGCAGGAACTGAACAAGCCCAACGTCATTGGCTCGACCCTGTCGGCCATGGAATGGGTCAACCTGTTCGCCCTGGCAGTCAACGAAGAGAACGCTGCCGGCGGGCGCATGGTCACCGCACCCACCAACGGCGCGGCCGGGATCATCCCGGCGGTGCTGCACTACTTTATGAAGTTCAGCGAAGTGGTGACCGAGGCCAACGTGGTCGACTATTTCCTCGGCGCGGCGGCGGTGGGCATCCTCTGTAAAAAGAATGCGTCGATCTCGGGGGCCGAAGTCGGTTGCCAGGGCGAAGTCGGTTCGGCCTGCGCCATGGCGGCGGCCGGGTTGGCGGAGATCCTCGGCGCGACCCCGGAGCAATTGTGCAACGCCGCTGAAATTGGCCTGGAGCACAACCTCGGCCTGACCTGCGACCCGGTCGGCGGCCTGGTGCAGGTGCCGTGCATCGAGCGCAACGCGATTGCCGCGGTCAAGGCGATCAATGCCGCGCAAATGGCCCTGCGCGGCGACGGCCAGCACTTTATCTCCCTGGACCGGGTGATCCGCACCATGCGCGATACCGGCGCCGACATGCACGACAAATACAAGGAGACCTCGCGCGGTGGCCTGGCGGTGAGTGCGGTGGAGTGCTGAGTCAGGCACATGCTCATTTTTCCGCCGCTCGCCGCTGCGCGCTAAAGGAACACGCCACCCACACCGCGCCACCTTTTAGCGCGTCGCAAACAGATAAGCCCCTTTCCCGGGGCCGGAATCCAATCCGGCCCTGACCGCCTGTCACCCGTGCTTGTGGTGACACTCCCCGCCAGGGCCCCGCGACGCAGTTCCCACAAGTGCTACCGAACTGCTCACAGGCCCCGGGCGAGGGCGCTGGGGGCAATTGCCGGTGCTTATAACCCCCACTGCGCGCGTGGCTTATATAGACACCCCGCGATGTCGTTTTCAGGAGTTATTGAATGGCCATTCAACTTTAGGCATGGCAATTGCTCTGTCATGACAAAGCCCTTCTCTGCAAGAGAATGATGGCAATAACAAGAGCCTCCGCCTGAGGCCATCACCCGCTTTGTGTGAGGAGATACCGCGATGACGTCGTTCAACTCCGGGGCTCAACCCCAGAACCGTGCGCCTCAATCCATCGGCTTTTTGCTGCTGGACAATTTCACGCTGATTTCTCTGGCCTCCGCAGTCGAACCGCTGCGCATGGCCAACCAGCTGTCCGGTCGCGAGCTGTATCGCTGGACCACCCTCAGCGTCGATGGCGGGCAAGTCTGGGCCAGCGATGGCCTGCAGATCACCCCCGACGCCTCCATGCACAAAGCGCCCGTCCTCGACACCGTGATTGTCTGCGGCGGCATTGGTATCCAGCGCACCGTAACCCGTGAACACGTGTCCTGGCTGCAAAGCCAGGCCCGCCAGTCACGACGCCTGGGTGCCGTGTGCACCGGCAGCTGGGCCCTGGCGTGCGCCGGCCTGCTCGACGGTTTCGATTGCAGCGTGCACTGGGAATGCCTGGCGTCGATGCAGGAAGCCTTTCCCCGGGTCGCCATGAGCACCCGCCTGTTTACCCTCGACCGCAACCGCTTCACCAGCTCCGGTGGCACTGCGCCGCTGGACATGATGCTGCACTTGATCAGCCGCGATCACGGCCGTGAACTGTCCGCCGCGATCTCGGAAATGTTCGTCTACGAACGTATCCGCAACGAGCAGGATCACCAGCGCGTGCCGCTCAAGCACATGCTCGGCACCAACCAGCCGAAGCTCCAGGAAATCGTTGCGTTGATGGAAGCCAACCTCGAAGAGCCGATCGATCTCGACGAGCTGGCAGTGTACGTCGCTGTTTCGCGGCGTCAGCTGGAGCGGCTGTTCCAGAAGTACCTGCACTGTTCGCCGTCGCGCTATTACCTCAAGCTGCGGCTGATCCGCGCCCGGCAACTGCTCAAGCAGACGCCGATGTCGATCATCGAAGTGGCGTCGGTCTGCGGTTTTGTCTCCACGCCGCATTTCTCCAAGTGCTACCGCGAATACTTCGGCATTCCGCCGCGGGATGAGCGCGTCGGTTCCAACACCACCCAGCAGGTAGCGATGATGCCGATCCCCCAGGCGCTGGTGCTGGCGCCACTCTCGGGCCCGCTGTCGGCCCTGAGCCAGGCGCGCAACGAGTCGACATTCGCCAGCGTGCGCCTGTAGTCACAGCGTTTTCTTGAAGTACACGACGCGCTCGGTTTCCTCGAAACCGAGCGCCTTGTGCACGGTCTGGCTCAACAGGTTTTCCAGGCCGGTATCCGACGCCATTTCCCCGCAGCCCTGATCTCGTCCCCATTGGGCGACGGCGTTGATCAATTGCTCGGCAATCCCCTGGCGCCGCTGTTCGGCGACCACATACAAGCCTTCCAGAAACACCACCGGCGAATGTTCGGTGCCATTCACGTAATCGCGGCGCAGCGAGGCTTCGGCCAGGCCCGCGGGTTGGCCATCGGCGGTGTAGGCGAGCAGGTTGATATAGCGCCGCGGGTCACTCAGCAAATCAGTGATTTCGTCCAGGTGCTCCTGGCGCGAACTGTCCGGCCAGAGCGCCTGGCGCAACTCCAGCCAGCCCGGTTGTCGGGCTGACTGACAGTGTTCGATTCGCGGCATGGGGCGGGTTCCAGAGGGCTGAAAGGACCCGCACTCTACACCCTCGGATCCTTTGCCGGCGACGGCTCAGGCGTGGCTGTTGCGGTACTGGGCCAGGGCCGGCAGCAACTGTTGGTCGATGGCCTGGCGCACGGCCGGAAGAATGGTCGCGTTGCCGGTCAGCATCTGCTCGACCATGCCCTTGAGCGCCCGGACCCGCGCATCGCTCAAGCCGCGCACCGCGTACTCACACGCCTGGTCGGCGGTGGCGCCAGCCGGCATCTCGAAACCCAGGGCCCGGAGTTGGCCGAGCAGGTCATCCTGATCAATCAGATCCGCGTGCATCATGACTCTTATCCTTATTCAGGGAGCGGGGTGGTGGATCGATTCTGGTAGGCCGCCCGGGAGTCGGCAAGGGCAAATCGTCGCCATGGCCCGTTTACCTATGAACAGGTCGTTTTCGACTAAGTGCAGTCCCCGGGCCTGCTTTCCAGGGCGCCGCCTGCGTCGCAGATAACGCATCACCGGTCCTGGCGCCCAAGGTATTCTGCGCCGGCGGTCGGTGTTCGACAGGGACGGCCGCCCACTTGGAAACCAAGGAGCTGTAGTCGATGAAAGTGCTGTTCAGAGGGACCCTGGCCGGTGTGTTGTGGCTGTTTTCCAGCGGAGCCTGGGCTGCTCCGGAGTGTGCCGACTTTCTTCGGGCCAGCGCCGATCCACCCCAGGTCCTCGAGTTTGTCGAGTGTAAATACACGCCGCAGCAGCAAGGCGCGCCGCTGACCGCGACCTATCGCGTCGAAGGCCGGCATGCCCAAGAGGTGGAGAGCTATTTGCGGCTCATCTCGGGGGAGACAAATTACTTGAAGTTTGTCTGCTGTGGCTGGGAAACAACGCGTATGACCTACTACCTGGATCGAAGAGCCGGCCGCACCTATCAACTCAGCATGGGGTCCGAAGAGACGCCCCATAACCGCCGGGAGCGGTGGCACAAGATCGGCTATTTCTATGTGACGGTGGTGCTGTACACCGAGGACGTCTGAAGGTCGCCCAGTGGCCCGTTTACCTATGAACAGGTCGCATTCAGCTAACCAGCGCCAGGGCCGAGCAGGCAGACTGAACCCCAGCTGATGTCACGACGGTTTGGTCACCCTCTTACTACAGCTCCTTGGCAAAGCACTCCCTGCCTCGATCCTGTCACGGCTTGATCGGGGCTTTTTTTGTCTGCGCGAAAAGGCGTGGCTTGAGCGGCGGGCGATCCTTCGCCCGGGTTCATTTTTCCGCCGGCAAGGCCATGACCCGCCCCAGATACGCCGGGGCCGGCAGTTCCAACTGCTCGGCAGCAATGGCTTGCAGGCGTTCCAGTACAGCCTCGCTGAACGGTGTCGAGCGTGGGCCGGCCAGGTCGACATGCAGCAGCATCTGCTCGTTGCCGGCCAGCATCTGCGGGTCACCGACCTGATGCAGGCTGTGGTAGAGGTGCAGGCGTTTGCGATCGTGAGCGATCAGTTGGGTGTGCACCTCGACCTGGGTGCCGAGTTTCACTTCATGCAGGTAATTCAGATGCAGCTCCAGGGTGAACAGCGAGTGGCCGCTGGTTTCGCGGTTCTCGCTGTCCAGGCCCAGGCGGTCCATCAGGGCGTCGGTGGCGTAGCTGAAAATCAGCAGGTAAAAGGCGTCGCGCAGATGGCCGTTGTAGTCGACCCACTCAGGCAGGACGGGGGTGCTGTAGGTGAGCAGTGCGGGCATGGGCTGGGTTCCAGGGGGCGAAGAAAATCGGGCGAGGCGCAGCGGCCTCGCCACGTCGGGTCAGTCGCTGAAGTTCATGCCGTGCTTGGCCTTGGTGGTCTTGACCGCATCGAGTACCGCCAGCAGGCAATCATCACGATAGCGCTCCAGGGCCGAAATGCTGCGTTCGCCCAACTGCTCACTGGTGCCTTGCACCACGTTGTCAATCAACTTGTCGGTCAGTGGCGGGGCGGGCAGGTAGGTCCAGGGCAGTTGCAGCGCCGGCCCGAACTGGGCCATGAAGTGGCGCATGCCGGCATCGCCACCCGCCAGGGTATAGGTGAGGAAGGTGCCCATGAACGACCAGCGCAGGCCGGCGCCGAAGCGGATCGCGTCGTCGATTTCACCCGTGGTGGCCACGCCGTCATTGACCAGGTGCAGCGCCTCGCGCCACAGGGCTTCCAACAGGCGGTCGGCGATAAATCCCGGGACCTCCTTGCGCACATGCAGCGGGCGCATGCCCAGGGATTCATAGACCCGCATTGCCGCCTGCACCGCCTCGGGCGCAGTGTGTTTGCCGCCCACCACTTCCACCAGCGGCAGCAGGTACACCGGGTTGAAGGGGTGGCCGACCACGCAGCGTTCCGGGTGGGTCGCGCCTTCGTAGAATTCGCTGGGCAGCAGCCCCGAGGTGCTGGAGCCGATCAGTGCATCGGGCTTGGCTGCGGCGCTGATCTGGCTATGCAACTGCAACTTCAGCTCCAGGCGCTCCGGGGCGCTTTCCTGGATGAAGTCGGCGTCCTTCACGCACTCCTCAATGGTGGCGACAAAACGCAGGCGCTGTTGCGCGGCGCCCGGTGCCAGGCCTTGTTGCTCCAGGGCGCCCCAGGCATTGGCCACCCGTTGCCGCAGGGCTGCTTCGGCGCCGGGGGCCGGGTCCCAGGCCACCACGTCCAGGCCGTGGGCCAGGGCGCGAGCCACCCAGCCGCTGCCGATGACACCGCTGCCCAGGGCGGCGAAGGTTTTGATGTCGGTGATAAAACGCATGGCAAATTCCTGAAAAAAGGGTGCGAGGGGCTGTGCAAGCCGGTTTTGTCGGGAGGCGGGTCAGCGGCGCTGGGGCAGGCCCATCTTGGCCCGCCCTTCGGCCGGGGTCAGGACCCGCGCGCCGAGGCGGCTGAGGATTTGCGTGGCGCGCTCCACCAGTTGGCCGTTGGTCGCCAGCACGCCTTTGTCCAGCCAGAGGTTGTCCTCCAGCCCGACCCGCACATTGCCGCCCAGCAACACCGCCTGCGCGGCCATTGGCATTTGCATGCGGCCGATGCCGAAACCTGCCCACACCGCATCGGCCGGCAGGTTGTCGACCATGGCCTTCATGGTGGTGGTGTCGGCCGGGGCGCCCCAGGGGATGCCCAGGCACAGCTGGAACAGCGGGTTGTCCAGCAGGCCTTCCTTGATCATCTGCTTGGCGAACCACAGGTGCCCGGTGTCGAAGATTTCCAGTTCGGCCTTCACCCCCAGTTCCTGGATGCGCCTGGCGCCGGCCCGCAGCTGCGCCGGGGTGGAAACGTAAATGGTGTCGCCGTCGCCGAAGTTCAGGGTGCCGCAGTCCAGGGTGCAGATTTCCGGCAGCAGCGCCTCGACGTGGGCCAGGCGCGTCAGTGGGCCCACCAGGTCGGTGTTAGGGCCGAACTCCATGGGGTTTTCCCCGGCGCCGATCTCCAGGTCGCCGCCCATGCCGGCGGTGAGGTTGACGATGATGTCGATGTCCGCCTCGCGAATGCGCTCCATGACTTCGCGGTACAGCGCCACGTTACGGCTGAACTTGCCGCTCTGTGGGTCGCGCACGTGGCAATGGACCACGGTGGCGCCGGCCTTGGCCGCCTCCACCGCCGCGGCGGCGATCTGCTTGGGGGTGACCGGGACGTGGGGGCTCCTGGCGGTCGTGTCGCCAGCACCGGTGAGTGCGCAGGTGATGATGACGTCGTGGTTCATGGTGCGGGTTCCTTGCAGGCGTGATGTGTGGGCGTGACGCTGCCGTTCGCAGCCGGGAAGCGGCTGCGAGGCAGCGGGGCATCGGGGTTATTGACTGGTCAGTTGCAGGTGCTGGTCGGCGGGCTTGCCATCGAAGGTGGTGACGCCTTCAAGCCAGCGTTGCTGGTCCTGCGGATGGTCCTTGAGCCATTGCTTGGCCGATTCCAGGGCGTCCTTGTGGTCGAGCAGCGGTTGCATCATGCGGCTCTCGTCTTCGGCGCTGAAGGTCAGGTTGCTCAGCAGCCGGCTGACGTTCGGGCATTGTTCGGCGTAGTTCGGCGCGGTCACGGTCCAGACCGTGGCCATGCCTTCGTTCGGGCCCAGGGCATCGTCGCTGCCGCTGAGGTAGGTCATCTTCTGGTTGACGTTCATCGGGTGCGGCGCCCAGCCGAAGAAGACGATGGCTTCGTTGCGTTTGACCGCACGGGTCACCGCCGACAGCATCCCGGCTTCACTGGACTCCACCAGTTGGAACTTGCCGAGGCCGAACTGATTCTTGGCAATCATGTCCTTGATCTGGGTATTGGCCCCCGAGCCGGGCTCGATGCCGTAGATCTTGCCGCCCAGCTCTTTTTCGAAACGGGCGATGTCGGCGAAGGTTTTCAGCCCCTTGTCCGCCAGGTAAGTGGGCACCGCCAGGGTCGCGCGGGCGTCCTTGAGGCTGGGTTCGGCCAGGACCTTGACCTGCTTGGCCTCGACGAAGGGGGCGATGGTCTGGGTCATCAGCGGGTTCCAGTAGCCGAGGAACAGATCCAGGCGCTGGTCGCGGATGCCGGCGAAGATGATTTGCTGGGAGGCGCTGGTCTGTTTGGTCTTGTAGCCGAGGCCGTCGAGCAGCACTTGGGTCATGGCGCTGGTGGCGATGACGTCGGTCCAGTTGACCACGCCCAGGCGCACGTTCTGGCAACTGGCGGCGTCCGCGGCAATGGCGCCGGAACTCAGGAAAGCGGTACCGCTGAGTGCAAGAACACAGCTGCTGATCAGTCGTTTCATGGAGGTTCCCTCGGCAGGTCGTTATTGTGGGTTCCGGGGTCTTTGTGCGCCGGTAATGCCAAGGTACGCAGCTGCTGCCCAGGGAAAGCGCACAGCGGCGACCCGCTCTTGCACTGCAGCGACCTGGACCCTTGTCGGGAGCCGGCAATTGGCGTATCACAGGCCCCCACGCCACCCGTCTTGCGAGTGCGTTTCATGTCCCAGGAGTTTTACTTTCTGCTGATGCCGGGCTTCTCCGCCATTGGCTTTATTTCCGCCATCGAGCCGCTGCGGGTGGCCAACCGCTTTCGCGGCGAGCTGTATCGCTGGCACGTGCTGAGCGCAGACGGCGGGGCGGTGCTGGCCAGCAATGGCATGTCGGTCAATGCCGATGCGGCGCTGGAACCCTTGAAAAAGGGCGCAACGCTATGGGTGGTGGCCGGTTTCGAGCCGTTGAAGTCGCTGACCGCGCCTCTGGTGCACTGGTTGCGCCGTCTCGACCTGGAAGGCGTGACGTTGGGCGGGATCGATACCGGCAGCGTGGTCCTGGCCGAAGCCGGCCTGCTGGAAGGCCATCGCCTGACCCTGCATTGGGAAGCCATCGAGGCGTTCAAGGAGTCTTATCCACAGCTGTGGGTGACCCAGGAGCTGTTCGAAATCGACCGACGGCGCATCACCTCGGCGGGCGGCACCGCGTCCATCGACATGATGCTCGACCTGATTGGCCAGGCCCATGGCGCGCCGCTGGCGGTCCAGGTCAGTGAGCAGTTCGTGCTTGGCCGCATCCGCCCGCGCCAGGATCACCAGCGCATGGAGGTCGCCAGCCGCTACGGCATCAGCAATCGGAAGCTGGTGCAGGTGATTGGCGAGATGGAACAGCACAGCGAACCGCCGCTGAGCACCCTGGCCCTGGCTGAATCAATCAACGTCACCCGCAGGCAACTGGAGCGCCTGTTTCGCCTGCACCTCAACGACACACCGAGCAACTTCTACCTCGGCCTGCGCCTGGATAAGGCGCGGCAACTGCTGCGCCAGACCGACCTCAGCGTGCTGGAAGTCAGCATCGCCTGCGGTTTTGAATCCCCGTCCTACTTCACCCGCAGTTACCGCGCCAGGTTTGCCAAGTGCCCGCGTGAGGATCGGCGACAACACCAGAGCGCATAACGCCAATACGCCAAACCTTTATTTTTTCAGGAGGGCCGAGCAGGCGGCTTTGTAGGCCTCGTGCTGGTATTTGTTGAGGGTGCCTGGCAGCTCGAAGCTGTGCTTCTTGTTCTGCGCGTTGATGGTCTGCGGCGAGAGCAGGGTCACGTCGCAGTTTTCCAGCAGCTGAAACACGCCTTCGATCTTGAAGGTGGTCGGGCCGCCGGCGAATTCGCCTTTTTTGCTGCGCTTCTTGATGGCGATGCGGCTGATGCCGTTGTCACGGACAAAGGCCGCCACCTGGGCAGCAAAGGCTTTGACGTTGGCCGCTTCATCGTCGTCTTCGAGGGCGATTTTCTTGGTGGCGATGGCCACGTGCTGCAGGGCGTCGCCCTGCAGGGAGGCGATGGCGAAGATGGCTTCGCTGCCTTTGATTTCGATGCCACAGATGCTCATGAGCGTTCCTTTGATCCGGTAATGGCGTGCAGCTTACAGCTCCAGCTGGTCGGCGCGAATGCCAAACGCCCGGGCAATTTTCTCGCGGGTGGCGCGGCGCGGCTTGGCGACGCTTTCCTGCTGGGCGAAGGCCGGCTGGGAAATGCCCAGGCGCTGGGCGACTTCACCCTGGGTCAGGTGCAGGTGTTCGCGCCAGGCCCGGATCGGCGTGGCGCCGTCGACGATACGGCTGACCACATCATGGGGAATCAGCTCGGCGCTGTTGTACCGGGCCAGGTACTGGGCATAGGGAATGACCACGAACGCCGGCTTGCCGTCCGTGTCGTTGATGATCTGAATATCAGTAGGTGCGTTCGTCACGTCTTTTGACCTCTTGGATACTGATCACGTGAATCGCGCCGTCCCAATCGAACAACACTCGGTAATGACCGACGCGCAGTCGATAGGCGTAGCCGTGACCGGTCAATGCCCTGACCTGAGCCACATCGGGCATGTCGGCCAACAGGCTGATGGCATCGCGGACTTGAACCTGATGTTCGCGTTGCAGCCTGAGCAGCTGCTTCACGGCCTAGCGGGTCCACTGGATACTGTTCATGGTGAAAATAAGCTTTTTATAAGGTAACTCGATATTTGCTTATAAAAGCTGTGTCGCCAAGCCTTGAACCTTCACTGAATGTTGCCGCCCGCAGGGCTTTGTCGTCGCGGTTCACTCCTGTGCAATCGACTCCAGAAACTCCGACCGTTCATCGCTCATGCGCGCCATGCAGTCGTTCTGGGCAATGGTGTAGGCCTTGCTGCCCGGCTTGGCGGGGAAGCTTTCCACGGCGCAATCGGCTTCGCGCTGTTTTTGCCACAGTTGCTGGGCGTTGTTGAGCTTGCCGGTGATGTCGGCGAGCTTGGCCTTGTCGCTGCCGTACAGGTTGGCGAAGCGTTCCAGCAGGCCCTGGACGTTGTCCTTGAGCAACTGTTCGGCGGTGGTGCGGTTGTAGGTCGCGCATTCCAGGGTCTGCACGTCGTTTTCGACGGCATCGCAAGGCGAGTTGTCGGCTTCTTCAGCCGCCTGTACGCCGGTCGCCATCAGTGCCAAAGCGAGGAAGATCGATTTCATTGCGTCGCCGCCCCTAAATCCAGTGAAGCATCCAGTAAAGCGGCGGATTCTGGCGCAAGCGCCGGGCAAAGAACAGATGACGCCGATGCCCGGCTGCCGACCCTTTGTCGCGCCTTGACGCTTTCGGCAATTCCCCTGTCGCTTTTGCATCCGGCTCCCTTGCCCACGCGGCATATGCTGGCCCCAAAGCGCCGGCAGACGATTCGGCGCATGAATCGCCAATAAGGGGACAGCCTGATGAGCCCAGCCGAACTGCACGCCGACAGCATCGTTATCGACGGGCTGATCATTGCCAAGTGGAACCGCGAGCTGTTTGAGGACATGCGCAAGGGCGGCCTGACCGCAGCCAACTGCACTGTGTCGGTGTGGGAAGGCTTCCAGGCCACCATCGACAGCATCTGCAAAAGCCAGAAGCTGATGCGCGAAAACAGCGACCTGGTAATGCCGGTCCGCAGCACCGCCGATATCCGCAAGGCCAAGGAACAGGGCAAGACCGGCATCCTCTTCGGTTTCCAGAATGCCCATGCCTATGAAGACCAGATCGGCTATGTCGAGGTGTTCAAGCAGCTGGGCGTGGGCATTGTGCAGATGTGCTACAACACCCAGAACCTAGTGGGCACCGGCTGTTATGAGCGTGATGGCGGGCTCTCGGGTTTCGGTCGCGAAATCGTGGCCGAGATGAATCGCGTCGGGGTCATGTGCGACCTGTCCCACGTCGGTTCCAAGACGTCCGAGGAAGTCATCCTCGAATCGAAGAAACCCGTCTGCTACTCCCACTGCCTGCCGTCGGGCCTCAAGGAACACCCGCGCAACAAGTCCGATGCGGAGCTGAAGTTCATCGCCGATCACGGTGGTTTCGTCGGCGTGACCATGTTTGCACCGTTCCTGGCCAAGGGCATCGACTCGACCATCGACGACTACGCCGAAGCCATCGAATACACCATGAACCTGGTGGGCGAAGACGCCATCGGTATCGGCACCGACTTCACCCAGGGCCATGGCCAGGACTTCTTCGAGTACCTGACCCACGACAAGGGCTACGCCCGCCGCCTGACCAGCTTCGGCAAGATCATCAACCCCCTGGGGATCCGCACCGTGGGCGAGTTTCCCAACCTCACCGAGACCCTGCTCAAGCGCGGCCACCCCGAGCGTGTGGTGCGCAAGATCATGGGCGAGAACTGGGTCAATGTCCTGAAGGACGTCTGGGGCGAATGAATGCCTGCGGAGCCTACTCCGCTCGCCGATAGCTGCGTCACGTCCTCGACGTGCTCGCTACGGCTCCAAAGTCATTCACACGGCTTGTTTATTAGAGCAAGGCAAAAGCTTTGCTAAGCACTGAAAACGAATTTTCTGGAGTTAAGTTTCCATGGCCAAAATCGCCCCGCAATTGCCCATCGAAGTCGACAGCGAGACCGGTGTCTGGACCTCCGATGCCCTGCCGATGCTCTACGTGCCACGGCACTTTTTCGTCAACAACCACATGGGCATCGAAGACGTGCTGGGGGCCGAGGCCTACGCCGAGATCCTGTACAAGGCCGGCTACAAATCCGCCTGGCACTGGTGCGAGAAAGAAGCCGAATGCCACGGCCTGGAAGGCGTGGCGGTGTTCGAGCACTACATGAAGCGCCTGTCGCAGCGCGGCTGGGGCCTGTTCAAGATCCAGGACATCGACCTGGATCAAGGCACCGCCAGCGTCAAGCTCGAGCACTCGGCGTTCGTCTACGTCTACGGCAAGGTCGGGCGCAAGGTCGACTACATGTTCACCGGCTGGTTCGCCGGCGCCATGGACCAGATCCTCCAAGCCCGGGGCAGTTCGATTCGGACCGTGGCTGAGCAGGTCTACGGTGGCTCCGAAGAAGGCCACGACGACGGCCTGTTCATCGTCAAACCGTTGTAGGCGGAGTTTAGAAAATGGCTTTCGAAGCGATGTTCCAGCCGATCCAGATCGGCAAACTGACCATCCGCAACCGTGTGCTGAGCACCGCGCACGCCGAGGTCTATGCCACCGATGGCGGCATGACTACCGACCGTTATGTGAAGTACTACGAAGAGAAAGCCAAGGGCGGCATCGGCCTGGCGATCTGCGGCGGCTCCTCGGTGGTGGCCATCGACAGCCCGCAGGAGTGGTGGGCCTCGGTCAACCTGGCCACCGACCGCATCATTCCGCACTTCCAGAACCTGGCCGATGCCATGCACAAGCATGGCGCCAAGATCATGATCCAGATTACCCACATGGGTCGTCGCTCACGCTGGGATGGCTTCAACTGGCCGACCCTGATGTCGCCATCCGGTGTGCGCGAGCCGGTGCACCGCGCCACCTGCAAGACCATTGAGCCGGAAGAAATCTGGCGCGTGATCGGCAACTACGCCCAGGCCGCGCGCCGGGCCAAGGCCGGTGGCCTGGATGGCGTCGAGCTGTCGGCGGTGCACCAGCACATGATCGACCAGTTCTGGAGCCCGCGCGTCAACAAGCGCACCGACGAATGGGGCGGCAGTTTTGAGGGCCGGATGAAGTTCGGCCTGGAAGTGCTCAAGGCGGTGCGTGCCGAAGTCGGTGACGATTTCTGCGTCGGCATACGCCTGTGCGGTGATGAATTCCACCCGGACGGCCTGTCCCACGAGGACATGAAGCAGATCGCCAAGTACTACGACGACACCGGCATGCTCGACTTTATCGGTGTGGTGGGCTCGGGGTGCGACACCCACAACACCCTGGCCAACGTCATTCCCAACATGAGTTACCCACCGGAGCCGTTCCTGCACCTGGCGGCCGGGATCAAGGAAGTGGTCAAGGTCCCGGTGCTGCACGCGCAGAACATCAAGGACCCGAACCAGGCCACGCGCATTCTCGAAGGCGGTTACGTCGACATGGTCGGCATGACCCGTGCGCACATCGCTGACCCGCACCTGATCGCCAAGATCAAGATGGGCCAGATCGACCAGATCAAGCAGTGCGTCGGCGCCAACTACTGCATCGACCGCCAGTACCAGGGGCTGGATGTGCTGTGCATCCAGAACGCCGCGACCTCCCGTGAATACATGGGCGTGCCGCACATCATCGAGAAGAGCACCGGGGTCAAGCGCAAGGTGGTGGTGGTCGGAGCCGGCCCGGCGGGGATGGAAGCCGCACGCGTGGCCGCCGAGCGCGGGCATGACGTGACCCTGATCGAGAAAAAGGACGCCATCGGCGGGCAGATCACCACGGCCTCCAAGGCACCGCAACGGGATCAGATCGCCGGTATCACCCGCTGGTATCAGCTGGAGCTGGCACGACTGAAAGTCGACCTGCGCCTGGGCACCGCTGCCGATATCGCCACCATCCTCGACCTGCGTCCGGACATCGTGGTACTGGCCGTGGGCGGGCACCCGAACCTGGAGCAGAACGAACACTGGGGCGCTGCCGAAGGCCTGGTGGTCAGCAGTTGGGACGTGCTCGATGGCAAGGTGGCGCCGGGCAAGAATGTGCTGGTCTACGACACCATCTGCGAATTCACCGGTATGTCGGTGGCCGATTTCCTGGCTGACAAAGGCAGTCAGGTCGAAATCGTCACCGATGACATCAAGCCTGGGGTGGCGATTGGCGGGACGTCGTTCCCGACCTACTACCGCAGCATGTACCCCAAGGAAGTGATCATGACCGGCGACATGATGCTGGAGAAGGTCTACCGCGAGGGCGACAAGCTGATTGCCGTGCTGGAAAACGAATACACAGGGGCCAAGGAAGAGCGGGTGGTGGACCAGGTGGTGGTGGAGAACGGCGTGCGCCCGGATGAAGAGCTGTATTACGGGCTCAAGCAAGACTCGCGCAACAAGGGCCAGATCGATGTCGAGGCGCTGTTCGCGATCAAGCCGCAGCCGTGCCTGGGCGAGCCGGGCGAGGGTTTCCTGCTGTTCCGGATCGGCGACTGCGTGGCTCAGCGCAATACCCATGCCGCCATCTATGACGCCCTGCGCTTGTGCAAGGATTTTTAACAACAGTTGCTGATAGGAGCCGGCTTGTTGTGGCGAGGGAGCCAGCTCCCTCGCCACACCCGCCAGCTCCGACAAGATCCTTGCGGGAGCTTCACCATGCTCAACGTCATTATTCCCATCCTGCTCTTCTCCGCCCTGGGCCTTGCAGTCCTCGGCGCGCTGCGGCGTGCATCCCTGTGGCGCCGGGGGCGAGCCTCCAAGGTTGACCTGCTCGGCGGCCTGCTGGCCATGCCCAGGCGCTATATGGTCGACCTGCACCACGTGGTGGCGCGGGACAAATACATCGCCAATACCCACGTGGCCACGGCCGGCGGCGCGGTGGCGTCGATTGTGCTGGCGCTGCTGGTGCACGGTTTCGGCCTGCACAACCGCATCCTCGGCTACGCCTTGCTGTTGATGACGGCGGTGATGTTCGTCGGCGCGGTCTTTGTCTTCCTGCGCCGGCGCAACCCGCCCGCGCGCTTGTCCAAAGGCCCGTGGATGCGCCTGCCGAAAAGCCTGCTGGCGTTCTCGGCCTCGTTCTTTGTCCTGACCCTGCCGGTGGCGGGCATCCTGCCGGAAGATTTCGGTGGCTGGGTGCTGGCGCTGATCCTCGCGGTCGGTGTGCTGTGGGGCGTTTCCGAGCTGTTCTTCGGCATGACCTGGGGTGGGCCGATGAAGCACGCCTTCGCCGGTGCCCTGCACCTGGCCTGGCATCGCCGCGCCGAGCGTTTTGGCGGCGGTCGCTCCACCGGGCTCAAGCCCCTGAACCTGAGCGACCGCTCGGCGCCTTTGGGGGTGGAAAAACCCAAGGATTTCACCTGGAACCAACTGCTGGGTTTTGACGCCTGCGTGCAGTGCGGCAAATGCGAAGCGGCCTGCCCGGCGTTCGCCGCCGGCCAGCCGCTGAACCCGAAAAAGCTGATTCAAGACATGGTGGTCGGCCTCGCCGGAGGCACCGACGCCCAGTTCGCCGGCAGCCCTTACCCTGGCAAACCGATTGGCGAGCATGGCGGTAATCCCCATCAACCGATCGTCAACGGCCTGGTGGACGCCGAGACCCTGTGGTCCTGCACCACCTGCCGCGCCTGTGTCGAGGAATGCCCGATGATGATCGAGCACGTCGATGCCATCGTCGACATGCGGCGGCACCTGACCCTGGAAAAAGGCGCGACCCCGAACAAGGGCGCCGAAGTCCTGGAAAACCTGATCGCCACCGACAACCCCGGCGGCTTCAACCCCGGTGGGCGGATGAACTGGGCAGCGGACCTGAACCTGACCCTGCTCGGCGAGAAGAAAACCACCGACGTGCTGTTCTGGGTCGGCGACGGCGCCTTCGACATGCGCAACCAGCGCACCCTGCGTGCGTTCGTCAAAGTGCTGAAGGCGGCCGGCGTCGACTTTGCCGTGCTCGGCCTCGAAGAACGGGACAGCGGCGACGTGGCCCGGCGCCTGGGGGATGAGGCGACCTTCCAGCTACTGGCCAGGCGCAATATCCAGACCCTGGCCCAGTACAGCTTCAAGCGCATCGTCACCTGCGACCCCCACAGCTTCCATGTACTGAAGAACGAATACGGCGCATTTGGCGGGAACTATCAGGTGCAGCACCACAGCACTTATCTGGCTCAGATCATTGGCGAGGGGGCCTTGAACCTCGGCCAGCACAAGGGTAGCAGCGTGACCTATCACGACCCGTGCTACCTGGGCCGCTACAACGGCGAATACGAGGCTCCGCGCCAGGTGCTGCGTGCCCTGGGGATCGAGGTCAAAGAGATGCAGCGCTCGGGTTTCCGCTCCCGCTGCTGCGGTGGCGGCGGCGGTGCGCCGATTACCGACATCCCTGGCAAGCAGCGTATCCCCGATATGCGCATGGAGGACATCCGCGAAACCGGCGCCGAGCTGGTGGCGGTGGGTTGTCCACAGTGCACGGCGATGCTCGAAGGGGTGGTCGAGCCCCGGCCGCAGATCAAGGACATTGCCGAGTTGGTGGCCGATGCCCTGCTCGAAGAACCGGCGCCAGGCAAGGCTCCGGCCAAGCGCGAACCTGCGGAGGTGCACTGATGAGCGACATTATTCGCCGCGATCCACGGGCCGAGTGGATCGCCCGTAACCGCCTGCACCCGCTGCATGCCGCCATGCAACCGCTGACCCACAGCTGGATGGGGCCCAATGGCCTGCTGCGCAAGAATCCCCATGGCCAGGGTTTTATCGGCCCCAACGGGATCAAGCGCATCGACCGCAGCGGTGCCCAGCAGGGCGGCATGAGCAAGCGCAGCGCCGCGGTCGAGGTGCAACTGCCGCTGCATCAGGTGCCGCAACCGGCGTTTTACATCGGCGTGGTGCCGGACATGGTCGGTGGCCGTCTCGGCAGCCACGACCGCGACCTGTTGGGCTTGGCCCGCCAGTTGGCCGGCCAAGACGGCGCGGTGCTGACGGTGGTGTTTGGCGAGCACAAGGAAACCGCCTTCGCCCAGGCCGGCGTCGATCGCCTGCTGGTGCTGCAAGGCCATGAGTTCGAAGGTTATGCACCGGAGCAACGGGTCCAGGGCCTGCGGGCTGTGGATAACCAGTTCAGCCCGCGCCATTGGCTGCTGCCTGACAGCCGCAGTGGCGGCGCCGAATTGGGCCGGCGCTTTGCCGCGGCCCTGGGCGAGCGCCCGGCGACCCGGGTCTGGCAGGTCAAGGACGAGCAGTGTATTGGACGTGCCGGTGCCGGCTTGCAGGATCTGGCCCGGCCTCTGGCACGGCTGATCCTGGGCGCCGTCGAATGCGCCGAGCCGGTCAGCGAAACCCGGCATGAAGCGCTGCCCGTGGAGTTATCCACAAGCGTTGCCCGCAGCCTGGCGCGGATCGAAGACCTGGGCGCGGTGGCGGTGGACCCGGCCGCCATTCCCATGGCTGAAGCCGAGTTCATCTTCTCCGGCGGCAACGGGGTCAAGGACTGGGCACTGTTTCACCAGACCGCTGCTGCCCTGGGTGCCACTGAAGGCGCGTCGCGGGTGGCGGTGGACGATGGTTTCATGGCCCGGGACCGGCAGGTCGGGGCATCCGGCACCTGGGTCACGGCGCGGGTGTATGTCGCGGTGGGGATTTCCGGGGCGATCCAGCACCTGCAGGGCATCGGTGCCTGCGACAAGGTGGTGGCGATCAACCTCGACCCCGGTTGCGACATGATCAAGCGTGCCGACCTGTCGGTGATTGGCGAGAGCGCCGAGATTCTTCAAGCCTTGATCGCGGCGGTAGCGGCTTACCGCAACGGCGCCAAGCGCGACGCGGCTTAAGGGGACGACCATGAACAGTAACGTAATCAGCCTGGTATCCATCGGCGCCCACCCCACTTCCGGCCGCCCACGACGCGCTGATCAAGACGCGCGCGCAGTGGAGCTGGGCCTGCAACTGGCGGGGGACAAACTACAGGTGCTGCACGCCGGCGACATCCACGAACCGGCGCTGCGGGCCTACCTGGGCATGGGCCTGGAACAGTTGCATGTCTTGGAACAGCCGTCCGGTGCCGATGCCTTGCCGGCGCTGACCGACTACCTGCGCGACGCCGGGGCCCAGGTGGTGCTGACCGGGAGCCAGGCGGAAACCGGCGAAGGCTCGGGCATGCTCCCGTTTCTGCTGGCCGAGAACCTGGGATGGCCGCTGGTGGTGGGGCTGGCCCAGGTCGAGTCCATCGACGCTGGGGTGGCCCTGGTGCTGCAAGCCTTGCCCCGTGGCCAGCGGCGGCGCCTGAAAGTGCGCCTGCCATTTCTCGCCACTGTGGATAACGCTGCGCCCAAACCCCGACAAAGCGCCTACGGCCCGGCCCAGCGCGGCGTGTTGCAGGCAGACCAGGTCACGGTGGTGGACGACGAGTTACTCACAGCCTCGACCCTGCAACCGGCCAAGCCCCGGCCCAAGCGCCTGAAAGTGATCAAGGCCAAGAGCGGTGCCGACCGCATGAAAGCCGCCACGGCCAAGGCCAGCGGTGGCACCGGCCAGGTGCTCAAGGGCGTGACGGCCGAGGCCGGCGCCGACGCCATCCTCAAGCTGTTGATCGAGGAAGGCGTCGTCCGCTGACAGACTTTCATGCGGCAGCGACCGGTCCGGGTTGCTGCCGCATAAGGTTACCCACAATCCCTGTTAGCGTTTCTGTGGATAACATGTTCGCCCCTCGCTACAGCCCACGTGCAGCAGGCCCTGCAGCCCCCTGTATAAAAAATGACCAGCGTTAGCTGTTGTTTTTTCGAGCTTTTTCCCAGGCCTTGAGCTCCTTCATCCCCTGAAGTTGCCCCCAATCTCTGTTGGCGCTTCTGTGGATAAGATGTTTGCTGTCGGCTGTAGGCCACGCCGTTAGCTGCTTGCAGAGAGTTGTTCAATTATTGATCGATTTCGAGATTTTACCCGTACGTGCCTGCGCAAAGCCTCGATTTTCGCGGCGTGGAGCGGGTTTTCCACACCGGCCACGGGCTGTGTGCAAGTTGCCCCCAAAGTCTGTTGGCGGTTCTGTGGATAAGGTGTTTGCCTTACCCTGCAGCCCTTTTAATTAAAGGGCTTCAGGGTTTTGTTCAAAAATTGATCAGTTACCGCTGAAACCGCTGTTTCTCCATAAGTCACGGTTTTTCTCGCCTTATTCCGCTGAGCTGTCCCGGTACCCGGCGCACTTGCCCACAATTGCTGTGGGCCAAGCTGTGGATAAGATGTTGGCCGAACCCTGGACGCCTTGTAATACATAGCATACAAGGCAATAGATCAAACTTCGTACAGTTCTAATGGCCTGCTTGACAGGGATCAGGGGCCTGTCTTCACTGATGCCACCAGGACAGCATGATTACTTATCCACACCTGCTTTCAGGAGTGCAGACAATGGATTGTCGTTTATCCCAGGGTTCCCCGATCCGCGTTTCTCTCCCCCGGCGACCGCCCCAACCCCCTGGTCAGCACCACCGACGAGTTGCGACTGCCTGACCACAAGGCCACATCGAATCGCGTCACGGGCTATTCGACTTGCGCCTCAACGGCCGATCCCGGTGAGGCGCCTGCCCCAATGGACGATCAAGAGGGATAACGGAATGTCATTCGTCAGTCATCTGGAACATGAGTACGACCGCGTGAAAACCCGGGTCGACGGCCTGCTCGCCAGGCTCGACCTGGCCTGGAAAAAACTCAGCAATCAGCTCGACGCCGAACAACTGCAGGCGCTGGTCAACCTGTTGCAGCGCGCCCACGACCAGGCTCAGTACGCAATCATTCACGGCGAGCTGCCGCCGGGCCAGGCGCCGGTGCCGTGGGAGCTGGCCCATGGTCTGTCGTTGCTGCACTTTGGTAACGCCGCGCGCCTGCCGCAAACGGAGGCCGAGCTGCAGACCCAGGTGATGAAGGACGGCACCCTGCTGGGCTGTCGCCAATGGGAGTTGCTGGACCTGCGCTGGAGCGAGGCCCTGCTCAACTGGATCGAAAACCTGCGTAATCATGCACCCTTCGGCACGACCCCGGCGTTGATCGAAATGGCCGATGACGTGCTGCTGGACATGGCCGGGGATTGGGGCACCGGGTATTTCGACAGTGCGTCGGCGGCGCAGCGGGTGGCGGAGCTGATGCTCCAGGACAAGCCGGACTACACCATCCACCTGGGGGATGTGTATTACGCCGGGACCGGCAGCGAGGAGGGCGCTGACCTCAAGAACTGGCCCCAGGGCACCCAGGCTTCGTTCAGCCTCAACTCCAACCATGAGATGTACAGCGGCGCCCATGGCTATTTTGCCGAGATCGACGCGCTGTTTCCCAAGCAGCAGAGCACCAGCTATTTCGCCCTGTTCAATACCCATTGGCTGATCGTCGGCCTGGACTCGGCCTATGCGGCTGACGAGATGAGCCTCTATATGGACGGCAACCTGGCCCCGGCGCAGCAGCAATGGCTCCAGGACCTGGTCGCCAGCAAGGGGCAGGGACGCAAGATCATGCTGCTCAGCCATCACCAGGGGCTGGACATCACCGGCCAGACCCAGACCGCGCTCTATCAGCAAGTGGTTGCGGCCTTGGGCCGTGCGCCGGACTACTGGTATTGGGGGCACCTGCACAATGGCATCTGCTATGCGCCCCAGGGCGGCATGTACGGACGCTGCATCGGCCACGGGGCGATCCCCTATGGCCCCACCCGCGAGGTCAAAGGCAACCCCCGCGTGCAATGGTCGGAAACCCTGTCCGCGGACGACCCTGACTACCCGCAGCGGGTGCGCAATGGCTATGTGAGAGTGACGTTGCAGGGCGCAACGATCACCGAAGCGTTTGTGGGCGAGAACGGCGCCGTCAGTTGGCCGCTTGCTTGATGGGACCCGCTGCAATACAAGAGCCCGGGGGCCGGCTTACCTCGCCCCCGGGCTCTTGTATTGCGGCTTGCGGCGAGTGGCAACGTTCAGCCCTGGACCGGCACGCCCTTGAGGTAAGGCGCAGGCTCCGCGCCCAGGTTGCTCAACATGCGCTCGCTGTACCAGTCGACGAAGTTGACCACGCCAAACTCGTAGGTCTTGGAGTACGGGCCGGGCTGGTAGGCGGTGGAGTTGATGCCGCGCTGGTTTTCTTCCGCCAGGCGCCGGTCCTGGTCGTTGGTGGCGTCCCACACCTTGCGCATGCGCTCGACGTCATAGTCCACGCCTTCGACCGCGTCCTTGTGCACGATCCACTTGGTGCTGACCAGGGTTTCCTGGGCGCTGATCGGCCAGACCGTGAACACGATGATGTGATCGCCCATGCAGTGGTTCCATGAGTGCGGCAGGTGCAGGATGCGCATCGAGCCCAGGTCCGGGTTCTTGATCCGGCCCATGAGTTTGGCGCAGCCCTGTTTGCCGTCCATGGTCATGGACACGGTGCCCTTGAGCAGGGGCATGCGCACGATACGGTTGCGCAGGCCGAAGCTGGCGTGGGCGTAGGGGATCTTCTCGGCATCCCAGGCGGCGGCCGAAGCGGCCACGTGGTCCTTGAACGCCTGATCGGCCCGAGGGTCGGTGACGTCGTCCCATTCCAGCAGGGTTTTCAGCAGCTCCGGGTGCGAGGCGTTGCAGTGGTAGCACTCGCGGTTGTTTTCCAGCACCAGTTTCCAGTTGGCCTTTTCCATCAAGGTGGTTTGCACCGCCACCTTAGTGTTCTCCATGTCGTAGGGCTCCATGTAGTGGCTCAGGGTCGACAGGAAGTCATCGATCGCCGGCGGGTTCTGCGACAACGAGATAAAGATGTAGCCGCCGGCCGTCTTCACGTTCACCGGCTTTAGGCCGTACTGCTTCATGTCGAAGTCGGCGCCCATCTCGGTGCCGGCGAACAGCAGGCGGCCGTCCAGCTCGTAGGTCCACTGGTGGTAGTGGCACACCAGTTTGGCCACCTTGCCCTTTTCGCTGGTGCACAAGCGCGAGCCACGGTGACGGCAGACGTTGTGGAAGGCGTGCACCACGCCCTCGGCGCCGCGAATCACGATGATCGGGTTTTTGCCGACCTGCAGCGTGAGGTAGTTGCCTTTGGTCGGGATCTCGCAAGTCATGCCGGCGATCAACCACTCCTTCTGGAAGATCTCCTGCATGTCGATATCGAACAGTCGCTCGTCAGAGTAAAACGGCTGCGGCAGGGAAAAGGTCCGCTCGCGCTCCTGCAGCATCTGTGCAGTGGCCTTGCGTGCAGGTTCCAGCGGATCGCCCAAGCTCAGGGTTGCGGTGACGTCCATCGTTAAAGTCCTCATGGCCGTTCTGTGCGGCCGGCGAAAAGTGGCTACGGTTGGTGCTACGCAAGGCACGAAATACGGCTGTTGTCGTTGCGCCGAGTGTGCGGTCGCCAGCGCCCCGAACCTTATCCATGGGCGACATGGCCCAACCTGTTCCCGACGCGCAACCCCCGGTGATTGGGGGCTGGTCGCGATAAGCATGTGAATGTCGCAGATAGGTAAATGGGTGCTTCGTGCGTTACGCAGAATCGCCACCATGAAGCCGAGCACACGGCTATGGAGAACAGCATGTCCAACAGCTTCCTGAATCCGGTAACGACCCAGACCTGGGCCAATGGTCGGCATATCGTCCGTTGCGTCAAAGTCATCCAGGAAACCTGGGACGTGCGCACCTTCTGCTTCATGGCCGACCAGCCGATCCTGTTCTTCTTCAAGCCGGGGCAGTTCGTGACCCTGGAGCTGGAAATCGACGGCCAGCCGATCATGCGCTCCTACACCATTTCCAGCTCGCCTTCGGTGCCCTACAGCTTTTCGGTGACCATCAAGCGCGTGCCGGGGGGCAAGGTCTCCAACTGGTTGCACGACACCCTGCACGAAGGCCAGGAGCTGGCGGTGCACGGGCCGGTGGGGCTGTTCAACGCCATCGACTTCCCCAGTCCCAAGGTGCTTTACCTCAGCGGCGGGGTCGGCATTACCCCGGTGATGTCCATGGCGCGCTGGTTCTACGACACCAACGCCAATGTCGACATGGTGTTTATCCACAGCGCCCGCTCGCCCAAGGACATCATTTACCACCGCGAGCTGGAGCACATGGCGTCGCGCATCGACAACTTCAGCCTGCACCTGATCTGCGAGAAACACGGCCTGGGCGAACCCTGGGCCGGTTATCGCGGCTACCTGAACCACAAGATGCTGGAATTGATGGCGCCCGACTTCCTTGAGCGCGAAGTGTTCTGCTGCGGGCCGACGCCCTATATGACCGCGGTCAAGCGCCTGCTGGAGGCCTCGGGCTTCGACATGACCCGCTACCACGAGGAGTCATTCGGCGCGACCCCGCCCGAAGCCCGTGCCGACGCGGTGGAACAAGCCGAACAAGCGGCCGACGCGCCGGAAATCGACGTTGCCGACCTGCACCAGGTGGAATTCACCGCCTCGGGCAAGAGCATCCGCGTGGCCCCGGGTGAAACCGTGCACGCGGCTGCGGCCAAGCTTGGCCTGATGATCCCCAAGGCCTGCGGCATGGGCATCTGCGGCACCTGCAAAGTGCTCAAGCTCGGCGGCGAAGTGGAAATGGAACACAACGGCGGCATCACCGAAGAGGACGAAGCCGAAGGCTACATCCTCTCCTGCTGCAGCGTGCCAAAAGGCGACGTACGCATCGAGTTCTGATCCCAAGGACCCGATCAGGCACTCCCCCCGTGGCGAGGGCGCTTGCTCCCGCTCGGCCGCGCAGCGGTCGCAAACCCAGAGTGCACGGTCTATCTGAATAAATGGGGCGCAGCCATTAGGGCGGCTACGCCCCGGAGCGCCGGCCGACCCAGCGCGAGCAAGCTCGCTCGCCACGCAGAGGTTTAATACAAGCTCGGGCGCCGATCCAGGTGCACATGGTTATGTTCACTGATGGACTTGTGCCAGGCCTCGGCCAGGGGCAGGTCGGCCAGCAGCAGTTGCTCCCCGGTGTGGCGGTTTTTGCCCGCCAGGGGGTAGCCGTCGGCATCGACGATGGTCGAACCGCCGACCCAATTCACCCCGCGCTCCTCGCCGCTGCGATCGCAGGCGGCAATAAACATCCGGTTGACCGCCGCATTGGCCTGTACCCGAACCATTTCCCCCGGCCGCTCGCCCACCGGGCGCGGGCCGTCCGGCCAGTTCACCGGGGCGCAGAGCAGGGCGGCCCCGGCCAGGGCCGGCAGGCGCACCCATTCGGGAAACTCCAGGTCGTAGCAGATCATCAGCGCAATCGGCCCGAAGCGTGTCGCCACCACCGGCGGCGGTTCATTGCCAGGGGTGAAGATCAGGTTTTCCCGATCCCACAGGTGGGCCTTGCGGTACACCGTCAGGTTGCCTTCGGGCTCGATCAGCACCGCACTGTTGGCCACCTGGTCTTCTGTCAGGCGCTCGCAGAAGCCGGCGACAATCACCACCTGCAGTTCTTCGGCCAGGCTTTTCCACAGGCTCAGGGCCGGGCCGTCGAGGGTTTCCGCCAGTGCCAGGGCTTCCGCCAGGTCGTGGAACACGTAGCCGCTTTGCATCAGCTCCGGCAGCACCACCACCTGGGCGCCCTGGGCCGCGGCCTGGCGGATGGCGGCGGCGCTGAGCTCGCGGTTATGGGCCAGCTCGCCGACACGCGGCGCCAGTTGCTGGCAGGCGACTTTCAGGGTGTGTACCGGGTTCATGCGCTCGGGCCCTCCAGCAGGTGCTCGCTGGCGGCAATGGCCCGCTGCTCGGCAGCCAGATCAAGCCGCCGGGTCATCGCCCAATAGGCCACCCCGGCCACGGCTAGACCGATCACAAAGGCAATGTCGGCACCTTCAAGGGCCCGGGAAACCGGCCCCTGGTAAAAACTCAGGGACATGAACGGCACCATCGCCAGCAGACCGAGGAAGTACGCCACCAGGCCGGCACTGGACCATTGGCCGTAGATCCCGGCCGGGTTGAAGATATCGCCGATGGCGTAGCGCCCTTTGCGCACCACATAAAAATCGGCGAGGTTGACCGCGGTCCAGGGCACCAGGAAATACAGCATCAGCAGCACGAAGGTGTTGAAGCTGCCCAGGTAGCTCTCGGGGATATTCAGGGCGATCAGGAAGATCACCACCGCCACCAGCGAGATCCCCACCACCCGGCTCTTGAGGTTGGGTTTGATCTGCAGGAAGCCGTCGATGGCACTGATGCCGGTGAGCATGGCGCCGTAGCAGTTGACCGCCATGATGCCGATCAGCGCCGGCACCGCGATCAACACGGTAAAGGTGCCGAAGCCCGGAATCACCTGGTTGCCGACTTCACGCACGCTGCCGATGGCGTCCGGCGAGGGCAGGGCGGACGCCAGGAATGCCCCCAGGGACATCAGCCACAGCGCCGAACCGGCAGCGCCGAGGTACGTCCAGAAAATCACCTGGCGCGACGGCGTCTTGTGCGGCAGGTAGCGCGAGTAGTCGGAGACGTACACCGAGTAGCTGATCTGGTAACCGGCGGCGGCCGACAGCTGGATCAGGAACGCCGACCAGGAAAAGTGCGCGTTGGCCACGGCGGCGTCGGCCTGCAGGGTCATCAGGGCGCTGATGGTCAGCACCGCGAACACGCTGATCATCACGTAGGTCAGCCAGCGCTGCACGGTGTGCAGCAGGTCGTGGCCGATCACCGCAATGATCACCGCGAGGATGATCATCAGCGTGTACCAGGGCGCGCGGGCGCCGGGCAGCACGGTGTTGATGGCGTCGGTGGCGAGAATCACGTTGAACACGTTGAAGCCGATGTAGACAAACACCACTGCGATAAACGGCACGATGGCGCCGCGCAGGCCAAATTGCGCCCGGGACTGAATCATCTGCGGCAAACCCATGCGCGGACCCTGGTTGGCGTGAAAGGCCATGCAGAAGGTGCCCAGGCACACGCCGATGACAATCGCCAGGATCGCGTAGTGCAGGCTCAAGCCGAGGGCGGCCCCGGTGAAGCCGGTGACCATGGTGGTGAGGACGAAGTTGCCGGTGAACCAGAAGGGGCCCTGGTGCCAGACTTTGCCGTGCCGCTCGTTGCGGGGGACGTAGTCGATGGAGCGGGTTTCGATCTTGAGGGTTGACGCAGGGGCTTTGTCGGAAGCCGAGGCCAGGCTCGTCATGGGGTCGCTGCCTTGTTTTTATAGGTCGACCTTGAAGTGTCCGGGATCTGCCGGGGATGTTGAATCAGCGGCGGCAAATAATCAGTTCACGAATCTGTGAACTGATTGCAGAGCGAGGGAGCTTGCCCCCTGTGGCGAGGGAGCTTGCTCCCGCTCGGTCGCGCGGCGGCCGTAAACGCAGAGCTCGCGATCTTCCTGGAGAAATGGGGGGGGCCGCCATTGGGGCCGCTACGCGCCCCAGCGGGAGCAAGCTCCCTCGCCACGTCCGGCGTTGTATCAGGCGCTCATTACCGTGCGGATATCTGCCGCCAGTTCGCGCACGCGCTCTTCTTCGGTGTCCCAGGAGCACATGAAGCGTGCGCCGCCCTTGCCGATGAAGGTGTAGAAGCGCCAGCCCTTGGCCGTCAGCGCGGCGATGGCCGGTTCCGAGAGTTGCAGGAACACGCCGTTGGCCTGCACCGGGAACATCAGTTCCACCCCCGGGATGTCGGCCACCAGGTTGGCCAGCAGCTGCGCGCAGTGGTTGGCGTGGCGGGCGTATTTGAGCCAGGCGTCGTTTTCCAGCAGGCCGACCCAGGGCGCCGAGAGGAAGCGCATTTTCGAGGCCAGTTGCCCTGCCTGTTTGCAGCGATAGTCGAAGTCTTCGGCCAGCTTGTGGTTGAAGAACAGGATCGCCTCGCCCACCGCCATGCCGTTCTTGGTGCCACCAAAGCACAGCACGTCGACCCCGGCTTTCCAGGTCAGGTCGGCCGGCGAGCAGCCGAGGAAGGCGCAGGCGTTGGAGAAGCGCGCGCCGTCCATGTGCAGGTTCAGCCCCAGTTCCTTGCAGGTGGCGCTGATGGCGCGGATTTCTTCCGGGGTGTAGACGCTGCCGACTTCAGTGGCCTGGGTCAGGGTGACCACCCGTGGTTTCGGGTAGTGAATGTCCTGGCGCTTGAGGGCGATTTCGCGGATCGATTCCGGGCTCAGCTTGCCGTTTTCAGTGCCGGCAATCAGCAGCTTGGAACCGTTGGAGAAAAATTCCGGAGCGCCGCATTCGTCGGTTTCGACGTGGGCGGTTTCCGAGCAGATCACGCTGTGGTAACTCTGGCACAGCGACGACAGGGCCAGGGAGTTGGCGGCGGTGCCGTTGAAGGCGAAGAACACCTCGCAGTCGGTTTCAAACAGTTTGCGGAAATGATCCGAGGCCCGTGCGGTCCATTGGTCATCGCCGTAAGCACGTTCATGGCCGTGATTGGCCTGTTCCATGGCGGCCCAGGCTTCAGGGCAGATACCGGAATAGTTGTCGCTGGCGAATTGTTGGCTCTTGTCGGTCATAGCCTGCTTCCGTGATAGGTGTCCGTAATGAGGCGCCTTGGGTAAAGGGCCTCGGGTAAGGCGTTCCTGGGTAAGGAGTGCTGCACTGAAGATCGGTTGAAACACACATTGCGTAGAGGGCGCCGCACTATCGAGCGCCTGGTGGTGGGCACTTTACCCAAGATTGGCGAGGGTGCACACGTTCTGTTTATGCATGAAAAATGCACATTGCATGGAGATTTATGCCTGGGCCCACGCTGATCACACCTGCCGGCCGACGTGACGGTGCCCTGGACCTGCTCAAGTGGCTGGCGCTGCTGAGCATGGTGCTCGACCACCTGCGCTATGTGGGCTGGCAGGTGGATGTTCTCTATGTGCCCGGGCGCCTTGCGTTCCCCTGGTTTTGCCTGGCGATGGCGGCCAATCTGGCGCGGGTTGGCGTGGTCCGGGGCGAGGTGACCGGGCAGTGGCGGTATCTGGGATGGTTGCTGGTGTTCAGCCTGGTCAGCGAGATTCCTTACCGCTTGTTTATCCCCGACCCCGACACCTTGAACGTACTGCCGACCCTGGCCTTGGGGCTGTTGGTGGCCCGCGGCTGGCAGCAACGCCGGGGGACGGCGTTGTACTTGGGGGTGGCGGCTTTGGCGCTGGCGGGACTGTTCTCCGAGCGACTGATGTTCGGTGTGTTTGGCGTGCTGTTGCCCCTGGCGTTGCTGCTGGTGATTGGCCGGCCCTGGTACTGGAGCCTGTTGCCCGGGCTTGTGTGCCTGGCAGCCAATCAATGGCAGACCCTGTTCCCGGCGGCGCTGCTGGGCAATCAGGCGGCGAGCCTGGGCATTGTCAGCTGCCTGCTGGCGCCGTTGCTGGGCATCGGCCTGTTGCGCGGCGTACACCCGCATTCCGTGCCGCCGATGCGGCGTTGGGCCTACCTGCTGTATCCCGGGCACTTCCTGCTGTTGCTGGCGTTGCGCCAAGCGCTGTAGCCGCTGCCGTCAGGCTGCGCTGGCCCTATGCTGCGCCGCGACTCTTCCGGCAGATCCTCGGCGCCAGTTCCTGCCAACATCCGAACGCAGACCGAGCCTGGCGACAGCGGCTACAGGGGCGGGTGGGCCCATGTCGTAAACGCACCTTTGCGTGGCGTCCATAGGCATTTGGCCGGGCAGCGCCGGCCCTACCATCGCATCCAAAGGGCACTGTCGTGAGGCAGGCCTCACCGAGACGAAAGGCGCACCGCCGCCGCTGGGAGAGACGCGATGTTCAGCAAGCAAGACCAGATCCAGGGTTATGACGATGCGCTGCTGGCGGCGATGAATGCCGAGGAGCAGCGTCAGGAAGACCATATCGAACTGATCGCGTCGGAAAACTACACCAGCAAGCGCGTCATGCAGGCCCAGGGCAGCGGCCTGACCAACAAATACGCCGAAGGCTACCCGGGCAAGCGCTACTACGGCGGCTGCGAGCACGTGGACAAGGTCGAGGCCCTGGCCATCGAGCGCGCCAAGCAGCTGTTTGGCGCCGATTACGCCAACGTCCAGCCGCACTCCGGGAGCCAGGCCAACGCCGCGGTGTTCCTCGCCCTGTTGCAGGCCGGTGACACCGTGCTCGGCATGAGCCTGGCCCACGGCGGACACTTGACCCACGGCGCCAAGGTCAGTTTTTCCGGCAAGCTCTACAACGCCGTGCAGTACGGCATCGACACCGACACCGGCCTGATCGACTACGACGAAGTGGAGCGCCTGGCGGTCGAGCACCAGCCGAAAATGATCATTGCCGGCTTCTCCGCCTACTCCAAGACCCTGGATTTCCCACGCTTCCGGCAGATCGCCGACAAGGTCGGGGCCTACCTGTTCGTCGACATGGCCCACGTCGCCGGTCTGGTTGCTGCCGGCCTGTACCCGAACCCGCTGCCGTACGCCGATGTGGTCACCACCACCACCCACAAGACCCTGCGCGGTCCCCGTGGCGGCCTGATCCTGGCCAAGGCCAACGAAGAGTTGGAAAAGAAATTCAACGCTGCGGTATTCCCCGGCGGCCAGGGCGGCCCGTTGATGCACGTGATCGCCGGCAAGGCGGTGTGCTTCAAGGAAGCCCTGGAGCCCGGCTTCAAGACCTATCAGCAACAAGTGATCGACAACGCCCAGGCCATGGCCGGCGTGTTTATCAAACGTGGCTACGATGTAGTGTCCGGCGGTACCGATAACCACCTGTTCCTGGTCAGCCTGATTCGCCAGGGCCTGACCGGCAAGGAAGCCGATGCCGCCCTGGGCCGGGCCCATATCACCGTGAACAAGAACGCCGTGCCCAACGACCCGCAGTCGCCGTTTGTCACCTCCGGCCTGCGTATCGGCACCCCGGCGGTCACCACCCGCGGCTTCAAGGTCAGCCAATGCACTGAGCTGGCCGGCTGGATCTGCGACATCCTCGACCACCTCGGCGATGCCGATGTCGAGGCCAATGTTGCCCGCCAGGTCGCGGCCTTGTGCGCTGATTTCCCGGTTTATCGCTGAGCGCCGTTTTGGAGTAATGACTATGCAACGCTACTCGGGCTTCGGCCTCTTCAAGCACTCCCTCAGCCACCATGAAAACTGGCAGCGCATGTGGCGCACGCCGACCCCGAAAAAGGTCTATGACGTGGTCATCGTCGGCGGCGGCGGGCATGGCCTCGCCACTGCCTACTACCTGGCCAAGGAGCACGGCATCACCAACGTCGCGGTGGTTGAAAAGGGCTGGCTGGGCGGCGGCAACACGGCGCGCAACACCACCATCGTGCGCTCCAACTACCTGTGGGACGAGTCGGCGCACCTCTACGAGCACGCGATGAAACTCTGGGAAGGCCTGTCCCAGGACCTCAACTACAACGTCATGTTCTCCCAGCGCGGCGTCTACAACCTGTGCCACACCCTGCAGGACATCCGTGATTCCGAGCGCCGGGTCAGCGCCAACCGCCTCAACGGCGTGGACGGCGAACTGCTCAACACCCAGCAGGTGGCAGACGAGATTCCGTACCTCGACTGCTCGAAAAACACCCGCTACCCGGTACTCGGCGCTACCGTCCAGCGCCGTGGCGGCGTGGCTCGGCACGACGCGGTGGCCTGGGGTTTTGCCCGGGCAGCGGATGCCCTGGGCGTGGACTTGATCCAGCAGACTGAAGTCATCGGTTTTCGCAAGGAAAACGGCGTGTGCATCGGCGTCGAAACCAACAAGGGTTTTATCGGCGCCAAGCGTGTCGGCGTGGTCACCGCCGGTAACTCCGGGCACATGGCCAAGCTCGCGGGCTTTCGCCTGCCGATCGAGTCCCACCCGCTGCAAGCCCTGGTGTCGGAACCGATCAAGCCAATCATCGACAGCGTGATCATGTCCAACGCCGTGCACGGTTACATCAGCCAGTCCGACAAGGGCGACCTGGTGATCGGCGCCGGCATCGACGGCTGGGTCGGCTACGGCCAGCGCGGCTCGTACCCGGTGATCGAGCACACCATCCAGGCCATCGTCGAGATGTTCCCGGTCTTGTCCCGGGTGCGCATGAACCGCCAATGGGGCGGCATCGTCGACACCACGCCGGATGCTTGCCCGATCATCTCCAAGACCCCGGTGCCGAACATGTTCTTCAACTGCGGTTGGGGCACCGGTGGCTTCAAGGCCACCCCGGGCTCCGGCAACGTGTTTGCCGCGAGCCTGGCCAAGGGTGAAATGCACCCGCTGGCTGCGCCTTTCTCCATCGACCGTTTCCACAACGGTGCGCTGATCGATGAACACGGCGCCGCGGCCGTCGCCCACTAACAGGAGAAATCCCTATGTTGCATATCTTCTGTCCTCATTGCGGCGAGCTGCGCTCCGAAGAGGAATTCCACTCATCGGGCCAGGCCCACATCCCGCGTCCGCTGGACCCCAACGCCTGCACCGACGCCGAGTGGGGCGACTACATGTTCTTTCGCGACAACCCCCGTGGCCTGCACCACGAACTGTGGATTCACGCCGCCGGTTGCCGCCAGTATTTCAACGCCACCCGCGACACCCTGACCTACGAAATTCTTGAAACCTACAAGATCGGCACCAAGCCGCAATTCACCGCCAAGGCTGCTGGAGAGAAGGTATGAGCCAGACCAATCGGCTGTCCAACGGTGGCCGCATCGACCGCAACAAAGTCCTCAGCTTCACCTTCAACGGCCAGACCTACAAAGGCTTTGAAGGCGATACCCTGGCCGCCGCGCTGCTGGCCAATGGCGTGGACATCATCGGTCGCAGCTTCAAGTATTCGCGGCCACGGGGCATCTTCGCCGCCGGTGCCGAAGAGCCGAACGCGGTGCTGCAGATCGGCGCCACCGAAGCTACGCAAATCCCTAACGTGCGCGCCACGCAACAGGCGCTGTACCAGGGCCTGGTCGCCACCAGCACCAACGGCTGGCCCAGCGTCAACAACGACATGATGGGGATTCTCGGCAAGGTCGGCGGCAAGCTGATGCCGCCGGGCTTCTACTACAAAACCTTCATGTACCCGCAATCGTTCTGGATGACCTACGAGAAGTACATCCGCAAGGCTGCCGGCCTGGGCCGCTCGCCGACCGAGAACGACCCGGACAGCTACGACTACATGAACCAGCACTGCGACGTGCTGATCGTCGGCGCCGGCCCTGCCGGCCTGGCCGCAGCCCTGGCCGCGGCGCGCAGCGGGGCGCGGGTGATCCTGGCGGACGAACAGGAAGAATTCGGCGGCAGCCTGCTCGACAGCCGCGAAAGCCTGGACGGCAAGCCCGCAGTGGATTGGGTGGCCACGGTGATCGCCGAACTCAAGGCGCTGCCGGATGTGCTGCTGTTGCCACGGGCCACGGTCAATGGCTACCACGACCATAATTTCCTGACCATTCACGAGCGCCTCACCGACCACCTCGGTGATCGCGCGCCCATCGGCCAGGTGCGCCAGCGTATCCACCGTGTGCGCGCCAAGCGCGTGGTGCTGGCCACTGGCGCGTGCGAGCGGCCGCTGGTCTACGGCAATAACGACGTGCCGGGCAATATGCTGGCCGGCGCGGTGTCGACCTACGTTCGCCGTTACGGCGTGGCCCCGGGCAAGAAACTGGTGCTGAGCACCAATAACGACCATGCCTACCGCGTGGCCCTGGACTGGCTCGACGCCAGCCTGCAGGTGGTGGCCATCGCCGACGCCCGCAGCAACCCGCGCGGCGCGCTGGTGGAAGAGGCCCGGGCCAAGGGCATTCGCATCCTCACCGGCAGTGCGGTGATCGAAGCCCGTGGCAGCAAGCACGTGACGGCCGCGCGAGTGGCGGCAATTGATGTCAAGGCGCACACCGTGACCAGCCCCGGCGAGTGGCTCGATTGCGACCTGATCGCCAGCTCCGGTGGCTACAGCCCGGTGGTGCACCTGGCCTCGCACTTGGGCGGCAAGCCGACCTGGCGTGAAGACATCCTGGGTTTCGTACCCGGCGAAGCACCGCAAAAGCGCGTGTGCGTCGGTGGCATCAATGGCGTCTACGGCCTGGGCGATTCCCTGGCCGACGGTTTTGAAGGGGGCGTGCGCGCCGCCAGCGAAGCCGGGTTCAAGACCGTGGAAGGGGTGTTGCCCAAAACCCTGACCCGTCTCGAAGAAGCGACCCTGGCGCTGTTCCAGGTGCCCCATGAAAAAGGCACCTCGCGGGCGCCCAAGCAATTTGTCGACCTGCAAAACGACGTCACCGCCGCCGCCATCGAACTGGCCACCCGCGAAGGCTTCGAGTCGGTGGAGCACGTCAAGCGCTACACCGCTCTCGGTTTTGGCACCGACCAGGGCAAGCTCGGCAACGTCAACGGCCTGGCGATTGCCGCGCGCTCGCTGAACGTCAGCATTCCGCAGATGGGCACCACCATGTTCCGTCCCAACTACACGCCGGTGACCTTCGGTGCTGTGGCGGGTCGGCACTGCGGGCACATTTTCGAGCCGGTACGCTTTACCGCGCTGCATCACTGGCACCTGAAAAACGGCGCCGAGTTCGAAGACGTCGGGCAGTGGAAGCGCCCCTGGTACTTCCCGAAAAACGGCGAAGACCTGCACGCCGCCGTCAAGCGCGAATGCCTGGCCGTGCGCGACAGCGTCGGCCTGCTGGACGCCTCGACCCTGGGCAAGATCGACATCCAGGGCCCGGACGCCCGCGAGTTTCTCAACCGCATCTATACCAACGCCTGGACCAAGCTCGATGTGGGCAAGGCGCGCTACGGCCTGATGTGCAAGGAAGACGGCATGGTCTTCGACGACGGCGTGACCGCCTGCCTGGCCGACAACCACTTCCTGATGACCACCACCACCGGCGGCGCGGCGCGCGTGTTGCAGTGGCTGGAGATCTACCAGCAGACCGAATGGCCGGAGCTCAAGGTGTACTTCACCTCGGTCACCGACCACTGGGCGACCATGACCCTGTCCGGGCCCAACAGCCGCAAGCTGCTGAGCCAGGTCACCGACATTGACCTGGGCAACGAAGCCTTCCCGTTCATGACCTGGAAGGAAGGCCTGGTCGGCGGTGTGCCGGCGCGGGTGTTCCGTATCTCGTTCACCGGCGAGCTGTCGTACGAAGTCAACGTCCAGGCCGACTACGCCATGGGCGTGCTGGAGAAAATCGTCGAGGCCGGCAAGGCCTACAACCTGACCCCCTACGGCACCGAGACCATGCACGTGCTGCGGGCCGAGAAGGGCTTCATCATTGTCGGCCAGGACACCGACGGCTCCATGACCCCGGACGACCTGAACATGGGCTGGTGCGTGGGGCGGACCAAGCCGTTCTCGTGGATCGGCTGGCGCGGGATGAACCGTGAAGACTGCGTGCGCGATCAGCGCAAGCAACTGGTGGGCCTCAAGCCGATCGATCCGACCCAATGGCTGCCGGAGGGCGCGCAACTGGTGTTCAACACCAAGCAGGCGATCCCGATGAGCATGGTCGGCCACGTCACCTCCAGCTACGCCCACAACTCCCTGGGGTATTCGTTTGCCCTGGGTGTGGTCAAGGGCGGCCTCAAGCGCCTGGGCGAGCGGGTCTTCGCGCCCCTGGCCGATGGTCGCGTGATCGAGGCGGAAATCGTGTCTTCGGTGTTCTTCGACCCCAAGGGCGATCGCCAGAACGTGTAGCCGTGAGCCTTGCCCGGTTCGCCGGGCAAGGCTCCAACAGAATTCAACACAGGTGCTCCATATGACCGCTGCCAATGTTTACCAGCAACGCCCGACCACCGGGGCCAAGGCCGAGTCGTCGCTGCATCACGCCGACCTCGCCAGCCTTGTGGGCAAGGGCCGCAAGAATGCCGGCGTGACCGTGCGCGAAAAGAAACTCCTGGGCCACCTGACGATTCGTGGCGATGGCCATGACCCGGCCTTTGCTGCCGGCGTGCACAAGGCCCTGGGCATCGAATTGCCCGGCGCCCTGGCGGTGATCGTCAAGGGTGAAACCAGCCTGCAATGGCTCGGCCCGGATGAGTGGCTGCTGATCGTGCCTGGTGGTGAAGAGTTCGCCGCGGAAAAGAGCCTGCGCGAAGCCCTGGGCGAGTTGCATATCCAGATCGTCAACGTCAGCGGCGGCCAGCAGATCCTCGAGTTGTCGGGGCCCAATGTGCGCCAGGTGCTGATGAAGTCCACCAGCTACGACGTGCACCCGGACAGCTTCCCGGTGGGCAAGGCGGTCGGCACGGTGTTCGCCAAGTCGCAGTTGGTGATCCGCCATACCGCTGAAGACACCTGGGAACTGCTGATCCGCCGCAGCTTCTCCGATTACTGGTGGTTGTGGCTGCAGGATGCCGCCGCCGAGTACGGCTTGAGCGTCCAGGCCTGAATGCTGCGCCGTGGTGGCAGGCGCCCCCGCCGCAGGGGGCGCCCGGTCCACGACCAGTTTTTTCTTTACTCAGGAGTCGTCAACGATGAGCCGCGTCCCAGACACATGGATTTTGACCGCCGATTGCCCCAGTGTGCTCGGCACGGTGGACGCGGTGACCCGCTTTCTGTTCGAGCAGGGTTGCTACGTCACCGAGCACCACTCCTTCGATGACCGGCTTTCGGGCCGTTTTTTTATTCGCGTTGAATTTCGCCAGCCCGAGTCCTTTGACGAGCAGGGGTTTCGCGCCGGCCTGGCCGCCAGGGGCGAGGCCTTCGGCATGGTCTTCGAACTGACCGCGCCCAATTACCGGCCCAAAGTGGTGATCATGGTCTCCAAGGCCGATCACTGCCTCAACGACCTGCTCTACCGCCAGCGCATCGGCCAACTGTCGATGGACGTGGTGGCGGTGGTGTCCAATCACCCCGATTTGAAACCTTTGGCCGACTGGCACCAGATTCCCTACTACCATTTCCCCCTCGACCCTAACGACAAACCGTCCCAGGAGCGCCAGGTGTGGCAGGTGATAGAAGAGTCGGGCGCCGAGCTGGTGATCCTTGCGCGCTACATGCAAGTGCTGTCGCCGGAGCTGTGCCGCAAGCTCGACGGCAAGGCGATCAATATCCACCACTCGTTGCTGCCCGGTTTCAAGGGCGCCAAGCCGTACCACCAGGCCTACAACAAAGGCGTGAAGCTGGTGGGCGCCACGGCGCATTACATCAATAACGACCTGGACGAAGGCCCGATCATCGCTCAGGGCGTGGAAGTGGTGGACCACAGCCATTATCCCGAGGACCTGATCGCCAAGGGGCGCGACATCGAAGGCCTGACCCTGGCCCGCGCAGTGGGCTATCACATCGAAAGACGGGTGTTCTTGAACGCCAACCGCACGGTAGTGCTTTAAGGGCAGCGGCAAGTTTCAAGCGACAAGTAACAGCGGTATGCACACTTCTTGCGGCTTGTAGCTTGCCGCTTGAAGCTGCTTCAAATCTCTTCACAACAACAACTACAGAGGTGACTTGCATGTCTGGTAATCGTGGCGTCGTGTATCTCGGCAACGGCAAGGTCGAAGTACAGAAAATCGACTATCCCAAAATGCAGGACCCCCGTGGCAGGAAGATTGAGCACGGCGTCATCCTGCGCGTGGTTTCCACCAACATCTGCGGCTCCGACCAACACATGGTGCGCGGCCGTACCACCGCCCAGACCGGCCTGGTTCTGGGGCATGAAATTACCGGCGAAGTGATCGAGAAGGGCAGCGACGTCGAGAACCTGAAGCTCGGCGATCTGGTGTCGGTGCCGTTCAACGTGGCATGCGGTCGCTGCCGTTCCTGCAAGGAGCAGCACACCGGGGTTTGCTTGAGCGTCAACCCGGCCCGCCCTGGCGGTGCCTATGGCTATGTCGACATGGGCGACTGGACCGGCGGCCAGGCTGAATATGTGCTGGTGCCTTACGCCGACTTCAACCTGCTGAAGCTGCCGGACCGCGACAAGGCCATGGAGAAAATCCGCGACCTGACCTGCCTCTCCGACATTCTGCCCACCGGTTACCACGGTGCCGTGACGGCGGGCGTAGGGCCTGGCAGTACGGTGTATGTGGCCGGTGCCGGCCCGGTCGGCCTGGCGGCTGCGGCGTCTGCCCGCTTGCTGGGGGCGGCGGTGGTGATCATTGGTGACGTGAACCCGATCCGCCTGGCCCACGCCAAGGCCCAGGGTTTTGAAATCGCCGACCTGTCCAAGGACACCCCGCTGCACGAACAGATCGCGGCCTTGCTCGGCGAGCCGGAAGTCGATTGCGCGGTGGACGCCGTGGGCTTCGAAGCCCGTGGTCATGGGCATGACGGGGTCAAGCACGAGGCCCCGGCCACCGTGCTCAACTCGTTGATGGGCGTGGTGCGGGTGGCGGGCAAGATCGGGATTCCCGGCCTGTACGTGACCGAAGACCCGGGTGCGGTGGACGCCGCAGCCAAAATGGGCAGCCTGAGCATTCGCTTCGGCCTGGGCTGGGCCAAATCCCACAGCTTCCACACCGGTCAGACCCCGGTGATGAAGTACAACCGCCAATTGATGCAAGCCATCATGTGGGACCGGATCAAAATCGCCGACATTGTCGGGGTCGAAGTCATCAGCCTCGACGACGCCCCTCGCGGCTACGGCGAATTCGATGCCGGCGTACCGAAGAAATTCGTCATCGACCCGCACAAACTCTTCAGCGCTGCTTAATTCCAGCCGCAACAAACAGGGCGACCCACGGGTCGCCCTTTTTTTTCTCCGCCCCCCAGCCGACCGGTAGCCTGCGCTGGCACCCATCGGGTGCCGTGGCGTGTCAGGTGTATGGATGTCATTTTGCAGCCCCAGCGCCTGTCGAGCGGCTGATGGGTGGAAAAACAGCTTCAATCTGAACCGCTCAAAACCCCCGCCCCGGGTAGTCAAACCAATGCGAACCGGATAGCACGTCTTCAATCTGCGCCTGGCTATATAACCCGAGGGCATCGCGTTGATAGCGCGATCGCCATTGCGGCAGCCACCAGTAGTTGAGTGCGGTACCCCTCGGGGTCATGACGAAGCCCAGCACCGAGGCATCGATAAGCCCACGCTGATACAGCTCATGACTGCGATCCATAAAGCCGAGGTAATAATCGATAGGCAGGCCAAGCATCACCATCACGGTGTGCACCTTTTCGGTGGGCGTGCGCTGGGGGTTTTGCAGAAGGCTCAGGGCTTCGCAGTAGTGCTGCCGGGGTTCGCGTGCGAGGGCGTGGGCGGCGGGTAGTTCGAGAACGGTGAAGGGGCTGCCGTTGTCTCTCCAATCGGCCCCACCCGTGGCGTCGGCGTATTGGCTGATAACCGTGCCCAAGGGGCCGGAGGTGGTTGATTCGGCGCTGCAGACCGCCTCATCGACCGGAGTGCCCATTCTCCAGATGCCAACCAGTGTTGCCAGGCCCAGCAGGCCGCAAACATACAGAAAACGTTTCATTGTGCTTCGCTTATAACGCCGAAAAAGGGTGAGTCCTTCACACCAGCACCCCTTGGCCGGTCTGAGGCCAAGGGGTTTGCGCGGCATTTTCAATCAGCTTGGGTTCGAACGCCATCTCGGGACTGATTTTTCATGCCCACCACTGAGGCTCACAACGCCACCAATGGCCCCTGATACAACACCGGCCCGGTCGGTTGCCCGGTGGGCGAGCCGCCGTGGGGTTCGAGGCTGACGGCCAGGGCGATGGGGGTGCCCAGCAGATCGCGTTGGGCCTGGCTCAGGTTGATCCGGCCCTTGCCACCCACCGGCACCACGCCCAGGGAGATGGGTTTGCCGTCGGCCGGTATGGCCCACAGCTCCAGGCTGCGATCCAGGCCGACGGTGGCCAGGGCCAGGGGGTCGACCTGCAGGTATTGGCCATGGGCCTGGATCTGCAACGCCGGTTGCTGGCTGGCGCTGAGCAGGGTGGCGCTGTAGCGCACGCTGTCGCTCTGGTAGATGAAACCGATATACAGCGAGGCCAGCACCGCACAGGCAGCGACTGCCAGGCGCAGGCGCATCCACAGGGATTGCTTGGGCGGCACGTGCAGGCGTTGCGGTTCGATGCGGGCCTGGATCGCCTGCCACACTCGCTCCGGCACTTCCTGCTCCGGGAGTGTGTGGGTCAGGCTGGCGAGGTGTTCCTGCCATTGCGCCACTTCGGCGCGCAAGGCCGCGTCATCCAGCAGCCATTGCTCGAAGCGGCGTCGGGCCGCGCCCTGCATCAGGCCGATGCTGTAGTCGGCGGCGAGGGCGCGGCGCAGGGCGGGGGTCTGGTAATTCATGATTCAAGGCACCTGCGCAGGCGCTCCATGCCGCGACGAATCCACGACTTGACCGAGCCCAGGGGCGCGGCCAGGTGTTCGGCCAATTCCGAGCACGACAGGCCCTGGAAGTAGGCCACGCTGATGGACTGGCGCTGCATGCTTTCCAGGGTCGCCAGGCAGCGGTTCAAGGCGCTGGCATCGCGGGCGCGGTCCAGTTGCTCGTGGGCCGATAGGCTTTGATCCTCCAGCTGTTGTTCTTCCAGTGCGCCCAGGGGGCGTTCGCGGTGTTTGCGCAACTGGTCGATGGCCTGATTGCGAGTGATGTTGATCATCCAGGTCAGCGGCGCGGACAGGTGCGCCTGGTAGCGCGAGGCGTTGTTCCAGATGCGCACGAAGCTTTCCTGCAACACCTCTTCCGCCAGGTCGCGGCGGCCCATGAAGCGCAGGGCTACCCCGTGCAGTCGCGGCGCGACGCTGCGGTACAGGGTTTCGAAGGCGTGCCGGTCACCCAGTGAACACTGGGCCAGCAGCTGTCTGAGCTGATCGGTATCGACAGTGGAAATAACCGTTCTCCAGGCAGTCCAGGGGTGAGCCCAAGGCGACGGGCCGCGAAGGTGGCTTGAGGTTAGTCCAGGGTGGGCGGTTGTTCCATTCATCAGGGTGTCCTCCAGGCCCTTGGATATACGTGGGCAAGCAGCTGGCGGATGCACCCCGTTGGTTTTTTTTCAGGAGCGCTGTTCCCGTCTCGCGCCGACCAGCGTTCGGAACATTACTTCGGGAATTCAGTCAAAAAACTGTTTTCCATCCCACTCTTGAGGATGGCGCAGCGTTCACTGAGGTTGGCTCGATGAAGATTTCACGCGGTTTGCTACTGGCTTCGCTGATGACCCTGGCTGCGAG
This sequence comes from Pseudomonas sp. MF09150, assembly GCF_059862355.1. Taxonomy (NCBI): domain Bacteria; kingdom Pseudomonadati; phylum Pseudomonadota; class Gammaproteobacteria; order Pseudomonadales; family Pseudomonadaceae; genus Pseudomonas; species Pseudomonas sp. MF09150. The sequence continues at coordinate 166,713 of NZ_JCBCUS010000003.1, read as the reverse complement.
CCCGGTGTTTGCGGGGTTCAACCTGGGTGATGTGGCCGGAGCCATTGCCGGCGCCCAGGGCAACAAGGCCGGCGAGGCGGCCACCACCCCGCAAGCGGCCGGCTTGCTCGATACCCTGGGTTCGCAATTGAACGTGTCGCCGGAGCAGGCAGTGGGCGGCGCCGGAGCCATGCTCGGCCTGGCAAAAAACCGGCTCAGCTCCACCGATTACGCGCAATTGGCGAAAAGCGTGCCCGGCCTTGATCAACTGACTGGCAACAATGCCCTCGGCGGGCTTGGCGGTTTGGGTGGCTTGCTCGGTGATTCGGCCAAATCCCCGGCCCTGTACGGGCTGCTGGGCAATGTGAAAAACACCAACGACCTGAACAACACCTTCGGCGCCCTGGGCATGGACAGCGGCATGATCGGCCAGTTTGCGCCGTTGATCCTGCAATACCTGGGGCAGCAGGGCGTCGGTGGTTCGTTGCTGCAAAGCCTGAGCGGCATCTGGGGCACTGGCAGCTGATCAGTTGCCCTCGGCGCGCAATTGGGCGATGCGCTGATCCTTCTCGGTCCAGAGCTGGTTGACCCAGTTCTGGATCTGCTGGCGGAAGGCCGGATCGTTTTCGTAGTCGCCCTGCCACAACGCCGGGTCCAGCTCGCGGGTGCGGATGTCGATGATGACCTTGGGCACCGCGCCGCTGATCAGGTCCCAGAAGCCCGGAATCGTCGGCTGTGGATAGACCACGGTCACATCCAGAATCGCATCCAGCTGTTCACCCATCGCCGCCAGCACAAAGGCCACGCCGCCGGCCTTGGGCTTGAGCAAATGGGTGAAAGGTGACTGTTGCTGCGCGCGCTTGGCCGGGGTGAAACGGGTGCCTTCCAGGTAGTTGACCACGGTCACCGGCTGGCGCTTGAACAGCTCGCAGGCGGCGCGGGTGATGTCCAGGTCCTTGCCTTGCAACTGCGGGTGTTTGGCCAGGAAGGCCTTGCTGTAGCGCTTCATGAAGGGGTAGTCCAGCGCCCACCAGGCCAGGCCCAGGAACGGGACCCAGATCAGTTCCTTCTTGAGGAAGAACTTGAAGAACGGCGTACGCCGGTTGAGGGTCTGGATCAGCGCCGGAATATCGACCCAGGACTGGTGATTGCTGATCACCAGGTAGGAGGTGTCGACCCGCAGCCCCTCGCCGCCGCGAATATCCCACCGGGTGGGGATGCACAGGGCGAAAATCATCTTGTCGATCTCGGCCCAGGTTTCGGCGATCCACATCACCGCCCAGGATGCGTAATCGCGCAGGCGCCCCGGCAGGACCAGCTTGAGCAGGGCAAACACCATCAGCGGGCCGAACAGGACCAGGGTGTTGAGCAACAGCAGCAGGGTGACGAAACAGCCGGTGAGCAGGCGGCGCATAAGGCACTCTTGAAATCATTTTGGCGCGCCATGATAAGCAGCTTCGGCGAACAGGCCAAATCCCAGTGTGCTGACGAATGTTTCACCCAAGGCCGGGTATGCTTTTCATTCGCTGCGCCGCTAACACGGTGGCGCTGGCGAACGAATTCAGCGGCAAGGGTCTAAAATCCCGCTGCCCACTCTTCAAGGAACCCCACCACGTGAAAGCCGTCCTTGCTCTTTTGTCCCTCCTGGCCCTGCCGGTCATGGCCGCCGAGCCGACCCTCTACGGGCGCTACGAAAACATTCGCTTGCCGGAAATCGGTGAAACCCTCAAGGCCAAGATGGACACCGGGGCCCTGACCGCCTCGCTGTCGGCCAAGGACATCGAGACCTTCACCCGTGACGGCGAGGACTGGGTGCGCTTTCGCCTGGCCACCAAGGACGCCGATAACAAGGTCTACGAACACAAGGTGGCGCGGATCAGCAAGATCAAGAGTCGCTCCGACGAAGATGACGAGAAGGACGAGCCGCAGTCCGCCAAGCGTCCGGTGGTCGACCTGGAAATGTGCCTGGGCAACGTCAAGCGCACGGTGGAGGTCAACCTGACCGACCGCAGCAGCTTCAACTACCCGTTGCTGATCGGCGCCAAGGCCCTGCGTGAATTTGGCGCGGCGGTGAACCCGGCCCGGCGCTACACCGCAGACAAACCTGACTGCTGATGGCTGCTGCATCTGATTGACGCGGCCTGAGGCATCCGGCACCGTTCGGGCATTCAACTCCTGTGCCCGGACGCCATGCCCCATATCCTGATTGTCGAAGACGAAGCGGCGATAGCCGATACGCTGATTTTCGCCCTGCAAGGCGAAGGTTTCAGCACCACCTGGCTGAGCCTGGGGCAGGCGGCGCTGGAACATCAGCGGGCGACGCCGGCGGACCTGATCATTCTCGACATCGGCCTGCCCGATATCAGCGGCTTTGAAACCTGCAAGCAACTGCGGCGCTTCAGCGAGGTGCCGGTGATGTTTCTCAGCGCCCGCGACGGTGAAATCGACCGGGTGGTGGGCCTGGAAATCGGCGCTGACGATTACGTGGTCAAGCCGTTCAGCCCGCGCGAGGTGGCGGCGCGGGTCAAGGCAATTCTCAAGCGCATGGGGCCGCGGGCCATTGCTGAACCGGCTTCGGCGCTGTTTGTGGTGGACGCCGAGCGGGTGCAGATCAGCTACCGCAACCAGCCCCTGAGCCTGACCCGTCACGAGTTTCGCCTGTTGCAGTGCCTGCTGGAGCAGCCGGAGCGGGTCTTCAGTCGCGAACAGTTGCTCGATGCCCTGGGGGTGGCGGCGGACGCCGGTTACGAGCGCAGCATCGACAGTCATATCAAGAGTGTGCGCGCCAAATTGCGCCTGGTGGCCGCCACCGCCGAGCCGATCCAGACCCACCGCGGCCTGGGTTACAGCTACAGCCCGAGTCATAGCTGATGTCCCTCGGCATCCGGATCTTTCTGGTCTATGCGCTGTTTATCGGCCTGACCAGCTACTTTGTGCTCAGCACCGTGATGGAGGAAATCCGTCCCGGGGTGCGCCAATCCACCGAAGAAACCCTGGTGGACACCGCCAACCTGATGGCCGAGATCCTGCGCGATGACTTCAAGGCCGGCACCCTCAATGAAAACCGCTGGCCGCAACTGCTCGAGGCCTACGGCGAGCGGCAGCCGGCGGCCAGTATCTGGGGCCTGCCGAAGAACCAGGTCAACCACCGCATCTATGTCACCGACGACCAGGGCAAGGTGGTGCTGGACTCCAGCGGAGTCGCGGTGGGCCAGGATTATTCGCGCTGGAACGACGTGTACCTGACCTTGCGCGGCCAGTACGGTGCGCGTTCGTCGCGGGCGGTGGCCGATGATCCGAACTCGTCGGTCATGCACGTGGGCGCGCCGATCCGTGACAAGGGCAAGATCATCGGCGTGGTCACCGTGGCCAAACCCAACAGCTCGTTGCAGCCTTATGTCGACCGCACCGAACGCCGTCTGGTGTGGTACGGCATCGGCCTGATTGCCCTGGGCCTGCTGTTCGGCGCGTTGCTGTCCTGGTGGCTCAGCGCGGCGTTGCGCCGCCTGACCGCCTATGCCCAGGCGGTCAGCGAAGGCCGGCGCGCCGCGTTGCCGCATTACCGTGGTGGTGAGCTGGAGCAACTGGCCACGGCGGTGGAGCACATGCGCACCCAGCTTGAGGGCAAGGCCTACGTCGAACGTTATGTGCATACCCTGACCCACGAATTGAAAAGCCCGCTGGCGGCGATTCGTGGCGCCGCGGAGTTGCTGCAGGGCGAGATGCCGGTGGAGCAGCAGCAGCGCTTTGTCGGCAACATCGGCAGTGAAAGCGCACGCATGCAGCAGTTGATCGAACGCCTGCTGGACCTGGCCCAGGTCGAACAGCGCCAGGGGCTGGAAGAGCGAGTCGAGGTGCCGTTGGCGACCCTGATCGATGAGTTGCTGCAAAGCCAGAGCGCGCGGATCGAGCGCAAGCAATTGCAGATCGAACAGCGCATCGACCCGAATCTGACCCTGATCGGTGAGCCGTTCCTGTTGCGCCAGGCCATTGGCAATCTGCTGGAAAACGCCCTGGACTTCACCCCGGCCCAGGGCGTGCTGCGGTTCTTTGCCAAGCAACTGGGTGCGCAGGTCGAGTTCAGCCTGTTCAACCAGGCCGAGGCGATTCCGGAGTATGCCCTGGCCCGCCTCTGCGAGCGCTTCTACTCCCTGCCACGCCCGGACAGTGGGCGCAAAAGCACTGGCCTGGGGCTGAACTTCGTCGAAGAAGTGGTGCAACTGCACGGTGGCCGCATGACCATCGGCAACGTTCCCGGCGGCGTGCAAGTCACCCTCCACCTCCCTCGATAACTACCGTGCCCTGTAGTCGCAGCCTCGCGGGCTCGGCAGCGGCACAGGGGTACGAAAATCTCCACACAGTCTCCACATTGCCCTCATAAAGCCCCCATATGGGCGGCCCAGACTCTCTCTCATACGAATCGGGAGAGAATCCATGAACCGCAGCTTGACCGTAAAACTGGGGGCGATTGCCCTGTTGATCCTGCTACTGCTGATCCCCTTGCTGATGATCAACGGCCTGATCGACGACCGTCAGCAATTGCGCGACGGCGTGCTCGACGAGATCGCCCGCAGCTCCAGTGGTAGCCAACGGGTGACCGGCCCGGTGATGGTGGTCGACTACCGCAAGAAGGTCCGTACCTGGCGGGTCGATGAAAAAACCAAAAAGCGCTCTGAATACATTGTCGAGAAACAGGGCCGGTTGTTTTTCCTGCCCGAGCACTTCGAGCTCAATGGCCAGGCGCAGACCGAACTGCGCGCCCGGGGGATCTACGAGGCCCGGCTGTTTCACGCCAACACCCACCTCAGCGGCCAATTTGCCATTCCCGCGCAGTACGGCATCAGCGAAGACTTTGCCGACTATCAGTTCGACCGGGCCTTCCTGGCGGTGGGCATCAGCGACATCCGCGGTATTGAAAATGCCCTGAAACTGGAACTCAACGGCCAGACCCTGGACTTTGCCCCAGGCACCTATGTCAGCTGGCTGGACGAGGGCGTGCACGTGATGTTGCCGCCGCTGGACGTGAAGAAACCCACCCAGCTGGATTTCGGTTTCGAACTGCGCCTGCAAGGCACCGGGCAGTTGTCGGTGGTGCCGGTGGGCAAGACCAGCAAGGTGCAGTTGATGGCCAACTGGCCGCATCCGAGCTTTATCGGCAACTACCTGCCGGCCCAGCGTGAAATCACCGAGCAGGGTTTTTCCGCCACCTGGCAGACCTCGTTCTTCTCCACCAACCTGCAGCAGGCCATGGATCGCTGCGTGGCCATGAGCGAGCAGTGCGGTGATTTCAACAGCCGCAACTTCGGCGTGAGCTTTATCGACCCGGTGGACCAGTACCTCAAGAGCGACCGGGCGATCAAATACGCGTTGCTGTTCATCGGCCTGACCTTTGCCGGGTTCTTCCTGTTCGAAGTGCTCAAGAGCCTGGCGGTGCACCCGATCCAATACGCCCTGGTGGGGGTGGCGCTGGCCTTCTTCTACCTGTTGCTGCTGTCGCTGTCGGAGCACCTCGGGTTCACCCTGGCGTACCTGCTGTCGGCCGGCGCCTGCGTGTTGCTGATCGGCTTTTACGTCAGCCACGTTTTGCACAGCTGGCGTCACGGTTCAGCGTTCGCGGTCGGCCTGGCGGCCCTGTACGGCCTGCTCTTTGGCTTGCTGAGCGCTGAAGACTACGCACTGTTGATGGGCTCGCTGCTGCTGTTCGGGCTGCTGGGTGTGTTCATGGTGCTGACCCGCAAGCTGGACTGGTATGGCATTGCCCAGACCCGTGCAGCCAAGCCACTGGAGTTCGATCTGGAGACGGTTCATGTGTAGATCATTGGGGTTGCGTGAAGATCAGGCAGAGGGAGAGGCGTTGGCACAGCGCATTGCCGGGTTGTTCCCTTTGGAGCAATTACCGCCTCTGCGACGGCCGGCGGGTAGCCGCCGCCAGTGGGTGTTGCTGGACGCTCCGGTCGCTGCGGCGTGGCCTGCACCGCCGGGGCAATCGGCACCGGGGCCGAAGGCTTGAGCGAAGGCGCCGGCCGCCATCGGTAAACAGCGCTACAGGGCCGGGCGATTGATCTGTATCGTGCCGGCCGGACACTCTTTCAAACCAGGGAATGCAGGATGCGCAGGTTGTATTTCAAGCACACGGTGCTGACGTTGGCCTTGCTGGCGCTGTACGGGCTGGCGGTGGTTATCGCACTCGACAGCGAGTTTCGGCGCAAGGGTGAGGGAGAACCGGAGTTCGTGGTGATGTTTGCCTACATTGGCTGGATGCTGGTGCTTCCGGCGGCCTTATGGCTGGTGGCAGGCTTTGGCGTGTTTTGCCTCAGGGCACGCAAGGGCGTGAGTGCCAGGCTGCATCGGGCGCTGGCCCTGTGTCATCTGCCGTTGTTGTTGCTGAGCGGTTTCACGTTGCTGGTGGCCTCTGGCGCAGTGTCGGAGAACCTGTGGTTTGTGCCGGTGATCCTGATCGACCTGGCCCGCATCGCCTATGTCCTGCGCCGCTTCCCCAAATACCATCCCGTCACCTCCACCACCTCCGCCAACCCGGCCCTGTAGCCGCTGCCCAGCCTCGCGAGGCTCGGCAGCGGCTATAGGGGGTCACTCAGAGCGCGGGTTTCAATTGGGCGCCCGGGGTGTTGCTGTTGGCGGGTGAGGCCGGGGTGGGCTTGAGTTCGCGAGCGACGTTCCACACGACCAGGGCGGCGATGATGTCGAAAATCGCCAGCACCACGAACAGCGGGCTGTAGCCGATCTTGGTCACCATCACGCCAAACACCAGGGTGAATGCCGCAGCGCCCAGGTAACCGAACATCCCGCCCATGCCGGTGGCGGTGGCCACTTCATTCTTGCCGAACGAATCCGAGGTAATGGCATACAACGCCCCGGACAGGGTCTGGTGGGCGAAGCCGCCGACGCACAGCAGGGCAATCGCGGTGTAGGGGCTTGCCACGAGGCCGATGCAGGCCGGGCCGATCATGCACGAGGCGCCAAAGAACAGCACCATCTTGCGCGAGGTGAACAGCGACACCTTGCAGTAGCGGTGGAAGAACGGGCTCAGGTATCCCCCCAGCACGCAACCCAGGTCTGCGGCGAGGAACGGCAGCCAGGCGAACATCGCGATTTCCTTGATGTTCATGTGGCGCTCGGTCATCAGGTACAGCGGGATCCAGGCGTTGAAGGTCTGCCAGGCCGGTTCCGACAACATGCGCGCGCCGGCGATGGCGTAGAAGTTGCGGTTGCCGATGATCTTTTTCCAGCTGCCTTTTTTCGGATTTGGATCCTTGAAGTGCTCTTCCTGGCCACTGAGGATGTAGTCGCGCTCACGCTCGCTCAGCAGCTTCTGGTCCCGTGGGTGTTTGTACAGCACCAGCCACAGGAAGCTCCAGATGATGCCCATGGCGCCGACGATCAGGAACGCCAGCTCCCAGCCACTGTTGAGAATCGCCCAGACCACCAAAGGAGGGGCCAGCAGCGCGCCGATCGACGAGCCGATGTTGAACCAGCCGATGGCCACCGAGCGCTCCTTGGCTGGAAACCATTCGGTGGAAGCCTTGACCGCTGCCGGCAGCCCGGCCGCTTCGGTCAGGCCGAGCAGGCCACGAACCACCGCCAGGCCTTGCCAGCCCGAGGCCAGCGCCGCCGCCGCGCAGGCCACGGACCAGGCCACGGCAAATATCGCGAAGCCCAGTTTGGTGCCGATGGCATCGATGATGTAGCCGGCCACCGGTTGCATCAGGGCGTAGCAGACCTGCCAGGCAACGACGATGTGCGAGTACTGCTCGGTGGAGATGTTCATCTCGCTCATCAGGGTCGGTGCGGCCACCGACAGGGTATTGCGGGCCAGGTAATTGACCATCAGGCCAGCCGTGACCAGGCCGACCATCCACCAGCGGATGCCTTTGATTTTCATCGCTTCACCATCATTTCCTTGGATTTATGGGTGTTGCCGGTTGGCGGCGCCAAAGGGCGCGCGCAGGGGCATCACGGTGGCGAATGGGCGGCGTGCAGCAGGAAACAGGCGGGCGGTGCGGGCGAAAGACGGAGTCGGGTCATGATTGGCTGGACACTCTTTGAATTATTTTTATGGGTCGACAAATTGTTACGTTGTGTGTCGTCGTACAACTGGATTCCGTTATAAGAGCCCTTTAACGGGCTGTCAATGGGGTTTTTATTCTGGGCTGACGAGATGCAGTGGGTTGTGGCGGGACTGTCGTCGTACAACGAAGGCCGCAATTGGCCCGGGCGCCACTGCAGGGCGCCTGGGTATAGAGCGGGATCGTGGAGGGGGATTTAGCGGGGTACGAGCAATCCGCGCAGGGCGATCAGGGCCGGCAGCCCAAGGCCGAGCCAGCTCAGGCTGTCCCAGGCGCCATCGCCCAGCAGGGCGGCGAAGAGTCCGACGGCACTGAGCAGGCCGATCAGCAGCGGGGCACTGAAGACCTTCCAGAAATTGCTCTGCCGGGGCTTCATGGCGCCACCTTTTGCGTGCTGTTCAAGACGCGGCTGTTGCGCCGGCGCACGAGCCACAGGTACACGCCGCTGCCCAGGACGATAATGGTCAGCCCATCCAGCACCGCCCACAGGACCTTCATCGGCATGCCGCCATAGTCGCCAAAGTGCAGCGGCTGGGACATGCCCATGGCGTCCATGTACCACGGCCGTTCGGCCACGGCAGTGACCTGCAGGGTCGCGGCGTCGATCAGCACCGGGGTCAGCAGGTGCGAGGTCAGGTGGCTGCTGCCCTTCATGAACACCGCGTAATGGTGCTCGCTGGAAAAGCGCGTGCCGGGGAAGGCGATAAAGTCCGGGCGCATGCCCGGCGCGGCCTGCGCGGCAATATCCAGCAGACGGCTGGCCGGGGCCAGTTGCGTCAGCGGTGGCGCGTCGCGGTAAGGGGCGATCATCGCGCTCAGGCTGTCGTTGCGCCAGGCGGCGATGATCAGGTCGGCGCAGGCGCTGATCACTCCGGTCACGCCCACCACCAGGGCCCAGGTCAGGGTCACCACGCCGATCAGGTTATGCAGGTCGAGCCAGCGCAGGCGGGTGGATTTGTCGTGGCGTACGCTGGCGAACTTCAGCCGGCGCATGAAGGGCAGGTACAGCACGGTGCCGGAAATGATCGCCAGCACGAACAGCAGGCCCATGAACGCCAGCAGCAGCTTGCCCGGCAGGCCGGCGAACAGGTCCACGTGCAGGCGCAGCATGACCATCATCAGCCCGCCATTGGCCGAGGGCATTGCCACGGCCTCGCCGGTGCGGGCGTCGAGCATGAAGGTGTGGGACGAGTTCGGCTCGGTGCCGGCGGTCTTGGCCATGATCGTCACCACGCCGTTGGGATCGTCTTCATCCCAGCCGAAGTACTGCATCACCTCGCCTGGCCGATGGGCCTCGGCGGCGCGCACCAGTTGCTGCAGGTCCAGGTGCGGGGTCTCGGCGGGCATTTCCCGCAACTGCGGCGAGTCACCCAGCAGATGATCGATCTCGTGGTGGAAAATCAGCGGCAGGCCGGTCAGGGCCAGCATCAGCAGAAATACAGTACAGATCAGGCTGGTCCAGGTGTGGATAAAGGACCAGCGGCGGATGGTTTGGCTTTTCATCACGGCTCCAAAGGCAAAAGGGCCGCGGTTGAGGCGGCCCTTTAGTCACGGTTTTCCCGTTTTTAGAATTTGTAATTCACGCTGGCGACAACGTTGCGTTCGTCGCCGTAGTAGCACCAGTAACCATCGCAGTTGGACAAGTAATCCTTGTTGAGCAGGTTCTTGGCTTCTACGGCAACCGTGAGCCCTTTCATGCTGTTGTCCAGGCGCCCCATGTCGTAATGCACGGCCGCGTCATAAACGGTATAGGAACCGACATGGGCAACCGGGGTATTGGTGGTGTTGCCATAGGTATCGCCCACATAGCGCACGCCAGCGCCGACACCAAAGCCGTCGAGCGCGCCTGCATGCCAGGTGTAGTCGCTCCACAGGGTGGCCTGGTTGCGCGGAATCAGGGCCATGCGATTACCTTCTTCGGTCGGCAAGCCCTTGAGGATCTTGGTGTCGGTGTAGCTGTAGGAACCGATCAGTTTGAGGTTGTCGGTGACTTCGGTCGTGGCTTCCAGCTCCAGGCCGCGCACCTGCACTTCGCCGACCTGGCGGGTCAGGCTGCCCTGGGTGACCTTGGAGTTTTCCTGGCGCAGGTCGTAAACCGCGGCGGTCAGCAGGCTCTTGCTACCCACGGGCTGGTACTTCACCCCCACCTCGTACTGGCGACCTACCGTCGGCTTGAACGATTGGACGGCATCGACGGCCGCGCCCGTGCTTGGCTGGAACGACTCGGTGTAGGAGATGTAAGGGGTCACGCCATTGTCGAAGACATAGCTGAGCCCGGCATTGCCGGTAAAGGCCTTGTCGCGCTGGGTGCTCGTTGCATCGTCCTTGTTATGGAAGGTGGTGCCGGTGTGTACCCAGTCTTCACGACCGCCGAGGGTCAGGCGCCATTTGTCCAGGGCCATCTGGTCCTGGACGTACAGGCCGGTTTGGTAGGTTTTCTGGCTGAAATCCTGAAGCGCGAAGTAGCTGACATTGGACATGTCTTGGCCATGCACCGGGTTGATCACATTGATCGGTGGCACATTGTTGCCAATCACGTTGCCGCTGGCGTCATAGAGGTACGAGCCGCCATAAAGCCACTGGTAGTTGGTGTTCGAGCGCTGGTGATCCAGGCCCAGCAACAGGGTGTGGCTGATTTCACCGGTGTTGAAGTCTGCCTGGAAATTGTTGTCGACGGCGAACTGGCTGATGTCTTCGTTGACGATGCCGGACTCACGGTTGACGTTGCCATCGGCGTCGACGGTATTGAAGGTCGCAACGTTCACCGCCTGGAACGACAGGTCGCTCTTGGTGTAGCGCAGGTTCTGCCGGAACTGCCACACATCATCCAGGCGATGTTCGAAGGCATACCCCAGGGCGTAGTAAGTGCGGTCGTAAAAGTCCCAACCCGGTTCGCCGAGGTTTTTGTGGTGGGAAATGCTGGCGCCGGCGGGTGAAGCGAGTTTGGTGCCCTGCAGCGGCAAAAATTGCCCGGTGATACCGGTGTCGTCGCGGGTGTACTGGGAGATAAAGGTCAGACTGGTGTCTTCATCGATGTTCCAGGTCAGGCTGGGAGCGATGTTGTAGCGCTTGTCCGGGATATGGTCGACCGGCGCGTTGCTGTCTCGCACGACACCGCTGACGCGATACAGGAAGCGGCCTTCGTCATCAATCTTGCCGGTGCTGTCGAAGTTGATCTGTTTGTGTTCGTTGCTGCCGACCTGAGCTTCGAGCTGATGGGCGCTTTCAGCCTGTGGGCGGCGGCTGATCATGTCGAGCATGCCGCCGGGTGGCGTCTGACCGTAAACCGATGAAGCCGGGCCGCGCAGCACGGTGATGCGCTCAAGGTTCCAGGGTTCGACCTTGGGGTTGGAGAACGAACCCTTGGGAAGTGGCAGGCCATCAAGGAACTGAGTGGGGTCGAAACCGCGTATCCGCAACCAGTCGGCACGCGAGTCAGAGCCATAGCCGCTGCTCTGAACACCGGCGGTGTAGCGCAGGGCATCGTTGAGGTTGAGCACTTGGCGCTCGTCCAATTGTTCACGGGTGACGACCGACATCGAGCGCGGTGCTTCGACGATGGGGGTATCGGTCTTGGTCCCGGATGCCGTGCGAGTGGCGACATATCCGGCGGCTGGGCCCCAAGCGCTCTCGTAACCTTCCTGACCGGTAATACTGGTTTCCGGCAACGCCACCACGCCCTCCGGGATCGGCGCCAGGCTGTAGGTGCCGGCGCCGCTTTGCTCCAGTTGCAGGCCGGTGCCGCGCAGGGCTTCGCGCAGGGCGCCGGGGGCGTCGAACGGGCCCTTGACCGGGGCCGAGGTTTTGCCGGCGGCCAGGGATGGGTTCAGGCTCAGGGCCAGGCCAGCCTGGCTGGCGATCTGGTTCAGGGTGCTGGCCAGGGGCGCGGCCGGCAGGTTGTAGGTACGCACGCTGGACGCCTGCTCGGCGGCCAACAACGCAGTGCTGGCCAGCGGGGTGCAGAGGGCAATGGCCACGGCCAACAGGCTGGGGCGCAACAAGGTGTCTAGCGAGCGGTACATACGGCGGCTCCTGAATGGAAATAGTTCGCAATTGCCTATGTGCCGGACGAGATGCAAAAAGTGATAGGGCTGACTGAAAATAATTTTGATTTAGATAAAGGCGAGCTTCGATCGCGCCCGTTGCACCTGGCCAGCGCCTGTGTGGCAGAGGGGCAGCGCAGGCCTGCCGGCCACGGCGGCAATGCCGACCGCTGGGTTTCAGGGCTTGGCGTCGGCCTTGGCAGCCACCGTTACCCACCACGCCGTATGCCGTTCGATCTGCACCGGCAGGGTCGGCAGTAGCGCGGTCAGCGCCAGGTCGGTGTTGTGCAGCGGGAAGCTGCCGGTAATACGCAGGTCGGCGACTTCCGGGGCCACGCCCAGGTGGCCGCGGCGGTAGCGACCGAGTTCGCCGATCAGGTCTTCGAGCCGTGCGTTGTCCACCACCAGCATGCCGCGGGTCCAGGCGTCGGCGCCGGCGTTCAAGGCCTGGAGCGGGCCGAGCCCGTCACGGCGCATCAGTACCTGCTGGCCTTCCTTGAGGATCTGTTCGTTGGGGCTCGCCTGCGGACGAGCGGCGACGGCGGACTGCAGCACGCTCAGGCGGGTGCCCTGGTCCTCGCGCTTGACCAGGAACCGCGTGCCGAGGGCGCGCATGTGTCCGTCATCGGTTTCGACAATGAACGGGCGGGCGTCGCCGTGGCCGGTTTCGATCAGGATCTCGCCTTCCTGCAACACGATGCGCCGTTGCTTGTCGTCAAAGCGCACATCCAGCGCACTGTGGGTATTGAGGTTGATCACGGTGCCGTCGCTCAGGTGCAGGGTGCGCTGCTCGCCGGTGGCCGTGCGCTGGTCGGCCAGCCAATAGTTGAGCGGCAGGTAGCGTTCCCCGGCGAACAGCGCCAGGCCGATCATCAGCGCAACGCTGGCCAGGCCGCTGCCGAGCTTGCGCACCCGCCGGCGGATCCCTTCGCGCGATTGCAGCAGGGCCACCCGGGCCGGGCCCGAGGCCACGCTGAAGCGCTGGTCGAGCATGCCCAGCTGGCGCCAGGCCCGGGCATGTTCTTCATGGGCGGCGTGCCATTTGGCGAACTCCTCGCGCTCCACGGCGTTGCCGGAATCGAGCGACAACTGCCAGGCAATCGCCGCGTCCAGCACCTGGGACGAAACCGGCTTGGAGCTGATGGGGTTCATACCGGCTCACCGTACAGCGCGACGTAGCACTGACGGATGCCCTGGGCCAGGTACTGGCGCACGCGCGGCACCGAGACTCCGAGGCGCTCGGCAATCTGGGCGTGGCTCAGGCCATCCAGGCGGTTATAGAGGAACGCGGCGCGGGCCTTGCTCGACAGCTTGCCGAGCAGGCGGTCGATGGCCTTGAGGTCTTCGAGGATCATCTGCTGTTCTTCCGGCGAGGGGTGCTCGGCTTCCGGGATCAGCATCAGTTCGGTGAGGTACGCCTGCTCCAGGGCGGCACGGCGAAAATAGTCGAACAGCAGGCCCTTGGCGATGGCGACGAGAAAGGCCCGTGGCTCGCGCGGCGTGTTCAGTTCGTCGCGGCCCAGCAGGCGGACGAAGGTGTCCTGGCTCAGGTCTTCGGCCCGTTGCGGACAGGCCACGTTGCGTCGCAGCCAAGCCAGCAGCCAGCCGCGATGATCGCGATATAACGCGCCAACGAGCTCATTGTGGGGGCTTTGGGCTGACGACAACGGGCATCACCAATCGAGAAGTTTAAACTAACGAGAATTATTCGCGATTGTCGCAGGGGCGCAACGGCCGCGCAATGGGCGCCTGTCGGGTGGAACCTGTGGTTATGGCCATCAGGGACGCCGGGTTTAGCCGAGTGCGGGCGTTGCTTGGTGCCGCCAGGTGTGGAGCCGCTGCCGAGCCTGCGAGGCTGCGCTGCCCTGACCGGCACCGAAGATCCGCCGGTTAGAAAGAAGGCGCCTGCTGACGGCGCTTCCACTGGTTGAGGCGCTGTTGCAGGTTCAGCGGGCTGTGGATCTGCTGCTGGCGGGCACGGCTGAACAGGATCAGCGCCAGTTCTGCGGTGGCCAGAGCGTCGGCGGCGGCATGGTGGCGTTCGCCCACTTGCAGCTTGAACCAGTCGATCCAGTCATCCAGCCCGGCTTCGCGGATATTGGCTTGAGGGCACAGCAGCGGTGCCAGATCGGCGATATCCATAAAGCTGTGTTGCAGGCGATAACCCAGGCTGTCTTTCAGCGCCCGACCGAGCATGTGCTGGTCGAAGGGTGCGTGGAAGGCCAGCACCGGGCTGTCGCCGACAAACTCCATAAAGTCCAGCAACGCCTGGGCCGGGTCACAACCGGCGGCAATCGCGCTCGGCCCCAGGCCATGGATCAGCACGCTGGGGCTGAGCTTGTGGTCGACCCGCAGTAAGGTGCGCTCGAATTGCTGGCTGAAGTCGATAGCGCCGTCCTCGATCACCACCGCACCGATCGACAGCACCTGGTCGCGATTGAGGTTCAGGCCGCTGGTTTCCAGGTCCAGCACCACCCAGCGCTGTTGCCGCAGGCTGCATTCGCCCAATGGCGCCGGGGCCGGCAGGCGGTCGCGGCGCTGCTGTTGTTCGGGGGTGAGGCTGGCACTGGCGGGGCGCAGCCAGGCGAACAGGCTCATAGCTGATACCGCAGGGCCAGGCTGCTTTGCAGGCGCTGGGCCTGGCGCAGGGATTCACGCAGGATGCGCCGGTCCAGGTGGTTGAGGCGGTCCGGGTCGACGCGGTTGGAGTAGGGCAGGTTCTCGCGGGTTTGCCGCTGGTGCTGTTGCATGCGGGTCTGCTGGATAAAGTGGTAGGCCTCTTCATAGGCCGCGCCGTCCAGGGGCTCGATCACTTCCCTGGCCACCAGTTGGCGCAGGCGCTCCAGGGTGTTGTTGGCGCTGATGCCGTTGGCCAGCGCCAGCAGGCGGGCGCCGTCGACGAAGGGGGTCAGGCCCTGGACCTTGAGGTCGAGGGTGGCCTTTTCGCCGTTCTTTTTCGCCAGCACAAATTCGCGGAAGCGCCCCACCGGCGGCCGCTGACGCAAGGCGTTCTCCGCCAGCATGCGCTGGAACAGCCGGTTGTCGGCCACCTGGTCGAGGATGCCGCGTCGCAGTTGCTCGCAGCCTTGTTCATCGCCCCAGACCACCCGCAGGTCGAAGTAGATGCTGGAGGCCAGCAGGTTTTCCGGGGTGGCTTCGCGGATAAAGGCGGAAAAACGTCGGGCCCATTCGGCGCGGGACAGGCACAGCTCGGGGTTGCCGGCCATGATATTGCCCTTGCACAGGGTAAAGCCGCACTGCGCCAGGCTTTGATTGATCTGCTGGGCCAGGGGCAGCAGCTTGCCGCGGATCTCGGCAGCGTGGGCCGCGTCGCGGGCGTCGAACAGAATGCCGTTGTCCTGGTCGGTGTGCAGGGTCTGCTCACGGCGGCCTTCGCTGCCGAAACACAGCCAACTGAAGGGCACGCCGGGATCGCCGCGGTCGGCCAGGGTCAGTTCGATCACCCGGCACACGGTGTGGTCGTTGAGCAGGGTGATGATGTGGGTGATCTGGGTCGAGGACGCGCCGTGGGCCAGCATGCGTTCCACCAGTTGCCCGATCTCGCCGCGCAGCGCCACCAGGTTCTCGACCCGTGGGGCATTGCGGATGGTACGCGCCAGGTGCACCAGATCGACCCGTTGCAGGGAAAACAGGTCACGCTCTGAGACCACGCCGCACAGGCGCTGGTCCTTGACCAGGCAGACGTGGGCGATATGGCGCTCGGTCATGGCGATGGCCGCGTCGAACGCGCTGTGGTCCGGCGTCAGGTAGAACGGGCCGTGGGTCATGTGCCGTTCGATCGGCTGAGTGAAATCATCGGTGCCGTCGGCTACCACCTGGCGCAGGTCGCGCAGGGTGAAAATACCGATCGGCGCCTTGTGCTCATCCACCACCACGATGCTGCCGACCTGTTGCTCGTGCATCAGGGTCACGGCTTCGCGCAGGGGGGTGACGGTGCTGCAGGTCACGGGATGACGCATGGCCAGCTCGCCCAGGCGGGTGTTGAGCGAGTATTGGGTGCCGAGGGTTTCCACGGCTTTTTGCTGGACCTGCTGGTTGACCTGGTCCAGCAGGCTGCTGACCCCGCGCAAGGCGAAGTCGCGAAACACCGAGGACAGGGCAAACAACTTGATAAAGGACGGCTTGTTCAGTTGCAGGCAGAAGGTGTCCTCGGCCGCCAGGTGTTCGGTACGCGTGGCCCGTTCGCCCAGCAGGGCGGCCAGCGGGAAGCATTCGCCGGTGGTGATCTCGAAGGTGGTCTCGGTGCCGCCCTTGGCCGTGTGCGGACGTTCGCCGACCACTCGGCCCTGTTTGACGATGTAGAAGTGTTCCACCGGCCCGTCGGCGGGCTTGATGATGCTCTCGTCAGGCCCGTAGAAGCGCAGTTGGCATTGTTCTACCAGGTAGGCCAGGTGGGCGTTTTCCATCTGGTTGAACGGCGGGAACCGTTGCAGGAACTGCATGGTGCCGTGGATGTTCTGCAACACCGCGGTTTTCCCTGCCTGGGTGAAGGCATCCGCTTTACTCATAACTATTACCGCAGTCTTTTTGGATTTGTTGTGGTCGGATCAACAGCCATGGTCGGCCCCTGTGCCCGGGGTGCCCATTGGACGTAAGTCTAGGTAGGGCTTCAATCGTGGGGATTTCGTCTAAGCCCGGGGTCGTTAGCGCAAAAAAAGTGCTCAACAGACCTCTTGGAAAAGTTTCCGACGAAGTGCACATTGAAGGCCTGCTTAGCGATGTCTGACCACTGTGCTAGGGGATTGACTTGAACATGTAGGAAACCTATGTCCGACCACGATATTTTGAGTGACGCCGAGCGCGAGGCGCTAAGCGCAGTCATGCTGGAGCCCGACCTGCCGCCACAGCGTGTATTGATTGCCGATGACGACAAAGATGCGCGCGAGTTGCTTTCGGAAATCCTCGGACTGGATGGCATCCGTTGCGTAACCGCTGCCAGCGGCAAAGCGGCACTGGAGCTGTTGAACTCGAATAAATCCATCGGACTGCTGATCACCGACCTGCGCATGGCGCCTTGCAATGGCCTGGAGCTGATCCGCCAGGTGCGCGAATCGGAACGGGCGGCGTTGCCGATCATCATCATTTCCGGCGACGCCGACGTGCGCGACGCCATTGCGGCCATGCATTTGAGCGTGGTCGACTTCCTGCTCAAACCCATCGACACCGACAAGCTGCTGAGCCTGGTCAAGCACGAACTGGGCGTGGTCCCCTAGGCTCTGTACGAAAACTACCTGCGCTTCGATCATGCTGCGTTGAAAAACAGGCTCGGGCGCGAGTCCGATCGGAATGCTCATGTAGGTCCCTACAGTCGAACGCGACCCCGGCCGTTCCTCGTCTGTTTTTGTCTTGCCTGATCTTTGCTCGGCGAGTTTTCGTACAGGCCCTAGACGCCGTCACCCATGTTGCAAAAAAAAGCCCCGATCAGTGATCGGGGCTTTTTCATTGGGCTAGCGCCGCATTGTTACAGGCCGTTCTTGGCCTTGAACTCGCGACGACGACGGTGCAGCACCGGCTCGGTATAGCCGTTTGGCTGCTTGGTGCCTTCGATCACCAGTTCGACCGCCGCCTGGAAGGCGATGTTGCTGTCGAAGTCTGGCGCCAGAGGACGGTACAGCGCGTCGCCGGCGTTCTGCCGGTCAACCACCGGAGCCATGCGCTTGAGGCTTTCCAGCACCTGGGCCTCGGTGACAACGCCGTGGCGCAGCCAGTTGGCGATGTGCTGGCTGGAAATGCGCAGGGTCGCGCGGTCTTCCATCAGGCCTACGTCGTTGATGTCCGGCACTTTGGAGCAGCCCACGCCCTGGTCGATCCAGCGCACCACGTAACCGAGGATGCCCTGGGCGTTGTTGTCAAGTTCGTTGCGGATTTCCTGCTCCGACCAGTTGGTGTTGCTGGCCAGGGGGATGGTCAGTATGTCGTCCACCGAAGCGCGAGGGCGCTTGGCCAGCTCGGCCTGGCGGGCGAATACGTCGACCTTGTGGTAGTGCAGGGCATGCAGCGCCGCCGCGGTGGGCGATGGAACCCAGGCGGTGTTGGCGCCGGCCAGCGGGTGGGCGATTTTCTGTTCGAGCATCGCGGCCATCAGGTCGGGCATGGCCCACATGCCTTTGCCGATCTGCGCGCGACCTTGCAGGCCGGTGCTCAGGCCGATATCGACGTTCCAGTTTTCGTAGGCGCCGATCCATTTTGCGGCCTTCATCTCAGCCTTGCGCACCACGGCGCCGGCTTCCATGGAGGTGTGGATTTCGTCGCCGGTACGGTCGAGGAAGCCGGTGTTGATGAACACCACGCGCTCGCTGGCCGCCTGGATGCAGGCCTTGAGGTTGACCGTGGTGCGGCGCTCCTCGTCCATGATCCCGACTTTCAGGGTGTTGCGTGGCAACGCCAGCACGTCTTCGATGCGGCCGAACAGCTCGTTGGTGAACGCCGCTTCTTCCGGACCGTGCATCTTCGGTTTGACGATGTAGACCGAGCCGGTGCGGCTGTTGCTGCGCGAGGTGTTGCCGTTCAGGTTGTGCACCGCCGCCAGGCTGGTGAGCAGGCCGTCGAGGATGCCTTCCGGCACTTCGTTGCCGTGCTTGTCGAGGATCGCGTCGATGGTCATCAAGTGACCCACGTTGCGTACGAACAGCAGGGAGCGACCGTGCAGCTTCAGGGTCGAGCCGTCGACGGCGGTGTACTCGCGGTCGGCGTTCATGGTGCGGGTGAAGGACTTGCCGCCCTTGGCCACTTCTTCCGCCAGGTCGCCTTTCATCAGGCCGAGCCAGTTGCGGTAGATCACCACCTTATCGTCGGCGTCGACGGCAGCTACCGAGTCTTCGCAGTCCATGATGGTGGTCAGTGCGGCTTCCATCAGCACGTCTTTGACGCCGGCGGCGTCGGTCTGGCCGACGGGACTGGTGGCGTCGATCTGGATTTCGAAGTGCAGGCCGTTGTGTTTGAGCAGGATCGCGGTCGGTGCCGCAGCGTCGCCGTGGTAGCCGATCAACTGGGCATCATCGCGCAGGCCACTGTTGCTGCCGCCCTTGAGGCCGACCACCAGCTTGCCGCCAACGATCTTGTAGCTCGTGGCGTCGACATGGGAACCCGCGCTCAGCGGTGCTGATTCATCGAGGAAGGCGCGGGCGAAGGCGATGACCTTGTCGCCACGAACCTTGTTGTAGCCTTTGCCCTTTTCCGCGCCGTCGGCTTCGCTGATGGCGTCGGTGCCGTACAGCGCGTCGTACAACGAGCCCCAGCGGGCGTTGGAAGCGTTGAGGGCGAAGCGGGCGTTCATGACCGGAACCACCAGCTGCGGACCGGCCATGCGGGCGATCTCGTCATCGACGTTTTGCGTCGTGGCCTGGAAGTCCGCTGCTTCTGGCAGCAGGTAACCGATGTCTTGCAGGAAGGCCTTGTAGGCCACAGCGTCGTGGGATTGACCGGCACGGGATTGGTGCCAGGCATCGATACGCGCTTGGAAATCGTCGCGTTTGGCGAGTAGGGCTTGGTTTTTCGGGGCCAGGTCATGGATGACCTTGTCGGCGCCGGCCCAGAACGAATCGGCGGTGAGGCCGGTACCGGGAATGGCTTCGTTGTTCACGAAGTCGAACAGGACTTTGGCGACCTGCAGGCCACCCACTTGAACGTGTTCAGTCATTGCTTGCCTCACTCTGCTCAGCTATTTCGCTTTTCAGCTCTTCAAATTGACAATGAAGCCCTGGCATTTAAACCACAAACCCCTCTACCAGTACATGCCATCGCGGGCGGCTGGCTGCTTCCAATCAACGGCGGAGCCTTGCTGACGGGGCTTTTGAGGGTTGCGACTGGGCCTTGGCAGACATCGGTCCAACGTTATGTAGTGCGCGCTGCGGCATACTACATGATCAATTGCGCTTGTGAAAATTAGACTAAATACGTCGTTCCGCGACTAAAGTTGCTCCTTTGGTCACGCAAGTGGCGGTCATGTTCTCAAAAAGCGCACGGATTGTTCCATATAAATTCAAATAGTTGTACACGATTTGTGTCTTTGCGCCTGGCCCTCGGCTGCCAGTGCCCCTTCCGAGCGGTCTGTCGCGGGATTCACTGGCCGCAGGTGGGCCGGCGAGGCTTGCCTATACTTGCGCTTCTATAACAAAAGTCATGATCAGAGGACTGCGCCATGGACCATCTCGTACTCACCGTATTCGCCCCGGACAAGCCCGGACAGGTCGAGCGCATTGCCCAGTGCATTGCCGAGCACGGGGGTAACTGGCTGGAGAGCCGCATGTCGCGTATGGCGGGGCAGTTCGCCGGGATCCTGCGCGTCGGGGTGCCGGCCGAAGCTTATGACGAACTGGTGGACGCACTCCAGGGCTTGTCGAGCCACGGGATTCGCGTGCTGATCGCTGAAAGTGGTATCGAGCAGTCCTGCACCTGGAAGCCGATCGCCATGGAGTTGGTGGGCAACGACCGGCCGGGTATCGTGCGCGACATCACCCGGCTGCTCAGCGAGCAGGGGGTCAACCTGGAACGGTTGGTGACTGAAGTGCGCCCCGCGCCTATGAGCAGCGAGCCGTTGTTTCATGCCGAGGCAGTCCTTGCGGTGCCCCTGACCTTGTCCCTGGATGTGCTGCAGGCGCGCCTGGAAACCCTGGCCGATGACCTGATGGTCGAATTGGTGCTGCGCAGCGAGACCTGAGCCCGGCACTGCCGGTTATCCAAGTTTAAGGTGCATGCGCCTGTGGATAACCTGTAGAGACAGGTCTCCAGCCCAAAGGGGCCGGGGCTCTCCAGGGTTTGATCAAAAAATCATCAGTTTTCAAGGGCTTGTGCACAAACGCCGGGGATCATGCTGTGGATAACCTTGGGAAGGATGCTTGCAGGCCACGTGAGCCGTGACCTGCAAGCTGTTGTTCGTTTTTTGATCAGCTGCGGCGCCGCAAACTCAACCAGGCATCCACGCTGTACACCGCCAGGCCCGCCCAGATGAACATGAACGCCACCAGCGTGCTGGAGGACAGGTGTTCATCAAACAGCAGCACCGCCTGCAACAGCACCAGGGTCGGTGCCAGGTACTGCAAGAAGCCCAGGGTGGTGTAAGGCAAATGCCGCGCAGCCGCGTTGAAACACACCAGCGGCACCAGGGTGACCGGGCCTGCGGCCACCAGCCACCAGGCTTCGGAGCTGCCCCAGAACTCGAGCTGGGCGCTGCTCGCCGTCGGGTTGAACAGCAGCCAGGCCACCGCAATCGGCACCAGCATCCAGGTTTCCACCACCAGCCCGGGCAATGCCTTGACCGGTGCCTGCTTACGGATCAGCCCGTAGAAACCGAAGGTCAGCGCCAGCACCAGCGACACCCAGGGCAGGCTGCCCACCTGCCACACCTGTTGCGCCACACCCACCGCCGCCAGCACCACGGCCAGCCACTGCAGACGTCGCAGACGCTCGCCAAGAATCAACATGCCCAGCAGCACATTCACCAGGGGGTTGATGTAGTAGCCCAGGCTGGCCTCCAGCATCCGGCCGTTGTTCACCGACCAGACGTACGTCAGCCAGTTGGCGGCGATCAAGGTGCCGCTCAAGGCCAGGATCGCCAGGCGTTTAGGATTCTCCCGCAGCTCGCGCCACCAGCCGGGGTGTTTCCAGACCATCAGCAACAAAGCGCCGAACAACGCCGACCACAGGACCCGGTGAATGATGATTTCAACCGCGGGCACGCTGGCAATGGCTTTGAAGTAGAGGGGGAACAGGCCCCAGATGATGTAGGCACTCAGGCCCAGAATGTACCCGTGACGCGGGTTGGCGGCTTGCATGCAGAATCCTTGCTTAGGCAGCTAACAAAGCGACGATTGTAAGGAGATTTGTCTGAAACTGTCGTGAGACTTTGTTAACAGTCGTGCGCTGGGGGCCAGGTGCATGGGCGGTGTTCGTGAAGGACTGCGTCCGAACGCGGCCCGAGCCTGCGGCAGCGGCGACGAGCAGTCCCGGCCCTGGGCCAGGGCCGGGCGTGCAACGGCGGCTCAGAACAGTTTCAGCGGCTCTTCATTGAGTGCCGACAGCTGCTCGCGCAGGGCCAGGACCTGGTCGCCCCAATAGCGTTCGGTGCCGAACCACGGAAAGCTGTGGGGGAATGCCGGATCGTCCCAGCGCCGTGCGAGCCAGGCGCTGTAGTGCATCAGACGCAGGGCGCGCAGGGCTTCGATCAGGGCCAGTTCCCGTGGGTCGAAATCGTGGAATTCGCTGTAGCCATCCATCAATTCCGACAACTGCCCGAGACATTCCTGACGATCACCCGCGAGCATCATCCACAGGTCTTGCACGGCCGGCCCCATGCGGCAGTCGTCGAGGTCGACGATATGGAACATCTCGTCACGGCACATCATGTTGCCGGGGTGGCAATCGCCGTGCATGCGGATGTTGGTGTGCGGCGTGGCCTTGTACACCTCTTCCACGCGCTTGAGCAGATCCCGCGCCACTGACTCGTAGGCGGGCAGCAGGCCCTTGGGTATGAAATTGCCTTCAAGCAGGGTGGCCAGGGAGTCGTGGCCGAAGTTTTTCACCCCCAGCGCCTCACGGTGCTCGAACGGCTTGGTGGCGCCGACCGCGTGCAAACGGCCGAGCAACTGGCCCAGTCGATAGAGCTGGTCGAGGTTGCCCGGCTCCGGTGCCCGGCCGCCACGGCGCGGGAACAGGGTAAAGCGAAAGCCCGCGTGCTCGAACAGGCTGGCGCCGTTGTGGATCATCGGCGCCACTACCGGTACGTCGCACTCGGCGAGTTCGAAGGTGAAGCGGTGTTCTTCGAGGATGGCTTCGTTGGTCCAGCGCTGGGGACGGTAGAACTTGGCGATCAGTGGTTCGCCGTCTTCGATGCCGACCTGGTACACGCGATTTTCATAGCTGTTGAGCGCCAAAACGCGGGCGTCGCTGAGAAAACCGATGCTTTCTACGGCGTCGAGGACCAGATCCGGGGTCAGTGTTTCAAACGGGTGCGACATGCTCACTCCTGCGCGCAGCAGGCTGCCGCGTAAGGCCACGCATGGTAGCGCACACCGGCCCGGATAGGTGGCGGCTTTAGGCTTGGTCGGGATGTCTCGGTGGATGACATCCCGGCCTGAGCGGGTCAGGTGCCGACGATCCCGCCGTCTTCACGGCGGATGGCCATGACCGAAGAACGCGGCTTGCCGTTGGGCAGGTGCTCGGGGAACGTCGAGCCGCCGTTTTCGCCCGGGTGCTGGATCCCGACAAACAGGGTTTTCTGGTCGGGTGAGAAGCTGATGCCGGTGACTTCGCAGCCTACCGGGCCGACCATGAACCGGCGGATCTCGCCGCTGGCCGGGTCCGCGCAGAGCATCTGATTGTTGCCCATGCCGGCGAAGTCGCCGCTGTTGCTGACATCGCCATCGGTCAGGATCCACAGGCGCCCGGCCTGGTCGAACCCCAGGCCGTCGGGGCTGTTGAACATGTTCTGTGGGGTGATGTTCGATGAGCCGCCCTTGGCTTGCCCCCCGTGCACCGAAGGGTTGCCGGCGACCACGAACAAGTCCCAGGCAAAGCTCATGGCGCCATGGTCATCGCGGTCGGTGCGCCAGCGCAGGATCTGCCCATAGACGTTTTTCTCCCGCGGGTTGGGGCCGCCCACCGGCTGGCCGTCTTCGCCGCGTTTGACGTTGTTGGTCAGGGTGCAATAGACCTGGCCATCCTTGGGGCTGACCACTATCCATTCCGGCCGGTCCATGCGCGTGGCTTTGACCACGCTGGCGGCCAGGCGGGCATGGATCAGCACCTGGCCCTGGTCGGCAAAGCCGCTGGCGGCATCGAGCCCGTTCTTGCCGTGGCTCAGCTCGATCCATTGGCCCTGGCCCTTGGGAAGGTCGGGATTGCTGTCGCCGCCATCGAAGCGCGCCACGTACAGCGTGCCGTGGTCCAGCAGGTCGCGGTTGGCCTTGGGGTTGCGGTGGTCGATCTTGTCGCGGCTGATGAATTTGTAGATGAACTCGCCGCGTTCGTCGTCGCCCATGTAGACCACGGCGCGGCCATCAGCGGTTTCGGCCAGGGCCGCGTTCTCGTGCTTGAAACGGCCCAGGGCGGTGCGTTTGACCGGGGTCGACTGCGGATCGAACGGGTCGATTTCCACGACCCAGCCATGGCGGTTGAGTTCATTGGGGTTGTGCGCCAGGTCGAAGCGCGGATCGTGGGGGTGCCAGTTGATCTCTTTGCTGGCGGCCACCGCGCCGTAGCGTTTTTGTGCGGCATCGAACGTCTGTTCGGCGTTGCTGCTGCCAAAGCAGTCAGTGAAGTTCTCTTCACAGGTCAGGTAGGTGCCCCACGGGGTTTTGCCGTTGGCACAGTTCTGGAAGGTGCCGAGCACGTGCTTGCCCTGGGCATCGGCGGCGGTCTTCAACAGCGCATGACCGGCGGCGGGACCGCTCAGGCGGATCGGCGTGTTGCCGTGGATGCGTCGGTTGTAGCGCGAGCTCTGGACGAACTGCCATTGGCCGTTCTTGCGTTGCACTTCGATCACCGACACGCCTTCGCTGGCCTGGGCCTTGCGCACTTCTTCGGCCGATTGCGGCATGCCGCCGTGGGCATAGAGGTAGCGGTAGTTGGTGTATTCGTTGTTGATCGCCATCAGCGCGCGCTGATCGTCGCCGGGGAAGGCGAACAGGCTCATGCCGTCGTTGTTGTCGCCGAATTGCAGCTCCTGGGCCTGGGCGCTGCCGTTGCCTGTGGGGTCGAAGGCCGGGCCGTTGTTGTGCAGCGGCTGACCCCAGCTGATCAGCACCGACGCCGTGTAGCCCGGTGGCAGGCTGAGGCTGTCAGCGGTGGCCGCGGCGATGCCGGTAAAACCCAGCAGCGGGCTGAAACCGGCGTTGATGCTGGCGGCCAGCGCACTGCGGCTCAGCAGGCTGCCCCCCAGGAACACTGCCGCGCCGCACAGCGCACCGGCGCCGATGAAACCACGGCGGCTGAGGCCGACGATTTGCTCCAGGTCCGTGGGTTGGTCTTCTTCTAATAGGCTCATGTCAGGCTTCCTGCGATTTTTGCAGACACCTTAATCAGCCCTGATGACAAAAATGTTGCAGCCATATGTCCCGCCCGTAGCCACTGCCGCCAGGCTGCGCTGGCCGGTCCGGGCGCCGGGGCATTGCGGTTGAAATGCGTTGTTTTCAAGGGCCAGCGCAGCCTGGCGGCAGTGGCTACAGCGGGGTGCCGAGGAGGACGTTGGAGGGGGAAAACTGAACCTGGACCGGTTGGTTCACCGCGAGGCCTTGGGCCTTGAGTTGCGAGGACTCGACCAGGGCGCACAGGGTCGGGCCGTTGGGCAGGCTGATCCGAACCTCCCAGGGGCCGTCTTCGGCGTCGAGGATCTGCTCGATGCTGCCGGTCAGGCCGTTGTGCCCGGCGGTAATGGGCTGGCCGAGTGCTTGCAGCTCCAGCCAGCCGGCCTTGATCAGCGCCACCACTTCGGTGTCGGGCAGCAGTTCCAGGCGCTGGGTGCTGTCGTGGGTGATCTGCGCCTGGATCACCAGGCCTGGGGCCAGTTCCAGGCTGATCAGGTCATTGCGACCGAGCCCCTCGATCGCCACCACCTTGCCGTGCAGCTGGTTGCGCGCGCTGGTGCGCAGCATCAGGCGGCCCAGCAGGTCGAGGTCGCTGGCGTCCTCGGCGGCTTCCAACACCTGGGCCTGCAAGGCTTGCAGGCGCAGGTACAGGCGCAACACCCGTTCACCTTCAGCCGAGAGCTTGGCGCCACCCCCGCCCTTGCCGCCGACGCTGCGTTCCACCAGGGGCTTTTGTGCCAGGTTATTCAACTCATCGATGGCGTCCCAGGCCGCCTTGTAGCTGAGCCCGGCGCTTTTGGCCGCGCGGGTGATCGAGCCTTGCTCGGCGATGTGCTGCAACAGGGCGATGCGTTGCGGGCGGCGGACGATGTGCTGGGTCAACAACGTGGGCAAGGACATGGCAGGGCACTGTGAACGCTGGAGGTGGAGGCTGAGTGTGCGGCTTGAGGGGCGAGAGTCAAGTCAGGCCGGCTCCCCGGGTTTGGGTGTGCGGGCCAGGCAATACACGTCGACCCGGTGCGCACCGGCATCCAGCAGCAGTCTGGCCAGGGTTTCGGCAGTGGCGCCGGTGGTGAGCACGTCATCCACCAGGGCCAGGTGACGGCCGCCAACCCGGGTCTTGTCCGCCAGGCTGAAGGCCCGACGCAAGTTGCGCCGCCGGGCGTAGGCGTCCAGGCCTTGCTGCGCCGGGGTGTCCTGCATCCGCAGCAGCATGCCTTCATCCACGGCAATCCCCAGGCCCTGGCCCAGCCATTGGGCAAGCAGCGCCGCCTGGTTGAAACCGCGTTCGCGCAGGCGCCGGCTGGCCAGGGGCACCGGTAACAGCAGCTCCGGACGCGGGAGGCCGTCATTGAAACGATGATGCAGGGATTGGCTGAGAAGTTCGCCGAGCAGGCGGCCAAACGGCCACTTTGCCCCGTGCTTGAAGCGGGTGATCAAACTGTCGACCGGGAAGCCGTAGCTCCAGGGCGCTACCACCTGGGAAAACGCCGGCACCCGCCTCAGACACTCGCCGCAGGTCAGGCCCGCCTGGGGCAAGGGCAGGGCGCAGATCCGGCATTGCGGGCCTAACCAGGGCAGCTCGGCTTCGCACTCGACGCAAATGGGCTGCGGGTTATCGCAGGGTTCATCGCAGAGCAAACAGGTTTGGTTGTTATTTAACCAGATGTAAACCGGTCCTTCGTATTCTGGTTGACAGTGCATGGCGCTTCCTTAAATATGCCGAACATCCGTGTCGCGGCTGTGGGTATCCGATTACCCCGTCGTCTGCCCCAAGCATAATCAAGGAATCGCCCATGAGCGCCAGCACCACCGCCACCTTGCGTCATGACTGGTCTTTGGCTGAAGTCAAAGCCCTGTTCGTTCAGCCGTTCAACGACTTGTTGTTCCAGGCGCAGACCGTGCACCGCGCGCATTTCGATGCCAACCGGGTCCAGGTGTCGACCTTGCTGTCGATCAAAACCGGGGCCTGCCCGGAAGATTGCAAATATTGTCCGCAGTCCGGCCACTACAACACCGGGCTGGAAAAAGAAAAGCTGATGGAAGTGCAGAAGGTCCTTGAAGAGGCCGCTCGCGCCAAGGCCATTGGTTCGACCCGATTCTGCATGGGCGCGGCCTGGAAGCACCCCTCGGCCAAAGACATGCCCTACGTGCTGCAGATGGTGCAGGGCGTCAAGGCCATGGGGCTGGAGACCTGCATGACCCTGGGGCGCCTCGATCAGGAGCAGACCGAAGCCCTGGCCAAGGCTGGCCTGGACTACTACAACCACAACCTCGACACCTCGCCGGAGTTCTACGGCAGCATCATCACCACCCGCACCTACAGCGAGCGCCTGCAAACCCTGGCCTACGTGCGTGATTCGGGGATGAAGATCTGCTCCGGTGGCATCCTCGGCATGGGCGAGTCCCTCGATGACCGCGCCAACCTGCTGATCCAACTGGCCAACCTGCCCGAGCACCCGGAGTCGGTGCCGATCAACATGCTGGTGAAAGTCGCCGGCACGCCGCTGGAAAACGCCGAGGACATCGACCCGTTCGACTTTATCCGCATGCTCGCCGTGGCCCGCATCCTGATGCCGCAATCCCACGTGCGCTTGTCTGCGGGACGTGAAGCGATGAACGAGCAGATGCAGGCCCTGGCGTTTTTCGCCGGCGCCAACTCGATTTTCTATGGCGACAAGTTGCTGACCACCGCCAACCCGCAGGCCGACAAGGACATGCAACTGTTCTCGCGCCTGGGGATCCTGCCCGAAGCCCGTGAAGAGCACGCCGATGAAGTGCACCAGGCGGCAATCGAGCAGGCGCTGGTGGAGCAAAAGAGCAGCGAGCAGTTCTACAACGCCGCGCTCTGACTGCCCCCAGTCTGTAGCCGCGGCCTTGGACCGGGGCGTGAGGACCTTGCATGCGTCGAGGTCCCGCTCACCTGTCGCAGCCCGGGGCAGCGGCTCCAGCCACTCTTTTGATCACCGAGGCCTGCATGTCTTTTGATCTCGCCGCGCGCCTCGCTGCCCGCCGTGCCGAAAACCTCTATCGCCAACGCCCCCTGCTGGAAAGCCCCCAGGGGCCTGAAGTGGTGGTCGATGGCCAGCCGTTGCTGGCGTTCTGCAACAACGACTACCTGGGCCTGGCCAACCACCCGCAAGTCATCGAAGCCTGGCGCGCCGGCGCTTCGCGTTGGGGCGTGGGCGGTGGCGCCTCGCACCTGGTGATCGGCCACAGCGGCCCGCACCACGCACTGGAAGAAGCCCTGGCCGACCTGACCGGACGCCCGCGAGCGCTGTTATTCACCACCGGCTACATGGCCAACCTGGGGGCGGTCACGGCCCTGGTGGGGCAGGGCGACACGGTGCTGGAAGACCGTCTCAACCACGCGTCCCTGCTGGATGCCGGCCTGTTGTCCGGGGCGCGTTTCAATCGGTATCTGCACAACGATGCGGTCAGCCTGGCCAAGCGCCTGGAAAAAGCCACCGGCAATACCCTGGTGGTCACCGACGGCGTGTTTAGCATGGACGGCGACCTGGCCGACCTGCCGGCGCTGGCCCGTGAAACCCGGGCCAAGGGCGCCTGGCTGATGGTCGATGACGCCCATGGTTTCGGCCCGCTGGGGGCCAATGGCGGCGGGATTGTCGAGCACTTCGGCCTGAGCCAGGACGACGTGCCGGTGCTGGTCGGCACCCTGGGCAAGGCGTTCGGTACGGCCGGGGCCTTTGTCGCCGGCAGCGAAGAGTTGATCGAAAGCCTGATCCAGTTTGCCCGGCCCTACATCTACACCACCAGCCAACCCCCGGCGCTGGCCTGCGCGACCTTGAAAAGCCTGGAACTGCTGCGCAGCGAGCATTGGCGGCGCGAGCACCTCAATGGCCTGATCCGCCAGTTCCGCCGTGGCGCCGAGCAGATCGGCCTGGCGTTGATGGACAGTTTTACCCCGATCCAGCCGATCATGATTGGCGACAGCGGGCGCGCCATTCGCCTGTCGCAGATGCTCCGCGAACGCGGCCTGATGGTCACGGCCATCCGCCCGCCAACCGTGCCTGCGGGCAGTGCGCGCTTGCGTGTGACCTTGTCCGCAGCCCACAGCGAAGCCCAGGTCCAGCTATTGTTAAACGCACTGGCTGATTGTTTTAGCGAACTGGGACCGGAGCCAAGCCATGCGTGATCGACTGATTCTGCTGCCGGGTTGGGGCCTGGGCATTTCCCCGCTGGAGCCGCTGGCGGCGGCGTTGCAGGGCCTGGACCAGCACCTGAAGGTCGAGATCGAGCCTTTGCCGGAGCTGGAGTCCAGCGACCTCGGGGACTGGCTCGATGAACTCGACGCGGATTTGCCGGACAACGCCTGGCTCGGCGGCTGGTCGCTGGGCGGGATGCTGGCCAGTGAGCTGGCGGCGCGCCGTGGCGATCGCTGTTGCGGGTTGCTGACCTTGGCCAGCAACCCGAGCTTTGTGGCCCATGGCGAGTGGACGAGCGCCATGGCCGGGGAAACCTTCGATGCCTTTCTGGCCGGCTGCAACGCCGACTCGCGACTGACCCTCAAGCGTTTCGGCCTGCTCTGTGCCCAGGGCGCCGAGGACCCGCGCGGCCTGTCGCGCCTGCTGCTGGGTGGTGCGCCGAATACCCCGCCGGCGGTGTTGATGGCCGGGCTGGAGTTGCTGGCGCAGCTGGATACACGGGACGCGTTACAGGCGTTTCGTGGCCCGCAGTTGCATCTGTTTGCCGGGCTCGACGCGCTGGTGCCGGCAGAAGCTGCGAGCGAGTTGCTGGCGTTATTGCCCGATGTCGAGATTGGCCTGATTGAACAGGCCAGCCACGCGTTTCTTCTGGAAGACCCCCACGGTGTGGCGGGGGCGATCCAGGCCTTTTTGCATGAGTCCGGTGATGACTGATCTGTCCCTTCCTCCATTACCCGGCGGCTTGCCGGACAAGCGCCAGGTCGCGGCGTCCTTTTCCCGTGCCGCAGCCAGTTACGACAGCGTCGCCGATCTGCAACGGGCGGTGGGTCATGAGCTGCTGCGGCGCCTGCCGCCTGAGCGGTCGTTCGCCCGCTGGCTGGATATAGGCTGCGGTACCGGGTATTTCACTCGGGCCCTGGCCGAGCGTTTCCCTGGGGCCCAGGGGCTGGCGCTGGATATCGCCGAAGGCATGCTCGATCACGCACGGCCCCTGGGGGGCGCGCAGTATTTTATTGCCGGGGATGCCGAACGCCTGCCGTTGCGTTCAGACAGCTGCGATCTGCTGTTCTCCAGCCTGGCGGTGCAGTGGTGTGCGGATTTCGCCTCGGTACTGCGAGAGGCGCACCGGGTGCTGCGCCCCGGTGGTGTGCTGGCGTTTGCCAGTCTGTGTGTCGGGACCTTGCAGGAGCTGCGTGACAGCTGGCGGCAGGTCGATGGCATGGTGCACGTCAATCGGTTCCGCGAGCTCGGCACTTATCAACAGCTGTGCGCGGCCAGTGGCCTGCGAATTTTGAGCCTGCAATCCCGGCCCCATGTGCTGCATTATCCGGATGTGCGCAGCCTGACCCATGAGTTGAAAGCCCTGGGCGCGCATAATCTGAACCCCGGACGCCCCGGCGGCTTGACCGGACGCGCCCGGATCATGGGCCTGATCGACGCTTATGAGGGCTTTCGTCAGCCTCAGGGTCTGCCCGCGACCTATCAGGCGGTGTACGCCGTGTTGGAGAAGCCGCAATGAGCCCTGCCTATTTCATCACCGGAACCGATACTGATGTCGGCAAGACCACCATCGCCGCCGGGCTGCTGCATGCTGCGCGTCTGGCGGGGTTGAGTACGGCGGCCGGCAAGCCGGTGGCGTCCGGCTGTGAAGTGACGGCCAAGGGCCTGCGCAATTCGGACGCCCTGGCGCTGATGGCGGAGTGCTCCCTGGCCCTGGACTATGCCGAGGTCAATCCGGTGGCGTTCGAACCGGCCATCGCCCCCCATCTGGCGGCGCGCGAGGCGGGGGTGGCCTTGACGGTGCAATCGTTGCTGCTGCCCATGCGCCAGATCCTGGCCCGGGGCGCCGATTTTACCCTGATCGAAGGCGCGGGCGGCTGGCGTGTGCCCCTGGCTGACCAGGACAATCTGTCGGACCTGGCCATGGCCCTGGACCTGCCGGTGATCCTGGTGGTGGGGGTGCGGCTGGGTTGCATCAGTCATGCGCTGCTGACCGCCGAAGCCATCGCCCGGGACGGGCTGCAGCTGGCCGGCTGGGTGGCCAATATCATCGATCCCAAGACCTCCCGCCTGGAGGAAAACCTCGCCACCCTGGCTGAACGCCTGCCGGCCCCGTGCCTGGGTCGAGTGCCCAAGCTCAAGCCTCTCAGCGCCCAGGCGGTGGCCGAACACTTGCAGTTGGACCTGCTGGACTAGATTTTGCCTATGACAAGGCAGATTGCCATTAGTGTTTTTGACGGGTGTTTTTTTGACGGGTCTGCTTCAATGAGCGTCGTTCATCCTTAATCAGGTCGAGTCCTCCCATGGAAATTTCAGGGAATACCGCTTTCTACGCGGGTCTGAGCAGCATTCAGACCGGGCAGAACCGTGTCGATCAGGCCGCCAGCCAGATTGCCAATACCACCATCGAGCGCTCCGTCACCAGCCAGTCTTCCGACGTCCAGGTTGATCGCTTGCGTTCAGTGGACCGCAGCCAGCAGTCGGATCTGGAATCGAGCATGGTCGAGATGTCCATGGGCAAGGTGCAGGCCGAACTGGGTGTGAAAATCGCCAAGGCCAGCGATGAAATGCTCGGTACGTTGATCGATACCTACGCCTGATTCCCGCGCCGGCCTGCTCCTTCAGAAGGGGCGGGCCAGACTGCGCCGCTTCTCCCTTCCTGTTTCTCAAGCGCTGCCTGCCAGCGTCGCTACTTCATTCGTGGCCTGACATTTTTCGTGGCATTCGCCGCGGGCCTTTGCCTGCGCGGCGTTCAGCGGCGTGATGACGAATGGCGGTTGCGCGGTGCTTGACAAGAATTAGGCGTAAACGTATGTTTCAAACAACTGTTTGACCGCCATAATAAATCCACGCGGTTGTTCATTCCCGGTTACATCAGCAGAGGTTTATCGCTATGCCTGACTACAAGGCCCCCTTGCGTGATATTCGCTTCGTTCGTGACGAACTGCTCGGCTACGAAGCGCACTATCAGAGCCTTCCGGCGTGCGCAGACGCAACTCCGGACATGGTTGACGCCATTCTCGAAGAAGGCGCCAAGTTTTGTGAGCAGGTGCTGGCTCCGCTGAACCGCGTGGGTGACATTGAAGGCTGCACCTGGAGCGAGTCCGGCGTTAAAACCCCGACTGGCTTCAAAGAAGCCTACAAACAATTTGTCGAAGGCGGCTGGCCAAGTCTGGCGCATGACGTAGAGCACGGTGGCCAAGGCCTGCCGGAGTCCCTGGGTCTGGCCGTGAGTGAAATGGTTGGCGAGTCCAACTGGTCGTGGGGCATGTACCCAGGCCTGTCCCATGGTGCGATGAACACCATCTCCGAGCACGGTACGCCCGAGCAGCAAGACGCTTACCTGACCAAGCTGGTCTCCGGCGAATGGACCGGCACCATGTGCCTGACCGAACCGCACTGCGGCACCGACCTGGGCATGCTGCGCACCAAGGCCGAACCTCAGGCCGACGGTTCCTACAAAGTCTCCGGCACCAAGATTTTCATCTCGGCCGGTGAACACGACATGGCCGACAACATCGTCCATATCGTCCTGGCCCGCCTGCCGGATGCCCCTGCGGGCACCAAAGGCATCTCGCTGTTTATCGTTCCCAAGTTCCTGCCGAACGCCGACGGTTCGATTGGTGCGCGCAACGCCGTGAGCTGTGGTTCCCTTGAACACAAGATGGGCATCCACGGTAACGCCACCTGCGTGATGAACTTCGACGCGGCCACCGGTTTCCTGATCGGCCCGGCGAACAAAGGCCTGAACTGCATGTTCACCTTTATGAACACCGCGCGCCTGGGCACCGCCCTGCAAGGCTTGGCCCATGCCGAGATCGGTTTCCAGGGCGGCCTGAAATACGCTCGCGATCGCCTGCAAATGCGCTCCCTGACTGGCCCGAAAGCGCCGGACAAGGCCGCTGACCCGATCATCGTGCACCCTGACGTACGCCGTATGCTGTTGACCATGAAGGCGTTCGCCGAAGGCAACCGGGCGATGGTCTACTTCACCGCCAAACAGGTCGATATCGTCAAATACGGTGTGGACGAAGAAGAGAAGAAGAAAGCCGACGCGCTGCTGGCGTTCATGACGCCCATCGCCAAAGCCTTCATGACTGAAGTCGGCTTCGAGTCCGCCAACCACGGCGTACAGATCTATGGCGGTCACGGCTTCATCGCCGAGTGGGGCATGGAGCAGAACGTTCGCGACAGCCGTATTTCCATGCTGTACGAAGGCACCACCGGCATCCAGGCCCTCGACCTGCTGGGCCGTAAAGTGCTGATGACTCAAGGCGAAGCGCTGAAGGGCTTCACCAAGATCGTCCACAAGTTCTGCCAGACCAACGAAGGCAACGAAGCTGTCAAAGAGTTCGTCGCACCATTGGCTGCGCTGAACAAAGAGTGGGGCGAGCTGACCATGAAGGTCGGTATGGCAGCGATGAAAGACCGTGAAGAAGTGGGCGCCGCCTCGGTGGACTACCTGATGTACTCCGGTTACGCCTGCCTGGCTTACTTCTGGGCCGACATGGCGCGCCTGGCTGCCGAGAAACTGGCTGCCGGCACCAGCGAAGAGGCGTTCTACACCGCCAAGCTGCAGACTGCGCGCTTCTACTTCCAGCGCATCCTGCCGCGTACTCGCACTCACGTGGCCACCATGCTGTCGGGCGCCAACAACCTGATGGACATGAAAGAAGAAGACTTCGGCCTGGGCTACTAAGCCTTACCGGCGTCGATGCAAAGGCCGCTTTTCCTTCGGGGAAAGCGGCTTTTTTATGCCTGGCGATCTGCCAATAAAATTCCTGACTAAAACGCTAAGAAGAATGTCTTGCCTGCCGTTAAAGAGATGGCAATGTGATGTCTGTCACATTGATTGTGCTTAACTGCATGCAATGCAGGCACAATGCCATCTACTGATTAGCCGCGTCGGAGCTTTACCCTTGCCGCGTTCTTCTGCTGTACGTTTCAGTCACTTTTTACCGTCTTTGCTGCTGTTGCTTGCGGGGCTCGCGGCTGCCTACGTCAAGGATCTCAACGTCTTCTTCACCTCGCTGTTCAACGTCCTGCCGACCTTGGTGCTGCTGCTCGGCGGCGCCTATTGCGCGGTCTATCGGCGCCAGCGCGAGCTGTTCCTGATGGTCACGGTGTACATCGCCTACTTTCTGCTCGATACTCAGACCGACTACTACCGCGACAACGGCAAGGTCCGTGAGGACGCTGCGGTGGTCTTTCACTTGGTGTGCCTGTTGCTGCCGCTGCTGTTCGGGCTGTTTGCCGCCTGGCAGGAACGAACCCACCTGTTCCAGGACATGGTGGCGCGGTTTGCCGTGCTGCTGGCGTTTGGCAGCGTGGCCCTGGGCTTTGAGCAAAGTTACCCACAGGCGCTGTTGAACTGGCTGGCGGAAATCCGCTGGCCGGCGCTGCATGGCGCCTGGATGAGCCTGATCCAGCTGTCCTACCCCGTGTTCCTGGCAGCGTTCCTGTTGCTGGCGGTGCAGTACTGGCGCAATCCACGGCCCTTGCACGCGGCGCAACTGGTGGGCTTGCTCGGGCTGTTCTGGATGCTGCCCAAGACTTTCATCCTGCCGTTCACCCTGAACATCATGTGCAGCCAGGTGATGTTGATGATCGCCGCCGCGGTGGCCCATGAGGCGTACCAGATGGCGTTCCGCGATGAGCTGACTGGCCTGCCGGGGCGCCGTGCCTTGAACGAGCGCATGCAGCGTCTGGGTCGCAACTATGTGCTGGCGATGAGTGACGTCGACCACTTCAAGAAATTCAACGACACCCACGGCCACGATGTCGGCGACCAGGTG
The DNA here is from genome assembly GCF_059862355.1 of Pseudomonas sp. MF09150. NCBI lineage: Bacteria > Pseudomonadati > Pseudomonadota > Gammaproteobacteria > Pseudomonadales > Pseudomonadaceae > Pseudomonas > Pseudomonas sp. MF09150. The sequence continues at coordinate 131,603 of NZ_JCBCUS010000003.1, read as the reverse complement.
CTGCGCCTGGTGGCCAGCAAGCTGTCGAAAATCAGTGGCGGCGGGCGCGCCTACCGCTATGGCGGTGAGGAGTTCGCTCTGGTATTCGCCGGCAAGACCCTGGAAGAATGCATGCCGCACCTGGAGGTGATCCGTGAGTCGATTGCCAGCTACAACATCCAGTTGCGCAACCAGGACAGCCGGCCCCAGGACGATCACCAAGGCCGCCAGCGCCGAGCGGGCGCCGGAGCCTCCAGTGTGTCGGTGACGGTCAGCATTGGTGTGGCCGAACGCCTGGTGGAGCATCGCTCCCCGGAAGAGGTGCTCAAGTCCGCCGACCAGGCCCTGTACAACGCCAAGGGCGCCGGTCGTAACTGTGTTATCGCCTTCGGCCAGAACCGCCGTGGCGCGGTGCGCATGGACAGCGCTGCGGGTTGAGTGATGATGGCGCATTCAGCGTCTGGACTGTGATTGGCAGGCCTGGTGGGCAGCAGTAGCGTGGGCTATCTGCTGCCGGAGACACGACCATGCCTGAGTACAAAGCCCCGCTGCGCGACATGCGCTTTCTGATCGACCATGTGTTCGACTTCCACGCCAACTACGCGGCCCTGGGCGCGACCGACGCCAGCCCGGACATGGTCGACGCGATCCTCGAAGAGGGGGCGAGGTTCTGCGAGAACGTACTCGCGCCGCTGAACCGCTCCGGGGACGAGGAGGGCTGTCACTTCGAAAATGGCGTGGTCACCACCCCCAAGGGCTTCAAGCAGGCCTTCGCGCAGTACGTCGAAGGCGGCTGGCACGGCCTGGCAGCGGATCCGAGTTACGGCGGCCAGGGCTTGCCGCAGTCCCTGGGGCTGGTCATCAGCGAGATGGTCGGTTCCAGCAATACGTCCTGGGGCATGTACCCGGGGCTGACCCACGGTGCGATGTCGGCGATCCACGCCCATGGCTCCAGCGAGCAGAAAGTCACCTACCTGAGCAAACTCACCAGCGGTCAGTGGACCGGCACCATGTGCCTGACCGAAGCCCATTGCGGCACCGACCTGGGCATCATCAAGACCCGCGCCGTGCCTCAGGCCGATGGCAGCTATGCGGTCTCCGGGAGCAAGATTTTCATCTCCGCCGGCGAACATGACCTGAGTGACAACATCATCCACCTGGTGCTAGCCAAGCTGCCGGATGCGCCGGCGGGGACCAAGGGCATTTCGCTGTTCATCGTGCCCAAGTTCGTGCCTGACGCCCAAGGCGAGGCGGGCGAGCGCAATGGGGTCAGCTGTGGCTCCATCGAGCACAAGATGGGCATCAAGGCATCGGCCACCTGTGTGCTCAACTTCGATGGGGCCAGGGGTTATCTGATCGGCGAGGCCAACAAGGGCCTGAACTGCATGTTCACCATGATGAACCATGCGCGCCTGGGCACCGGGATGCAGGGCTTGTGTCTGGGCGAGGCGAGCTTCCAGGGCGCGATCAAGTACGCCAACGACCGCCTGCAGATGCGCTCGCTGACCGGGCCCAAGGCCCCGGACAAGGCGGCGGACCCGATCATCGTCCACCCGGACGTGCGGCGCATGTTGCTGACGATGAAGGCCTTCAACGAAGGCAACCGGGCGCTGACCTATTTCACCGCGCAACTGCTGGACGTGGCCCACCTCGGCGCGGACCCGGAGCAGCGCCAGGATGCCGAAAACCTCCTGGCCTTCCTCACCCCGATCTGCAAGGCGTTCATGACCGAGACCGGGCTGGAAGTGACCAACCACGGCATGCAGGTGTTTGGCGGCCACGGGTTTATCCGCGAATGGGGCATGGAGCAACTGGTGCGCGATTGCCGCATCGCCCCTATTTATGAAGGCACCAACGGCATCCAGGCCCTGGACCTGCTGGGGCGCAAGGTCCTTGGCAGCCAGGGCAAGCTGCTGCAGGGGTTCACCCGGATCGTCCACAAGTTCTGCCAGGCCCAGGGTGAGCACCCGCAGCTCAAGGCCTATGTCGCGCAGCTCAATGGCCTGAATCAGGAGTGGGGCACACTGACCACCCAGGTCGGCATGGCGGCGCTGAAGAATCCCGATGAAGTGGGGGCCGCTGCCCTGGATTACCTGATGTACAGCGGCTACATCATTCTCGGCTACCTCTGGTTGCGCATGGCACTGGTGGCTCAGGCGCAGCTCGATGCCGGCGAGGGTGACCGGGATTACTGCACGGCCAAGCTCGCGACCTGTGAGTTTTACTTCAAGCGTCTGCTGCCGCGTACTGCAACTCATCGGGCGGCGGTGGAAGCCGGCAGCGACTGCCTGATGCAGCTGCCAGCGGAGTTGTTCGCGCTTTAACCTGTTCGATCAAGCCGTTGAAAGCCCGCCTGGTGCGGGCTTTATCATGTCCGGAATCCTGTGTGACTAAAATTAACAAAAAGGTCACTAGTTGACCCTATGTGTCACAAAAGTTGTTAGGTTACACTTCGGTTTTCGTTATTGGGGCCTGTTTCGGCCCTCTTGTTTAGATCTTGCGAGGTTTGCCATGGCTGACTACAAAGCGCCCCTGCGCGATATGCGCTTCGTCCTCAATGAAGTTTTCGAGGTCGCCAAACTCTGGGCCGAGCTGCCTGCGCTGGCCGAAACGGTCGATGCGCAAACCGTCGAGGCCATTCTTGAGGAAGCCGGCAAAGTCACTGGCAAGAGCATCGCCCCGCTGAGCCGCAGCGCTGACGAAGAAGGTTGCCACTGGAGCAATGGCGCGGTGACCACGCCCCAGGGGTTCACCCAGGCCTACCAGACCTATGCCGAGGGCGGCTGGGTTGGCGTCGGCGGCGACCCGGCCTATGGCGGCATGGGCATGCCCAAGGCGGTGTCGGCCCAGGTCGAGGAAATGGTCAACTCCGCCAGCCTGTCGTTTGGCTTGTACCCGATGCTGACCGCCGGGGCTTGCCTGTCGATCAACGCCCACGCCAGCGAAGAACTGAAAGAGACCTACCTGCCGAACATGTACGCCGGAGTCTGGGCCGGGTCCATGTGCCTGACCGAACCCCATGCCGGCACCGACCTGGGCATTATCCGCACCAAGGCCGAGCCTCAGGCGGACGGTTCCTACAGGGTCAGCGGGACCAAGATCTTTATCACCGGCGGTGAGCACGACCTGACCGAAAACATCATCCACCTGGTGCTGGCCAAGCTGCCGGACGCACCGGCCGGGCCCAAGGGGATCTCGTTGTTCCTGGTGCCCAAGTTCATGGTCAATGCCGACGGCAGCCTGGGTGCGCGCAACCCGGTGACTTGCGGTTCTATCGAACACAAGATGGGCATCCAGGCCTCGGCCACCTGCGTGATGAACTTCGACGAGGCGGTCGGCTACATCGTGGGCGAGCCGAACAAAGGCCTGGCGGCGATGTTCACCATGATGAACTACGAGCGCCTGGGGGTTGGTATCCAGGGTCTGGCCTCGGGTGAGCGCTCCTACCAGAACGCCGTCGAGTACGCCCGCGATCGCCTGCAAAGCCGCTCGCCAACCGGCCCGCAAGCCAAGGACAAAGTGGCCGACCCGATCATCGTCCACCCGGACGTGCGCCGCATGCTGTTGACCATGAAAGCCTCGAACGAAGGCGGCCGGGCGTTCTCGACCTATGTGGCGATGCAACTCGACACCGCCAAGTTCAGCGAAGAGCCCGCCACGCGCAAACGCGCCGAAGACCTGGTGGCCTTGCTGACCCCGGTGGCCAAGGCGTTTCTGACCGATCTGGGCCTGGAAACCACGGTGCACGGGCAGCAGATTTTCGGTGGTCACGGCTACATTCGCGAGTGGGGCCAGGAGCAGCTGGTGCGTGATGTGCGCATCACCCAGATTTACGAAGGTACCAACGGCATTCAGGCGCTGGACTTGGTAGGGCGCAAGATTGTCGGCAACGGCGGTGCGTTCTATCAGTTGTTTGCCGACGAGATCCGCCATTTCACTGCGACCGCCAGCAGCGACCTGGGGGAATTCACTAAGCCGTTGAATGACGCCGTGGCTGTGCTCGACGACCTGACGGCCTGGCTGCTGGATCGGGCGAAGAGCAACCCCAACGAAATCGGCGCGGCCTCGGTCGAGTATTTGCAAGCGTTTGGTTACACAGCCTACGCCTACATGTGGGCGTTGATGGCCAAGGCCGCACTGGGCAAGGAAGGGCAGGAAGACTTCTACGCCAGCAAACTGGGCACCGCGCGCTTCTACTTCGCTCGCCTGTTGCCGCGGATTCACTCGTTGAGCGCGTCGGTCAAGGCGGGCAGTGAATCGCTGTTCCTGCTGGACGCTGCGCAGTTCTGAGGCTGAGGACGCAATGTAAGCATTCTCTTACATTGCGTGCTGCTGATTACGTCTATCGACAGATTGGATCCAGAGCTAATCTACTTCACATGGACGTCGCGCAGGAAGCGCAAAAGCAAAACATGGACACGTAGGATTCTGCCAGGATGGCGGAGTGAAAAGGATGTCAGGGAAACAGTCTGCAAAACCCCGCTTCGGCGGGGTTTTCTTTTGCCCGGGTTTTTGTTCCGGGCTCTTCAGCCCAGCCCATCCAGGGGGGCGGTCCCGGGCAATCGTCCTTGCGGGCCATTCATCACGTCTTCCAGCAAGCTGCGCAGCAGCTCCAATGTGCCTTGCTGACGCTGCACGTCGCGACAGACCAGCCCCACTTTCAACGGCACCCTGGGTTCACTCAGCGGTTTCCAGAGCAAATCCTTATTGCCATGTTCCTGGCGTGAGCGCCCCGGCAACACCGTTGCCAGGCGGGTATGGGGCAGGCTATCGAGAATCCCCGCCATATTGTTCAACTCGGCCTGCACTTGCGGGCGGCGCCCGAGGCTGGCCAGTTGCGCCTGCCAGATCTGCCGCACCTGAAATTCCTCGCCGAGCAGCAGCATCGGCAACTCGGCCGCCTGGCTGATGGACACTTTCTTGAATTCGCGCAGCGGGTGGTCGGCGGGGATGACCAGGGTCAGCTCATCTTCGTACAGTGACACGCCGTGCAATCCGGCCTGGCGCGGCGGCAGGTAGCTGATGCCGATGTCCAGCGCACCATTGAGCAGCCGGCGTTCGATTTCCAGGCCGGTCAATTCATAGATCTGCACCACCAGATGGGGCTGTGCCTTGCGCACCCGCTCAAGCATTTGCGGCACCAGGCTGGTGTGCACGGTCTGCAACACGCCGATGGCCAGGGTCCGCAAGGCCTGGCCGCGGAAGTTGCCCAGGGCCTCGCGTGCCCGTTGCATGCCATCGAGCAGCGGCAGGGCATGGTTATACAACGTGTGCGCAGCGAGGGTCGGCAACAGGCGCTTGCTGCTGCGCTCGAACAGGCTGACATCGAGGTTCTGTTCCAGCTGCCGGATCTGCTGCGAGAGCGCCGGCTGGGAGATGGAAAGGCGTTCTGCGGCCCGGCCCACATGGCCTTCTTCATAGACCGCGACGAAATAACGCAGTTGCTTGAAATCCATAAGTTTTACTTATCAAAAATGCTGGAAAATCGAAATGGCCGAGTGCCGCCAAGAAGCCTAGTCTAACCCCTATTCACAAGGCTTACAGGGCCAGAGAGCGCGATGAATACGGTTTATGTGGAGGGCGTTTACATAGGCAAGGCAAAAAACCTCGGCCAGGGTTTGATCAGCGACACGGATAAACACCCGGTTGCAAATCGACTCTGGTTGTGGCCGCAAGGCCTGGGCAGCGATGAGCACGGTGATCCGCGCTTTCATACCGGCCCCGAGCGTGCCCTGCATCACTACCCGGCCGAGCACTACGCCTATTGGCGCAAGCGTTATCCACAGATCGACTGGTGCGCCCCGGCCTTTGGCGAAAACCTCTCCACCCACGGCCTGACGGAAGAGCATGTGTGCCTGGGCGACATGTTTCGCTGGGGCGGCGCCTTGCTGCAGATCAGCCAGCCCCGTTCCCCCTGCTATCGCCTGAGCCACCGCTGGGGCATCCCGAGCCTGCCGCAACAGGCCCAGGACAATGGTCGCTGCGGCTGGTTCTACCGGGTGCTCAAGCCGGGGTTCGTCAGCGCCGACCAGCCGTTCGAGCTGATCCAGCGCAGCTATCCCGGCCTGACCGTGGCCTGGGCCCTGCGTTGTTTTTATCAGGAGCCTCTGGAGCATGCCGGCTTGAAAAAACTGGTGGACTGCCCGGCGCTCGCTTCGCGCTGGCGCGATATCGCAATCAAGCGCATGCGCACCGGCCGCGTCGAAGACTGGTCTTCACGGTTGCTCGGCCTGCCGCTGGAAGGGCTGCGTGCATGAATCTGTTCAATCTGCGGCGCAAGCCCGCCAGCCTCGACGACCTGGCCACTGATTTCTGCCTGCCGGCCAGCGCTGACGAGCGCAGCAGCGAGCGCCTGATGCCCAGCGTGCAGCGGCCTCAACCGGTGTTTGTACGGGGGCAGGGTTCCTGGCTCTGGGACAACGAAGACCGCGCCTACCTGGACTTCACCCAGGGCGCGGCCGCCAACAGCCTGGGCCACAGCCCATCTGCTCTGGTCACGGCGCTGGCCGCCCAGGCGCAATCGCTGATCAACCCCGGCTCGGGGTTTTACAACCGCAGCATGCTCAAGCTCGCCGAACGCCTGTGCCTGAGCACCGGTAGCGACCAGGCGTACCTCTTGGGCAGTGGCAGCGAGGCCTGTGAGGCGGCGATCAAGCTGGCGCGCAAGTGGGGCCAACTGCATCGGGGCGGCGCGGCGCAAATCATCACCGCCAGCAACAGTTGTCACGGTCGCGGGTTTGCGGCGATGTCGGCCTCGGCCAGCCCGAACCAGGGCAATCGCTTCGAACCCCGGCTGCCAGGCTTCAGCCATGTGCCGTTTAATGATCTACCGGCGCTGCATGCCGCGGTGGACGCACACACCGTGGCGATCATGCTGGAACCGATTCAGGGCGAGGCCGGGGTGATTCCCGCCACCGAGCATTACCTCAAGGGCGTCGAGCGGCTGTGTCGCGAGCTGGGCATCCTGCTGATTCTCGATGAAGTACAGACCGGCATCGGGCGCTGCGGAGCCCTGCTGGCGGAGCAGGTCTACGGTGTCCGCGCCGACATCACCGTGCTCGGCAAGGGCCTGGGGGGTGGCGTGCCGTTGGCGGCGTTGCTGGCGCGGGGCAAGGCCTGCTGTTTCGAGGTGGGCGAACTGGACGGCACCCATCACGGTAACGCGTTGATGAGTGCTGCCGGGCTGGCGGTCCTCGACACGGTGCTGGAGCACGGTTTTCTCGAACAGGTTCGCGACACCGGCCAATACCTGCGCGAAGGCCTGGCGCGCCTGGCCCATCGTCACGGCCAGGGCGCGCTGCATGGCCACGGGCTGTTCTGGGGCTTGAGCCTGTCCGACGACTCGGCCCAGGCACTGGTCAAGGCCGCGCGTCACGAAGGCTTGCTGCTCAGCGCGCCCCAGCCTGACTGCCTGCGCTTTACCCCGGCGCTGACGGTGAGCAAAGCCAACATCGATGAAATGCTGCTGCGCCTCGCGCGTGCGTTTTCTCGGGTGCGCACGGCGCAATTGCAGTGCCGCAAGGGAGTGGCTGTCTGATGCGGGTGCTGATTCTGCAACATTCCCCGGCCGCCGGCCCGGGCCGTATCAGCCAGTGGCTGCTGGAACGTGCCAGTGCCGTGCACATCTGCCATCTCTATGCCCAGGCGCGAATCCCGCGGCTCGACAGTTTCGATTTGCTGATCGCCCTGGGCGGGCCGATGAGCGTTCACGATGATCCACAGATTCCCTGGCTGGGCGCCGAAAAACGCTTGATCAGAAAGGCGCTGTCCGCGGGCAAGCGGGTGTTAGGGATTGGCCTGGGTGGCCAGCTGCTGGCCCAGGCGCTGGGTGCTGAAGTGCGCACCAGCGCATCGCGGGAGATCGGCTGGTGGCCGGTGGAAAAATACCCCCATGCCCAGGGTTCGCCCCTGGGCCTGGCATTGCCGGAACGGCTGATGGCCTTTCATTGGCACGGTGAGAGCTTCGAGCTGCCCAAGGGCGCGTTGCCGCTGTATCGCTCGGCGGCCTGCGCCAACCAGGGGTTTATCTGGCAGGAACGGGCCATTGCCCTGCAGTGCCTGATGCAGAGCGATTGGCACAGTATCGAGGCGCTGCTCCAGGCCCGGCCCAAGGCCTGGCTGAATGCCGAGCACCAGGCCCGGCCGGATACCGTCGAGGATGACCAGGCGATCCGCGCCGGCATTCCCCATTGCAGTGGCTTGGCGCCAACCCTGTTCCGTTTGCTGGACTACCTCTCAGGGCCGCACCCGACCTTGCGTTGACAGAATTCCTGAACCGTCTCGCGGTAATAACGCGTCGCCCCGTGTCCGATTTTTCGCACGGGGCGTTTTTTTGTCTCGGGCTTTTGCAAAACCCTTTGTGGAACTTGAAGCGGCAAGGTGGAGCAGGGCCTGTGGCTGATCGTCAGCCTGAGCGGCCAGGGCAAATCGACTGAACCCTGTCGAGCGGCGCGGGTCGATTAGCTGTAAGGCTCGTGTGAGCCAATTGCCTTTATGGAGCTGCCCATGGACTTTATCCGCATCATCATCGCCATTCTGTTGCCGCCACTGGGGGTGTTCCTGCAAGTGGGTTTCGGCGGCGCGTTCTGGCTGAATATTCTGCTGACCCTGTGCGGTTATATCCCGGGCATCGTGCATGCGGTGTACATCATCGCCAAGCGCTGAAGCCGCAGCCCGCCCCTGATGGCAGGGGCGGGCTTGCCGCGTTGCGGCGGCCGGGCTGAGCGGTTGATTCAGTCCAACCCTTGCATGACCTTCCGATAAAACAACCACTCCTGCTCCAACGCATGAGCCTGGTTGCTCGCCTTGCGAAAGCCGTGGCGCTCGTCCGGGTAGTAGTGGGCCTGGGCCGCAATGCCGTTGTCCGTCAGGGCCTTGAGCATGTCGCGGGTCTGTTCGGGCACCACGACTGCGTCCAGTTCGCCTTGGAAGAAAATTACCGGCACCCGGATATTGCCCGCGTGCAGCAGCGGTGTGCGGGCGCGATAACGCTCGGCGTCCTGCTCCGGGTCGCCAATCAGCCAGTCAAGGTAGTCGCCCTCGAACTTGTGCGTGGTGCGGGTCAGGCCCAGGGGATCGCTGACGCCATACAGGCTGGCGCCGGCGCGAAACACATCGGCGAACGCCAGCGCGCACAAGGTGGTATAGCCCCCCGCGCTGCCGCCGCGAATAAAGGCGCGGCTGCGGTCGATCAGCCCTTGCTCGGCCAGATGCTCGACCACGGCGCAGGCATCCTGCACATCCACCTCACCCCAACGCAGGTGCAGGGCCTGGCGATAGGCCCGGCCGTAACCGGTACTGCCTCGGTAGTTGAGGTCGGCCACGGCGAACCCGCGTTGGGTCCAGTACTGGATGCGTGGATCGAGTATCGGGTAGCAGGCCGAGGTCGGGCCGCCGTGAATGAACACCACCAACGGCGGTGAGGCGGCGTTGTCCATGGCCGGGTAGAAGAACCCGTGGGCCTGATCCTGGCCGCTCGGGTAGTTCAGGGTCTGCGGCAGGCTGATCTGCTCTGCGGGCAGCGGCGACACGCCACCAGCCAGCACCTGCACCTGCTGGCTGTGACGGTCGATGGCGATCACCGCCGACGGGCTGACCGGCGAGGCGGCGATGCAATAGATGAACTGCTGGTCCATCGCCAGGCTGCGAAAGCGGCTGTAGTTGCCGCTCAAGTCCTGTTGCGTGCCGTCCTGCCGGCGCAGGCCGAGGCGGCCGAAACCGGCCTCGGTCCAGCTCGCCAGCCATGCCTCGCCACCCAGAGGCAGCCAGCTGCAACCGCCCAGTTGCCAGGGCGCCGGGGCATGATCGGCAGCGGCGCTGGGCAGCGGCTGCAAGCCATCCGCCGATTCGCCCCAGGGTTGCCAGAAGCCGCCGCGATCGGTCAGGGCATACAGGCGACCGCTGGCATCGAAGCGTGGTTGTTGCAGGGCCTCTTGCGTGTCGTTACCCGCCAGGCAGCGCGGTGCGCTCCAGAGGCCATTGGCCAGGCGCTCGGCGACCATCAGCCGGGTCGCGGTCCAGGGTTGATGGGGGCGATCCCACTCGATCCAGGCCAGACGCTGGCCGTCGGTGCTCAAGGTGGGCGCGGCGTAGAAGTCCGCGCCTTCGGCCAGCAGCTGGCGACTGCCATCTGCCAGGGCAATGGCCACCAACCGGTGCCGGTCCTGATGCTCCTCGACCGCCAGGACCTGGCCCGCGGCGAATTGCAGGTCGCCGTAGCGGCATTCCCCGGCGGTCAGCGCAGTGGGCATTTCTCCCTGAACGGACTGGCGGTACAGCTGCTGGTCTGCGTCATTGACGAACACCAGCCCGTCGTCGCTCAGGCAGAAGGCACCGCCGCCATATTCATAGACCCGGCTGCTGACGCTGAAACCCTTGGGCGTCAGGCACCGGGCCTGGTTGTGTTGCCAGTGCCAGATTCGGCAGGCCGCGTCGGCCGGGCGATATTCGTTCCAGAACAGGCCCTGGGCACCGAGGCGCAATTCGCTGAAGTCGACCCCGGCGGCAACTGCCTGGGCGGCGCTGAAGGGCTCAGCCCTTGGCGATGAGGCGTGAGTTTCGTTCATTACGGAAGGCCAGTTGTTCAATGGTTTGGGTGGCGTGCTCGGCGTCTTCGCGAGCCTGGAGGATCATCCCATGATGCGCCGACTTACTGCACACCGGATCTGCATTGCTGGCATCACCGGTGAGCATGAACGCCTGGCAGCGGCAGCCACCGAAGTCTTTTTCCTTCTCGTCGCAGGAGCGGCAAGGCTCGGGCATCCACTCGTAGCCGCGAAAACGGTTGAAGCCGAACGAGTCGTACCAGATGTGCTGCATGCTGTGCTCGCGCACATTGGGGAACTGCACCGGCATCTGCCGCGCGCCATGGCAGGGCAGGGCGGTGCCATCCGGGGTGACGGTCAGGAAAATATTGCCCCAGCCGTTCATGCAGGCCTTGGGGCGCTCTTCGTAGTAATCCGGGGTGACGAAAATCAGCTTGCACGGATGCCCCTCGGCTTCGAGCCTGGCGCGGTACTCGTTGGTCACCCGTTCGGCGCGCACCAGCTGCTCCTTGGTGGGCAGCAGGCCGACGCGGTTCAACTGCGCCCAACCGTAGAACTGGCAGGTCGCGAGCTCGACGAAGTCGGCTTCGAGGGCGATGCACAGCTCGATGATGCGGTCGATCTTGTCGATGTTGTGCCGGTGGGTCACGAAGTTCAGCACCATCGGGTAGCCGTGGGCCTTGACCGCGCGAGCCATTTCCAGCTTTTGTGCGAAGGCCTTTTTCGAGCCGGCCAGCAGGTTGTTCACCTGTTCGTCGCTGGCCTGGAAGCTGATCTGGATGTGGTCGAGCCCGGCCTGTTTGAAGTCGCTGATTTTTTGCTCGGTGAGGCCGATGCCGGAGGTGATCAGGTTGGTGTAAAACCCCAGTTTGCGCGCTTCGGCAATCAGCTCGGCCAGGTCCTGGCGCACCAGGGGTTCGCCCCCGGAAAACCCCAGCTGCGCGGCGCCCATTTCCCGGGCTTCACGAAAGACCTTGAGCCATTGCTCGGTACTCAGCTCCTTGCCCTGCTCGGCGAAATCCAGCGGGTTGGAGCAATAGGGGCATTGCAGTGGGCAGCGATAGGTCAGTTCGGCCAGCAGCCACAAGGGCAGGCCGACCTCGGGTTTGGGCGGCAGGCGCGCGGTATCAGGCAAGTTCGATCCAGTGCTGAGCACGGGCGACCTCCATGAATTGCTCGATATCGTCCGCCAGCTCAGGCACGCCGGGGAACTGCGCGTCGAGTTCGGCAATGATCGCCGCCACATCACGCTCAGCGTCGATCAGGCCACCGATCAGCGCGGCACTGTCGTTGAGCTTGATCATGCCTTCCGGGTACAGCAACACATGGCCTTTCTGCGCCGGTTCGTACTGGAAGCGGTAGCCGGGTCGCCAGTGCGGAACCTTGCTGCGATCAAAACTCATAGGGTGATCCCCTTATGCCAGACCCGTTGTTCGGTGACGCTGTGATAAGGCGGGCGGTGCAGCTCGTACGCCATGCTCATGGCGTCGAGCATGCTCCAAAGGATGTCCAGTTTGAACTGGAGAATTTCCAGCATGCGCTGCTGGCCCTGCAGGGTGGTGTAGTGCTGCAGGGTGATGGCCAGGCCGTGCTCGACATCACGCCGGGCCTGGCCCAGGCGGGTGCGGAAGTACTGGTAGCCGGCCGGGTCGATCCATGGGTAATGCTGTGGCCAGCTGTCCAGGCGCGACTGGTGGATCTGCGGCGCGAACAGTTCGGTGAGCGAGCTGCTGGCCGCCTCCTGCCAACTGGCGCGCCGGGCGAAGTTGACGTAGGCATCCACCGCGAAGCGCACGCCGGGCAGTACCAGTTCCTGGGAGCGCAGTTGATCCGGGTCAAGGCCCACGGCCTGGCCCAGGCGCAGCCAGGCCTCGATGCCGCCGTCTTCACCGGGGGCACCGTCGTGATCCAGCAGGCGCTGGATCCACTCGCGGCGGATTTCCCGGTCCGGACAGTTGGCCAGGATCGCGGCATCCTTGAGCGGGATATTGACCTGGTAATAGAAACGGTTGGCGACCCAGCCCTGGATCTGTTCGCGGGTAGCCCGGCCTTCATACATCGCCACGTGATAGGGGTGGTGGATGTGGTAATAGGCGCCCTTGGCCCGCAGGGCCTGTTCGAACTCGGCGGGGGACAGTGCGGTGTCAGTCATTGCGGTTCTCCGGGGGCTGCGGGTGCAAGGTCGCGCAGGCCCGCTCCTGCACAGTGGATGCAGAGCCCGTACAGCGAGCTTGCTCGCGATTCGCCCTACAGCTCAATACTCATTCCGTCGTAAGCCACTTCCACCTTTCGGCGTACCAATTCGGCACGTTCGGCGGAGTCTTCGTCGAGGATCGGGTTGGTGTTGTTAATGTGGATCAGCACCTTGCGCTGGTTCGGCAACTGCTCCAGCACCTCGAGCATGCCGCCCGGGCCGTTTTGCGCCAGGTGGCCCATTTCCCGCCCGGTGCGAGTACCGACGCCACGGCGCTGCATTTCATCGTCGTCCCACAGGGTGCCGTCCACCAGCAGGCAATCGCTGCTGGCCATGATCTTGAGCAGGGAGCCATCGACCTGGCCCAGCCCCGGTGCGTAAAACAAGGTGCCGCCGGTGCGCAGGTCTTCGACCAGCAGGCCGATGTTGTCGCCGGGGTGCGGGTCGAAGCGGTGCGGCGAGTAGGGCGGGGCGGCGCTGCGCAGCGGCAGCGGGCTGAAGCGCAGGTGGGGGCAGGCCGGGATGCCGAAGCTCTGGCCGAGTTCGATGGGGTGCCAGTCCAGCCCACCGTTCCAGTGCTTGAGCATGGTGAACAGCGGGAAACCGGTGCTCAGGTCTTCGTGGACCATGTCGGTGCACCAGACCGAGTGCGGGCATCCTTCGCGCAGGCTGAGCAGGCCGGTGGTGTGGTCGATCTGGCTGTCCATCAGGATGATCGCGCTGACCCCGGTATCGCGCAGGGCCCGGCCCGGCTGCATCGCGGCAAAGCCCTGGAGCTGAGCGCGGATATCCGGCGAGGCGTTGCACAGCACCCAGTTCACGCCGTCATCGGAAATCGCGATCGACGATTGGGTACGCGCCTGTGCCCGCAGGCTGCCATCGCGAAAGCCTGCGCAGTTCACGCAGTTGCAGTTCCACTGCGGGAAACCGCCACCGGCGGCCGAACCTAGAATCTGGACAAACATGGTGGCTCCATCAGGGCAAGACACAACAAAAAAACGCCCCGGCGAGCCGAGGCGTTGCACTGCGGGTTCTGTTTCCGGGGTTCCTGCGAGGCAGTTGCCCGGGGACAGTAATCAGCGGTTGGCGAAGTACATGGTGACTTCGAAGCCGATACGCAGGTCGGTGTAGGCAGGTTTGGACCAGGACATGGAGGCGCTCCTTCAAGTGGATGGGACGGGTGACTGCATTACATATAGTCCACCTCCGGCCGGAGATGTTCAGATGCTTAGGGAGCTATCTTACTCAATGGTCCCCGGTCCTGACCTGCCCCTGTGCAAGAAAGCCCTTTACTGCCACGGTAATGATCAGCGCTGCCCCTGCCACGGTGCGCCCGGGCAAACCCCGGTGGCCAGGCACCTCCAGCCGCCTTCGGCGTGATTCAGACGCAGGGCCGCGTCCTGCAGAGTGGCCGCCGACAGCCCCTCGATGGCTGGCGGCAATTGCTGCAGATAATCCGACGGATGGCCGGCCTGGGCGCTGTGCCATAGCAGCTCGGCGGCTTGGGCCAGCCCGAGGCTGGCGGGGTCGAATTGCGCCGCCAGACTCTGGCGTTGGGAGGCCAGTTCCACGGGGTCAAGCTGAGCCAGCAGCGTTGGCAGTTGCTGCAGAAACTGCCGAATGTGTTCGAGGATCTCAGGCACCGGGGCTCCGGGCGACTGCACGCCAAACAGCAACCCGGTGTGTCCGTTGATCTGGCGTACGCCGCTGAACACCGCATAACCCAGTTGCAGCTCGACCCGCAGGCGCTGATAGAAGGGCGCTTGGGACAGTTGGCCGAGCAGGCGCCAGGCGGCCTCGTCTTCCACGCGGGTCGACGGCGCTGGGCAAAATAGCAGCAGCGCGTGTTCGCTGGAGCCGCAGTCGACGGTTTGCCAGAGGTAGCCGGCCGCGCTGGGGGTGACGTCTGCCAGGGCGCTGTCGGGGCTACCGGGCATCTTGCCCAGGGCTCTTTTCAACGCGTGTTGCGTCGCTTCGGGCAGGCCCAGGCCCAGCCCGTCCCAGCGGGCGCCGTCCCACAGTAACTGCAGGGCCGCGGCATCATTGGTCGCGGCGGATTCCCACTGCGGCTCGGCCAGGGCCTTGAGCAACTGACGGATCGGGATCAGGGGCGCGGCGGCGGGTTCGCTGCTCAGCCACGTGGCGGCAGCGGGCTGGCTCAGCTGTTTGAGCACCTGGGCCAGAATCGCCGGCAGCGGTTGCGGGTGGCCGGTCATTTTCAGCAGCCAGTTCTGGCCATTGGGGTTCAGCGTCACCTCCACCCCGGCCTGGCGCGCATCCACTTGCAGCTTGTGCAGGCTGCGCACCAGCACCGGCAGCAGCCCGGCCGGGGCCGCCTGGTGCAGACGCCAGCGCAGGTACAGCGCGGCCTCGCCGGTATCTTCGGGCAGGGCCTGGCTGAAGTTCAGCGCCGGCAGCTCGAGCCGGCCACGACTGCGGTCCTGGGCAAAGGTGCGCAGCCCGCGGTGCTTGCTGGTTTGTCCGCGAATCAGGCCGGCGCGTGGCGGCTCGACTTCGGTAGCCAGAAACGGATTGGCAGGCGGCAGTTGCCAGGCAATCGCCAGGGGCTCGCCCGCCTTGGGTTGCAGTTGCTGGAGCAGTGTTTGGAGAGCCGCCAGCCCTGGCCCGGTCAATGCGCCCTGGCGCTGCTCGCTGTCGAACCGTGCCAGTTCCAGCGCGCCCGCGACCTGTTGCCGGCGTTGTTGCAGGCGCGCGTATTCCGCGCTCAGTGGCGGCCAGTCGGTCTGCGTCGCAAAAAAGCCCAGCCAGTCCTGCACCTGTTGGCGGATCAGCGTCACGTGTTCCAGGCCCTGGGGAGTCAAGCCGATGTCGACATGCACCACGGCCTGCCCGGCAAATTGATACAGCGGCGCGGCTTTGAGGCCATCGATCAGGCCGCGTGTTGTCAACTCGGCGACCAGGCCCCCGGGCTTGCTCGACGCCAGCCAGATACAGAGCACCTCCAGAGCGTCTGCGGCACCCTCGGGCAATTGCTCAGCGCACAGCAGCAGGTCCAGGTGACGGCCGTCTTGCCGGGCATAAAGCCCGGGGCCGTCGGCCTGCAAATCGGGCGGCAGCTCCTGGGGCACGGGCGCGCCTTTGGCGAACTCGCCGCCGCAACGTTCGGCCAGGGCCCGCAGCTCTTGCAGCGGTTGCGGGCCGGCCAGGCTCAGGGTCATTTGCCCGGCCTGGTAGAAGGTCTGGTAGAACTCGCCCAGGGCCTGGCGAAAGGCCGGGCGTGGCACCGGCAGGCTGTAGCGATTGCCGGCATGGAAGGCGCGTAAGGGGTGGGTCGGGGACAGGCGGTCGAACAGCGAAAACTGCCGTTGTGCCGTGGCATCCCGGGACCAGGCGATAAATTCCGCGTGCAGCACTTCGCGCTCGCGCAGTTGATCTTCTTCGGCCAGGCGCGGGTGGGCCAGCATGTCGCACAGACGCTCCAGCCCGCCGGCAAAGGCGGCGGGTGGCAACTCGAAAAAGTACTCGGTGCTGCGCTCGCGGGTCTGGGCGTTGACCTGTCCGCCATGGCCTTGGACATAGGCCATCAGGCCCTGCTGCGCGGCAAAGCGCTCAGTGCCGAGAAACATCAGGTGTTCCAGAAAGTGCGCCAGGCCAGGCCAGGCCGGAGGCACATCGTGGCTGCCGGCATTGACCCGCACGCTCGCCGCGCAGCGTTTCAAATGGGGGGCATGGCGCAATGAAACCCGCAGGCCGTTGGCCAGGGTTTCAGTGTGGGGCAGGTGGGGGTGGTTCAGCGCGGGCATGAGCACTTCCAGAACAGAGAAGCGCTCATGCTAGCGGATAACCCGGGATCAGCGCTTGTTCAGGTCGTCGTAAAGCTCGGGGCGGCGGTCGACGAAATAGCGATTGATCGCCCGGGAGTCGAGCATCAATCGCCGGTCCAGCACGCCGCTGATCAACGCTTCGTCGAGCCCGGCCCTGGCGCAGAGGGTGCCATCGGGAGCGGCGATGCTGCTCAGGCCGCAGTAGTGGATCTCGTCCTCGCTGCCGCAGTAGTTGGCGTAGGCCACGTAGCACTGGTTTTCAAAGGCCCGGGAACGCACGGTCACCTCGGCAACGAACTCGTAGGGACGCATGTTCGCTGTCGGCACCAGGATCAGCTCGGCGCCGGCCAGTGCCAGACGCCGGGCGTTTTCCGGGAACTCGATGTCGTAGCAGATCAGGAACCCGAGTTTCCAGCCGTTCAATTCCACCAGCGGGAACTGGTCGGCCCCGGCGCTGAACATCGAGCGGTCGAGGTCGCCGAACAGGTGGGTCTTGCGGTAGTTGCACAGGCGCTGGCCCTGGGCATCGATCAGTTGGATGGCGTTGTAGATCTGCCCGTCCTCGGCGCGCTCGGCATAGCCATAGACAATCGCGGTGCCCGCAGCCCGGGCGATGGCCGCGATATGTTCGGCCGAGGGGCCGTCCTGGGCTTCGGCCAGGGCGCCGACCGCCTCGGGGCCGATGTTGTAGCCGCTGAGGTACATCTCGGGCAGCACCAGCAGGTCGGCGTCGCTGGCTTCCATGGCGATGTTTTGCAGGCGTTGCAGGTTGCCGGCTACATCCAGGGGCAGTGGCGGGCACTGATAAAGCGCTACGCGCATGGGGATTACTCCTGATCAACCGCGGGGCCGGCTTGGCAGCGATGCTGCTGGCAAGCCGGCCCGCGAGGGCGGGTGTCGACTATTCGGCCAGGGCGATGGGGCCGATTTCGTGGAACACATCGCCTGGGCCCGGGTTTTCGGCGTGGGTCTGCCCGCCGAAGTGCTTCATGATGCCCCAAACCGCATTCAAGGAGGTCTGTACCGCGCCTTCGACCCAGGCCGGGGTCCAGGACACATCGTCGCCGGCGATAAAGATTCCGCGTTGTTCGGCGGGCATATCGTCCTGCATGAAGTGCGCGTACATCCGTTGGTTGTAGCGGTAGTGGCCCGGCAGCGCGCCTTTGAAGGCACCGAGGAAATGCGGGTCGGCTTCCCAGGACACGGTGATCGGATCGCCGATGATGCGCGCGGCGATGTCGACTTTCGGGTAGATCTTTTTCAAGGCATCGAGGGCCAGCTTCACGCGCTTTTCCACCGGGTGCGGGAGCATTTTCAGGGCGTCGCTCATCCATGAGTAGGACAGGCAGATCACCCCCGGCTTGTCGTCGCCGTTATCGAACAGATAAGTGCCACGGGTCAGGCGGTCGGTGAGGGTCATGCTCATCAGGTCGCGCCCGGTTTCCGGGTCTTTGTCCTTCCAGAATGGCCGGTCGACCATGACGAAGGTTTTCGACGACTGCATGTAGCGCGTGCGGTCCAGGGCCATCCACATCTTTTGCGAGAACAGGGTTTCGTCGCATTCGATCTGGGTGGTCAGCAGCCAGCTCTGGCAAGTGGTCAGCACCGCTGCGTATTCCCGGGTATCGCCCCAGTTGTCGGTCACCGCAAAGCGCCCGTCGGCGGCGTGGGCGATGCGTTTCACGCCTGTGCGCGGTGCGCCGTTATGCAGCGAGCTGAGGCTGGTGCCTTCGGGCCAGTGCGCGCAACGCTCGGGCACATGGCGCCAGATGCCCAGGGGCACTTGCTCGACGCCGCCGACCACGAGGTGCTGGTGATCGTCGCAGTTGGTCATGACCACGCGGAAGATTTCCAGCATCGAGTTGGGGAAGTCCGAGTCCCAGCCGCCGGTGCCGAAGCCGACCTGGCCGAACACTTCACGGTGGTGGAAGGACAGCTTGGCGAAGGCTTTGGAGGTGGCGACGAAGTCGTAGAAGGTGCGGTCGTCCCACAGCGGTACCAGGGTATTCCACAGTTGCTTGAGGCGCGGCACATCGCGTTCGCGAATGGCTTGCTGGATCTCGCCGAAGCGCGAACCGTCCTCCAGGGCATCGGCCCAGGCGTCGGCCACTTCCTGGAACAGTGCCGGCAGGTCGGCGAGTTTCTGCGCGTAGTGGGTCTGGCCTTCGAGGTCGATCACGGTGCTGCCCGAGGCCGGGGTCAGCGGGTTGGGGAAGGGCTTGGTTTGCAGACCGAGCTTGTCGACATAGTGATAGAAGGCGGTGGATGACACCGGAAACCGCATGCCGCCCAACTCGGCGATGATGCCCTCGGCGCCTTCAAAGGCCTGGGAGCGCAGGCGTCCGCCCATCTTCGAGGCTTCATACACCACGGGCTTGAGGCCTAGTTTCATCAGTTCGTACGCGGCCACCAGGCCGGCGATACCGGCGCCGACAATGGCCACCTCGGCGCCGTGGTTGGCCTGGGGAATGCTGCCCAGGCCGGCGGGGTGCTCGATCCAGTCGTCAAAGGCAAAAGGGAAGTCCGGGCCGAAAATGGTGATCGGTTTTTTACCGTCTGCAGGATGGCGATTGTTCTTGTTCATGGCGGGACCTTGCTGGCGGCTCACGCAGAGCGTTGAGTATAGAAAAAGCTGGCAGCCATTCTAGGGAGCGTAACGCCCGTAAATAAGACGCAAAGTGTCGTCGTTTTGGATTCATATCAGGCGATATGACGAATTGATGTGAATTAACGACGAAGTGTGGCTGCTGGTGAAGTATCGGGCGCTGTCAGACGATGGGTTTACACCTGACACTTTTCGGGCGCGATTTGGGCTAGCGCCGCCTCGCGCTGCTCGGCAGCGGCTACAGGGTCAGAGGGGGTGGCCGCGGTCGATTTTGCTGCTGAGGATAATGGAGGTGGTAGTTTTTTCGACGCCGTCGACGCTGCCGATCTGGTCGAGCAATTGGTCGAGCTGTTCCGGCGAGTCGGTGCGCAGCCAGGCCACGTAATCGAATTCGCCGCTGACCGCACACAGTTGCTGGACCTGGGCCATGGCGCTGAGGCGGCGCAGCACTTCCTTGCCCGAGCGCGGCTGGACCTTGATGCCCACATACGCTTGCAGGCCGCCATCGATCACCCGTTGCCCCAGGCGCACGCCATAGCCGGTGATGACTCGGGCTTTTTCCAGGCGGGCCAGGCGCGAGGTCACGGTGGTCCGCGCGATGCCCAGTTGCCGGGCCAGCATGGCCACGCTTTCGCGGGCGTTGATCTGCAAGGCGGCAATCAGTTGACGATCGATTTCGTCGAGGACGGGAGGGCGGCTTTCAGACACGGTGGGCTCCGGCGCGGGAATCGGTGGGCGAGCATGTTACAGCCTCGCCCGCACCGACGCTCGCCGCGCTACTGACGCTGGAACTGCGCGTAGTTCTGCGGGGTGACCAACTGCGTGGGAATCCAGATATCGCCTTGCAAGGCTTCGTGGTTGATCAGTTGCACAGCGGCGTCCAGGGAGCCGGCACCGATGGCCACCGGATCGCGGAAAACACTGACCGCCAACTGGCCTTTTTTCAGTGCCAGCAAGCCGTCCGGGGTGCCGTCGATGCCGCCCACCAGGATGTCGTCGCGCCCGGCCTGGCGCAGGGCCATGGCGGCGCCGATGCCCATTTCGTCATTGTTGGCGGCGACCGCATCAATGGCCTGGCCCTTGGTCAGCCATTCGTTCATCAGGTCCATGCCTTTTTCCCGCTGCCAGTCGCCGGACTGCTCTTCGACGAGCTTGATGCCCGGGTAGTTGGCCAGCACGTCCTTGACTCCGTGGGTGCGCTTGCCGGTGTCGCTGTGGGCCAGGCGCCCGAGAATCACTGCGAGGTTGCCTTTGCCGCCCATCTTCTCGGCCAGGTACTGCATCTGCAGGCGGCCGATGGCGCGCTCGTCGGTGCCGACAAACACCACGCCGGCCGGCAGGGTTTCGACTTCGGGACGGCTGTTCATGTAGACCAGGGGGATGCCGGCCGCCAGGACCTTTTCGCTGATCTTGCGGGTGGCTGCGGTGTCGGCCGGGTTGACGATGATGGCGTCGACCTTCTGGCTGATAAAACTCTCGACCTGGCTCAACTGGCGCACCACGTCGCTGGCGGAGTCCTCGACCTGCAGGGTGACGCCGCCCGGCACCTGCCTGGCGCGGTCTTGCATGGCTTTCACCAGGTAGGAAATGTAGTTGTCGTACTGCCCCACCGTAACGCCGATGCGCAGTTCGGCGTGGGCGGAAACAGAGAGCAGCAACGCGCACAGGCAGCCCAGGAAACGTCTCATGGCATCTGATCCTTTTTTATTGTGGGAGACGAGGAACGGCAGATTCTGTAAATACATTATTGGAATAAATATTCCATAACAATACTGTTTGGAATTTATTATTTTCTTCGCGGTACGGCTTTATGGCTAATCTGAAACCGCTCATGACATTTTTTGCCACAAATTGGCTGCGACAAGTTGTCATAAGTAACTAGGTAGTACATTCTCTCGCCCACGTTAAAGATGGGAGAAATTTCCGACATGAACAACTCTGGAGCTGCCGCCGGCAGCAAATGGCTGCTGGTGGGCCTGGGTGTCCTGATCGCACTGATCGGGCTTGGCCTGGCAGGTGGCGGTGGCTACCTGGTGAGTTTGGGTGGCAGTGGGTACTTCCTGCTGATGGGCCTGGCGATGCTGGTTTCCGGCCTGTTGATCGCCCGCCGCAACCCTCGCGGTGCCTGGCTTTATGGTGTGGCCCTGGTGCTGACCGCGATCTGGGCGGTGTGGGACACCGGCCTGGAATACTGGCCGCTGGTGTCGCGGGTCCTGACCTTCGCCGTGATCGGCCTGGTGGTGGCTCTGGTCTATCCGACCCTGGTGCGGGCTTCCGGCGCGACCGCCGGCCGTGGCGCCTATGGCCTGGCCGGTGTGCTCGGCCTTGGCGTGGTGGCGACCCTGGCCTACATGTTCGTGCCGACCCATGTGGTCAAGGCCAGCGTTGAGCCGGCGGTGACCCCGGTGGTTCCGGGCACCGAGCAGAAAGACTGGGCGCACTGGGGCAACACCACGGCGGGCAACCGCTTTGCCGCGCTGGACCAGATCAACAAAGGCAATATCGACAAGCTGCAAGTGGCCTGGACCTTCCGCACCGGCGACATTCCCGAGAGCAACGGCTCTGGCGCCGAAGACCAGAACACCCCATTGCAGGTCGGCGACAATATTTACGTCTGCACCGCCTACGGCAAAGTCTTCTCCCTGGACGCCGACACCGGTGCCGAGCGCTGGAAGTTCGACCCCAAGGGCAGCGCACCGAACTGGCAGCGTTGCCGTGGCCTGGGTTACTTCGATAGCAGCAGCGCAGCGACCGGGACCACGCAGCCCGTGGCGGCGAGCGCCTGTGTCAAACGGCTGTTCCTGCCGACCATCGATGCCCGCCTGATCGCCATCGACGCCGAAACCGGCAAACCCTGCGCCGACTTTGGCGACCAGGGCACGGTCGATCTGAAAACCGACATGGGCGAAGTCAAACCCGGTTATTACCAGCAGACCTCGACCCCCCTGGTGGCGGGCAATGTGGTGATTGTCGGCGGCCGCGTCGCCGATAACTTCTCCACCGGCGAACCACCGGGCGTGGTGCGTGCGTTCGACGTGCGCAGCGGCGAGTTGGTCTGGGCCTGGGATCCGGGCAACCCGAACACCACCAAGCGGCCACCGGCGGGCGAGACTTACACCCGCGGTACGCCTAACGTGTGGTCGGCGATGTCTTATGACCCCAAGCTGGGCCTGGTCTACCTGCCGACCGGCAACGCGACCCCGGACTTTTTTGCGGGTGAGCGGACCGAGTTCGATGACAAGTGGAGCTCCTCCATCGTCGCCCTCGACGTTGCAACCGGCCAGGTGCGCTGGCACTTCCAGACCACCCACCACGACCTCTGGGATTTCGACCTGCCGGCGCAGCCGCTGCTGTACGACGTGCCGGACGACAAGGGTGGCGTGCAACCGGCGCTGGCCCAGGTCACCAAGCAGGGCGAGATCTTCCTGCTCAACCGCGAGACCGGCAAGCCGATTGCCCGGGTCGAAGAGCGGCCGGTGCCCCAGGGCAATGTGCCGGGCGAGCGTTATTCGCCGACCCAGCCGTTCTCCGTGGAAATGCCGTCGATCGGTAACCAGACCCTCACCGAAGCCGATATGTGGGGTGCCACGCCGTTCGATCAGTTGATGTGCCGGATCCAGTTCAAGGGCATGCGCCATCAGGGCGTCTATACCCCGCCGGGCCTGGACCGTGCCCTGCAATTCCCGGGTTCCCTGGGGGGCATGAACTGGGGCAGCGTGTCGGTGGACCCGAACACGAACTACATGTTCGTCAACGACATGCGCCTGGGCCTGGCCAACTACATGATCCCGCGGGACAAGATCGCCGCCGGTGCCAGCGGCATCGAAATGGGCGTGGTGCCCCAGGCCGGCACGCCGTTTGGCGCCATGCGTGAACGCTTCCTGTCGGCGGCTGGCATTCCGTGCCAGAAACCCCCGTTCGGCACCATGTCGGCCATCGACCTGAAGACCCGCAAGCTGATGTGGCAGGTGCCGGTGGGCACCGTGCAGGACACCGGCCCGATGGGCATCCGCATGCACATGCAGATCCCGATCGGCATGCCGACCCTGGGCGCCTCCCTGGCCACCCAATCCGGCCTGCTGTTCTTCGCCGGCACCCAGGACTTCTACCTGCGCGCCTTCGACACCGGCAACGGCAATGAAATCTGGAAATCCCGCCTGCCGGTGGGCAGCCAGTCGGGGCCGATGACCTACGTGTCACCGAAAACCGGCCAGCAGTACATCCTGCTCACCGCCGGTGGCGCCCGTCAGTCGACGGACCGGGGCGATTACGTGATCGCCTATGCGCTGCCCAAGTAAGGGCTGACACCGCACAGTGAAAAGCCGCGCATTGCGCGGCTTTTTCATGGGGCGGGGTTTTGCGTCGGCTTGGGGCTGCGCCCTACCTGCAGAGTGACGTCTGGTTTACTGAGGGGCCCAGCGTCAGGCCGATACCTGCACCCCTTCCGGCAGGGGGGCGGCACCGGCGATCTTGCACAGTTCCACGCCCGGGGCGGCGAAGCGGATGGCAGAGCGCATGTACATCACACCGCAGGTTGAGCTGCGCACCACCTGGGTCACGCCGGACAGTGGGTCGATCAGTTCCACCACCGGGTCCCCGTGGTTGATCCAGGCCCCGGGTTTATGCAGGAACACCACCAGCCCGGCGCAGGGCGCACGCAAGGTCAGCGAGCCGGCAAAAGGCGTCGCCGGGTTTTGCAGCGCCGGCATTGCCGGAGCTTCGCCGCCCACGACCCCCAGGTGCTGCAGGTAGGCGAAGAGCTGCCCGGCATCGCTCTGTGCCAGGCCGTGTTCGACATCGGCTTCGCCCCGCAGCTCCAGGGTCACGCTGGCACAGCCCAGGGGGATCGGGAAGTGTTCGCCGAACCGCTCGGCCAGGCGCCACCAGGGTTGGCCGCAAGCCTCGTCGAACGAGCCGGCGCCGGTGCCGCTGGCCAGCAGGCTGGCGTGCACGCCCAGGTAGCGCGCCAGGGGTTCGATCTGTGGCCAGTAAGGGGTTTCGGCGTACAGGTGAAGGATGGCCTGGGCGTCGCAGTGCAGGTCCAGCACCACATCGGCGTCATGGGCCAGCAGCAGTTGGGCCCGCCGCAATGAGTCGAGCTCGCTGGTGACCGGCCATTGTTGCAGGGCCTGGCCCATGGCCTGACGGATCAGGCGCCGATTGGCCGAGGCGTCCTGGCCCAGGCGTGCCTCAAGGCCGTCGCTGATCAACGCCGCCAGGTCGGGGTAGCGGCGGTTGAAGTTTTCCCCGCTGTTGAAGTCGAAGCGGCCCATGGCATCGTGCATCAGGGTCTGTTCCAGGCCCACCGGGTTGGCGATCGGCACCAGGACGATTTCCCCGTGGATTGCACCCTCTGCCAGGGCCTGGTCCAGGCGCTGGCGCAGGTGATGCAGCACCAGCATGCCGGGCAGTTCATCGGCATGCAGGCTGGCCTGCAGGTAGACCTTTTTGCCCCGTCCGGGTTCGCCGTAATGGAAGCTCGTCAGGTCCCGTCGGGTGCAGGGGCTGCGGGCCAGCAAGGGCTGGTGTTGGACACGCATGGGGGGCTTCCTCGGCAGTGATGGCGGGCCATTCTCGGTAAAGCAAAACAGCCCATCAATCGAAGAATTTGCGCCTCACTGGTGAGCGCAATTGCCCATTGCCGCGCCTCAACTGCTGATCGGCGGCTTGTCGCTGATGCCCTGGGTGGTGGCCAGCAACTGGTTTTTCAGCCAGGTACTGAAGGCCTGCACCACCGAGCGTTCGGCCTTGGTCGGGTCGACCACCAGGAAGTAGCCGCGCAGCGGGTTGATGGCTATCTCGAACGGCCTGACCAGCAGGCCTCGCGCCAGGGCATCGCCACTGAGCAGGTTGTCGCCGATGGCCACGCCCTGGGCCGCGATGCAGGCCGATTGGGCGCAATGGGCGTCGGAAAAAATGATCCCGCTGCTGGCGTCGATACTGGAGGCCCCGGCCGCCGCCAGCCAGACCCGCCAGTCGGTCTGGTCGCTCATGTGGATCAGCGGAAAGCCGGCCAGCTCCTGAGGTGTTTTCAGGCCGCCCAGGGCGTTGATCAGGCGTGGGCTGCACACCGGGAAAAAGTGCAGGGCGACGATCTGCTCCACCAGCAGGTCCGGCCAGTCGCCAATGCCATAGGCGATGAACAGGTCGGCATTCGGGTCGCTGGTATCGTCCGGTGCGCGAGGGGTGACCACCTGCAATTGCACCTGCGGGTACTGCCGCAGGAAATCGTTGATGTGGTAGCACAGCCAGAAGCTGGCGAACCCCGGGTTGCAGCTGATACGCAATTTGCCCGAGATCTGCTGGTCCTCGAAGCGGCGGCCGGCTTCCTGGATGTCGGCGAGGATCTGGTGCACTTCGCGGGCATAACATTCACCGCGATAGGTCAGACCAATGCCACGGCCGATGCGTTCGGTGAGGGCAAAGCCCAGGCTCTGTTCGAGGCTGTTGATCTGATGGCTGATGGCGCTGCGGGTCAGGTTCAACTGGCGCGCGGCGTCGGTCACGCTGCCCAGGCGGGCGACCGCATCCAGGGCGCGCAGGGCGGTCATCGAGGGGTAACGCATGCAACCTCCTGGCAGCGATGGGGTGCCTTCCAGCCCGGGCAGACAGGCAACAAGGCGGCTGATGTTTGGGTAATTTAATTTGACATTAACGCAAAATAAATTCGATTGATGTAATTATTCATTCACCAATACTAGGGGCCTGCGCCAGCTCCGGGTGAGCCTGGCCACTAATAAAAATAATGTGAGGAGCTCCCATGGTCAGTTGTGCCCAGGCGTTGGTCCGGTTGCTTGAAGGCTATGGCGTGGAGTCGGTATTCGGCATTCCAGGCGTGCATACGGTCGAGCTTTATCGTGGGTTGCACGGCAGTTCCCTGCGTCATGTCAGCCCGCGCCATGAACAGGGTGCCGGCTTCATGGCCGACGGTTACGCCCGTGCCAGCGGCAAGCCGGGGGTGTGTTTCATCATTACCGGCCCCGGCATGACCAACATCCTCACGGCCATGGGCCAGGCCTACGCCGACTCGGTGCCGATGCTGGTGATTTCCACCACCAGCCGCCGCGAGCATCTGCGCCTGGGCCACGGTTACCTGCATGAGATGCCTGACCAGCGTGCCATGGTCGCCGGGGTCTGCGCCTTCAGCCACACCCTGCAACGCCCGCAGGAACTGCCGGAACTGCTCGGCCGGGCCTTTGCCCTGTTCGGCTGCTCGCGTCCGCGCCCGGTGCATATCGAGATCCCGCTGGATGTACTGGAAATGCCGGCCGACGACCTCGACCTGCGCCCCCGCGCCCTGCCCCAGGCGCCCGCACCGGCGGCCGAAGCCATTGCCAGCGCGGTGCAGTTGCTGAGTCAGGCGCGCAAGCCGTTGATCCTTGCCGGAGGCGGCGCACGTCGCGCCGCGGGTGCATTGCGCGCCCTGGCCGAACGCTTGCAGGCACCGGTGGCGCTGACCACCAACGCCCGAGGCCTGCTGCCCCCGGAACACCCGTTGCTGCTTGATGGCGTGCAGTCGTCGAGCCATGGTCGCGAGCTGATCGCCGAGGCCGACGTGGTGCTGGCGGTGGGCACTGAACTTGGGGAAACCGACTACGACTTCTTCGGCCTCGGGCCCTTGCGCCTGAACGCACCCTTGATTCGGCTGGACATCGATCCGCTGCAGATTCTCGGCGCCCTGCGGGCCGACATCGGCCTGCTGGGGGATGCCGGGCAGGGCTTGCAGGCGCTGCACGACGCTCTGCCGGAGCAGCCTGCGGGTACCTGGGCCGAGGCGCGGGTGGCCGCCGTGAATGCGGCTGAGCGCGCGGGCTGGAACCACAAGCAAGGGCGGATGCAGGCGCTGCTCGATACCCTGCGCGACAGCCTGCCGGCACCGATAGTGGTCGGTGATTCGACCCAGCCGGTGTACCAGGGCGCCCTGGGCTACCGGGCGCCGCAGGCCAATAGCTGGTTCAACGCCGGCACCGGGTTCGGCACCCTGGGCTACGCCTTGCCGGCCGCCATTGGCGCCAAGCTGGCGATGCCGGGCCGTCCGGTGCTGGCGCTGGTGGGGGATGGCGGGGCGCAGTTCTCCAGCGCGGAGCTGATCGCGGCCCAGGAGGCCGGGCTGGGAGTGATTCTGGTGCTGTGGAACAACCACTGCTACGGCGAGATTCGCGACTACATGACCGCACGGGATATCGCGCCGCTGGGGGTGGACATCCTGACCCCGGATTTCGCCGCCCTGGCCCAGGCCAGCCACGTGCAGTACCACCGCGTGAGCGCACGCGCAGCGCTGGGCGAATTGCTGGCCAGCCTGGCCGATACACGGCAGCCGGTGCTGATCGAAGTGGACGCCCAAGCCTTTCTCTCGGCCTGACCCAACAGCCGCGAAACCACCTGGAGTTGTGTGCATGTCTCCCTACAAGCAATTTGCCCTCGATTGGGTCGAACGCCATCGCCAGCAGCTGTCGGACTGGCATCAGATCATCTGGCATTACGCCGAGCCGGCGTTTCGCGAATACAAGTCCTGCGCCTGGTACGTGCAGTTGCTGGAAGCCGAAGGCTTCACCGTGGAGCAGAACAGCGGCGGCATGCCCACCGCCTTCTGCGCCACCTTCACCCAGGGCACGGGCCCGGTGCTGGCGACCTACGCCGAGTACGACGCAGTGCCCGGCAACTGCCAGGCGGCGACCACCCGCAAAATGCCCCGTGACGGCCTGTCGCGCTTTGCCCCGGGGCATACCGACCCGCATTCGGCCCTGGGCATCAGCGCCCTGGGCGGGGCCTTGGCGGCAAAAGCGGCGATGCTCGAATTCGGCCTGCAGGGCACCATCAAGTTCTTCGGCGAGCCGGCGGAAAAACTCCGCGCCTCCAAGCCGGTGCACGCGGCCAAGGGTTACTACGACGACCTGGACGCGGCCATCAGCTTTCACCCGACCTACATGCTGCCGCTGAACAACACCACCACCTGGAATACCCATTGCGGTATTGCCTACGCCTATATCTACAGCTTCACCTGCGACGACCCGCAAAACTGGATCGCCGCCGATCGCTACAGCCCGATCCCGCAAAACCACCTGGCTGCCCGGGCGCCGGGGGCCAACGATGCCCTGGTGCACTTCTACACCCTGAACGAAAGCCTGCGTCGCTCGACCCTGCCGTTCACCGGCCTGTGGAGCTACAACGAGGCGATTCTCACCGCCGGCCAGGCCACCGCCGACAACTTGCCGCCACACCTGTCGCAAATCCAGTACCTGCTGCGCTGCGACTCCATCGAGCAGGCCGAAACCATCTCCCAGGTGATGGACAACAACGCCGCTGCGGCCGCCATGGCCACCGGTTGCCAATGGAAAAAAACCTGGGTCTGCAAGTCCCGCGGCGGCCTGCCCAACCATGTGCTGGCTCAGTCCACCTACGACAACCTGGCCGCCATCGGCGCACCGCGTTGGAATGAAGAGGCCTGTGCCATTGCCCGCGAGATCCAGGTCAACCTGGGCCTTGCGCCGATGGACAAGCCCTTCCTGCCGGCCATCGAGGAGTTGATCGACCCCCAGGAATGCGAGCGCCAGCTGCGCCTGCAAATGCCGGCCTGGCAGAACTACCTGACCTCCGACGACTACCCGGAATACACCTGGCACTGCCCCACCGTGCGCCTGCTGGTGGCCCGGCCGATGCTTGCCGCGCCGCCGGGCACGGTCTACCCGGACTGGGTTTCCAACGCCCTGGGCGGGATTGCCCAGACCATCGACCCAATGATCGATGTTGCGGCCAAGACCATTGCCTGCACCTTGCTCGACCTGTTCGGCGATGCCGACCTGCTGGGCGCGGCCAAGGCCGAGTTCGAGCAGCGCACCGGCGGCGGGATTGGCGGCAGTCGCTGGCAGGCGCCGCTGCTGCCGGCGGACTTCAAGGCCCCGCACCGCTTCCGCTGGCCGGAGTACATCCGCACCGCGCGGGGCGAAGAGTGGTGGATTCCCGCCCGCGATGACGAATGACGGCTGGCTTACGCCGCGCAACCAGAGCAACCAGGGGAGACACAGACGTGCCTGCAGCAGTGAATAAAAACAGTCCGGACACCCCGGTAGTCGCGATTGACGACTTGCACAAGAGTTATGCCGATCACCATGTCCTGAAGGGGATTTCGCTGCGCGCCAACGAGGGCGAAGTGGTCTCGCTGATCGGCTCCAGCGGCTCGGGAAAAAGCACCTTGCTGCGCTGCATCAACCTGCTGGAAGTGCCGTGCAGCGGCAGCTTGCGCATCAATGGCGAACAGGTGAAGTTGAAGACCAACGCCCGGGGCGTGGCGCAGATTGCCGACGCGCGCCAGGTGGAGCGCTTGCGTACCCGGCTGAGCATGGTGTTTCAGAGCTTCAACCTGTGGCCGCACCGCACGGTGCTGGAAAACGTCATCGAAGCCCCGGTATTTGTCTTGGGCGAAGACCGCAAGGAGGCCATCGCCCACGGCGAGCACCTGCTGGAGAAGGTCGGCCTGATCGACAAGCGTGACGTGTTCCCGGCCTTTCTTTCCGGCGGCCAGCAGCAACGGGTGGCCATTGCCCGGGCCCTGGCCATGCGGCCCCAGGTGATGCTGTTTGACGAGCCGACCTCGGCCCTCGATCCGGAGCTGGTGGGCGAGGTGCTGCGGGTGATCCAGGGCATCGCCGAAGAGGGCCGGACCATGATCCTGGTCACCCACGAAATGGCGTTTGCCCGGGATGTTTCGAGCAAGGTGGTGTATTTGCATCAAGGCCAGGTGGAAGAGGAAGGGCCACCGGCCCAGGTATTACTGGACCCGCGCAGCGAACGCTGCCGACAATTTGTGATGGCGCAGGACAACCGCTGACCTGGCTCAAACGGCCTGACCCAACAATAACAATCGATAAAACGAGGGTTTCATCATGAAAAAGACACTGTTGCTTCTGCTCCAGGCGTGCGTCCTGACGTGTGCCGGCGCACCGGCTTTCGCCGCAGACAAGGTGGTGTTCGGCATCGCCCTGGAACCCTATCCGCCGTTCTCCTACAAAAATGGCAGTGGCGCCTGGAGCGGTTTCGAGCCGGACATGATCAGCGCGGTGTGCGCGCAGATGCAGGCCGACTGCAAGCTCAATGAAATGGCCTGGGACGGGCTGATTCCGGCGCTCAAGTCGCAGCAGGTGGATGTGGTGCTCAACTCGCTGTCGATCACCCCGGAGCGCAAGGAGGTGATTGATTTCACCCAGCCTTACTTCTTCACCCGTGCGCTGTGGGTGGCCGACGCCAGCCTCAAGGTCGATCCCACGCCCGAGGGCCTGAAAGGCAAGATCATCGGCGTGCAGGGTTCCACCACTCACTCGGCGTACATCAAGAAGTACTTCGGCGCCAACTCCACCGTGCGCTACTACAACGACCAGGACGACATCCTCGCCGACCTGCGCAGTGGCCGCATCGACATCTTCCTGGCCGATCAATTGGCGGTGGAGCCGCTGCTGGACAGCCCGGACAACGCGATGCTCGCCAGCAAAGGCGTGGCGCCCCTGGACCCGCTGTTCGGCGAAGGCGTCGGCGCCGGTGTGCGCAAAGGCAACGATGCCCTGCGCGAGCGCCTGAACGTGGCCTTGCAGGCCCTGCGGGACAATGGCACCTACGAGAAGATTCGCGCCAAGTACTTCAAGACCGATATCTCGTCCCTTGAATAATCACGCTCTACAGGTCCATCCCCGGCAGGTGCGCTTATGACTGTATCGGAAATCTACCGGCTGTTTTTTGCCGAGGGCTGGCTCCAGGCCCTGGCCCAGGGGATGGTGAAAACCCTGGGTATCTCCCTGGGCGCCTTTATCCTCGGGCTGGCCATCGGCTTGCTGGTGGCCATGGTCAAGCTGCGTGGCCCACGCTGGCTGGTGCTGTGCGCCAACTGCTACACCACCCTGTACCGCGCGGTGCCGGAACTGCTGCTGATCCTGCTGCTGTATTACGCCGGCACCGACCTGATCAACCTGCTGATGGCCCAGCTGGGGCGGCCGGGGGTGGAGGTCAACGGTTTCATGGCGGCCATCGTGGTGCTGGGGATCGTCCAGGGCGCCTACTCCGGAGAGATCATCCGCGGCGCGATCCAGGCCATTCCCCATGGCCAGATCGAGGCGGCGCGGGCCTATAGCATCAATCGCCTGTTGCTGCTGCGGCGCATCGTGCTGCCGAGCATGATGCCGTTCGCCATCGCCGGGCTGTCGAACCTGTGGCTGGTGCTGGTCAAGGAAAGCGCGCTGATCAGCGTTGTCGGCTACACCGAGCTGCTGTCGGCGGGGCGCCAGGCGGCGGCATCGACCAAACACTACCTGCTGTTCTACCTCGCGGTGGCGGCGTTCTATTACCTGATCACGCTGGTCTCCAGCTCGGTGTTCCGGCAGCTCGAAGTGCGCTTCGAACGCTGGATGCCACGACACGTCTAGGAGGCGGGCATGGACTTCAACTGGCTGAACAACTTTTCCAGCGAACTGATCCGTGGCGCCTGGATCACCTTCCAGTTGCTGCTGATTTCCGGCGCCCTGGGGTTTCTGATGGCGGTCGGCGTGGCGTTGGGTCGCTTGTCGCGCAACCCGCTGCTGGCCAACGGGCTGCGTTTCTACACCAGCGTGTTGCGCGGCACGCCGCTGCTGGTGCAGATCTACATCCTCTACTACGGTGTCGGCAGCGTGTTTGCCAGCTTCCCGCTGATTCGCGGCAGCCTGCTCTGGCCGTACCTGCGTGAAGGCTTCTGGTACGTGGCCCTGGCCCTGACCTTGAGCGTGTCGGCCTATGTCGGCGAAGTACTGCGCGGCGGCCTGCGCGCGGTGCCGCGGGGTGAGCTGGAAGCGGCTCGGGCCTATGGCATGCGGCCCTGGCTGGTGCTGCGCCGGGTGTGGATGCCCCGAGCCTTGCAGATGCTGCGCCCGACCCTGGCCGGGGAAAGCGTGATGCTGCTCAAGGCCACGGCCCTGGCGTCCACTGTGGCGGTCACCGACCTGCTGGGTGCGGCCAACCTGGTGCGTGCCCAGACCCTGCGGGTCTACGAGCCGCTGCTGGTGGTAGCGGTGATCTACATCATTCTGGCGATCGTGATCGAGCAGGCCTTCAACCGCATTGGCAAGACGCCACAGCGCCAGGCCTGAGATCTGAATTCATTTAAGCGTTGGCCGAGGGCCGGCGAGGAGTGGCTAATGCAGTATTCATCCGTGGTCAAACGCATCAGCGGCGAGACCGTCAGTGCCTGGGACATCCACTACGCCGCCTGCGACGCCCAGGAGCGCGGCGAGGATGCGATTGTGCTGAGCATCGGCGATCCGGACTTCGCCACCGACGAGGCAATCTGCGCCGCAGCCGTCCAGGCTTTGAAGGAAGGCGACACCCATTACACCCACGTGGTCGGGCGCCCGGCCCTGCGCGCGGCGATCGCCGCCAAGCAGGCAGCCCTGCTCGACTTGCCGGTAACTGCGGAAAACATCGCAGTGGTCGCCGGTGCGCAGAATGGCTTGTATGCCACCGCCATGTGCCTGTTCGAGCAGGGCGACGAAGTCCTGGTGCCGGAGCCGATGTACCTGACCTACGCCGCCAGCATCCAGGCCAGCGGCGCGCGGCTGGTGTCGATCGCGCAGCCGGCGGCGGAGGATTTCCGGCTCAGCGTGGCGGCCCTTGAGGCGCAGATCACCGAGCGCACCCGGGGCATCGCCCTGGCCACGCCGAACAATCCCACCGGCAACGTCTACACCCTCGAAGAACTGGAAGCGGTGGCCCTGGTCGCCCGGCGCCATGACTTGTGGGTGATCAGCGACGAAGTCTATGGCCAGCTCACCTACGACCGGCCCCACCAGAGCGTGGCCACCTTGCCCGGCATGCTGGAACGCACCGTGGTGCTCAACAGCCTGTCCAAGTCCCATGCCATGACCGGCTGGCGCGTTGGTTGGGTGGTGGCGCCCACCGAGCTGGTCGGGCATCTGGATAACCTGCTGCTGTGCATGCTGTACGGCTTGCCGGGGTTTATCCAGGCGGCGGCGCTGAAGGCGCTGGAGCTGGACGAGCAGATCGTCGGCCAGGCCCGTGAGCTGTATCGCCGGCGCCGCGACCTGGTGGTGGCCGGCCTGGGCCAGTTGCCGCTGCTCAAGTGCAAGGTCCCGGAGGCGGGCATGTTCATGTTGGTGGACGTGCGCGGCACGGGGCTGTCGAGCACCGAATTCGCCTGGCAGCTGTTCCGTGCCACCGGTGTCTCGGTGCTTGATGCCAGTGCGTTCGGCGCCAGCACCGCAGGCTTTGTCCGGGTCTCCTTCACGGTTTCCGACACGGCCCTCAGCGAAGCCTGCCGGCGCATCGCCCGCTTCGTCGAAAGCCTGGAGGCCGGCCGCTAGAGTCTGCCCCAACCCCGCTGACTGACTTCGTCCAACGGCGCGAAAACGCGCCGCAGGGCCTCCCTTTGCCTAGAAAAAAGCAGGTGCCGCACATGACAGCCATCGACAACTTCACATCGACCCACTCCAGCAGTGGGCTGTTTGCCGATCTGATCCTCGATAACGGAAGGATCCGTACCATGAACCCGGCCCAGCCCTGGGCTGAAAGCGTGGCGATTCGTGGCGGCCGCCTGATTGCGGTGGGCCTGCGCGGCGACGTGCTGCCGTTCAAGGGCCCGCTGACCCGGGTGCATGATCTGCAAGGGGCGTTCTGCATGCCTGGCCTGCACGATATGCACACCCACCCGGACCTGGCGCTGGCGCCACGCTACAGCGACGATCTGGACGTGGGCATCGAAGACCCGACCCCGGAGCAGCTCAAGCAGGCGATCCTGGCCTACGCCGAGAGTCACCCGGGCGATGGCTGGATTCATGGTCAGTACTGGGTGCGCTACACCTTTCGCGAGGCCGGGCTGACCCCCGGGCGGGCCTG
Source organism: Pseudomonas sp. MF09150 (assembly GCF_059862355.1). Classification (NCBI taxonomy): domain Bacteria; kingdom Pseudomonadati; phylum Pseudomonadota; class Gammaproteobacteria; order Pseudomonadales; family Pseudomonadaceae; genus Pseudomonas; species Pseudomonas sp. MF09150. The sequence goes on along the minus strand of NZ_JCBCUS010000003.1, from coordinate 97,625 downwards.
GCTCGACAGCATCCTGCCGGATCGCCCGATCGCGCTGCTCGATCGCATGTGGGGCACCATGATGGTCAACTCCCGGGCCCTGGAGCTGGCAGGCATCGACCGCCATACCAGCGACCCGCGCAACGGCTACCTGGAACGCGACGAACTGACGGGCGAACCCACCGGGCTGATGATCGACGGCGCCTACGCCATGATCCACGCCGCCATGCCGCCGACCCCGGTGGAGGTGCTGCGCCAGGCCTACCGCGATGGCGTGCACTTCCAGAGTGCCCGGGGCGTGACGGCCAGCAAGTACGTGCATGTCTGTGAGCAGCGCCTGCAAGCCCTCAAGGAACTCGACGACCAGGGCCAGTTGACGGTCCGTATCGAAGCGGCCATCAGCTGGCAAGACGATATCTTCCCGGTGCGCCGGCGCTGGGAGCTGCTCAGTGGCGAGCGGCACTATTACCGCAGCGCGCGGCTCAGTGCCAACGCGATCAAGTTCCACTTTGATGGCACCGTGGAGCCGCGCTCGTCCTACCTGCTGACCCCCTGGCCGCAGGAAGCGAGCTGGCGCGGCAAGCTCAACCTGACGCCTGAGCACATCACCGACATGGTGGTCGACATGGACCGCCGTGGCCTGCGGGTGATCGCCCACTGCACCGGCGATGGCGCCTCCGACGTGTTCCTCGATGCGGTGGCCGAGGCGCGCCGGCGCAATGGCTTCAGCGGCATTCGCCATCAGTGCGCCCACAGCACCTTGCTGCACCCGGGCAACCTCAAGCGCTTTCGCGAGCTGGAAGTGATTGCCGAATTTTCCCCGGCGGCCTGGTACCCGACGCCGTTCGCCACCGGCGCCCGCTCCGGCTACGGCCAGGAGCGCCTCAAGCGTATCTATGACTTCAAGGGCGTGTTGGCGGCGGGCGGTATCGCGGTCATGGGCACCGACTGGCCGGTGGCCTCGATCGACCCCTGGCTGGCACTGGAGACCATGGTCACCCGGCAGAACCCGTGGAACCAGGAGCCTGACTGCTTCGGTGAACCGATCTCCCTGGAGCAGGCACTGCAAGTGGTGACCAGCAATGGCTCCTACGCCATGGGCCTGGAGCACCTCACCGGCAGCCTGGAGGTGGGCAAGTCGGCGGACCTGATCGTGCTCGACCGCGACCTGTTCGCCCAGCCGGCGCGCAACTATATCCACCGCACCCAGGTGCAACTGACCCTGGTTGAAGGCCAGCCGGTGTACGACTTGCAGGGGCTGTTCGATGACACCCCGCTGCAGGCCACCTGGCGTGGGAAACCGCCGGTGCTGGAAGGAGAGGGGTCATGAACCGTATTGCCGTGACGGTGATCTGCGGCTTTCTCGGCGCCGGCAAGACCACCTTGCTCAACCGCATGGTCCAGCGCGACGACGCTGGGCGCCTGGCGGTGATCGTGAATGATTTTGGCGAGCTCAACATCGACGCGGCGATCATCGCCGAGGTGACCGATGCCGTGTACAGCCTGCAAAACGGCTGTATCTGCTGCACCGTCCAGGAAGACCTGCTGGCCCAGTTGGTCAGTCTCAGCCAACTGAGCCCGCGCCTGGAGCGCATCGTCATCGAATGCAGCGGGGTTTCCGATCCGCAGCGCATCCTGCAAACCCTGGCCTACCCGCAACTGCGCGCCCAATTGCAGCTCGATGCGGTGATCACCGTGGTCGACGGGGTCGGCTACAGCAGCCTGGAAGGGGAGTTTGCCCGCCTGTCCCGGGCCCAGGTCGCCTGTGCCGACCTAGTGCTGCTGAACAAGACCGATCTGCTCGCCCCGCAGGAACTGGCCGTGATACGCAGCAAGTTGGGGGCGAGGGTGCCGGTGATCGAGACGGTGTACGCCGAACTGCCCGACAGCCTGCTGCTCAGCGACCGGGGCGAGGCTGGCTCGCTGAAAATGCTCCCGGCCGCCACCCGCCATGACCAACTGTTCGAATCCTGGCTCTGGCAGAGCCCGCAAGCCCTGGACCCGGAGCGCTTTCGCCAGTGGCTGGCGCAGATCCCGCCCCAGGTCTTCCGGGTCAAGGGCCTGGTGCACCTGCAAGGCATCCAGGCTCCCCAGTGGTTGCAACATGTCGGCCAGCGCAGCCAGTTCAGCGCCGCGCAAAATAGCGATGCACAGCAGGCGGTGCAACTGGTGTTCATCGCCCGTCGCGGCAGTGAACTGCGCGAAAGCCTGGGCCGCAGCCTGGAGGCGTGTTTGATTGCGGCTTGAGTGACAACGGCAGCGGCTGCAAGGGTGTTCGCGCGCCCGTTGTGGCCTTGCCCGGAGCCCCCGGTTTTGATCGATTCAGGCGCCAATCGGACGGCGCCGAAATCCAGGCGCCGCGCGTCCATTCTGTTTCCTGAACAAAGCGCCAAGTGCCAACAAAAACTCCTCTTGCTGATGTAATGTGCTGCACCGTGAGCGTTGCTCAGGTGGGTGCAGGGCAGGCATATTTCGATGGTCGGAGGTTGTGTTGGGCATAAGGGATTGGTACTGGAATCGCCAGGTCCGGCGGCATGGTTTCAAGTTTGGCACCGCTATTTCGACCATCGGCAAGCGAGCCACGCTCAAGCTGGAGGAAGGCGTACGCATGGGCCAGGTGGACATCGACGTTCGAGGCGAGCTGTCGATCGGTGCCCATACCTACATCAGGAGTGACAGTTGCCTGCAAATGGTGACCTCGATCGGGCGTTTCTGCTCGATCGGTGCCGGTGTGATCCTTGGCCAGGAGAAAAACAACCACCCTGCGGATTGGCTGAGCACCCACCCCTTCCAGTACACCGATACCGCCTGGCAATACGACGCGCACATCGACTTCGGCACCGTCGGCAATGACGTCTGGATCGGGCGCGACGCCATGGTCTTGGAGGGCGTCAACGTCGGCACCGGGGCGATCATCGCCACTCGCGCCCTGGTCACTCAGGATGTGCCCCCTTACGCTGTGGTGGCCGGGGTGCCGGCCAAGCTGATCCGCTACCGCTATTCAGCGGAAATGATTGAGCGCCTGCTGGCTTCAAAGTGGTGGGAGCGGGACATGTCGCAACTCAAGGACCTGCCCCTCAACGACCCGGCTTCCTGCCTCGAGCAACTGCCACAGCTGGCGCCAGCCAACTACCGACAGATCCAGCTGACCTGCAAAGGGTGCAAAGTGCTGCGCTGATGGTGTTCAAATGATCAATCCCGGAAACACATAGGACCGAACGCGTGACTCTTGACCAGTTGTTTGAGTATTGGCGGGTTGAAGTATCCAACAAGAAGAAAGTGGGCAGCCGGACCGGCCTGATCTCCAACATTCTCCGGCGGGCCAGGAGAGACAATAAACTGCGCTTCCTGTTCTCTTTCCGGCTTGCCCAGTACCTGCATCGACGGGGTGGATTCTGGGCCGCGCGTGCACGTCGGATGCAACAAAAGCTCAACCTCAAATACGGGGTCGATATTGATCTGGGCGCAGACATCGGCCCGGGGCTGCGCATTGCGCATCTGCCCGGAGTGGTGATTTCCGGCCATGCAAAAATCGGTCGGAATTTCTTTATCCGGCAAAATACGACGGTCGGGATCAAGACCCTCGGCCTCGATCACTACAACCTGAGGATCGGTGACAACGTCAGCGTCGGGGCTAACAGCTGCATCATCGGTGACGAACTGGTGGTGGGGGATAACGCCACGATCGGCGCGATGTCCCTGGTAAACAAAGACGTCCCCGCCAATTGCACCTTTTACAACGAGCGCAAGACCCAGGTCCGGCCTTCGCGGTAAATGCGTTGGCATCCTTTGAGGTAGGCAGGGGAGCGGGGTGCCGAGTGTTCCGCGAACTTCGCTGGAAGCACGTTTGAATGCTGAAACGTAACGTCCAGATACACGAAAGCCGCGCAATGCGCGGCTTTTTATTTGGTGGGCCCACACGGACTTGAACCGTGGACCAAAGGATTATGAGCCCGCCTTAGAGTCGCGTACTCATTAGGTAAAGCCAGAAGATACGGCGGTTTTAGAATGTTTCTGTGTATATATGCAGCAATGAAATCTTCCTAAATTGGACGGTATTTGGACGGAAAATACTCCCAGAACTGCATCCCAGCTTGGGTCAGATTTCACTCATCGTCCAGATCCTGTGGACGAACTCTGATTATCGTTGCGCATTCACCGTCAAGTCGCACTGACACTCCATGCTGGCTGGGTGTGCCTATAACTGTGCCGTAGCGCTCCTCCCAAGGTCGGCCCTGCTTCACCATTTCCTTCGGTACGCTGACTCGCTTACCGTGCTTAAGCTTGCTGATGTCCATATGGTTCCTGCGTCACAAAAAGAAAAACGAGTCCATGGTAACTCGAACGGAATTACCTTAAACCGCTCATCAGATTTCGTATAGCTTTTTGCGTTACGTGTAGACGTCTGATACACGGCGTGGATATGATCTGCCTCGGGGAAAAGATCCCTTACTCGGAAAGCCAAAAACTCAAAACTCAAAACTCAAAACTCAAAACTCAAAACTCAAAACTAGCTAAAGGTAAGCCGCCATGACTCTTCAAACCAGCCGAGCAACCATCAAATGAACCTAAGGAGGTAAGCCACCAAATCACCCGAACGACCACTGGAGAAAGACCGATGACTAGCTCTCTATTGCCTGCGTATTCAGCTGCAACAGAAAAAACCAAATCCGTACCGCTCAACATGCGGGTCGATTTTAAGAAACGAGACTTGATCGATGTGGCCGCAGCCATCTCGGGAAGTGATCGAACCAGCTTCATCCTGGATGCTGCTTGTAAAAAAGCAGAGGAAGTCATTCTGGATCAACGCCTGTTTGTCCTTGCTGACGATGACTTCGATGCTTTCGAGCAAGCCTTACAGAATAATCCCGTAAGGAGTAATAAATGCGTACAGAAGCTTCTGAACAGACCCTCTCGCTGGAGCTGAGTGCCCCGGTAAAGCTGAATGAGACCCACAATCTGGATCCCTTTGATTGCGGTGAGGAGTCGATCAACGAGTTCTTGAAAAAACTGGCTATCAAAGCCCAGTCTTCTAGGACTGCCACCGTGCTTGTCATTTGCATTAAAGGCACGAATACCGTCGTTGGTTATTACACATTGTCCAACGGGACGATAATGCGGGCAGACGTCGTACCCAAGAAAGCGCAGCGCAACTCGCCCCAACAGCACCCGATTACGGTCCTGGGCCGCATGGGGGTGTGTAAGACGCTCCAGGGTACCGGACTGTCGCTAGATCTGATCCAGGATGCCGTTCTTCGTGCGCTTGCCGCTTCTGAAGAAGTTGCATCAACTGCACTCGTAGTCCATCCGCTTAACGATAGGTTGGTGGGGCTTTACGAGAAGGCTGGATTTCTTCGCTGCCCGCAAATTTCCCCGATCACGATGATGCTGCCTTTCACCTGACTGGTACCGCGCAGCGACTGGCCGCACTCCACTGCGGCCGGTGAAATGCTTTTCCACGTCTTCATTTTCATCTCCTCTGACATCAATACAACGAGCGAACCACGTAGTGCAGGATGGTGGCTAGGCTGTGAAAACGACTGATATCACGGAGAAGCTCGGCTGATATGGCTTGCAGCTGCTTTCAGCGCTCTGCCTATGAGCCGAAGAATCTCAACTTTTGTGACTTATTCAAAATCTGAAAACAGCCAAAAAACCACGCTTTCGCGTTTCTCACTCAATGAAACCGGGGGCTCCAGCCTTGCCCCGTTAGTGACCGTCCGCTGTGCCGCTGTGCAATCGCGCTTCACTTTCCTTCCAAACCTTTCATTTTGTGCAATGGCCGATCCCCTGCAGAGGCCCACAGCTGGCCTGGGCTGGAGGATCGTTTGCACTACATCTGGATTTGCACAAAAAAGGGACACAAAGCCCGTCGGCGGGAGGGGGATAAGTGCTTTTTCAGATGATTTTTTCTTTGCTGATGATTTTTCGGGATTTTGAAGCTGAGCAGCATTTCATCGGGCAACAGCACCGGAATACCCGTCTGCAGATATACTGTGTATGCGTACAGTATTTTGCTGAGCCACAGAGGGCAACAGGCGATGCACGAAGCGAACTTTGATAGTCCCACCACCACGACCAGCGCGACGGCGGCCTGGCAATCTCTTCTGTCAGACCAAACGGCTCTGTTCAGAAACCCTGGCGCCCACCACAAAGCGCTGCTTACGAAGGCCTATGAGCTGCACAGGGCTGATGTGATTGACCGCTATGAACTCAGCGACCTGCTCGAACAAGCGGATGGTGCGCTGGCGTATGCCGTTGAGGAACTGCTTGATCCTCACGGCGACGAATAGGTAGGGGCACGTACTGGTAACCCCGATGCGCCTCAAGGGCGTGGCTCTGGACCCCAAAGAAAGAAAGCGCTATCCGGCAATAAGGGGAGACGTCCAGGTGCATGCGCAAGTTGAGGAACAATTCGGGCGCAGCTCAAATGTCGCACGCGTACTGGGCTGCATGCCGCGAGATCCGGATCCTCTGCCGCGACTGCTGGATGCGACCTTGTCCGGCATGGCGCCGACAGGTTTTGTGTTGACCGGGATTGAGGTCGTCGACGGTTGCGCCTATGCGCAATCCTGGTGGTGCCGGGAGGGATAGGTGCCAGCCAGGTCAGCGCAGAATCAAGGTCAAACCCTCTCATGACTCAGGGCGTAGGGTGCAACACATTGGCCTTGATTCGTTCGAGTCAACGCCAGAAAAACAGGGGCCGAAGCCCCCGCCATTGTTACGACCATTCAAACTTTTGAATGACCCTAAACAGTTTGATCATCCAATAGGCCGTTTGTAGCAAACGAATTAACTCTGCTGGAAGGTAGCGTTGAACAAATAAAGCCATTTTTTGAAACTCCTATGGTTGAATGCTTTGCTTCATCAGATTGATGCTGCATAAGCACGCACTCAACGGAGCTGTTAACCGTCACACTAGTCCGCAATTAATATACTGTTTGCAGTAACTAATATGCTTTCTAGCGTAACTTTCAACGGAGTTCGAATGACCGTAGGGTTGACTGCTCTATGGGTAAGCCCTAACCTTCGAGTTCTCTAGATTCAAAAGTTGTTGGGCGTTGAGTGCTGGAAATCAATCTAACACAAGATTGAGGCTTGGAAACCACTTGCCGCTATCGTAGAAGGGCCGGGCACATGCCCGGCCCTTCTGCATTCTGCGCCGGCGCCGTCCCTTTCTTCGGCCGGCCGCCTCATGACACACACACCAAACCTCGGCAGATAGCGGGTTTACCGTCCCCGGCGCAATTGCAACAGTGGGCACCCTTAACGAAGTGCAATTGCGAGTAGTAATACACTATTGATGGCTTGCGATCCGACGAGCGGTATGCCCCCGGGGATTACATCAAACCGCCCGGGCGCTTAGTTTCTCGGCCGGGCGCAAAAAAACAGCACATAAATTATGCCTATATATTTAGAAGTCTAAGTTTGCCGCATAAGGCGGCCGCTAAATGTGACGTTTTTTTAACCCCAAATTACTCCGTATAGTTTTAACGATGAAATCAAAGCGTGATTGGCTTCATTGAAATTGCTAGCGCCAAAGCTTTCGCCGTATTCGCCGTGAAAGCCGCTGCATCGGTCGGGCTCGGCGTTGGCCCTGGTACGTGTGTATGCGCAGCCAGTTGCGTGTTCATTCGCTGCACCAGGTCGAGCAGATCACACAGCACCTGCAGCACGTTGACCGACTCCGACCCCAACCAGGTCTTGGGCGCCTGCAGGCGCTGACTGATCCCGGCCACGCTTTTGCGTAGGCCCTGGATCTGCTCCTGCATGTCGCCACCCACCGTGGCGTTGTGCTTCTGCCCCACCACCAGGTTCAGGTCGCGGCCGGTGGCCTGGTGCAGGTCGTCGACGGCGGCTAGGCTCGCGGACCCGCCCGACAGCAGTTTGAGCGCGCCCAGCGCCTCGATCGTCTTGATCCCGCCCACTGACTCTTTCGAATGGTCGTCGACCGTCCTGGTGTGGTTCTGGAAGCTCTCGGTGTTCTCCAGGGCTTCCACTTCGCGCTCGATCGCCTTGTCCTGGATCTTGCCGTCTGTTTGGCGCAGCCAGTTGCCGTCGGCGTCGACGCGCTGCTGGCACGCCTCGCTGTGCTGCCACACCTGGTCGCCTTTCGGCACCCGGGGCAGGCTCAGGCCGTGCGGCAGGATCTGGGTGATAAAGGGCTTGTGCGGCAGGCCATAGGCGAAGCTGACCACCACGGTGGTGCCCTCCTCCGGAAAGCCGAACATGCCGGCCTCTTGCCCGCCCATCGGCGCCGGCAGCGGCAGGCCGCTCAGGATCGGCAGCGCAGGATCTGGTTCGCCGTCGGGCAGCAGCACTTCGACGTCGACGCCAAAGCGCGGCCGGAAGTCATCGCACAGCCCGGGCGCCGCCGGCGCATCTGGCACGGCCACCACCCGGCCAAAGCGTGGCAGGTGGTAACCGCTAGTGAGTTCGGGGAATTGCCGCTCTACGCTGCGACGGATTGCGTCGTCCATTTGATTGCCATTTGATTGCCGGCGAGGGTCACGCTGGTGATCCGCTCGCCCTGGTTGAAGGTTGCGCCCGGGCGAAGTCCTGGAAGAACCGCGATCATGGCGCTCTGATTGCCCTGGTAGCCGTCAAACAGCCCGGTGGGCAACTGCAGCGGTGCCCGGGCGCCGAAGAAGCTGTCGGCCCAACTGCCCACAAACACTTCGCCGTCGCCCTGCTGCTGCCAGATAAAGTCGGGGATGTTGAACACCTGGGCCAGGCTGTCCATGGCCAAGTAACCGGTGGCCAGGCTGTAGAAGAACGGCGCCTTGACCCTGGCGTACGGCTGATCAGGCACCCGAAAGCGCAGCCCGGTCTTGGTGCTGATCTCAGCCAGCACCGCCTGCAGGTCGACATGGCGCAGGTTCAGCGGCAGCGGGTTGGCGAGGATCGCCGCCAGTTCGCGGCAGACCAGGATCTGCTGCACCGCATTAGCCGCGGTCGATCGCTCGACGTAGCCGATAAAGTGGCGCTGCAGCGTGCGCTCGTTGTAGCCGATATCCAGCGTTACCAGGCCTTTGACCGGTGCACTGGCCTGAATGGTGAACGTCGCCCGGCCGGGGCTTTTGCTGTCCAGCCGCACGTCGTCGTTGACCAGGGCATAGGCCTGGCCACCAATCGTCAGCACCTTGTGCAGTTTCATGCTTTGCCGCCGCCCAGGTAGTCATCCACCTTTTTCAGGACCGATTCAAAGCCGCTCAGCTCCTGGCCGGCCTCGCCAGTGCCGCTACCGCTGCCACCTTCGCCACCCACGCCTTGCCCGGGCGCCGATTGCGCGTTGACTGCGTTGCCGGCGCGGCGCTTCTCGACCTTTTCCGGGTTCGACTGCTTTTCGGACAGCGTGAACTGCACCAGCCAGGCGTTCAGGGAATCATCCTCCCGGGCGCTGACGCCCTCGGAGAACTGCACCTCACGAATGCCGAAGGCTGAGGCCGTGTCGTTGACGATGCGGTACATCTTGAGCTGGCCACCGCCGGCGGTGCCCTCGGCCAGGCGCATCAGGTCGCGCAGCTGCACCTGGTCAACAAATGGAATCATCAGCGTGACGGCCAATGTCTTGGGCTTGAAGCCCTTGTGGGCCGTTTCGGTGTTGCTGGTTTGGCCTGACAGGTCGTCGCTTTCAATACGCAGGTTGGCTGTGACCTTGAGCCGCTTGCCCCGCACCTGCTGGCCGTCGAGTAACAGCGTCATAGGCCCACCAGTTCACGAACAAAGCTCAGGCCCTGGTGCGACCCAACCAGCAGTACACCGGCAGACAGCACCCATTCGTGCCCCGGGGCCTCGCCCTCGAGCAGGGACCGGCGCAGCTCGGTGGTGTTGCCGGGGCCCAGGATCCGCGCGCGCATGCTGTGGTCTGCATTGCCGCCGGCCAGCAGCGCTTTCAAGTCATTCAATTGTTGATCGCGGCCCTGCTGCTGAGCGGCCTTGCGGCCCGCCAGTGCGGCCAAGTCACCCATGGGCGAGCTGTCGGCCGCGTAGCTCTCCAGGGCGGCGATCTGGCCGGCCATGGATTGCTTGGCCGCTTTGACCACCGTGCAGCGCTCCAGGGGCAACGACTGCCAGCGCGGCAGCGGGCTGGCCTGGGGGATCACCCACTTTTCAGTCTCCAGTTGGGACAGGTGGCGGGCTCGGCGCTCGGTGCGCACCAGGTCAGGGATCGGCAGCAGCGCATTGAAGCGTGCCAGGGTGTCGGCCAACTGGTCGTAGCGCGTGCCCAGGAACAGGATCGACAGCGCGTATTGCGGCCCGATCGGCAAACCGCCGTCGCCGGCGTCGGTGAGTTTGTCGGCCAGCTGCTGCAGCAAGTTGGGCGCGGACAGAAAGCGCTGATGCCCCTGGCCCTGGCCGATCCCGCTTTGAAACGGGGTCACCGCCAGGCACGCCGGCGCCTCGCCCATCTGGCCGGCCAGTGCGGCACGGCCGGAGGCGATCGCGCTTTCAGCGGCGGCGCCGACCGGCCCGGGGTTGGTGCTGGTCATGCCGTCCAGGCCGGCCAGGCGCTGGGCCGTGCTGGCCAGCTCGCCGCCGGCCAGATCCTTGGCCGCTGACAGCTCGCCCATCCATTGTGTGGCCTGCTCGGGCCAACGCATGGTCACCGGCGCCCAGGTCATGGCTGAGCACTCCCCAGTGGCGGTGCCTCGGGCGAGTCCGGCCACTGGATATCGGTCGGGAAGCCTTCTTGTTGCTCAATCCTGTTGAGGGCAATCCGGTACAACTGCCAACGCTTCAGGCGCTCAACTTCTTCAGTGGTCGCGCTGTCCGTATCAACCGCATCGCGTAGCGGCCCCATACGATTTGCGGCCATGGATAGCAGCAGGTCGCGACTCTCCCTCACGGATTCAGCGGACTCTTCACGTGTGGGCGGACGCGGGTAGGTCGGCGGCGGTTGTTTAAGGCTGTACCAGGCATCTGGGCCGACATCATCAGGACCGCCAACCGATACCCAACCCTCGCCATCATTTCTCACTGCGAAACCACTCATAAACTGTCCTCCCAACCGCCAATGTATAGGCGCGACGCCGGTGAATTTGATGCCCAGTAGATGTTCGAGGACTCAAGGAGCAGTTCCCCTTTGACCGACGACGGAAGAAGCGAGCCGCTAGCGGAAATACCGAATGGCGGGGGATTGGTTGGCGAGTTGTAGCCGCCATAAGAGGTATTGGGGGCCACATTGGCTGTTGCCGATGTGGCCAGCGGAAGACTGAGCACCGGCATGATTATTCCGGCAGTGGGCGGGACAAATGCTGAAACTGAAACAGCGACCCACGTCGGCGCCGTCGGGCTGCCCGCACTGCCGCTTGCCGCCAGTGGCATCGACTGGACATTCGATCCGGCTGCCACCTTGTACTGGACATGCGGCCCGCTTTGGATGAACGAAAGGGGGTACTTGGCCCCGTCGTCGGTTCTAACCCAGCCCACGCGGGCCTTATGGGTGTACCCCGCCGGCATCAGCGGTGCCGTGGGGCTTAACGACAGCAGACCGGCCCTGTTTGAACCGTTCCAGATCACCCACACGCTGTACCAGGTGTTGTTTGCGACGGGGCCAGTGTCCAGCCCTCCTGGGCCGAATGCGACAGTGCTAAGGGTGATTGATACGTCTTTGAGCACCAACTGCTGGCCAAGGGCGTTTTTAACGCACAGCTCGTCGGCGGTGAATTTCACATTCGAGTCCAAACCTGTGGCGGATCCCCTCAAGTTTGAGAACGAACCCGCGACGCCCTCGGTGGATACCAGGTTGGAAACGGTATCAATCGTCACGTCAGCGGATCCATCGAAGTTCACGGTGCCGCTCATGGCACCGCTCAACGTGATTTTTCGAGCCGTGGCCAACCTTGCGGCTTTCCCGACCACTGTTACGCCTGACACGATATTGGCGATCGCCGACCAGATCGGCGCGGCCACGGACTTCAATGCCTTGGTGGTCGCCAAAATCGCGCTGCTGTTGGTTTCCGGGTCGTCGCTGATGGCGTTGGGTACGTTCCCCAGGCCCACGTCCTCTTTGGTCGTGGCGCGGGCACGCAGGCCCGCATAGTCGCCCTGGCGTGCTGCGAAGTGCGTCACCAGCGCCCCGTCAATGGCTTCAGTGGGGCGCCGGTCGCTGATGGTGTTGGCGTTGGGCAGATCCGCCAGGGCAACGCAGTAGTGCTGCACGCCGTTGCTGTCGGTGTAATCAGGGTAATCGGCAGCGAATACCACCGACCAGGTCGCCACGACGTTGTTTAAATCCCGCTGTAGAGAAACATCGATCCAAACCGTGGTTGGAAACGCTGGGGGGATGATGGGCAGTACCGATGGACTGCCTATCCGTAGACCGCGCACATAGGCGTGTCCCCGCTTAAGTCGGTACAGGCCGTCGACTTTTTCAACCTGCAGGGAGTTTCCAATGAAGCACGCAACCCCATACAGATCGTAGTTGCTCAGCCTTTGACGCTCATCGATGCCCGCCAGGCGCACGGTAAAGTCATGTTGCCAAGTGCTGGCGTCGATGGTGACGCCGGTCAGCGCCTGGGCGCCGTCGAACACCAACAGGAAGTTGCGGGTTAGGTTGTTGCCGATCTGCAGCGGCGGGATGTTGCGGCGCTTTTGCTGGAGCGGCACGTAAGCCACGGCAAACAGCACGTTCTCGGCGGTTTCTAGGCCGATCCAGTTGAAGTCCCAGTCGCCGACGTCTGACCCTACCTGCGCGCTGTACACGACCTGGTTAGGGTTCACATAGCCGGCCTGGTCGTCTCCGATCGGCTGGGTGTGGACGATCTGCGCCGGCGCGGGTTTGGCGGCGGCACGGTCCACCGGGGCGTTAGGGTCCAACCCGGGCACGTTGGCAAACAGGAATCGGGCGACTTTCAGCCCTGCGTGTGCGGCTTGCTTCTGGGCGATCAGGTTTTCACCTGCAAGGGTAATGCTGGCTCCCATGGGGGGCTCCTACAGGCTGGCGACCAGCGTTTGCTGGTCGTCATTGAAGTGAACGATGGCGGCCGACAGGCGCACCGGGGTGATGGTCGAGAAGTCGTAACGCCGGCAGGTGCGGCCGTATTGCTGAATCAGCACGCGCAGCAGCTCGGGGTTCTGCGACAGCTGGGAGTCGGAGAAACGCAGCAGCACCACATCCCAGTCACGGTCGGGTTGGCGCTCTTCGATCTCGACGTAGCCGACGCCGAGGCGCTCCAGAATGCGTTTCATGCCGGCGGTGCTGCCGGCGTCCACGGCGTTGATAAAGGCGTACTTGACCCGAAGCCGGTAAAGGCCCTCGGGCTCGCCCTTAAAGCGGCTGATGTCGCGCTGCCAGGCCAGCAGGTCGAGCACGACCAGGTGGCAGGTGTCAGCATCCATCTGCAACAAGGGCCAGCGCAGCCAGCCCTCTACTTTTTCCCACCAGGCCTGGGTGGCCTGTTTGAGCTTGGTCAGCTCGGTGCCGGCCAGCCAGAATTTCAGCTCGAGCTTAATCATGCAGCACCACCTGCAGGCTCTCGATTCGCGGAATGTTCAGCTCGGCCAGAATGTCGTCGGTGGCAAAATGCAGCGACTCGATGCCGGCGAACTGCTGGTGCAGCTCCTCGGCCAGGCGGCTAAAGGAAAACCGCGACTGTGGATAAGTCAGCGTCGGCTGGTAGTCGCTGGCCGTGCTCTCGCGGAACGCCGCACGAATGAACTGCTCGGCCTCGTCCTGGAGCTTTTGCCGCTGTTCGACGGTGACGGTTGAGCGCGGCCAGATCTCCACCTGCAGCGCGTGGAAGGTTTCCGGCATTACCATCACCAGCAGGTCGTCGCCGTGGCCATGGTTGCCCTGGTCGCGGATATGGGCGTTGATCTGCGCCAGGTACGTCGCCGCCGGCACACCGGCTTCAAACAGCACAAAGGCGTTGGCACTGCCTGGCCCACGCGGCGCGCCGTGTTCGAAGTAGACGCCATCCGGCCGCACGCCCGGGAAGGCCGAGATCATGGCCCGATAGACCGCGTCGGTGTGCCACTGGTTGACCGCCGAGAACTGGTTGCGGGTGCGCAAACGCAGCTCGTCGTTGGCCTCAGGATCTGCACCTGGTGCAATCAACCAACCGTCGTTGTTCACCACCTGGGCAATTCCCGGTACCGGGACTGGCAGAATCGCGTAATAACCCGGGGCCAGGTTGTAGCCGGATCCTGTGTCCGTGGCCTGCACCGGGATTTCCAGCTGCATCAGCCCGTCGGTGAAAGCCCCGGCCACGGTGGTGACGAGCTGGTACACGTGGCCGTTGATCGCGGCCGACTGGATCAGGGTTCCGGCGGGCACGACCAGGGCGCCGCCGGCGTTCATGCGGGTGAACAGCAGCACGCCCTGGGCCTTGGTCGCACCTTTGCGCTCGACGTTCACCGCCCAGGCCAGCATATCCAGCCAGGCGCCGCCGGCGGTCTTGACGAAAAAGTTAGGCAGCACGGTGCTGACAAAAAAGTCGAGGATCCACAGCACAGGCTTGGTCACCAGGGCGGTGACTACACGCCAGAACGGTGAATAGGTACTGGTGTTGTTCAGTTTGCAGCCCTGGGCCGCCACCTCGACCTCCCAGGCCTGGCGCAGGGCGGCCTCGGTGGTCGGGATGCCGGCGTCACTCAGCGCCTGTTTAAAATCTACGTCGCTCACAACGTCACCTCAATGTTGCCAAATTGCAGGGTGGTAGCCGTGACCAGGTACTGGCCTGGCTCCAGCTGGGTGATAAGGGCGGTGCCCGGCACCAGGCGTTCGTCGGCCTCCACCAGCAGCTCCAGCTGCTGGATGCAGTCGCGCTGCCGGAGGCGGTCACGTTCGGCGACCAGGGTCACCAGCAACCCGCTGTCGCGGATCATGTGAGCGATGTCCTGGGCGATGCTGGCCCGGTCCTCGATCAGCAACGGCTGGCGGGACGGATCCAGCACCAGGTCGTTGTCGACGATCCAAAGGTCTATGTAGTCGCTCATCCGCCCACCGACATGGCCATCATGTTTTCCAGCTCCAGCGGGGTCATGGCCTTGCCGGTGTGGATGTTCACGTTCTCCACGCGGGTGCCCTTGTTCTGGCTGCTGTTGTTGTTCTGAATGCTGGTCAGCAGGCCGCCCGGGGGCACCGCGTTAGGCCGCGCCGGCGACAGGCTTGGAATGGCGCCGCTGATGGTCTGTTGGGCTTTCTGCGAAGCGCTGGCCACATCGGCCGCGTTCACCGCTTGCTCGGCGCCGGGGATCTTCGGCATGTCACCCAGGCGGGCCTCGATGTTTACCCCGGGGATCTTGTTGATCATCTCGATCAGGCTGTTGATCGCACCCTGAAAGATGCCCACGATTCCATCCCACGCGCCCTTGGCCATGCCGGCCCAACCGCCCATGGAGTTGAACCAATTGGTCAGCCCCTGCAGCTGCTCGAGCACCCACTTGAACGCCTCGCTGTTGGTCAGGGCGGCGGTCCACTCGTCCCAGTAGTAGACGGCGGCGATCACGATCGCGACCAGGGCAGCAATGCCCATCACCACCGCGCCGATCGGGTTGGCGGTCAGTGCCACGTTGACCAACCAGATCACGCCCTGCCACAGCATCATGGCCACGCGAATGATGCCCATGGCGGTGTAGAGCAAGGTCAGTGCGGCGACGTACGCCCCGATCACCGCCACCTGCAGGAGAAAGCCGGCAATGGTGCGCAGGTTGATCATCTGCACCACTTTCCACACGGTGACGATGGCCAGCCAGGCCATCCGGCAGGCGCCCACGGTGAAGGTCAGCAAGGACATGGTGGCGATGATCGCCAGGATGCTCAGGGTGGTAATGCCGATCACCCGGGTAATGTTCGGGAACAGTTGGGTCCAGCGGGTCAGCCTACCGGCGATGCTGGTCAGCTTGGCCATCAGGGGCGTCAGGATCGGAATCAACGCCTGGCCGAAGGCAATGCGCAGCGCCTCGACAGCGGCCGCGAACTGCTGCCACGGGTCGACCATGGCCTTGGCCATCTTCTCCGCTTCCTCCAGGCCGCGCACCTTGCCCAACTTATCCAGGCCGTTGCGCAAGCGATCGGAGTCCTTCGCGAGCGCGCCCAGTACCTGGGCGCCTTCGCCGCCGAAAGCCTCCACCAGCTTGTTGGCCGCCGATGCGCTGGTCAGATCACCGAACTTGCCCTGGAGCTTGTCCATGATGTCGAGCATTGGCAGAACGCGGTCCTGGTCATCGGTGAACTTCATGCCCAGCTTTTCGGACGCAGCGCCGAGGTTTTCAAAGAAGGCCTTATAACGCCCACCGGCATCGCCGCCTTCCATGGTGCTGCTGAGCGTGCCGATCACCGCGAACTGCTCGGCGATGTTGACGCCGCCGGCGGCGGCAATGGCCCCCACTTCCTTGAATGCGTCTTTGAGCTGCGCGCCGTCCGTGCGGAACAACTGCGCGGCCAAGGCCGTTTGCCCGCCCAGCTTCTCGACCCACTCGGTTTTGCCCATGGCATCCGCCTGGCCCTTGAACAGGTTGTACATGGTGCCGACGTACTGCCCCATCGTTTCGGCGTCCGCCCGGGTGGCCTTGGCCAGCACGTCGCTGGTGTTGGTGAACATCGCCAGTTGGTTGCCGGTGAGGCCCTTAATGGCGCCCTCGATGGTGGTCGCCGAAGCGACAAAGTCCCGGGCGTTCTCGCCGTAGGCTACGGAGAACTCCAGGGCTTTTTGGTTGAGCGAGGTCAACGCGTCCTCGGCCACGCCCAGCGATCGAACTTCGCCCAGGGCGCGGTTCATCTCCAGGGCGGGCTGCAACGACTGGTTGATGCCGACGAAAGCACCGGTCATGCCGGCCAGACCCATACCCATGGTCTTGATGTTCTTTTCGCCCTGTTCGGCCAGGTCGGAAAAGCCCTTTTTCACCTTGCCCAAAGGCCCGGTGACCTTGTCGGTCAGGGCCAGGATGAACTCCAGGTGAGCGCTGTTTGCCATGTTCTTTTATCCGTTCAACGCATGGGCAATGCCGTTTGCCACGGCAATTTCCATGCGTCGCCAGTGCTCAGTTTCCAGCCACTGCGCGGTGCCCATGTTCTCGATAGAGGGCTCAGCACCAGGCAGCCAGCGTTGGGTCAGGGCCAGCAACTGGCCCAGGCCGTCCTCGGTCAGGCGGTCAGCGTGTTCGAGGGCTTTTTTACGATGATCTCAACGTCAGGCGCGTACTCCTCGAGGAGCGCGCCGGCGATCTGCATGGTCATCACCGGGTTGACCAGCACCTCACGCAGGCCTGCGCGTTGTTCCTGGTTGACGGTGGTGCTCAGCAGGTTGTGAGACGGCGCGACCTTGTTGGTCGCGGTCATGGCGTTGAAGTACTTGGTCACGTCCTGGGGCGACAGGGTGAAGCTGAAGTCTTTTTCGCCTACTTCCAGGGTGATTTCGCGGCTGTTGATGCTCATGGGTGATGCTCCGTTCAATGGTTAAAAGTAGTGGCCGTGGTGCCCGTCAGCGCAGGCAAACCCGGCGCACGTGGTCCTGCAGGCCCAGGATCATTTGCTTGCTCAGGGCAAGCTGATCTCTGAGGGTGAAATAATCCGGTCGAGCGTCTGCTGCGAGTTCGGCGGTGCCTGCATCAGCCAGGCCGCCGGCGTCGGCGTCGGTGGACACTGCGGCGCTGCAGGTGGCGGCGATGCGCAACCGCTGACGGCCAGCGTCAACAGCGCGGCGCAGGTCGAGGTTTTCAGTACGTGCATGGTTCAGTTCCTGGGTACGGACACGGTCGATTTCGTCACGGGCAGCCAGCTTTTCGGCGCTGACTCGGGCCGCTTCGCGCAGGCTGGCCACCTCGTCCTGGGCGGTGTCACGTTCGGCGCGGGCGGTGTCGCGCTGGCCTTCCAGGATCTCGAATCCGATAAAGGCCGCCAGGCACACCAGCAGCGGAAACAGGATCTCGCGCAGCATCACAGACCCTCCGAGCACATCGCCGCTTCGGCCAACCGGCGCGCATGCAGCCCGCGAACGAACTGTTTGCGGCCCAGGGCATCGGTTACAGACGCCCAGACCGGGGTTTTGCCATCGGGGCCCCAGGCCAGGGCTTTACAGCCCTCGGCGATGCGGCCGGCGTTGATCAGGCCCACGGCACGACTGGCGCAGGTGCTGGGCACGCCAAAGTTGTGGCTATGGCTGGTCAGCGCGTCGAAGGTGTTCTGGCCGATCTGCTGATTGGTGAGGCAGTCAGCAAGCGCCAATTGGCCTTTCTCGACCACCAGTTGCTCCACCTCGGCGCAGCGCTGCGGCGACCAATAGTCACCAATCACCAACGGGTAAGGACTGGTGTAACGGGTGATGCCCTTGCACACCGTGGCCAGCCCGCGAGCCAATCGATCGGCGTAGACGATGTTCTGGCCATTGCCTTCCCACTTGCCCAGGAACGCGAGCAACGGCGCGCTGGCCAGGACGATGACGCCGGCGGCGATCTTTTTGCGCAGGCTCATGGAAACACCGCCCGCAATAGGGTCGGGCCGACCATCTGCAGGATCGCCCAGAGGGTGCTGGCAATGGCAAGGGCCCAGGTGATCTTCTTGCCAATGTCGGACACAACGATGGTCAGCTTTTGCTGGCCCTGGTTGAGTTCGGACAGCTGGCCAGACATGTGTTCAAACTGTTGTTCCAGCTTGGTGACGCGGGTCGGGACCGACTCGTGGTGCCTTTCCAAGCTGACCAGGCGGTGCTTAAACACCGCCATATCGCGCTCCAGCAGGCGCACCGGATCGTTGGCTACTGAATCTGTCATCGGCGCTTTCCTTGCTCAAGTAGGGTTTGGCAAGGCACGCAGCGGGTCATGCCCCCCAGTGCCTGGCGCTTCTCGGGGATCGGCTTATCGCAGTCCTCGCAATGGGTCAGGCTCGGCCCGTCCGGACGCGTCAGGGCGAGTTGGGCGGCAATCGCCTGGTCACGCTGGCGTTGCTCCAGGGCCTGGGCGCGGTCGAACGGGCAAGACATCAGCGCAGGCCCTCGATCTCGGCGGCAGCCAGGTACGGCACGCCGTTCACACGGATAAAGTCCGGACTGGTGACGTCGAACGGCACCTTGTGCTTGGTCTTTTCGCCGCCCTTGGGGTCCACGCTGAGCAAGCTGGCCACCTTCAACTTGCAGCCGAAGGCCTCAATGCGCAGTTCTTCCTGGCCCGCCTGGGCGAAGAACACCACGTCGAAGGGTTCCAACTGGCGGAAGCTGCCGGCGGAACGGGCGGCCTCGATCAGCAGGTTGAAATTGTTGGTGTCGAACTCGAATTCACCGCTGGCCGCTACGTCGCCGTCGACGTAGCCGTCAGGCACGCCCCGCGATTGCGCCACGGCGGTGTTATCGGTGATATCCAAGGTGCAGCTCTCGACATGCGCCTGGAGATCCCCCAGGGCGATGTCGAAGTTTTTGCCGCCAATACGGGACATGGGGGGTTACTCCGAATCGTCAGTGGAAAGGTCCAGGGCGATGTTCGCCGTGAGGTCTTTCGGGCAGTTGAGGGGTTTGATTTTCAGGAACAGCTCAACGCTGGTTTTGCTCTTCCAGACCAGGACGACGTCGCCGTCCTTGGGCGACTCGATCTCGCCCGGGAACACTTGGCCGGCAAAGGTCGCGGACTTCGCCATGGCGCGCAGGGGAGCCATAAAGGTGCTGACAGCGGCGGCCATGCTCGCTGGCGAATTGTTCAGGCGCCGATCGGCGACACGACGAATCAGCAGCGGCCGGATCTGGCGAGCGGCCTTATCAGCGAGGCGCAGGTACTCGATCACCAGGTAGTCGCTGCCCGGGGCATCCAGCATGTTGCCGTCGCCCCAGAACACGCCCGGGTAATCGGCGTAGGTCTGCGGGACCGAATAACGGGCGGTGTCCAGCTCCGACAGGATCGCGGTCGGCAATGGGATGCCTTCCTTGTCCACAGGCGTGGGGCCCAGGCCCAACACGGCGCCCGTGGCCACGCGCATCGGGCTGTCAGCAATGCTCACGCCGGCGTTGGCCAGGCGACCGGCCAGCACGCCCAGGTTGTTGCCATGCAACTGAGGCACGACCAGGACACGCGGCGCGGAAAGGTCTTTGGTGATCGCCTTGCACTCCCCCAGATATTCCGACCAGGTCTGCTGGGCAGTGATGCCGGCAACGGCAGCCATCACGAACAAACGACGGCCGTAGGTGTTGCCAATGGTCACGACCTCGTCATGCATCGCCGACAGCTCGGCGCCGCTGGTGACCGGTTTGGTCAGCAGCACCGCTTCGACTGAAAAGCCTTGTTGCTGGGCTTTTCCCAGGGCGTCGGTCCACTCGCCGTCTGCAGCGATCGGGGCCGCAATGCACGCCCAACGGTCGCCGCCGTTCTGGCTTGCGGCTTTGACTTGGGTTTTCAGGTCGCTGTCGGGAATGCCCAGCATCACGTCCAGGTCGCTGTCGGTGTTCAAGGGGATCAACTGGCCGACGTTCTTGGCGCCGGGACCGATGATCAGGAAATAGCGCTCGATCTCGGTCACGGCGCCCTGGCCGAGGTTGAGGTTATGAACGCTGACTTTGCCGAGTGCCATGCAGTGCCTCGTTAGCTGGGTGAATTGAGGATTTGTTGCAGTACCAGGGTCACCAGCGCGCTGGTTTCCTGATCGCTGCTGCCGAGGAACTGGCGCTTAGGCAGGGTGATTTCCCAGCTCTGTGCACCGGTGCTTTCGGCGTTTCCGTTTGAAAGAATGCGAATCAGCAGGCCCGCCTGGGCGTACCCGATGTTTGTCTGAATCCAGGCCACAGCCGGCCGCGTACGGCCCTTTTTGCCCGGCTGGTGCACCTTGAATCCCAGCTTGCGCAGGCGCTTGGCTTGCAACACGGTCGAGGGCTGGCCATCCGGCACGCGGCTTAACTGGCGCATCTGGGCAGCGGTACGCCGCTCCGACGCGCCGTTGTGCTGCTGGGCGGCGACATAACTGGTCAACGCGTTACGCCAGCCCAACGCGGCTTCGTCAGCGCTGACACGGGTCACCTGCAGCAGCTTGCCCAGGCCGGCTTCCATCTTCTTTTTGCCCTTGGCCGAGCCCTTGCGGGCCTCAAAGGGCGAGCCGTCCAGGTTCTTCTGCTCGCGGATCCGCTTGCGGCTCATGCTGCGCACGCGCTTGGTGACGTTGTTCAGCAGACGCCGGCGTAACTGCGGCTTCAGGTTCAGCAGGGCCAGTTGCCCATTCACATCGAGCAAGCCCCGGATGTCGGTTGCCAGTGGGCTAGGCGCCATGGCTGCGCACCTCGCCCTGCTCGGCCGTCCACAGGTCAAAGTCGACCAGGCCCCACGTCTTGCCGAACGCCTCGACCAGGCCATCAGGGTCTTCGGCCAGGTGCTGGGGCTCGATGAATTCCAGGGTCAGCTCGACGTCGGCTCCGTCGTTATCCAGCTGCTCGATGTTGAACAGCGGCGCCGGCAGGTCGTCGTCGCGATCCGGATCCTGGGTTTCCAGCCAACTGCCCACAAGAGCCATCAGCAGCGCGGGGTTTGCAGCAAAGCGCTCGATCACCAGGACAGCGCGATAGCGCATGTCGCCCATGTGCAGGCCCTTGGTGGTGGGCTTCCAGATCAGGTCCAGGTTGAACGCCTCGGCCCAGCTGTCGATCTGCTCAGGCATAACCAGGCGTCGATCGATCAAGAACTTGGTCAGGGCGCGCAATTTGTTCACAGCAGCACCGCCGTGATACGGCCACGGCCCTGCAGGGAGCGCACAGCCTGCTGGCTGAACTCCAGGAAGGTTTCGCCACGCTCAGGCAGTTCCTTGCCTAGGTTCTCGGCGATATCACGCCGCGTAATCGTGGCGAACTGGGTCAGCAGGTTGGCTTTGGCGCGGCAGTAGACGGCTCGGTGATAGGTCGCGACCTTGAATGTGCGCTCTTGCAACAGACGCGAATCCGCGGTGCTCACATTGTCGACGCCGGCGTCTTGCCATTTGGCTTTGCACTTGGCCAGGTCGGTGTTGACCTCGACCATAGCGGTGGTCAAACCATCGATCAGCGTTTCCACCAGGTACTCCCCAGGAAGGCGATAGGCCTTCTGAAACTGCGACAGCGAGAGGTCGGGCCAGAAGCCGTCGTTCTCGATCTGCTGTTCCACAAAGGTGGTGGGGTTACCGGAAAAGCTCATCGCTGGGCACTCAAATAGGGCGGGGAAACTGTTTCTCGTAGGGCTGGCCATAAATGGTCGACTCACGTCCACAGTTCCCCGCTGGGGGGGTAGTCGGTTACTCGGTGGCCGGTTGGGCCAGTTGTTTTGCAAGTGCCTTACGAGCGCCGTCCAGGCGCGTCCCTACGCCGATCTCCTTGTAAAGCTCGGTGGCACGCTCAAAGTGGGTGACTGCTTTCGCCCAGTCCTTGGCTTCAATGGCCAAGATGCCAAGCAACTTGTGGTAGCGAGCCGGGATGCGCTCGAACAGATCCCAGCGACCGTCGACCCACGTCAGCAGGTTGGAGACATAAGGCTCAGGGCTGCGGCCGGCTTTGTGTTCGGCCTCGGCCCAGTCGATCAGCTCGTCTGCCACGAAGGTCGGCACGTCGCGGTTGAAGCGCTCCGGCATGGCCTGGCCTTGCTCCATGGCGAAGTTGGCCAGCTCCAGGCCCTGCTCAAACTGGACGGTGTCGAACAACCACACCAGGACCTGCATCACCACCGGGTTGGGGTAGTTCAGGCCACTGTCGCGGTAGCGCGTCACGTACTCCAGGTATTTGGGCAACAACTCGTCGCGCTTGAGCTTCTGGCGGTCGTCGCGGCTGTTGATCGCGCTCACGCGCTCCAGATCACCGGCCAGCGCCGACATCATCAACTGCAGGTGCTTTTGAGCGTTCGCCGGGCTGGCCAGGGCCGTATCGGCGGAGTAAGCCACCACCGTTTGAGCGGCGGCTAACTCCGGCCCCAAGGCCAAGAGCCGGCGCTTGTGCGCCAGGGCCAGGCTCATGGCGCGGGCACCGGCGTTGGCAGCACTTCCACGTTTTCGGCAGCCGCGAACTTCTCCAGTTGCTCGATCACATAGCCCTCGTTGCGGCTGTTGTAATCTTCGGTGCGCGAGCGTTTCGGGTTCTCGATCAACTGGCGGCGCCAGCTGCTGTCCTGAAAATAGATCGAGAGGTTGTCCCAACTGGTGACCGTGACAGCGTCCACCGGGAAGAACGGAATGATGAAGCTGGGCAGACCGCCATAGGTGGCAATCACCTGGGCGCCTTCAATGCGTTCTTTCTCGGTCGGGGTGTCGCCCTGTTTGGCGTACAACTTGCCCTTGTCATGGGCCAGCAGGTCGCTGCCGATGATCGCAATCAGGTCGCCGGCATCGCGGTGGACCGGGTCGATCATCTGTTTGACGTCATGCACCAGGGAGTCAAGGTTGGCGTAGTCGCCGCCGACGCCGAGGGTGATTTTTCCGGCCGCTTTGCCTTCCTTGAGCACCTGTGCCGGGATCTGTTCGCGAGCGATCTGCAACCAGCCCTTGTTCACGTCCTGGAGCATTGGAAAGGCGGTCAGGTCGGTTTGCGGGGCCGCGTGGGTGCCGTGCCAGCCGATCATGATGCGGTCCAGGGCAATCTGCCGTTGAACAGCTGCAGCGTAGCGCTCGGCAAAGTCGGGAAACTTCGCCCATGCATCGATCTTAGCGTAGGGCAGGCCCACGTCAGACTCGGTCGGGAACAGCTCGTAACCGTGCTTATCAAGGCCCGAAACGTCGCGGGCTTCGCGGTCGGTGGTCTTGGTGTTGGTACGGCTGGTCACCGGGCCGGACACGCCGAGCATGACCTTTTCGCCCTTGACCTCGGATACGCCGATTACGTTGATGCGGCCCAGAAAGTCCGATTTCTCGGTGATTTTGTCGTTGAGTTCCTGGGCTACGGACGGCTCAACGCTGAACTGCTGGCTGGCGTCGTCGACGCTGTACGCCTCGGCGATCGCCAGGCGCAGCAGGCAGTATTGATTCAACGCGTGATTGGACAGTGCTTTGCTCATGTCAGACCACCCGCTTCTTGGCAGGACCGGCTGGGCCGGTGGTGCGCGCCACCTGGCGGGTTTTGACGGTGCTGAAAGCCTTGGTCAGCAGGTTTTCGATATTGGCCAGACGCTTGTCGGTGTTGCCTTTGCGGGCAAACTCACGATCGGCCTCGGCCTGTTCAACAATGCCGGCAACGGCGGCTTCAACATCGTCGATTGGAGTTTGATCGGGCTCTTCGATCTCGGCGGTGGCCGGCTCGATCACTGCTTGAATGCCGGCAGCAACGAGCAACAGCTGCTCCAGCAGTGCCTGCAGCGCCTTGGCTGTAGCTTCATCCATTGGGGGTTTGCTCTCGGTTGGGGTTTGCGGGGTTGCGGGGGCTTCTTCGAGGCCGAAGTGCTTGAACAGGCGCGTGAACATGGACGCGAGCCGGCCGATCTCACCCTGGGGCTGGGCGTCACGGAACGAGCCGATTGCCACCGAAGCGGCGTAATAGGCGGTCTTGTTGGAGCGGTTCGAAAAGTACAGTTCCTGGGTGCCGACGCTTGCGGGTTCGTCGGTGACGCCCAGGCCGGTCAGGTACGCTTTGCCCGTGCCTCGGAAGTTCGGGGTGATCTCGATGCTGGTGAACAGCTTCTGGCCGCGATCATTGAGGTAGAGCAGTTGGTCGTTTGGCTTCAACTGCGCCTCAAGCGCAACCTCACCTGGTTGCAGATCGTCGCCCTCTTCGAGCAAACGAACCGCGTAAACGGTGCCATGGGAGCCAGGCCAGCGTTCGTGGTCGCACCAGATCACAGCGGTATAGAAAGACGACTTATAGGTCTCGGCGATGTCGCGCAGATCCTGGGCCAGAATCTCGCGACCATCGGCGGTCAGGCCGCTGGTGGCGACGCGTTTCCAGAACGAAACAAGGGAACGGGGCATGGGCGTTAACTGCGCTCAATCGGTTGAATGAGCCGCCACGATAGGGAGCGATCCAGGCCCAAACAAACGATTCAAATCCGCGCTTCTCCTAGATTCACAATCTAGGAAGAAGGCGGAATTTAACCCCGCGTTTCCCGCGTTTTCGCCGCATAGACTGCGGCCCATGTTCTATTCAGCCGAAGTCAAAGAAGCCGCCAAACGCCTATTTCTACGCCGCCACAAGGCCAAGGAAATTCAGGCGCAACTCAACCTGCCCAACATCCGGATCGTCTATTACTGGATCCGCCAAGGCGGCTGGGAGGACATGCTCACGGATGAGGAGCCGCTGACCGCTGTCAGCCGCCGTATCACCTTGTTGCTGGAAAAGCCGAACACGCTGACCAAGGACGAGTTGAACGAGCTGGACCGTCTCACGACCCTTCGCGAGCGCCTGGCTAAGCAATGTCAAAAGCCAGCGCCGGCTCCGATCGGGGAACCAACTGCTGAGCACCAGGACGGCGGCGATCGGCCGCGTGGTGATCGCCGAGCGCGCGGCGACAAAGGTGGCAAGAAGCGCGAAAAGAAGGTGAAGAACGACGTCAGCGAGCTGACCGAGGTCGACTTTCTCGACAAGTTCATAAGCAAGATGTACGGCTATCAGAAAGAGCTGTTCGCCGCGAAACAAAACCCGCTGACAGCGCGGATCCGCAACATCCTTAAAAGCCGCCAGGTCGGCCTGACGTATTACTTCGCCGGCGAAGCGTTCATGGACGCCGTGCTGACCGGTGACAACCAGATATTCCTGTCGGCCAGCCGCGCCCAGTCCGAGATTTTCCGCAGCTACATCATCTCGTTTGCCCAGGAGTGGTTTGGCCTGGAGCTGACGGGCAACCCGATTGTGCTCAGCAAAGACGGCAAGCCGTGGGCCGAGTTGCGTTTTCTCAGCACCAACAGCAGCACCGCCCAGGGTCACCATGGCCACGTCTACGTCGACGAGTACTTCTGGATCCGCGACTTCGAGAAGCTGAACACCGTCGCCAGCGCCATGGCCACCCACAAGAAGTGGCGCAAGACCTACTTTTCAACGCCCAGCGCCGTGTCGCACCAGGCGTACCCGTTCTGGACCGGCGAAAAATTCCGCAACAGCAAACGAAAAAACGCCAAGGATCCGTGGCCCAGCGAGGCCCAAGCTGCGGCTGGCACGCTGTGCCCGGATGGCCAATGGCGCAAGGTCATCACCATCCTCGACGCCATCGCCGGTGGCTGCGATCTGTTCGACCTCGAGCAGCTGCAGCTGGAGTACGACGAGGACAAGTTTCAGCAGTTGTTCATGTGCAAATTCATCGACAGCACGATGAGCGCCTTTTCCCTAGCCGACCTGGAGCGTTGCTATTCCGATCAGTCGTTGTGGACCGACTTCGACCCCGACCATGAGCGGCCCTTTGGCAATAGCCCGGTTTGGCTTGGGTATGACCCCAGCCGCACGCGCGACGACGCCACCTGTGTGGTCATCGCGCCACCGTTGGAACCCGGGGCCAAGTTCCGGATCTTGGAAAAGCACAGCTGGCGTGGGCATTCGTTCACGTACCAGGCCGCCCAGGTCAAGAAGCTCACCGAGCGTTTCAACGTTCAACACATCGGCATCGATACCACCGGCATTGGGTACGGCGTGTATGACCTGGTGCGCGACTTCTACCCGCGTGCAACGGCTATTCACTACAGCCTTGAGGCCAAGAACACGCTGGTACTCAAGGCCCAGGACACGATCACGGGCAGCCGGATTGAGTGGGACGCCGGCTGGAACGACATCGCCCAGGCGTTCCTGACAATCAAGCGCGGCACCACCAACAGCGGCCAAGTGACTTACAGCGCATCGCGCACCGACGCCACCGGCCACGCCGACGTGGCCTGGGCAATCATGCATGCCCTGGCCCATGAACCCCTCAACACCAACAAGCAGCGGCGCAGCCGCTATGCACTCAGCGGATCAGGTAATGGCCAACACAAAAAAAGAGCACCAGGTAACTCCGGCACCACGGCCCACGCGGGCCTTTTCGTTCGGAGCACCGGAGCAGGTACTGACCGAGAACATCGGGCAGTACCTGGGCGTCTTCGCCAGCGACAACGGACGGATCTACACCCCGCCGGTGTCCCGCCAAGGCCTGGCCAAACTGCTGCGCGCCAACGCTCACCACGGCGCCATTCCAGGATTCAAACGCAACCTGCTGCTGCGTGAGTTCATCCCGTCCCTAGGCTGTGGGGTCGCCACTGCAGGCCGTGCCTTCCTGGATTTCGTGGTGTTCGGCGAGGCGTATTTACTGCGCCACTCCAACGCCTTCGGACAAGTGCTGGAGCTGGAGCACCTGCCGGCGATCAACATGCGGGTAAAGGTGGATGGCGGGTTTGTGATGCTGCGCAAGGACGGCAAAGAAGAGGAGTTCGACCAGGACGAGATCGAGCACGTCATGAACTACGACGTGGAACAGAACATCTATGGCATCCCCGACTACCTGGGCGGCCTGCAGTCGCTGTTGCTCAATGAAGCGGCGACCTTGTTCCGCCGGCGCTACTACAGCAACGGGGCACACGCGGGCTACATCTTCTATACCAACGACGCGAACCTGTCGGAAGAGGACGAAGACAACCTGCGGGACCAGATCAGCGCCAGTAAGGGCGTGGGCAACTTCAGATCGATGTTCGTGAACATCCCGGGGGGCACAGAGAAGGCAATCCAGATCATCCCCGTGGGTGACTTCCAGGCCAAGGACGAGCTAGAGAAGGTCAAGAACATCACCCGCAATGATGTAATCGCTGCATGGCGCATGAACCCAGCACTGGCCGGGATCATTCCGGAAAACAGCGGGGGCTTTGGCGATATCGAAAAGATCGATCGGGTCTACACCAGCAACGAAATCAGGCCGATTTGTCAGCTGTTCAACCAGCTCAACGATACGTTGCGGGAAGATCGGCGGATTGCTTGGATCGAGGCGCCGGCACCCGCCGCAACTGTTTGATGCGAAACCGTTTTCGAGAGTGTGCCACTACAGATGTGGCACAATAGTGTGCATACGTACACCTTGGGGGATGGATGCAATGCGGATTGTTTGCAGGGACTGTGGCGGTAAAGCTCTGATTGGATCACGGGAGAATATGTCTGTTGAGTATGCCAAGTTGTATTGCCAGTGCCTCAACCCGCTTTGCGGGCACTCTTTTGTGATGAACCTTAGCTATTCACACCCCTTGCGTCCTTCGGCATCGTCGGTCGACCAGTTGATTTTCGACCGACTACGCGAACTTCCTATTTCCAAGCAGCAGCAGCTATTCGATCAGCTAAGTTCTTTGCCAGCCTGATGGAATACACCTCCTAAATCCCTGGAACATTCCAATAAACGGCCATGACTCCAGATCATGGTCGCCACAACTCCGCCGCTTTCTTCATCATTTAATGGCCTTGCGCCCACCGATACACTTAGCGAAATTATAACTTTGGCTACCTCTTCTATGATGTCTCGGGTAGTTGTAATGGTGCGCTCGTCCATTTTAATGGCTCCATGTTTTTCAGGTCAGATACGGCGCACTTTACGGATTTGAAAATTAGATTGTCAAATAATATTTTCAAGTAAGGGTGTGGCTGAAAAACTTCTAATAAAACCAACCTACACGGTTCGTGCATACCATGGAAGCCCCTGCTGGTATGGCGGCGTGCGTGGTTTTGGTCGAAATAACTCGGTGCGATGGTATTGCACATTGTTAGCGGTGATACGTATTAGCGCATTAGCGTTTTTGTGTTTTTTGATTTATGGAAATAGCGAATTAACGAATTAGCGAAAGCACGTTTTTTTGAATTTATGTCTGCGTAAATACATAAGTACATAAGTGCTTTTTCACCTTTGGTCTTTGTTTTTCGTGCTGAAAACGCTTTGTTTGTTGCGGGTTGTCCTGTGGGGTTGCTGCATGAATTCCTAGTTTCATGCATGTTCTTCTTTTTGTGCGGGTTGTATTGTCGGGCTACCATTTATGCATAAATTGACAGTTATTAGGTTGCTTGTTAACAGCCAGTGCGGAAATTATTCATGCAAAAAAAAGGGCGCCGAAGCGCCCAGGTCAAGTCAAAAATGTACGGGGATGTTTTGTAACTGAATTATGGCGTGCTGCTGGTCGGAGTAAGGGCCACGACCCCATAGCGGCGATGACCTTGGCTATCCTCGAAGGCCGCGACGACAAGTCCCGCCGGTAGTGGAATGTGCGCAATGCCGTTACCAGTGTCGTGGTGGAGGAGGGCAGTGGCTTCGACCAGGTGAAAGTCTGAAGGCAGCTCCAGCTGTTTAAGGGCGTGAGCGTATTGCGCCTCACTTATGGCGATGAACTGTCCATCAATCAGCATGGGATACCTCCTTTGACTCCAGCGCATCGATGCGTTTGAGCAACTGGACGATGAGTTCAACTTGCCTCTTATGGAGTTGTTCCAGGATGAGGGAGCGCTGCAGGCGGATGATGATCTCCCCGTTCATGCTGCGGTGGTTGGTGCGAGCTACAGCGGCGATCTGAGGGCGCAGGCCGTCGGGTAAGCGTATGACGAATTTATCTTGCTCTCTGGAATCGTTCACGCTGCTACCTCTACCAAATCGACATCATCAAAACTGGGGGCCTCAACGTCGGCGCCGATCACTTGAATTCCGCACCAGCCATAAGCGTCGCCCTCAATCTTGCCGCCCCAGCCCTCCTCGTTATGAAGATCCGCAGTCCAGACCGGCCCCGGGTTATCGAATAGATGGTGTTTACTTCCGGGGCTAAAGCAGCATCCACCCTCACTAAGCATCATGTTGATCATGACTTGGCCGAACATCCGGATCACAGCTTTGACGACATCACCGTTTTCCGCATTGATCCGACACTGGTGGTTAGACCAGAAGCTGTTGATCATGGTGGCAACTTCCACGGTCAACCGATCGTGGTTGACCTCCAGAATTACTTCATAATCCTTCCAGATCTCTTTGACGATGTAGCGCTTAATTTTGCTTGGGCTTGCTGTCGAGTCGCTCATGCGAAGTCTCCTGCGACGATAGGTTTAGCGAGTAACTGGGCGACCACGGCGGCGTCCCGATCAGACAAGTCGCCCAGGGTTTGGGCCATCTCAGCCAGCCTCTCAAGGCGCTGCCGAGCATCCGGCGTTTTGTGGACCAGGTAACCAATCAGCGCGGCGCCGATCACTGCGGTAGCCAGTAGCGGGCGGGGCGGCTTAAAGGTGCTGCGGGCTTGCCGTGGGGTTGTGATAGCCTTGTCCTCGCTGCTGCTCGGGTGCTGTGCTTGCATGGTGTTGCTCCTCTTGTGGTGGTTGGTGTCGAGGAGGTGCGAACTCCTCGACACCGTCTTTATCAGGCTTGCCGCAATTGGCTTGCCGTGAATATCGGGCGCTGCTCACAGCGCACTTCAAACAATCCCAAGTCGTGGCCGTCGACCTCCAGCAGGTGAACGACGGTGATGATCGTTGGGGTTTCTTCTGAATGTTCCTGCCAGTGCGCAATGGTCACTAGTTCGGCAAGATCCTCGGGTGTGGATAGCTCCACGTAGAAGTTCGGTAGTTGCAGACTCCCGTTTAGGGCATTGGCGCTGTATCGAATGTTCATGGCCACGTCCCCTTTAAGCCTGCTGCACCAGGTGGATAACCAAGTACTCCGGTAACCCCGAATTGATGCCGCGTGCACGTAGGTCGTGCACCGCTTTGATTTGAGCCCTGGTGCAGTCGTCGGCCAGGAAGTACTTGGCCCCGGCCATAGCCCGGCTGGAGATCTGGTTCAGAAAGAACGGAGTGGTGCAGCTCGCACCGACGATGATCGGTGCGTCGATACCTTGGCTGGCCAGCTCGGTTTGAATCGCCTGTAGCTTGGTGGTTTTACCTGTGTCGGCATGGCCAGTGATGACTTGTAGTTGCATGGTGTTGCTCCTTTTTTGAATCGCGGTTATTCACGGGAAAACAAATGTCGCGTGTGTCCGCGTGTACCCCGGAACATCTGGAACATCTATAGATTGATGGTCTGTAGCCCACGAAATACGCGGTCTCCAGCCGATAAGGCTTTCGCACCGTTCAACCGGAACAAGCCGGAACAGCTTTTTTCACCATCTGGCTGTAGGCCTTGATTTGTAAGGCTTTGCGGTGGGGCGCAGGGAAATGCCCCGCCGGAACATCCTCGGAACAAACAATGGAAAGCTGTTCCAGCGTGATCCGGTGAGTTCCGGTGCTGATTGATTGATGAGTGTTGTTATCTGTATGTTTTTTATAGATATTTTTTAGATGACTATGAATGTTCCAGATGTTCCACACAGTAATCGGCAGTACGCGCTTTTTACAAAAAACACCTGCCAGCCCACGCACAGGACAGTTGACTCCCAGGACGTCGTTCACGATTTGCTCCCCTTGCGGAACACCCAGCAGTTGAGCGACCGTTTCTCAATGACCGAGCGAACCTTTCGCGTCTCGATGAAGGTGTGGGTGGTGCTCAGCGGGAGTGCCTTGTGCAGTTGGGTAGCGTGAATCACTTCCTGGCCAGCAAGCCGGCAAGCGTTGTGGAAGTGCTCGATGTTGATGGCGATCAGTTCTTTATCGATGCTGTGGTTGAGCGTTTCCTGAATGTGGTCCCGATCGCCGGTGGCATCGCTCGTCGAAATCACCCTTTCGTTCAGGTAGTGGTAGATCTGCCAGAACCGGGCGGCGGTCAGGTTCTCGCTGCTGACACGTTGCTGCCGGTCGATGGCGCGACTCTCGACGTGCTTAAACAGTTGCTCCAGCAGTGTGTCATTCCAGCCCGGAAACAGCGCCTGAGTGGCTTTGGCGGCTGCCATCAGTTGTGCATGACAATGCACGATGCGCTGATGCTGGATAGCGGGGTTCGCCTGCAGTCGCGCCTCGTATTCACCGAAGGCTTCGAAGTAGCGCTCCAGCCAATTCAGTTCCTGTTCCAGGCACCGGCGCAAGTAGCCGGAAAGCTCCTCGACGGGAATGGCGTTCAAGCGTGTGGCCACGACTTTGCGAGCAGGTGTATGGCCGGCCCGTGTGGCGTGCATATGAGCGATACGAGTCAGGATCGCGTCGGATCCCTCGACACTGGCGTTTTGAGAGATACAAAGGCCAGCAAGGAAAATCAGGCTGTCGGTGTCATTGCTCGATGACTTCACCCCAACGGTGCGCAGGGTGGCGTTGTGGTCAAACAGAGCCTTCCAGTTTTCCCAGTTGTATTGACTGACCGTGGCGCGCCCTTGTGCGTCGACGATCTGGCTGTCGGATTCAATCAGCACCACCGGCAGATTGCTGACCTGTGACAGCGCACGGGTTAGCCCGATAGCACTAGCACCGTTAGCATTGGGCTTCATCCCCTCGTAGTTCGCTCGACCCAGCAGGCGCCACAGAAACCGTAGCAAGCTGGACTTGCCCGCACCGGCATCCCCGGTTAGTTCAAAGAACAACCACGACTCTTGCTTGGTGCGGATCTGCTGAACAAACAGTGTGCCCGTCCACCAGGACAGTGACGCCAGACCGTTCAGGCCATTGACCTCAACAAAGTCAGCGAACCAGTTGGAGTCAAAGTCGGTGCCGCGAGTCAGCGACAAGCTGTTCAGAGAGGTTTTCAAGCCTGTTTTGCCAATCTCTAGGTAGCCGTGTTTGTTGGCCATGTATTCGCGCCCTTTGTGATAACCGAAGGTTTGGTAGCAGTAGGTCTTGCTGGTGGCGTCGTAACCCACAAAAGGCAGGGACCGAACCGTCAGGGCGTTTTCCAGCCATTTGCTACGCAGCATGGCCAGGACTTTTTCACCGCCCTCGAAGTTGCCGCCAGGTGTGCGCTCCAGGAGCGATTTGGAAAAGCTCCGCGGATCCCCGATCGAGTTTGGAGCCAAGGGCTCTTTGCAGTTCTGCGCCGGGTTCGGGAAGTTGAACTGGAAGAAAAACTGCTGATCGCCACTGAGCGCATCGCGCTGGATGTATTCAAAGTGTGGTACGCAGTTGGCCACCTGCTTGATGTCGCAATACTTGTCGAAAAGCTCTTCCCGGGTTTTGGGGAGCGTTCCGCCTTCCTGGTCCTTGTTGAGTTCTTTGTTGAACTCGTCCGTGTTGACCTTGGCCGTATAGAGCCGGTCGCCGAACTCCAGCAGGAAGAAACTGAGCGGCTTTTTGAGGTGAAGCAGAAAGGCGCGTTTAGCCGGGTTTGGAGCAACGAATAGCCGCCCCCGGTAACTGGCTTCCTGCATAAACACGTCGTCGAGTTGGCCATCGCGATAAACGTCGTCCCAGTCGCGATCGCGGCCTGCGAGTGCAACCCAAGCAATTTCTTCCATTGCGAGCAGTTGGCTACGGTACTTTGGAGTAACCAGGTGACCGGCCTTGTCATCGTCCAGGGCGATGATCCAGCGAACTTTCTTGCCCGTGTTCGCCTTGATCACATCCCATGGGAAGTTGTTGGCCGAGATCGATGCGATGACTTTGTAGCCCGCGAGGTGCAAAGCAATGGCGTGGAAAATGCCCTCGACGATGTAGACGCTGTCCCCGTTCTCTATGGCCATCCCAGGTGGCATCCAGCCGCCGGACTTGTAGCTCATTTTGGATTTGATGCCCGCCTTGTCGCCTTTGTTTGCGGCAACCATCGTGGCATCGATGATGCGTTCCCAGTAGCCATCACAAAGCGGAAAGCGAACTGTGTCGGCCCATTGCTCATCGGCCATCTTGCGTCGGCCCTGTTCGTACCAACCCTTAATCTTGCTGATATCGAAGCCGCGATTGCGCAGCAAATAGGCATCGGCCGTGGCGTTTGGGTTCAGCTCAGTTCTGGGGAACCGCTCGCTGAGGTTTTCGAACAGGTAGCTGTAGCGTTCACGGGTTTTCTCTTCGAACTGGCATTGAATGAGGCGGTTGCACTTGAGCTGGTACGGCTGCTTACGGGCGATGTACAGCGTGCGCTCGCCGCATCCTGGACAAATGCCCTGCTGTAGGTACTTCGGGCTTTTGATGTCTTTGAAGTCCAGGTCATGGTCATGCTCCAGGGCATTGACCACTTCCAGGCGATAGATGTCTTCGAATTGCATTGACCGCCCCTTAGCGCTTGGAGGCAGTCGGTTTTGCTGACACGCGTTCTGCTTGTTCTGCCGCTTCGATGGCCAAGGCAAGCATGTTCACCAGTACCGCCTCTTTAGACCCTTCGCTCTTTTCACGAATGAGGATTCGCCCGCGCTCAATTTCATTTCGGATGGCCCGCTCCGATTGGCCTGAACGCCGCGAAAGCTCCCGAACTGTGGTGTATGGCGTGTCGATAGTGATCTGCATTTGATAAGCTCCGTGGGTATATATGCAGCAGATGTGTGTCTGCATACACAGAGTATGTATGTACCTACATAAAATCAAGAGGCCGTGATGGATTTAGGAAGCAAGCTCAAGGAAGTGCGTCTGACAGAGCGTCTAACCCAGGCGGAGATATGCGAGATCACAGGCGTCAAAATGGAAACCTGGAAGGGTTACGAATACGGCCGTAGCAAGTCTGTTAGCTCGGTTGAGCTGCTTAAAGTCACGATGCATCCGCGTTTCAAGAAGTACGCGCTCTGGTTGGTCACTGACGAAGTTGCACCTGAGGTTGGGCAGATCAGTCCGGTGATCGGTCAATGACGATTGGCGAGAAGCTGAAGTTGATCCGAACGCACCAACAACTGACCCAGACCGATATCTGTGCGCTGACCGGCATAAAGCTGGAAACGTGGAAAGGGTATGAGTACGGCCGGCGTGAATCTGTCAGCTCGAACGAGTTGCTCAAGATCACTGAGCATCCCCGTTTTACCCAATACACGATGTGGTTGATGACCGGCCAGACGATCCCGGAGGCTGGGCAGATCAGCCCTGTGTAAACCCGTGCCGATAAAAAAATTGTCAGATGGCCGTTATGAGGTGGACTGTCGCCCTGATGGCAGCTATGGCTATCGAACCCGGCGGATCTTCCGTACTAAAAACGAGGCGCTGCATTACCAGAACAAAGTGATGGGGGAGGGCGCGTCGGGTGGCACCGCGAAGCCAGCCAAGCACGACTCCAGAAGCATGCTTGACCTGGTCAATCGCTGGTACACCGTTCATGGCCAAACTCTCAAGACCGGCTCTCAGCGGTTGTCGTTGCTGATCAGCATGGTCAATCGCATGGGTAACCCCAAGGCACACAAATTCACGTCTGCCCACTTTGCCCAGTACCGAGCCGAGCGAGCCGAAGGCAAGCACTCCAGGGCGAAACCTGGCGCCGGCTTTACCAAGCCTGACGAAGACCCGAAACCAATCAGCGCGAACATGCTCAACCATGAGTTGGCCTATCTGACGGCTGTGTTCAACGAACTGGCGCGATTGGGCGAGTGGGATAACGACAATCCGCTGGGCAAGGTTCGCAAGCTGAAGTTCGATGAAACCGAGATGGTTTACTTGCTGAGCGAGCAGATCGAGGCGCTGCTGGGTGATCTGGCCAAGCGTGATTCAGATGCTGGGCTGATCGCGGAAGTGTGCCTAGCCACCGGCGCTAGGTGGGGCGAAGCGGAGAAGCTTCAACTGCGCCAGGTGCGCCATAAGCTGATTCATTACAGTCGCACAAAATCCAGCAAGAACCGATCGGTGCCTATCTCCCAGCGCCTGGAAGATCGACTCAAAGCAGCGCTACCCTTCACGCCCTGTTACAACACTTTCCGTCGTGCTGTTGAGGCCATTGGCCTGGAGCTGCCCGAGGGGCAAATGACGCACGTTCTGCGACATACCTTCGCCAGTCATTACATGATGAATGGCGGAGACATCCTGACGCTTCAGCGGGTGTTGGGGCATGCGACGTTGGCCATGACTCAGAAGTACGCGCACTTCAGTCCAGGGCATATGGCTGAGGTGGTTTCATTGAATCCGTTGGCGAGCATTTTCGAGAAGAAAACGGACGATGAAGAGCCTTTGGAAAACGTCGTCCAAAAGTGATTTGGACGAATCTTGGACGGAATCCATTTTTTGAAATGAACCCATCCGAATTTATCAGGGGCTAGAAACGGCGAAAGCCGCGCAGTGCGCGGCTTTCAATGTGGTGGGCCCACACGGACTTGAACCGTGGACCAAAGGATTATGAGTCCTCTGCTCTAACCAACTGAGCTATAGGCCCTCAGTAGGCGGCGGATTATAACGACGGATTCTCGGCTGTGCTATCCGAAAAATCGGAAACGCCCATCTGCAGAAAAGTCGCGGCGAACTCATCGGCGCACAGCGGCAGGCTGACGATGTAGCCCTGGATCTGCTCGCAGCCTTCGGCGCCGAGAAATGCCTGTTGCTCGTGGCTTTCGACGCCTTCGGCGATCACCGTGAATTGCATGCTGCGGCCCAGGGCGATGATGGCGCGCACGATCGCTACGTCATGAGGGTCGTCCGGCAGGCCGCGGACAAACGACTGGTCGATTTTCAGGAAGTCCAGGGGCAGGCGCTTGAGGTAGCTGAGTGAGGAATAACCAGTGCCGAAGTCGTCGATCGCCAACTGGACCCCCAGGTGCTTGAGTTGGTGCAGCACCTCCAGCGCTTCTTCGGTCTGGCTCATGATGAAGTTCTCGGTGATCTCCAGCTGCAGGAAGCCTGGCCGCAGGTGGTTGTCCTTGAGCAGTTGTTCGATGCGCCCCAGCAGGTTGGGCTGGCGCAGCTGGGCGCCGGCCAGGTTCACCGAGAGCGGGCCGAAGGGCGCATAGCGGTCGTTCCAGGCAGACATCTGCTGGCAGGCCTGCTCCAGCACCCAATCGCCGATCTGCAGGATCATGCCGTTTTCTTCGGCCAGCGGGATGAAGTGCTCCGGAGGCACATCGCCAAACGTCGGGTGCCGCCAGCGGATCAACGCCTCGGCGCCGACCAGTTCCTGATCGATAAGGCTGATCTTGGGCTGGTAGTAGAGAGACAGTTCGTTGCGCTCGATGGCGCGGCGCAATTCGTGTTCCAGGGCGACCCGCTCGCTGGCCTGGGCGGTCAGGTCGCGGGTGTACCTTTCCACCCGGTTCCGGCCTTTGGCCTTGGAACGATACATCGCCGCGTCGGCGTTCTTGATCAATGTGGCAACGTCGGTGCCGTCTTTGGGGTAGAGGCTGGTGCCGATGCTGGCGCTGATGAAGAACTCATGTTCCCCGGCCTGGAAGGGCGCGCTGAAGCAGTTCAGGAGTTTGCCGGCAATGTGGTCGGCATCGCTGGCTTGTTGCAGCCCAGGCAGGAGGATGATGAACTCGTCGCCGCCCAGGCGCGCCACGGTATCGATGTCGCGCAACTGCTCCTTGAGGCGTACGGCAATGCCCTTGAGCAAAAGATCGCCGACCGGATGGCCGAGGCTGTCGTTGATGTGCTTGAAACGGTCGAGATCGAGAAACAGCACCGCGCCCTGGCTGCCGTTTTCCTGCTGGCCGTTGAGCGCGGTCAGTAAGCGGCTCTCGAACAGGGTGCGGTTCGGCAGGCCGGTCAGCGGGTCGTGGTGGGCTTGGTAATCGAGCCGTGCCTGGGCGTGCTTGAGGCTTGAGATGTCGGCGAACACCGCGACGAAATGGGTGATCGATTGCTCCTTGTTGCGCACGGCACTGATGGTCAGCCAGCTGGGGTACAGCTCGCCGTTCTTGCGCCGGTTGGAGATCTCGCCCTGCCAGTGTCCTTCTGCCGTCAACTGGTACCACATGGCGGCGTAGAAGGCGCTGTCGTGCAGGCCGGATGCCAGCAGGCGCGGCGTGTGGCCGAGGGCTTCGGCTTCGCTGTAACCGGTGATCTCGGTGAATGCCCGATTGACCGCGCTGATGTGTTGCTGGGTGTCGGTGATCAGCACCCCTTCGGCGGTGCTCTCGAAGACGGTGGCGGCTTGCTGGAGCTTTTCCTGCATCACGTGGCGTTCGGTGATATCGCGGGCGATGGTCAGCATGCAGTCTTCGTTGCCGATGGGCAGGGGGCGGCTGGACAGCTCGCACAAACGGATCTGACCGTCGTTGCGCCGGATATGGCAGCTGAAATCCCGCACGTAGCCATCGCGGTTCAGCAGGTCGAGCATGTGTTTGCGCTCGTTGAGGTTGACCCAGATGCCCAGGTCCAGGGTCGAGCGATCCAGGGACATGGCGCTATTGAATCCGGTAATGCGGCTGAAGCCTTCGTTGACCTCGATCAGCAGCCCATCGCGCTGGCGGCTCAACAGCAAGCCGTCAGGCGAGGCGTGGAAGGCCTTGGCGAACTTCTCCTCGGAGGTCTGCAGTAACTGCTGGGTCTCCTTGAGCCGACTGATATCGCGCACCACCACCACCAGCGCCGGGGTGGTGTCGAGGTCGAAGGGTTCGGCGGAAATCAGGCCGGTGAACAACTGGCCGTTGTGTCGGCGAAAGGGCATCTCCAGGTTGCGGATACTCCCGGCTTGCAGGCGCAGCAGCAGGCCCGGCCCGACGCCCTGGATCCCCCAGATATTGAGGTTGGAGGCGGTCTGGCCGAGCACCTGTTCGGCCCGCAAGCCGATCTGTTCCTCAAAGGCCTTGTTGACCTCCAGCAGGCAGCCGTCCGACAGTCGCGCGATCACCAGGATGTCCGGGCATTGCTGGAACACCGAGGCGAACTTCTGCTCGGACAGGCGCAAGGCTTCCTCGGTGTGCTTGGCTTCGCTGATATCGATCATCAGTCCGCGCATCACCGGTTCGTGGCCATGTTCGATCAGACTGACAATGTCCCGTACCCACAGGCATCGGCCATCGGCGGTGATGACCCGGTAGTCGAGGCTGTGATCACGCCCGGCGAGCACTTCGTGGTCGCAGAAGGTCTGGGCGCGGGTCAGGTCGGCGGGGTGGATGATGTTGCG
Source organism: Pseudomonas sp. MF09150 (assembly GCF_059862355.1). Lineage (NCBI taxonomy): Bacteria > Pseudomonadati > Pseudomonadota > Gammaproteobacteria > Pseudomonadales > Pseudomonadaceae > Pseudomonas > Pseudomonas sp. MF09150. Next base: position 59,006 of record NZ_JCBCUS010000003.1, on the reverse strand, counting down.
CCAGAACCCCGGAATCAGCCAATGGGACAGCGGGTAGCCCAACAGCGCCTCGGCGTGGGGTGAAACGTAGCTGTAGGTGTAGTCGCTGATCCGCGCTTCCCAGGCAATGGCCGACAGGCTCTCCACCAGGCCGCGGTAGTGGTACTCGCTGCTGCGCAGCTGCTGCTCGAGGGCCACGCGCCGGGAGATTTCCGAACTCAGGCGGCGGTTGATGCGGATCACCACCGCCAGTACCGCAAACAACAACAGCACAGTGGGCAGGCCGTAGACCAGCAGGTCTGACCAGAACGAACGGTGATCCAGCACATTGCCCACCCAGTGTTCCTGGATCACGCTGATTTCCGCAGGGGTGAGGTCGGCCAGGACCTTGTCGAGAATGCCGATCAGGATCTTTTCATCCCGTGGCGCGCCCATCGCCAGTTGATAGCGGTAGGGGGTTTCTCCGCTGACATACAACCCATCCAGCTTGAGTTGTCGCAGGCTCCAGATGCTCGAGGCGAGGTCGCTGACCACCGCGTCGACCTGGTCGGTCGCGAGGGCCTGCAGGGCCGAGCTGACATTGGGCAAGGCCACCAGGTTCAGGTCCGGATGGTGGGTGCGCAGCAGTTCATGGGGGGCATAATTTTCCACCACCGCGATCTTCAGGCCGTAGAGTTCCCTGAGGTTGTGGGGCTGGGCGCCACCTTCATGGGCGAGGATCACGATGGGAAAGTCGAGGTAAGGCCGGGTAAAGGCCAGGTAAGTCTGGCGTTCCGGGGTCGACATGATCCCCGGCAGCAGGTCCAGCTTGCCCTGTTTCGCCTGCTCGAGAACGGCGGTCCAGCTGACCGGTTCGATCGGGTTGAGTTTTATCTCCAGGCGGCTCTGGATCAGGCTGATGTAGTCAGCGGCCAGGCCCTGGTAACGCCCGTCCTCGTCGCGATACTCGAACGGCGGCCAGGAGGCATCGACGCCCAGGCGCAATGTGGGGTGGGCCGCCAGCCAGTCACGCTCTTCATCGGTGAGAGTCAACGCGCCAGCCGTAGCGGTCCAGGCGAGCAGCGACAGCAGAAGCACGGCCGGCAGTCTGGGCATAACCGTCTCGTTATGGCACGGGGAATGTGTCGAGTGTAGACGGCAACGCGAGGCGGGGAGGGGGAGGGAAATTTAATCTGCGTAAAGCAAAACCCCCAGCAGGGCTGGGGGTTTTGGTATCACTCGTCGAGGAAGGAGCGCAGGTGCTCGCTTCTCGTCGGGTGGCGCAGCTTGCGCAGCGCCTTGGCTTCGATCTGACGAATCCGCTCACGGGTAACGTCGAACTGTTTACCAACTTCCTCGAGGGTGTGGTCGGTATTCATGTCGATGCCGAAGCGCATGCGCAGGACCTTGGCTTCACGGGCAGTGAGGCCGGAGAGTACCTCGCGAGTCGCTTCTTTCAGGCTCTCAACAGTGGCGACATCGATTGGCGACTGCATGGTCGAGTCTTCGATGAAGTCACCCAGATGGGAGTCTTCGTCATCACCGATCGGGGTTTCCATGGAGATCGGCTCTTTAGCGATCTTCAATACCTTGCGGATCTTGTCCTCAGGCATTTCCATGCGTTCGCCCAGCTCTTCCGGGGTCGGTTCGCGACCCATTTCCTGCAGCATCTGCCGGGAAATACGGTTGAGCTTGTTGATGGTCTCGATCATGTGCACCGGAATACGGATGGTGCGGGCCTGGTCGGCGATCGAGCGGGTGATCGCCTGACGGATCCACCAGGTGGCATAAGTCGAGAACTTGTAGCCGCGACGGTATTCGAACTTGTCCACAGCCTTCATCAAGCCGATGTTGCCTTCCTGGATCAGGTCGAGGAATTGCAGGCCACGGTTGGTGTACTTCTTGGCGATGGAGATCACCAGGCGCAAGTTCGCTTCAACCATCTCTTTCTTCGCGCGGCGGGCCTTGGCCTCACCGATCGACATGCGACGGTTGATGTCCTTGATCTCGGCAATCGTCAGACCGGTTTCGGTCTCAAGCGCAGTCAGCTTCTGCTGGCAGCGAATGATATCGGGCTGCAGGCGACCAATGGCTTCGGCGTATTTGCTTTTGCCTTTGGCCAGCGCGTCGGTCCAGCTTTCATCAACTTCGTTGCCCGGGAACTGGCGCAGGAAGTCGGCACGCGGCATGCGTGCATCACGAACGCACAGTTGCATGATCGCGCGCTCTTGTTGACGCAGACGATCCAGGGCACTACGAACACGCTCGACCAGGCCTTCGAATTGCTTCGGAACCAGTTTGATCGGCATGAACAGCTCAGCCAGGGCCAACATCTCGGCAATTGCCTGCTTGTTTGCGCGGCCGTGCTTTTTCAGCGCCTTGCGGGTGATTTCCATCTGGTCGGCCACGGCGCCAAAGCGCTGTGCAGCGATGACCGGATCAGGACCGCTTTCGGTTTCTTCTTCGTCGTCACTGGCTTCGGCGTCCTCTTCTTCGGTGTCATCGTCCGCTTTCGCGGCCTTGGCATCGACAGGCGGTGGCACTTCTGCAGCAGGCGGCGCGATGCCGTCGTCCGGGTCGATATAACCACTGAGGACGTCGGACAGGCGGCCACCTTCGGTGGTGACGCGAGTGTACTCGGAGAGAATGTGATCAACCGTGCCAGGGAAGTGCGCAATCGCGCCCATCACTTCACGGATACCCTCTTCGATACGCTTGGCGATTTCAATTTCGCCTTCACGTGTGAGCAGCTCTACCGTACCCATTTCACGCATATACATGCGCACAGGGTCAGTAGTGCGACCAATGTCGGTCTCAACCGCTGCCAACGCGGCAGCAGCTTCTTCAGCTGCGGCTTCGTCGGTATCGGCGTCGGCCAACATAAGGGCGTCCGCATCCGGAGCACTCTCGTGTACGGGGATCCCCATGTCATTGATCATGCGGATGATGTCTTCCACCTGCTCTGGATCTGAAATATCCTCAGGCAGGTGGTCGTTGACCTCTGCGTAAGTCAGATACTTCTGCTCACGACCCAGGGTGATCAACTCTTTGATACGAGACTGCTGTTGCGCTTTTCCGGACATAACACCCTATCCACTGAAGGTCTTGGCGGGCAAAAAACAAGCCGAGGATTATACCTGAGCTATGACCTCACGCGCCAGTTGAGGTCGGGCTTGATGCGGGAACATTGCGTCTTAAAAGCTCAAGTAGTTGGACTTTCTCCTCGCCACTCAAGTCACTTTGACGCGATTTCCTTAGAAGTTGCTCTAAAACACGTTCGCGTTGACGCACCGATAAACTGTTAATGGTGTCGAAAAACTGTTGTTCAAGGTTATCGCCGTCAATCAACCACTCCTTTTCTGCCAGCGCCTTGAGCAGGCGACCCTGTTCGGTGCCGTGCCAGCGCGCCATGAGTTGATGTATAGAGCGTAGCTTAGGATTTTTCTGTACGGCTTCGATCAACGCCACCAGCAACTGAGTGTTGGTGTTGTTGTCATCGGCAAAATGTCCGGCATCTTCAACTTTTTCCGCCAGTTGCGGGTGATGCAGCAGCGTACGCAGGGCGGAAAGGGTCGGCGGCTCGACTGCGGCCGGGATGCGCGGGCCGCGAGGCTGGTCGCGATCGCCCTGGCGTTTGCCCTTGGCATTCTTGTCCCAGGGCTTGTTTTCCCACTTCTTGCCGCCGCCACTCTTCTTCGGCGTCCACTCCTGCTGGGGCGCATAGGCCTCCTGTGGTTCGTTGTAATCGGCGTAATCGGGCATGGCGTCGTAATTGATGCCGGCGTCATAGGCCGGCGGCGCTTCTTGCGGCGCGCTATGTACCAATTGGCTCATGGCCTCGTTGTTGAGGCCGGTGATTTCGCTGAGGCGCTGGCGCATCAGGGTGCGCAGGTTGGCCCCGGGAACCTTGTCGATCAACGGTGACGCCAGGGTGGCCATATGGGCCTTGCCTTCAAGCGAGCGCGGATCGGCTTCATCGATCAGTTGCTGGAAGAAATAATCGGCCAGCGGTTGGGCGTGCTGATTGATGCGGGCGCGGAAGGCATCAGTGCCCTCGGAGCGCACCAGGGTGTCCGGATCTTCGCCTTCGGGTAGGAACAGAAAGCGTGCGCGGCGCCCATCCTGTAGGCACGGCAGCGCCGCTTCGAGTGCGCGCCAGGCGGCCTTGCGCCCGGCCTGGTCGCCGTCGAAGCAGAACAGAACACTCGGCACCACGCGAAACAGACGCTTGAGGTGTTCTTCGCTGGTGGCGGTGCCCAGGGTGGCAACGGCATTGCGCAACCCCTGCTGGGCCAATGCAATCACGTCCATATAGCCCTCGACGACAATGATTTCGTCGAGGTTGCGGTTGTTCTTGCGGGCTTCGAACAGGCCGTAGAGTTCCTGGCCCTTGTGGAAGACCGGGGTTTCCGGCGAGTTCAGGTACTTCGGTTTGTCATCGCCCAGCACTCGGCCGCCGAAGGCGATGATCCGGCCACGGCTGTCACGGATCGGAAACATTACCCGGTCGCGGAAGCGGTCATAGCGCTTGCCGGTTTCAGCGTTTTCGATCAGCAGCCCGGCATCGATCATGGCCTTCTGCTGCAAGGTGTCGCTGCTCAGGTGCTTGAACAGGTTGTCCCAGCCGGGCGGAGCGAAACCGAGGCCAAAATCGCGGGCGATCTCCCCGGTAAGGCCGCGGCCTTTCAGGTAGTCGACGGCTGCCTTGCGCGCGGGGTGGTTCTTGAGTGCCTGGCGATAAAAATCAGCGGCTGCGGTGAGCAGCGGGTACAGCGGCGAGTCGGTCGGTTGCCGTGGTTTGTGCGGCCGACCGCTTTCCTCGCGGGGGATTTCCATGCCGGCGGCTTTGGCCAGTTCTTCGACGGCCTGGGGAAAGTCCAGGTTGTCGTGGTCCATGATGAAGCCGAGGGCATTGCCGCCGGCGCCGCAGCCGAAGCAGTAGTAGAACTGCTTGTCGGGGCTGACGCTGAAGGACGGGGTTTTTTCTTTGTGGAACGGGCAGCAGGCCGTGTAATTCTTGCCTGCTTTTTTCATTTGCACGCGCGAGCTGACAACATCGACGATGTCGGTGCGGTTCAGAAGGTCGTCAATAAAGCTCTGGGGAATTAGCCCGGCCATGGCGTTCTCGTCATCACTGCGCGCAAGCGTGAATTGAACCGGCGCGAAGGCGTCGAAACAGGGGCGTCATGAGGCGCAAACGCAGTGCGGCTCGACCATCTGTCGTCGGCTTGATCGCTGTCGGGAAGTGTATCTGCCGAAGGTTCACTGACGTTAGTTCCAATCAGTAATCGACTATTCGAAGATGTTGCTCTGAGTCCGACTGCGGCCCGTGGGAGGCCTCGGATAGCTCATAAGCGGGCGCTGGAGAAGGGCGCCTTGGGCTGATCGTCTGTAGGAAATCAGAAAAAGTGTGCTCGTCAGTAGCCTTGGAAGGCTCGTCAGAAGAGACGTGCACCGCTGGCGATAAGCCAGGTCTGACGTGGTGAAGCAGGTTGTCTCGGTCGCATGGGCGGCTTTGACAGTGAAGCATCAAGCGATATCCGCAAATGCCATTAGCCCGGCTGAGGGCCGGGCTTGGCAGAAGCTTGCAGCGAACGTCTGTGTATTAGTACAGACGAACGGCGCGGCGCTGTTCGCGCTGAACTTTCTTGGCGTGACGCTTAACAGCGGCTGCTGCTTTACGCTTACGCTCAGAAGTCGGCTTCTCGTAAAATTCGCGGCTACGAACTTCAGCCAGAACACCGGCTTTTTCGCAGGAGCGCTTGAAACGACGCAGAGCTACGTCGAAGGGTTCGTTCTCTTTAACTTTGACGGCTGGCATCCAGAGCTACCTTCATTCATTACCGGGGTCAACGTTCTCGTCGCAAAAATCACGGCTGAGGTCGTCGGTTTTTAAGGGTTGCGGATGTTAACCCCTCATCGCTCGGAATGCAAAGCCTCTGATCGAAAACCGCTGGTCGGGCGCGGGAGTGGCGACTATTATGCGCGCCTTCGAATTTAGCCTCTACAAGGCGCAAACCCATGCTAGTACTGGGATTAGAAACCTCCTGCGACGAGACCGGCGTCGCGCTCTACGACAGTGAACGCGGGCTTTTGGCCGATGCACTGTTCAGTCAGATCGACCTGCATCGCGCCTACGGCGGCGTGGTGCCGGAGCTGGCTTCGCGTGATCACGTCAAACGCATGCTGCCGTTGATTCGCCAGGTGTTGGCGGAAGCCGACTGCGTGCCGACCGAGATCGACGCCATTGCCTACACCGCCGGCCCGGGACTGGTCGGAGCCTTGCTGGTCGGGGCTTCCTGTGCTCAGGCGCTGGCGTTCGCCTGGGGCATTCCGGCCCTGGGTGTGCATCACATGGAAGGCCATTTGCTAGCGCCGATGCTGGAAGAACAACCGCCGGAGTTTCCGTTCGTCGCTTTGTTGGTTTCCGGTGGGCATACGCAGCTGGTTCGGGTCGATGGGATCGGCCAATACGAACTACTGGGCGAGACCCTGGACGATGCCGCAGGCGAAGCTTTCGACAAGACGGCAAAGATGATGGGGCTCAATTATCCGGGTGGTCCGGAGATTGCTCGCCTGGCGAATCAGGGCGTGGCCGGGCGCTTTGTCTTTCCGCGGCCGATGACCGACCGTCCGGGCCTGGAGTTCAGCTTCAGTGGCTTGAAAACCTCGGCACTCAATACCTGGCAGCAACGCGTCAGTGCTGGGGACGACGGCGAGCAAACCCGTTGCGACATCGCGCTCGCGTTCCAGCAGGCGGTGGTGGAAACTTTGACCATCAAGTGCAAGCGTGCGTTGAAGCAGACCGGTTTCAAGCGTCTGGTGATCGCCGGCGGCGTGAGTGCCAACAAAGCCCTGCGTGTGTCGCTGGAAAAAATGCTCGGGGATATGAAGGGCCATGTGTATTACGCCCGCCCCGAGTTTTGCACCGATAACGGCGCGATGATCGCTTTTGCCGGCTGTCAGCGCTTGCAAGCCGGGCAGCAGGAAAGCTTGGCGATTAGCGTGCAGGCGCGCTGGCCCATGGAGCAACTGACGCCCTTGTAGGGCGTTAGGGGTGTTTCCGGTCAGCGAGCTTGAACGGTTTTCACCGGACGATTCAGAAATGCCGTTCGCGCCCGGCAAACAGGTCGCGTAAATTGCCCCGGTGGCGCCAGACGATCAGCAGCGTGAGCACGCTCATCGGCAGTAGCGCTTCCGGTTCCTGCCAGGCCAGTAGCGGCAAGGTCAGGGGCGTGGCGATCAGTGCGGCCAGCGAGCTGGTGCGGGTCAGGTAGAACGCCAGGACCCACGCGGACATGGCCAGCAGAGCGGCTGGCGGGTAAAGCCCGAGCAGCATGCCGGCGGCGGTGGCGACACCTTTGCCGCCGCGGAAGCGAAAGTACAACGGGAACAAGTGGCCGAGAACGGCGCACAGGCCAATCCAGGCTTGTTGTTGCAGTGAAAGGCCTGCCACGGCGGCGATCAGGACGGGCAAGAGCCCTTTGCACAGGTCGCCGAGCAAGGTCAGGACGGCGAGTTTCTTGCCGGCCAGACGCAGCATGTTGGTGGCACCGGCATTGCCCGAGCCACTCATTCGCGGATCGGGATTACCCGTCAGGCGGCTGAGCAAAATGGCGAAGGACAGTGAGCCGAGCAGGTAGGCGAGGATCGCCAGTAACCAAAACATGCTAACTATTCCGGGCGAGGACGCCCTGATTCTAACGGCGCATTGCGCCCTTGTCGTGCTGCGGAGAAGAGTGCTTGGACAGAGTGTTTATCGAAGGCCTGGAAGTCGACACCGTGATCGGTGCCTATGACTGGGAGCGCGGCATCCGTCAGTGCCTGCGTCTGGACCTGAGCTTTGCCTGGGATAACCGCCCGGCAGCTGCAGGTGATGATCTGACCCTCGCGCTCGATTACGCAAGCGTCTCGTCGCGCATTCAAGCCTTCGCCGAGCAGGCGCAGTTCCAACTGGTCGAAACCTTTGCCGAGCGTCTGGCCGAGGTGTTGATGAGCGAGTTTCATATTCCTTGGCTGCGCCTCAAGCTGACCAAGCCCGGCGCAGTTCCCGCCGCCACCGGTGTTGGCGTGGAGATCGAGCGCGGATGTCGCTAACTCAGGTTTTTCTGGGGCTCGGCAGCAATATCGAGCGCGAAACCCATTTGCAGGCCGGGCTCGAAGCCTTGGCCGCGTTTCTGCAGGACATGCGCTGCTCGGCAGTGTTCGAGAGCCAGCCGGTGGGGATCAAGAGTGGTCCGTTTTTCAACCTGGTGGTGTCCGCCTTCACGGATTTGCCGTTGAACGAGCTGGATCGTCGTTTGAAGTTCATCGAGGCGGATAACGGCCGTTATGCCCCCGATCGCATAGGCCTGCCGCTGGATATAGACGTGCTGCTGTATGGCGATCTGGTTGGCAATTTCGATGGACTGATCCTGCCCCGTGCAGAAATCCTGAAAAATGCCTTCGTGCTCTGGCCGTTGTCGCTGATGGCGCCCGAGCGCCTGCACCCGGTTGCCGGGCAGAGCCTGGGCACGCTTTGGCGAGAGTCGCAGATCAATCAGGTGCTGGCGCCCGTGGCCTTTGAGTGGCGCGGTGTGCAGCTGACGCCGCCGGGGCTCTGATCGCGCCTGGCTTGGCGGTGGCGGACCTGCTGACGGGCAGGCCTGCCGGACCTGTGCTCAGGGGGCGTGTTGTTCCTTGTAGGCTTTCAATGCTTTGAGGCGTTCCAGCCTCAGGGCTTCCCCCAGCTTTGGCCCCTTGAACCCTTGTTCCAGCAGCGGTTGCACCGCGACCGCGCGTGCAGCATTGGCGGCGCCTCGCAGGTAGTCGGCCTGCGGGTAGGTGCGTGATTCCAGGCCAAGGCGCCCTCGGGCGTCCATCTCGCAGGCGGCGATAAACTCCTCGAAGCGCTGCGGGCGGCGGTAGATGTCGAAGCTTTGCAGCAGTTCCAGCAGAGTCGAGGCCCGCAGTTCAAGGGCGCGATGACCATGGGTGTGATATTGGCCGACCAATAGCGCCAGTTCCTGGCAGTCCCGCGGCACCTTGAAGCGTTCATTGATGGCTTTGATCGGCGCCAGCCCCTTTTGCTCATGGGCGATGTGCTGCGGCCACTCATCCTGCGCCGTCAGTCCTTTGCCCAGGTCGTGCAGCAGGCAGGCCCAGCGCACCGTCAGCTGCTGCTGATGTTGCGCGGCCTGTTGCAGCACGCTCAAGGTATGCACGCCGGTGTCGATTTCCGGGTGATGCGCTTCAGGCTGAGGAACGCCGAACAGGGCGTCGACCTCGGGCATCAGCACCTTGAGGGCGTTGCAATCGCGCAGCACCTGGATAAATACCTGAGGCTGGTTTTCCATCAGGGCGCGGGAGATTTCCTTCCAGCTGCGTTCGGCGGTCAGGGCTTCCAGCTCGCCTGAGGCGCTCAGTTGGCGCATCAGTTCCAGAGTCTCTGGCGCGACGGTGAAACCCAGATCGGCATAGCGCGCAGCGAAGCGGGCAACTCGCAATACCCTGAGGGGATCTTCGGCGAACGCGGAGGAAACATGGCGGAGCAGGCGGGCTTCAAGATCCTGTTGGCCATGATAGGGGTCGGTCAGCACGCCCTGGGCATCCTCTGCCATGGCATTGATTGTCAGGTCGCGCCGGATCAGGTCTTCTTCGAGAGTGACCTCGGGGCTGGCATGAAAGGTAAAGCCGCCGTAGCCTCGGCCGCTTTTGCGCTCGGTGCGCGCGAGGGCATACTCTTCGCCGCTTTTAGGGTGCAGGAATACCGGGAAGTCGGCCCCGACCGGGCGAAAGCCCTGGGCCAGCATTTCTTCGGTTGTTGCGCCTACCACCACCCAGTCGATATCAGTGACCGGCTTGCCGAGCAAGCGATCGCGCACTGCGCCGCCGACCTTGTAAATCTGCATAAAAAACCTCCGTTAGCCCGACAGGATAACCCTTGCGTCGAACTTCCGGAGGTCTGATCTCGGCTTAAAGATGGATGACGGCCAAGTCCAGGCGGCCGTAGTCACCTTCGCTGTGCTCGCCCCTGGGCGGCACGTGGTGGGTTTTCATGATCTGGTCGCCCTGCAGGGTTTCCAGGTGAATGTCGAACCCCCAGAGGCGGTGCAGATGCTTGAGCACCTCATCCGTGGAGTCGCCCAGGGGCTTGCGGTCATGTTGCTGGTGACGCAGGGTCAGCGAGCGGTCGCCGCGGCGGTCGATGCTCCAGATCTGAACGTTGGGTTCGCGATTCCCCAGGTTGTATTGTGCGGCCAGGGTTTCGCGGATGGTCCGATAGCCGCCTTCATCGTGAATGGCTGGCACCAGCAGGTCATCCTTCTGGTCATCATCGAGGATGCTGAACAGTTTCAGGTCACGGATCACCTTCGGTGACAGGTACTGCAGGATAAAGCTTTCGTCCTTGAAGCTGCTCATGGCGAACTTGATGCTCGACAGCCAATCGGTCCCGGCCAGGTCCGGGAACCAGTGGCGGTCCTCGTCGGTGGGTTCTTCGCACATACGGCGAATATCGCGATACATGGCGAAGCCCAGGGCGTAGGGGTTGATGCCGCTGTAGTAGGGGCTGTCGAAGCCGGGCTGCATGACCACGCTGGTGTGCGAGGTCAGAAACTCCATCATGAAACCGTCGGTCACCAGGCCTTCGTCATACAGGTCGTTCATCAAGGTGTAGTGCCAGAAGGTCGCCCAGCCTTCGTTCATCACCTGGGTCTGGCGTTGTGGGTAGAAATATTGGGCGATCTTGCGCACGATTCGCACGATTTCCCGCTGCCAAGGCTCCAGCAGCGGCGCGTGTTTTTCGATGAAATAGAGGATGTTTTCCTGAGGTTCGGCGGGGAAGCGCGCATTGTCCTTGTCGCTATATTTGTCCGCGCCTTTGGGAATGGTGCGCCACAGGTCGTTGATCTGCTTCTGCAGGTGTTCTTCGCGGTCCTTCTGCCGCCGCCGTTCTTCTTCGGCCGAAATCGGGTATGGGCGTTTGTAGCGGTCGACGCCGTAATTCATCAGGGCGTGGCAGGAGTCCAGCAGGTCTTCCACCGCGTCGATGCCGTGCCGCTCCTCGCACTGCATGATGTACTGCTTGGCGAACACCAGGTAATCGATGATCGAACTGGCGTCGGTCCAGGTGCGGAACAGGTAGTTACCCTTGAAAAAGCTGTTGTGGCCATAGCAGGCGTGAGCCACCACCAGGGCTTGCATGCAGATGGTGTTTTCTTCCATCAGGTAGGCAATACATGGGTCCGAGTTGATCACGATCTCGTAGGCCAGTCCCATCTGGCCGCGGCTGTAGGATTTTTCGGTGCTGAGGAAGTGTTTGCCGTAGGACCAATGGTGATAACCCAGGGGCATGCCGACTGACGCGTAGGCGTCCATCATCTGCTCGGCGGTAATGACCTCGATCTGGTTGGGATAGGTATCCAGGGCGTAGCGGTCCGCGATACGGCTGATTTCGCGGTCGTAGGCCTGGATCAGCTCGAATGTCCATTCCGAGCCGGTAGAGATGGGCTGGCGTTTCTGCTCTCTGGCGGTCATGTCACTAACCTGCGCTGGAAGAGTTCACGGAAGACCGGATAGATATCTCCGGCCGAGACCAATTGCTGCTGGGCGAAGGTGTCAGAAAAGGCGTCGGCGATTCGCTCGTATTCGAACCACAAGGCCTGGTGTTCACGTGGGGTTATTTCCACGTAGGTGTAGTACTGCACGAAGGGCATGATCTGATTGATCAGGATGTCCCGGCAGATCGGTGAGTCGTCGTTCCAGTTATCACCGTCCGACGCCTGGGCTGCGTAGATGTTCCATTCGTTGCTCGGATAACGCTCGGCCATGATCTCCTGCATCAGCTTCAGGGCGCTGGAGACGATAGTGCCGCCGGTTTCCCGGGAGTAGAAGAACTCCTCCTCGTCGACTTCCCTGGCGCTGGTGTGGTGACGAATGAAGACGACATCGATCTTGTCGTAATTGCGCTTGAGGAACAGGTACAGCAGGATAAAAAAGCGCTTGGCGATGTCCTTGGTCGCCTGGGTCATGGAGCCGGAGACGTCCATCAGGCAGAACATGACAGCCTTGGAGCTGGGGTTGGGTTGCTTGACCAGCAGGTTGTACTTCAAGTCGAAAGTATCGAGGAAGGGCACGCGATGGATGCGCGCGCTGAGTTTCTCGATTTCTGCTTCCAGTTCCTGGATATCGCCGAAGTTATCCGGTTCTTCCCGCTTTAATCGGGCCAACTCCTCTTTTGCTTCCCGTAGTTTGGCGCGGCTGCTGCCGGACAGGGCGATGCGCCGTGCATGAGCCGAGCGCAGGGTGCGGATGATGTTGATGCGCGACGGGTTGCCTTCGTTGCTGATGCCGGCGCGTACGGTCTTGAAGGTATCAGTGCCGGTCAGGTTGCGTTTGACCAGGTTGGGCAGTTCCAGATCCTCGAACATGAATTCGAGGAACTCCTCCTGGGTGATCTGGAACACGAACTCGTCCATGCCCTCGCCGGAGTTGCCGGCCTTGCCCGGACCTTTACCGCCGCCGCCCCCTTGCGGGCGGGCGATATGCTCGCCGCTGGTGAACTCCTTGTTGCCGGGATGCACCACGGTCTGTTTGCCGCCGCGGCCATGGTGAAGCACCGGCTCGTCGATATCGCGACCGGGAATGCTGATTTGTTCGCCATGCTCCATGTCGGTAATGGAGCGGCGGCTGACGGCCTCTTCGACGGCCTTTTTGATGTGGTCACGGTAGCGCCGCAGGAAACGCTGGCGGTTTACCGTGCTCTTGTTCTTGCCATTGAGACGTCGGTCGATCACATAGCTCATGGTGGCCCTCCGGGCAGCTTCAAGTTGTGAGCTGCAAGCTGCAAGCAGAAGCGACTACCCGGATGTCCGGTTCACACACTTCTTTCTTACAGCTTGTAGCTAGAAGCTTGCAGCTGCGTCACTGCGACTTCCGGACCCGTAGGTACCATTCGGAAAGAAGCCGTACCTGTTTGTCGGTGTAGCCGCGTTCGACCATGCGTGTGACGAAGTCGTTGTGTTTCTGCTGGTCCTCTTTGCTGGCCTTGGCGTTGAAACTGATGACCGGGAGCAGGTCTTCGGTGTTGGAGAACATTTTCTTCTCGATAACCACCCGCAGTTTTTCGTAGCTGAGCCAAGTCGGGTTTTTGCCATTGTTGTTGGCACGGGCCCGCAGCACGAAATTGACGATCTCGTTGCGGAAATCCTTCGGATTGCTGATGCCGGCCGGTTTTTCGATTTTTTCCAGTTCTTCGTTCAGTGCCACGCGATTGAGGATCTCGCCGGTTTCCGGGTCGCGGTATTCCTGGTCCTGGATCCAGAAATCGGCGTAGAGCACATAGCGGTCGAAGATGTTCTGTCCGTACTCGCTGTAGGACTCGAGGTAGGCGGTCTGGATTTCCTTGCCGATGAATTCGATGTAGCGCGGCGCAAGGTATTCCTTGAGGAAGCGCAGGTAGCGTTCCCGGGTTTCGGCCTGGAATTGCTCCTGTTCGATCTGCTGTTCCAGCACGTACAGCAGGTGCACCGGGTTGGCGGCGATTTCATGGGGGTCGAAGTTGAACACCTTGGACAGGATCTTGAAGGCGAAGCGGGTCGAGAGCCCGTTCATCCCTTCATCCACCCCGGCGTTATCCCGGTATTCCTGGATCGACTTGGCCTTGGGATCGGTGTCCTTGAGGTTTTCCCCGTCGTAGACCCGCATTTTGGAGTAGATGTTGGAGTTTTCCGGCTCCTTGAGCCGCGAAAGCACAGTGAACTGCGCCAGCATCTTCAAGGTGTCGGGCGCGCAATGGGCCTTGGCCAGGGAGCTGTTGAACAGCAGTTTGTCGTAGATCTTGATTTCATCGCTGACCCGCAGGCAGTACGGCACCTTGACGATGTAGATACGGTCGATGAAGGCTTCGTTGTTCTTGTTGTTGCGGAAGGTGTGCCACTCCGATTCGTTGGAGTGGGCCAGCAGGATCCCGGTGAACGGGATTGCTCCCAGGCCTTCGGTACTGTTGTAGTTACCTTCCTGGGTGGCGGTCAGCAGTGGGTGCAGCACCTTGATCGGTGCCTTGAACATCTCCACGAACTCCATCAGGCCCTGGTTGGCCCGGCACAGGGCGCCAGAGTAGCTGTAGGCGTCGGCGTCGTTCTGGGGAAACTCTTCCAGCTTGCGGATATCGACCTTGCCCACCAGCGCGGAGATGTCCTGGTTGTTTTCATCACCCGGCTCGGTCTTGGCCACGGCGATTTGGTTGAGGATCGACGGATAGAGCTTGACCACCCGGAACTGGCTGATATCACCACCGAACTCGGAGAGTCGCTTGGTGGCCCAGGGCGACATGATGGTATTGAGGTAGCGCCGAGGAATGCCGAAGTCTTCTTCGAGGATGGCGCCGTCTTCAGTGGCGTTGAACAGCCCCAGGGGCGACTCGAAGACCGGTGAGCCCTTGATCGCGTAGAAGGGCACCTTCTCGATCAGTTGTTTGAGTTTTTCCGCCAGGGACGACTTGCCGCCGCCCACCGGGCCGAGGAGGTAGAGGATCTGTTTCTTCTCTTCCAGGCCCTGAGCGGCATGGCGGAAGTAGGAGACGATCTGATCGATGCATTCTTCCATTCCATGGAAGTCTTCAAAGGCCGGATAGCGGCGGATCACCTTGTTGGAAAAGATCCTCGACAGCCTCGAATTGGTCGACGTGTCGAGCAGTTCGGGCTCGCCAATGGCCAATAGCAGGCGCTCGGCGGCGGAGGCATAGGCGCTTCGGTCCTTTTTGCATAGCTCCAGGTATTCCTGCAGCGAGAACTCTTCCTGGCGTGTGGATTCGAAGCGTTGTTGGAAGTGGCTAAAAATACTCATGACGTCACCTCGCTCGATACGTGGAGCCGTCGCCGGATCAGTCAGTCAAGTGCTGGCATGCAACTGAAAGTCCAGTTGCTGTTTACCCCCCAGAACACTTTCAAAGCTATCTACCTTGAAAGCTAGTACCGATGACCCGTGCGCCGGTGTACCGGCTCTCCCCTGATTTGGATGGCCTGAGGCTAAGGATAGTTCGGAATCCGAGAGGTAAAGGCGAGATGAGTAATTAGTTGCGACTGACCGTTCGTCTGCCGCTGCCCAGCCCGCGTAGCACGCGGGCTAGAGCCTGGAAAAAATTTATTCGGCTTGGCCTTGGGCGGTTTCGGCCGGGTAGGTGGTGCGCCACAGTTCGAAGCCGCCGTCCAGGCTGTAGACGTCGGAGAAGCCCTGGCTGACCAGGTAGGCCGCCGCGCTTTGGCTGGAGTTGCCGTGATAGCAGACCACGACCAGCGGGGCGTCGAGATCGGCGCCACGGATAAAGTCACTGATGGAGTGGTTATCCAGGTGCTGTGAGCCACTGATGTGGCTCAGGGCGTAGGTCTGCGGATCGCGGATATCGACCACGACCGCGCCCTGTTCGCGCAGCGACTGGGCCTGATCGGGGGGGATGCGTTTGAATTCACTCATGGCGGGCTCCTGGGGCCTGAATAAAGGCGCGGTCTAGTGCTTGGCCGTGACCGGCTGTGGCGCTATCGGGTTGGGGGGTGAGGGCTGCTGGCTGGCATGGCCCTGGGCATCGCAGGCGCATTGCAGGCGGACACCGGTGTCGACATTGAGCAGCGTCATGGCGCCGCCCCAGACGCAACCGGTGTCGAGGGCAAAGATGCCGGGCTCGTCGCATTTGCCCTCCAGGGCTGCCCAGTGTCCGAAAATAATCTTCGCGTCTTTGCTTTTGCGCTCTTTATAGCTGAACCATGGTGCGTACCCGGGAGGCGCGGTATCCACGCCTTCCTTGCCTTTGAGGTCGAGCTTGCCCTCGCTGGTGCAGAAACGCATGCGGGTGAAGTAGTTGGTGATCACCCGCAGCCGGGTCACGCCTTGCAGGTCACTGTCCCATTTCGCCGGCTCGTTGCCGTACATGCCATCCAGATAAGGCTGGAACAGATTGTCGTCACGCAGTGCTTCTTCGACTTCTGCGGCGCACTTGAGGGCTTTCTTGATTGACCACTGTGGCGCAATGCCTGCGTGGACCAGGGCAATGTTGCGCTGTTCGTCGTAGTGCATCAGCTTTTGCTGGCGCAGCCACTGCATCAGCTCCGGGCAATCGGGAGCTTCGAGGATCGGACGCAGGGTGTCGGATTTTTTCAGGCGCTCGATATTGCGCCACGCCGCCAGTAAATGCAGGTCGTGATTGCCCAGTACACAGACCAGCGACTCACGCATGCCATACAGAAAGCGCAGGGTTTCCAGGGACTGCGGACCACGGTTTACCAGGTCTCCCACCAGCCACAGGCGATCCCGGGTTGGGTCGAAGGCCACCTGTTCAAGCAGGCATTTCAGCGGTTCGAGGCAGCCTTGCAGGTCGCCGACGGCGTAAGTCGCCATCAGTGCAAGGCTCCGGGCACCGCCAGGCGAAAGGGGGCGATGACGGCATCAAAGTGCTGCCCGTCGTCGGCGAGCATTTGATAGGTGCCCTGCATGGCGCCGACTCGGGTGGTCATCACTGTGCCACTGCTGTAGGTGTGGCTTTGGCCCGGGGCGATCAGCGGCTGCTGGCCGACGACGCCGGCGCCGCGAACTTCCTCGACATGACCGTCGCCATCAGTGATGACCCAGTGCCGCGAGAGCAGCTTGGCTGCCAGCAGCCCATGGTTCTCGACGGTGATGGTATAGGCGAAGGCAAAGCGATTTTGCTCGGGTTGGGATTGTTCTGCCAGAAAGCGGGTGACGACGCTGACGTCGACCTGATAGCGAGGATCGGACATGCAAGAGGCCTTAAAAGCAAGCGGGGCGCGGGACAAGACAGATGAGACTCAGTCTAGGCCAAGTATCGGGTAGTAAACCAGACATCGCGCCTGGCGTCCTACCCGATAACGCTCATGGCGTGTCAACTGGCGCTTGGGTTATCCACAGGCTGCTCGCTGAGCTTGTCGGCCAGGCGTACGAACGCGGCCAGGTCGAGCTGCTCCGGACGCAGGCTGCCGTCGACGCCGGCGGCTTCGATTTCGGCGCTGGTCAGTAGGGCCTTGAGGGTGTTGCGCAAGGTTTTGCGGCGCTGGTTGAAGGCTTCGCGGACGATGCGCTCCAGCAGGCGGTGATCCTTGGCCGGGTGCGGCAGCACGGCGTGAGGTACCAGGCGCACAATGGCCGAGTCGACTTTCGGTGGCGGGTTGAACGCGCCCGGACCGACGTTGAACAGGTGCTCCACGCGGCAGTGGTACTGCACCATGATCGACAGCCGCCCCCAATCACCGCCACCCGGACCGGCAGCGAGGCGCTCCACCACTTCTTTTTGCAGCATGAAGTGCATGTCGCGAATCAGGCTGGCGTTCTGCAGCAGGTGGAAGATCAGCGGGGTGGAGATGTTGTAGGGCAGGTTGCCGACCACCCGCAGGCTGTTCGACTCGGCGCCCAGGGACTTGAAGTCGAACTTCAGGGCATCGCCCTGATGCAGGCTGAAATTGCTCTTGCCGGCGAATTGCTGGTTGAGGATCGGGATCAGGTCCTTGTCCAGTTCAACCACGTCCAGTTGTGCGCCGCTGTTGAGCAGGCCTTCGGTCAGTGCCCCTTGGCCCGGGCCGATTTCCAGCAGACGGTCATCGGGCTTGGCATGAATCGAACGCAGAATGCGATCGATGACGCCGGCGTCGTGCAGGAAGTTCTGGCCGAAACGCTTGCGCGCCCGGTGTTGGTAATGCTCGGTCATATACGGGTCTCGGCCATCTGGTAGGCGGTTTCCAGGGCGACCTGCAGGCTGCCGGTGTCGATCCTGCCGCTGCCGGCCAGGTCCAGGGCGGTGCCGTGGTCGACCGAGGTGCGGATGATCGGCAAGCCGAGGGTCACATTGACCGCCGCGCCGAAGCCTTTGTACTTCAGTACGGGCAGGCCCTGGTCGTGGTACATCGCCAGCACTGCGTCGCAATGCTCCAGATATTTGGGGGTAAACAGAGTGTCGGCGGGCAACGGACCACGCAGGTCCATGCCTTCGGTGCGCAAGCGCTCTAAGGTGGGTTCGATAATGTCTATTTCTTCATGGCCCAGATGCCCGCCTTCGCCGGCATGAGGGTTGAGCCCGCAGACAAGGATGCGTGGCTGGGCGATGCCAAACTTGTTGCGCAAGTCGGCATGCAGAATTCGGGTGACACGTTCCAGGCGTTCGCTGGTGATGGCGTCGGCAATCTCGCGCAGCGGCAGATGGGTGGTCACCAAGGCTACGCGCAGGCCGTGGGTCGCAAGCATCATCACCACTTGTTCGGTGTGGGTCAGGTCGGCCAGGAACTCGGTATGCCCGGAAAACGCAATGCCGGAGTCGTTGATCACGCCTTTGTGTACGGGGGCGGTGATCATCCCGGCAAAATGTCCATCCAGGCAGCCTTGGCCGGCGCGGGTCAGGGTCTCCAGGACGAACGCGGCGTTGGCCGGATCCAGTTGACCGGCAACGACCTTGTTTTGCAGTGGCGTGTCCCAGACATACAGGCTGTTGGCCGGCGCAGGAGCATCCGGCAGGTTCGCCAGGGTGACCGGCAACAGGTCGACAGCCACACCCAGCTGCGCGGCCCGCTCAAGGAGCAGGTCGCGGCTGGTAATGGCGATCAGGGGGTGCGGCTGGGGTTGCGAGGCAAGCAGCAGGCACAGGTCAGGACCAATGCCGGCCGGCTCGCCGGGTGTCACAGCGAAACGCTGGGGTTTCACTGTGCAGCCTGGTCGGCGCCAGGGAGTTTGATCTCGACGTAGGCTTCGTCACGGATCTGACGCAACCAGGTCTGCAGCTCTTCGTCGTATTTGCGGTTACGCAGTACGGTCATCGCTTGCTGCTCACGGGCCTGGCTGGTGCTGTCGGTGGCGCGACGGCCAAGGACTTCCAGTACGTGCCAGCCATATGGGCTCTTGAACGGCTTCGACAGCTGACCTTGTGGGGTCTTGGCCATCACTTCGCGGAACTCTGGAACCAGGGCGTTCGGGTCGATCCAGTTCAGATCGCCGCCGTTGAGTGCCGAACCCGGGTCTTCCGAATAGCTTTTTGCCAGTTCGGCGAAGTCTTCACCGGCCTCGATCCGCTCGTAGAGCTTCTGCGCCAGGCGCTTGGTCTCTTCTTCGCTACGAATTTCACTTGGCTTGATCAGGATGTGACGCACGTGCACTTCATCGCGCACCTGATTGCCGCCACCGCGTTTCTCCAGGAGCTTCAGGATAATGAAGCCTCCAGGTGTGCGCGCTGGTTGGGTGATGTCGCCAACAGCCATGCTGCTCAGCTCACGGTCGAACGGAGGCGGCAGTTGCGCCGCCTTGCGCCAGCCCATGTCGCCGCCTTCCAGAGCGTTGTCGCTGCCGGATTTGGCAATTGCCAATTGGGCGAAGTCCGCACCTTGCTTGAGTTGCTGATAAACGTCCATCGCCTGGCGCGCAGCATTCTGAATGGCTTCAGAGTTGGCGCTTTCCGGGGTCGCAATCAGGATATTGGCCAAGTGCAGCTCTTCGGAGAGTTGCATCTTGCCCAAGTCCGATGCCAGGAAGTTTTTCACTTCCTGTTCGGAAACCTGGATGCGCTCGGCTACCCGGCGCTGACGAACACGGCTGATGATCATTTCGCGACGGACCTGGTCACGGGCGTCTTCATAAGACAAACCATCGTGAGCCAGTGCGGCGCGAAACTGATCGATCGTCATGTTATTGCGTTGGGCGATGGTGCCGATGGCCTGGTTCAGCTCTTCATCGGTAATGCGGATGCCGGAACGTTCGCCGATCTGCAGTTGCAGGTTTTCGACGATCAGGCGTTCCAGTACCTGCTGTTCCAATACGCTGGTCGGCGGCAGGCCGGCGCCACGCTTGGCGATGGTCTGCTGCACTTCATGAACCCGCTGGTCCAGCTGGCTTTGCATGACCACGTCGTTATCAACGATGGCCACGACCTTGTCGATGGATTGCACCGCGGCGTTGGCCGCGGTACCCAGGAACAGCGCGCCCAGCATCAGCGGGCGCAGACAATCAGAAAGCTTGGTCTTCACGTTCACGATAACCTTGGATGCCTTTGTCGAGGAAGCTCTCTACCTTGGTACCAGTCAGCCCGCCCAGCCCTTTGAGGACAATTTGCAGGAAGAGGCCGTGGTCGCCTTTTTCATTGAGAGGAGCGATCTGCGTGTATTCGTCGTTAGAAACCCAGTAGCGATTGATCAGGCGCAGTTTCCAGCAGCAGTTGTCGTACTCGAAACCACCGAAGGCTTCCAGGGTACGGTTGCGGGCATAGTCATACTGCCAGCGGCTGATGAGGTTCCACTGCGGAACGATCGGCCACATGACGGAGAAGTCATGTTGCTGAATCTTGTAGTAGTCCTTCACAAAGTTCTCGGCGCCCGGGGTGCCGTAGTCGCCACCGAATTGCCATTTGCCGGTCAACTGGTTGTAGACCACCTGGTCGTTGCGATAGCGATAGCCGGCGTTGATGACCTTGTTCGGGTTGTCTTCAGGCTGGTAGTGGAACATCGCGCTGCCCGAGCGTGGGCTGTGGCTGTCCGGATCCCAGTTGTAGTCGGCGGTTGCGCGCCAGTCGCGGTTGAAGCGGAACTCGTAGTCCATGGCGATAGGCGACACATTGGACTGCGCGTCGGAGCGGTCCTTGGCGACCACACCCGGCAATTGAACTTCGCGGTCCTTGAAGTACAGCGCCTGGCCGACGGATACCCGTTGACGTTGGAAACCGTTTTCTTCGATCCAGCGGCTGGTCACGCCCAGCGACAATTTGTTCTCATCGCCGACACGGTCGGAGCCGGCGAAGCGGTTGTCACGAAACAGCGAGGCGTAGTTGAAGCTGTATTCGCTGGTGTCGAACACCGGAATATCGTCCTGATCCTTCTCGGGAACATAGAGATAGAACAGGCGTGGCTCCAGGGTCTGGTTGTAGGTCTTGCCGAACAGCTGGGTGTTGCGGTCGAAATAAAGGCCGCTGTCGACACTGGCGATCGGAATCGCACGGTCTTGGGAGCTTTTGAATTTCTGGCCCGCGGTGGCCATTTGCGACTTGCCGGTGCCATCGAGGTCGAGATCGTACTTGGTGTACTCGTACTTGAGCTTCGGCGTGACATAGCCGTAGGTCCAGTTCAGCGGCAGCTCGACGCTTGGAGCGGCATTCAAACGAGTACCGTTGGCACGAGTCAGGCCCGTGACATAGGTATCCAAGCGACGAGTCGGGAGTCCGCCTTCGTCGGTGAATATGCCGTTTTGCAGATCGCGTTCAAACCGGACCGCTTCAGTTTCATAAGCGAAGTTCACCCCGCCTGGGTGGTAAGGCAGCGCACCATCGAAAGTGATTTGCGGCAGGCGATTGTAGGGGGTGATCTCGGAAACGGTGGCCAGCTCATAAGCCTGGGCATTGACGCGCGCGGTGTAGTTATCGCCGCGGTAGGTCACTGCGCCCTGCTGGTTCACGAAACTTTGACTTTCGACGCCGATCTGGTCGGTCTGCAGATCCTGGAAGTAATACGGATCGCTGATCTTGGTGTAATCGACCTCGGTCAGGACGCGAGAGTCCAGGCCACCCTTGTGCTGCCAGTTGAGCATGTAGCGCGTCTTCTCGTAATCGGACTGACGGCTGCGCTCGTCGTTGTCGTCGTTGAGGTAGGCACCACCGAACTGTCCTTCGCTGGACTTGGTCAGGTAGCGGAACTCGCCTTCCATCAACATGCCGCGCTTGCTCATGTAGCGCGGGTACAACGTGGCATCGTAGTTGGGTGCCAGGTTGAAGTAGTACGGCGTGACTAGGGTAAATCCGCTTTCGCCACCGCTGCTGAAGCTTGGCGGCAGGAAGCCGGACTGGCGACGGTCATCGATCGGGAAGTAGATGTACGGCGTGTACAGGACCGGGATGTCTCTGACGCGCAGGGTCACGTTGGTCGCGGTGCCGAAGCCGGTGGCCGGGTTCAAGGTGATGTTGTTGCCCTTGAGCTGCCAGGCGTTGCTGTTCGGCTCGCACGTCGTGTACGTACCATCCTTGAGGCGGATGATGGCGTTTTCCGCACGCTTGGCGTACAGCGCGTTACCGCGAATCCGCGATTTGTGCAGCACGTACTCGGCGTTGTCGACCTTGGCTTCACCGGTGTCGAGCTGGACTTCAGCGTGATCGCCGACCAGCAGGGCGCCGTTGTCGCGCACCCGAACGTTGCCGTTCAGTTCGCCACGGTTCTCGGCCTGATACAGGCTGGCTTCGTCAGCCTCGGCCTGCATGCTGCCCTGGCGCATGACCACGTCACCGGCGAGGGTGGCAACCTGCTCATCCTGCTGATAACGCGATGCCTTGGCGCCGATAAAGGTCGGGGCGTCACTTTTATTCGTCTTGTCATTCATGCCAGGACGAATTGGTTCGATATAGCTACCAGAGCAGTAAGGACCGGTCTCAGCCAATTGGGCAGGGGTCAGCTTATCCCGCGGTACCCAGTCGAGGTGACTGTAGTCGGCGCTGCGAGCCTTGAGGCCACGGCCTTTGGCTTCGGTAACCAGCACCGGCTTGTCACCGGCTTCTGCGGTGGAGCCGCTGTCTGTCGGGGTCGGGCTGCTGGAGCTGACCGAGCTGGCGTCATGCACCGGCCGCGGCGGCAATTGGGCCGAGTTGGTTTTCGGCGCACAGTCCCAGGCACCGGAAGCAGAGACTGAGCAGTCATACTGTTCCGCGGCGACCACGAATGAAGTGGCTAGAGGTTGCAGGGCCAGCAAACTGCCGGTAACCAACAACGGAAATTTTTTACGAAACGCGGGGGATTTCAATGCCATCTTATTAGTCCGGGCTTCCTGCGTGCCATCTGCCCGCGGTGTGGGCCGCACGCCTCTCGATGGTCTGAAAAAGATGCTGGATAATAAAGCATGACCCGCTTGACGGCTAGCGCCGTCGGAGACCCTTGCAATGCCTGACCAAGATGTACGCTTGCAACACCTGAAAGTTTGGCTCGATGAGCAGTTGGCAATCGTTTACGCCGCCCATGGCTGGGGTGCCGTACCCCCGGCCACATTGACTGCAGCCAGCAGCGACGCGAGTTTCCGCCGGTATTTCCGCTGGCAGGGGGAGGGGCGCAGCTTTGTGGTAATGGATGCTCCGCCGCCCCAGGAAAACTGCAAACCCTTCGTGGATATTGCTCATTTGCTGGCCACATCCGGCATAAATGTGCCGAAAATTTATGCCGAGGATTTACCGCGCGGTTTTCTTTTGCTCAACGACCTGGGTAATCAGACCTACCTGGACGTGATCAACGAAGAGAATGCCGACACCTTGTTCAAGGATGCGCTGGCGGCATTGCTGGCTTTTCAGCAGTTGCCGATGGAGGCGCCATTGCCCAGCTACGATGACGCCCTGTTGCGCCGCGAGCTGCAATTGTTCCCCGAATGGTACGTGGGGCGCGAGCTGGCGGCAGAGCTGAATCCGCAGCAGCAAGCACAGTGGCAGCGGGTCAGCCAGGTGCTGATCGACAGTGCCCTGGCCCAGCCCAAGGTCCTGGTGCATCGCGACTATATGCCGCGCAACCTGATGCTCAGCCAGCCAAATCCAGGCGTGCTGGACTTCCAGGACGCGGTCTACGGCCCCGTGACCTACGACGTCACGTGCCTGTTCAAGGACGCCTTCCTCAGTTGGCCTGAGGCCCGGGTACGCGGCTGGCTCGAGGACTATTGGCAGCAAGCCGGTCGTGCTGGCATCCCGGTGCACGCCGATGTTGAAGACTTCCTGCGCGCCAGCGATCTGATGGGCGTACAGCGTCACCTCAAGGTGATCGGTATTTTCGCGCGGATCTGCCATCGCGATGGCAAGCCGCGCTACCTGGCCGATGTGCCGCGCTTCTTCGCTTATATAGAAGCGGTGGTGGCGCGTCGGCCTGAACTGGCGGAACTGGGCCAGTTGTTGGCCAGCCTGGGTCGTTCGCCTGGAGCCGCGCAATGAAGGCAATGATTCTTGCGGCCGGCAAAGGCGAGCGCATGCGCCCGTTGACGCTGACCACCCCCAAACCCCTGATTCGCGTGGCCGGTGTCCCGCTGATCGAATATCACCTGCGGGCGTTGGCTGCGGCAGGTTTTACCCAGGTCGTGATCAACCATGCCTGGCTGGGGCAACAGATCGAAGATCACCTGGGCGATGGCTCGGCGTTCGGGCTGAGCATTGCCTATTCGCCAGAGGCCGAGGCCCTGGAAACCGGCGGCGGGATCTTCCGCGCCCTGCCGTTGCTGGGGACTGAGCCGTTCCTGGTGGTCAATGGCGACATCTGGACGGACTACGACTTCGCTACCCTGCGCCAGCCGCGTCCCGGCCTGGCTCACCTGGTGATGGTGGACAACCCGCCCCATCACCCGGGCGGCGGTGATTTCTGCCTGGAAAACGGCCTGCTGCATGACGCAACGCCCGGCGCCGAGGCCCTGACCTTCAGTGGTATTTCGGTGATGCACCCCGAGCTGTTCGCCGACTGCGTGCCGGGTCCGTTCAAGCTGGCGCCGTTGCTGCGCCAGGCCATGGCTCGTGGTCAGGTCAGTGGCGAGCACATGCAGGGCCGCTGGGTCGATGTCGGCACCGTCGAGCGCCTGGCACAGGTGGAACAATTGCTAGAAGCGAGTCGCTGATATGTGGTGGCCAGGGACTCTGATCGGAGCCGGAGCGGGCTATGCCATAGCCAGTATTCCGGGGGCCATATTGGGTGCGCTGTTGGGCCAGGCGCTGGACCGGCGCCTGCAACTGCACAGCTGGGCGCAACTGCGCGAGCGCCTGGGCGGGCGCCCGGCGCTGCGCAACGATGAACTGTTGTTTGTCTTGCTCGGGCGTCTGGCCAAGAGCGATGGTCAGGTGGTGGATGGCCATATCCAGCAGGCGCGCCAGGAAATGCGCGCGCTGGACATGAACGAGTCGGCGCAGCGCCGGGCCATTGCCGCGTTCAACCGGGGCAAGTCGGGCAACGACTCCCTGCGCGGCTACCTGCGTCGCCTGAGCGCGCAGCCCCATGCCACCGAGGGCGTGTTGCGAGCTTGTTGGCGCATGGTCTGGGCTGACGCGCGGGCCAGCAGCGCCGAGCGCGAGTTGATTCAACTCTGGGGCAAGTGGCTGGGATGGACGCCGCAGCAGGTGCAGGCACTGGCGGCGGATTACGAGCCGGCTAGAAAGCCTGCGCTCAGCAGTGCCGGGGCGTATCAGGAAGCGCTGCGGCTACTCGGCGTATCGAGCACCAGTGAGCCGGCCCAGATCAAGCGCGCTTACCGGCGCCTGCTCAGTCGCCACCATCCGGACAAGATTGCCGGCAGCGGCGCCGGACCGGCTCAGGTACGTGAAGCCACGGAGAAAACCCGTGAACTGCACAGTGCCTATACGCTGATCCGTGAACGTCGGGACTTCCGCTGAAACAGCCGCCATCGTGGCCGGGGCCGCGATGGCGCAAGGCTCAGTCGGCGACGGGCTGCGGGCTCAGCCAGCCGCGCACACGGCGAAAGAGTTGCTCCTGCTGCGCCGCGCTATTGCCGGGCAAGGCCTTGAGGGCGATCTGGGTAAAGGTCGACGTCTTTTGCCGTTTGCTGGCCTGGAGTCGCTCGAGTGCGGCTTTTTGCGCCAGGGGCGTGTCTTTATAGAAGAAGTCCGCGGTCGCCAGCTTCAGGGTCGGGGTCAGCTCGGCCAACGGCGGCTTGGCATTGGTCGGCACCTGGGCGGCGACCATGACGAATTTCTGCACCTGGGAGGGCTGCTTTTCACTCAGGTAGCGCGCGGCCCAGTAGGCGCCCGTGCCGTGTCCAAGGAGGACGATGCTGCGGGCATTCTGCTGCTCGGCAAAGGCCAGGGCGGCGTCAATCCGGGCGAAGATCCGCTCGGCATCGGCCTTACTTTGTTCTTCGGTGCTCTCGGCCACCGCGCGATCGGCGATATCGGCTTCACCGCCAGCAGCCTGTTCGATCGGCTTGGCTTCGGTGCTGGCGTCCTTGCTGCTGGTGTCCTTGGTCGGCGGCGTCGGGGCGGCTTCGACGATGCGTGGCGTGCTGGCTTCGCTCGACAGGTCTGGCAGGGTCAGGCTCAGGCTGGACCATTCGACATCCGGCAGTTTGTTGCGCAGCGGAGCGATTGCTTGCGGCCAGTCAGCCGTTTCGCCGGCGCCCGGGACGATAATCACCGCGCCCTGGGGCTCGCTGGTGTTGGCCGGTTTCCACAGGGCGAGGAAGGTGTCGCCGCCAGCCTGCAACTGCTGTTGTTCCTGTTGCGGAATACGGCGCTCAAGGGCGAGCGCATCTTCCTGGCTACGCTCCAGCAAGGGTTGGCGTTCGGCGGGTTTTTCCTGGGCCGCCTTGTCGCCGGCAGCAGGCGCCGGATCGGCAGCCTGGACGGAAAGAGCACAAGGCAACAGCAGCGACAGGCACAATGCGTTCAGTGCCGAGCGGTAAACGAAGGGCATCGGAGATTCCAGGCCAGAAGTAATTCCGGCAGCCTAATGGGTTGGTCAGTATTTGTCAGTGTGCGAGAGTTCGGATGATGCTTTTTCGCTGTCTGTTGGTTATCGGCTGGCTGAGTTTTCCCTTGATGGCCTGGGCGGCTCCCGGGCCCCATGTGCCTGCGGCCAACCTGAGTGCCGGACAGCGCGAATGGCTGGTCCAGCACCCTGAGCTGCGGGTTGGCGTGGTGTTGCAGGCGCCCTTCGCCCAATACGACCGGCGCTTGCAGCGGTTGTCCGGGGTCAACGTCGAGTTGATGCAGTGGGTGGGCCGGGCGCTGCAGGTCGAGCTGAGCTGGCGTAACTTTCCGGATCAGGCGCAGTTGGAGAGAGCATTGCGCGAAGGTGAGGTGGACCTCGCGCCAGGCCTGACCCAGACCCCCGCCGGCCTGCGCCTGTGGCAATTCAGCGACCCTTATATGCGAGTCCCGCAATTGGTGGTCGGCGAACGCCAGGGCGCCGGCGCGGTGGAGCTGGAGAAACTCGACGCCCAATCTCGGGTAGCCGTACGCATGCCCGGTGCCGTGGCTGACTACCTGCGGGCCACTTATCCCAATCTGAATCTGCAAGGGGTGCCGCTGGAGCGCCAGGCCTTGCAACTGCTGTTGAGTCAGCAGGCGCGCTATGCGGTGATCGATGAGGCCCAACTCAGCCGCTTGTCCAGCGAACCGGAGTTCGCCGGCCTGGCGGTGGTCGGTGATATCGGCCTGCCGCAATTGCTGCGGGTCGCCACGCGCCGTGACTGGCCGGAGCTGGCCGGCATCATCGAGCGCGCGTTGCATGCCATTCCCGCCCGGGACATCGAGCAGTTGCACAATCGCTGGCTGCAGCCGCAATACCCACGGCTGGCCGAGTCCCCGGGGTTCTGGCAGAACCTCAGCCTGTTGTTCGCGGTGCTGTTTTTCGCCTGCCTGGGGATACTGTTCTGGCAGCGGCGCCAACAGCGTGGACTGGAGCAGCGCCTGCTGGCGGCCCGGGCCGATATCGCCCTGCGTGAAACGGCCGAGGAGGCGCTGCGCCTGACCCAGTTTTCCATCGACCAGAGCACCGTGGGCATTCTCTGGGTCAATTGGGACAGCCACGTTCGCTACGCCAACCGGGCCGCCGAAGACATGCTCGGTTACCCCGCAGGCGGGGTCATCGACCGCCCGCTGATCGACTTCGAACCCACCCTGCACATGGACCGCTGGCTCGGCTTGTGGAAGCGCGCCCGGGCCAGCGAAGGCTCCGCGCAAAGTTTTGAAACCCGTTGCGTGCGGGCCGATGGCAGCATCCTGCCGGCCGATGTGTCCCTGAGCTTCCTGCGCTTTCGCGACAGCGAGTACCTGGTGGTTTACCTCAACGACGTCACCGAACGCCGTCGGGCCTTGGCCGCGTTGCAGGAAAGCGAGGCGCGGCTGCAAGGCATCGCCGCCAACGTGCCGGGGCTGGTGTTCCGCCTGGAGCGGGCGCCGGTCACCGGGCAGATCGATTTCGCCTACATCAGCGAAGGCAGCGAGAGCCTGGTGGGTTACGCCCCAGCGGTGCTCAGCCAGCGCGATACCGGATTGCGCAGCCTGGTCCATCCGGATGACAAGGCCAGCTACCACCGGACCCAGGACCTGGCCCTGGACACCGACAGCGACTGGTCCTGGCAGGGGCGGATTCTTACGCGCCAGGGCGAGCAGCGCTGGGCCGAGATCAAGGCCGTGACCCGCCGTCTCGACGATGGCGCCTTCGTCTGGGACGGCATCGTCTGGGACATCAGCGAAAGCAAGCGCATCGAACTGGAGCTGGCCGCCTCTCGCGAGCAACTGCGGGAGCTGTCGGCGCACCTGGAAAGCGTGCGCGAAGAGGAAAAGGCCCGTATCGCCCGTGAGGTGCATGACGAACTGGGGCAGATGCTGACGGTGCTCAAGCTGGAAACCTCGATGTGCGAGCTGGCCTATGCCCAGCTCGATCCTGGCCTGCAGGAGCGTCTCAACAGCATGAAGCGCCTGATCGCCCAGTTGTTCCAACTGGTCCGCGATGTGGCCACGGCCCTGCGCCCGCCGATCCTCGACGCCGGGATTGCCTCGGCTATCGAATGGCAGGCCCGGCGTTTCGAGGCGCGCACCCAGATCCCGTGCCTGGTGCAGGTGCCGGACAACCTGCCCTTGCTCAGCGATGCCAAGGCCATTGGTTTGTTTCGGATCCTGCAAGAGGCCCTGACCAATGTCATGCGCCATGCCCAGGCGCATACTGTCGAACTGAGCCTGGTACTTGAGGGCAACGAGTTGTGCATGAGCATCAGTGATGACGGCCAGGGTTTCGTGGTCGACTCCGGCCGCCCCACATCCTTCGGGTTGGTGGGTATGCGTGAACGGGTGTTGATCATGGGCGGCAGCCTGGACTTGCACAGCGAGCAGGGTGAGGGCACGTCCCTCACCGTTCGGGTGCCGCTGGATCCATAGACCGTGAAGCCTGCAACGATCGCCCTAATAAAGAGGAGAAACGAGTGATCCGTGTACTGGTAGCCGAAGACCACACCATCGTGCGTGAGGGCATCAAGCAACTGATCGGCCTGGCCAAGGACCTGACGGTGGTGGGGGAGGCGAGCAACGGCGAGCAATTGCTCGAAACCCTGCGCCATGTTCCCTGCGAGGTGGTGCTGCTGGATATCTCCATGCCCGGGGTCAACGGCCTGGAGGCGATTCCGCGGATTCGCGCGTTGCACAATCCGCCGGCGATCCTGGTGTTGTCGATGCATGACGAAGCGCAAATGGCGGCCCGCGCCCTCAAAGTCGGCGCCGCCGGCTATGCCACCAAGGACAGCGATCCCGCGCTACTGCTGACCGCCATTCGCAAAGTCGCGGCGGGCGGTCGTTATATCGACCCCGACCTGGCCGACCGCATGGTGTTCGAGGTTGGCCTGACCGATTCCCGACCCTTGCATTCGCTGCTCTCGGAGCGCGAGTTTTCGGTATTCGAACGCCTGGCCCAGGGCGCCAACGTCAATGACATCGCCCAGCAACTGGCCCTGAGCAGCAAGACGATCAGCACCCACAAGGCGCGGCTGATGCAGAAACTCAACATCACCTCTCTCGCCGAGCTGGTGAAATACGCCATGGAGCACAAACTGCTCTGACCAGCCCCTCACCGCCCAAAAGGGCGACATACCCATTTGCGACATCCCCACTCCAGGGCTTTTGCCTGTTCTTGCCGCTTACAGCGTGTCGCTAGCCGCTGCTCTTATCTATCCCCGCCATCCTTGTAGGGCAATCCCTACAAGGAACCTTCCAAGCACCTGAGGCAAATCTCTCCTACCCCCCGATTTGCGGGGCCTGTGGCCTCCACTAGGCTTAGTCCACAGCAGTCCTATATATGAAGAACACAAAGGTGCGGGTATGAGCGAGGTCGATTCAAGCGCTGGGGCGAGTGATGTTCTGGTCAGCTTTCGTGGAGTGCAAAAGAGCTACGACGGCGAGAACCTGATCGTCAAAGACCTCAACCTGGAGATTCGCAAAGGCGAATTCCTCACCTTGCTCGGGCCTTCCGGCTCCGGCAAGACCACCAGCCTGATGATGCTGGCCGGTTTCGAGACCCCGACCGCCGGCGAGATCCAGCTGGCCGGCCGCTCCATCAACAACGTGCCGCCGCACAAGCGCGACATCGGCATGGTGTTCCAGAACTACGCGCTGTTCCCGCACATGACCGTGGCCGAGAACCTGGCGTTCCCGCTGTCGGTGCGCGGTCTCAGCAAGACCGACGTCAGTGAGCGGGTCAAACGCGTGCTGAGCATGGTCCAGCTCGATGCCTTCGCCCAGCGTTACCCGGCGCAACTCTCCGGTGGCCAGCAACAGCGGGTGGCCCTGGCCCGGGCATTGGTGTTCGAGCCGCAACTGGTGCTGATGGACGAACCCCTGGGGGCGCTGGACAAACAGCTGCGTGAACACATGCAGATGGAGATCAAGCACCTGCACCAGCGCCTCGGCGTGACCGTGGTCTACGTGACCCATGACCAGGGCGAAGCCTTGACCATGTCCGACCGGGTGGCGGTGTTCCATCAAGGCGAGATCCAGCAGATCGCCCCGCCGCGCACGCTTTATGAAGAGCCGAAGAACACCTTCGTCGCCAACTTCATCGGCGAAAACAACCGCCTCAATGGCCGCCTGCACAGCCACACCGGTGATCGCTGCGTGGTTGAGCTGGGCCGTGGCGAGAAGGTCGAGGCGCTGGCGGTCAACGTCGGCCAGATCGGCGGTCCGGTCACCCTGTCCATCCGCCCGGAGCGCGTGAGCCTCAACGGTTCCAGCGAAAGTTGCGTTAACCGCTTCTCGGGAAGGGTGGCGGAATTCATCTATCTGGGCGACCACGTCCGGGTTCGCCTGGAAGTCTGTGGCAAGACCGACTTCTTTGTGAAACAGCCGATTGCCGAGCTCGATCCTGCGCTGGCGGTGGGCGATGTGGTTCCGCTTGGCTGGCAAGTCGAGCACGTTCGTGCGCTCGACCCACTTCTAGAGGCGCATTGATCGCCCCCTTGCTTCACCAACCCTGCACGTGGAGAACACAATAAATGTTGAGATCCCTGAAATTCACCGCCCTGACCCTGGGCTTGATGGGTGCGGCAAACGCGATGGCGGCAGGCCCGGACCTGACCGTGGTGTCCTTTGGCGGCGCGAACAAGGCGGCCCAGGTCAAAGCCTTCTATGCCCCGTGGGAAGCGGCAGGTCACGGCAAGATCGTGGCGGGCGAATACAACGGCGAGATGGCCAAGGTCAAAGCCATGGTCGACACCAAAAGCGTGTCCTGGGACCTGGTCGAGGTTGAGTCGCCTGAACTGTCCCGTGGGTGCGACGAGGACATGTTCGAGCAACTGGACCCGGCGCTGTTCGGCAAGTCTGAAGACTACGTCAAGGGCGCGATTCAGCCGTGCGGCGTGGGTTTCTTCGTCTGGTCCACCGTGCTGGCCTACAACGCCGACAAGCTGAAGACCGCGCCCACCAGCTGGGCGGATTTCTGGGACACCAAGCAGTTCCCGGGCAAGCGTGGCCTGCGTAAAGGCGCCAAGTACACCCTGGAATTCGCCTTGATGGCCGACGGCGTGGCGCCCAAGGACGTGTACAAAGTGCTGGCCGGCAAAGATGGTCAGGACCGTGCCTTCAAGAAACTCGACGAACTCAAGCCGAGCATCCAATGGTGGGAAGCCGGTGCCCAGCCACCGCAGTACCTGGCCTCGGGTGACGTGGTCATGAGCTCGGCCTACAACGGTCGGATCGCCGCGGTACAGAAAGAAAGCAACCTCAAGGTGGTGTGGAACGGCGGCATCTACGACTTCGACGCCTGGGCCATTCCACGTGGCCTGGACAAGGCCCGTGCAGAAGCGGCGAAGAAATTCATCGCGTTCTCGGTCATGCCGCAGCAGCAGAAGACCTACTCGGAAAACATCGCCTACGGCCCGGCCAACACCCAAGCCGTGCCGTTGTTGCCCAAGGACGTGCTGAAAGACATGCCGACCACCCCGGAAAACATCGCCAACCAGGTGCAGATCGACGTCAGCTTCTGGGCTGACAACGGCGAGCAACTGGAACAGCGCTTCAACGCCTGGGCGGCCAAGTAAGGCGCCGTGCAAACGCGGCGTCACCCCTGGGTGACGCCGCCATCGTTTAAAGTTTTGCGGAGTTTGTCATGGCCATCACCGTTCCCCTGAACGAGGTCACCAGCCCCACCTTGAAGCAGCGCCTGGCACGTGCCGAGCGGGTCAACCGCTGGAAGGCGCAGGCCCTTATCGCGCCCCTGGTGCTGTTTCTGTTGCTGGTGTTCCTGGTGCCGATTGTGGCGCTGCTGTACAAAAGCGTCGGTAACCCGGAAGTGGTCGGTGGCATGCCGCGTACCGTGGCCGCGGTGACCAGTTGGGATGGTCGCGGCCTGCCGGCCGAGCCGGTGTACCAAGCCTTGAGCGAAGACCTGGCCGAGGCCCGCAAGAATCAAACCCTGGGCGATCTGTCCAAGCGCCTGAACATGGAGTTGGCCGGCTATCGCAGCCTGCTGACCAAAACCGCCCGCGCCTTGCCGTTCAAGGAGCAGCCGGCTTCTTACAAGGAAGCCATGGAAGCCCTGGACGAGCGTTGGGGCGACCCGGCCTACTGGCAGGCGATCCGCCGCAACACCAGTAGCCTGACGCCGTATTACCTGCTGGCGGCCGTCGACCATCGGATCGACGACCTCGGCGAAGTGGCTCCGGCCACCCCGGACCAGTCGATCTACCTCGATATTTTTGCCCGCACCTTCTGGATGGGCCTGGTGATCACCGCCATCTGCCTGGTGCTGGCTTATCCCCTGGCGTACCTGCTGGCCAACCTGCCGGCGCGCAAGAGCAACCTGTTGATGATCCTGGTGCTGCTGCCGTTCTGGACCTCGATCCTGGTCCGGGTGGCAGCCTGGATCGTGCTGCTGCAATCGGGCGGGCTGATCAATGGCGCCCTGCTGGCCATGGGCGTGATCGATAAACCGCTGGAGCTGGTGTTCAATCGCACCGGGGTCTACATCTCCATGGTGCACATCCTGCTGCCGTTCATGATTCTGCCGATCTACAGCGTGATGAAAGGCATCTCGCCGACCTACATGCGGGCGGCGATCTCCCTGGGCTGCCATCCGTTCGCCAGCTTCTGGCGGGTGTATTTCCCGCAGACCTATGCCGGTGTCGGCGCCGGTTGCCTGTTGGTGTTCATTCTGGCCATCGGCTACTACATCACCCCGGCGCTGCTGGGCAGCCCGAACGATCAGATGGTCAGCTACTTCGTCGCCTTCTACACCAACACCAGTATCAACTGGGGCATGGCGACCGCACTGGGTGGGCTGCTGCTGTTGGCGACCATCGTGCTCTATCTGATTTACAGCTGGCTGGTAGGCGCCAGTCGCCTGCGCCTGAGCTAAGGAGAGAATCGAAATGCTGAGCCCTTACATGTCGCCCGTCGAGCGGGTCTGGTTCTACAGCTTGCGCATTCTCTGCGGGCTGATCCTGCTGTTCCTGATTCTGCCGGTGCTGGTGATCATCCCGCTGTCGTTCAACTCGGGGAGTTTTCTGGTGTACCCGTTGCAGGGCTTCTCGCTGCACTGGTACCAGGACTTCTTCGCCTCCGCCGAATGGATGCGCGCCCTGAAGAACAGCATCATCGTCGCCCCGGCGGCCACGGTGCTGGCGATGATCTTCGGCACCCTGGCGGCCATCGGCCTGACCCGCGGCGACTTCCCGGGCAAGGCACTGGTGATGGCGCTGGTGATCTCGCCGATGGTGGTGCCGGTGGTGATTATCGGTGTTGCCAGCTACCTGTTCTTCGCGCCGCTGGGCATGGGCAATAGCTTCTTCTCGCTGATCGTGGTGCATGCGGTGCTGGGCGTGCCCTTTGTGATCATCACCGTCTCGGCCACCTTGCAGGGGTTCAACCACAACCTGGTGCGGGCGGCGGCCAGCCTGGGCGCGTCGCCGCTGACGGCGTTTCGCCGGGTGACCTTGCCATTGATCGCGCCGGGGGTGATCAGCGGAGCCCTGTTCGCTTTTGCCACCTCGTTCGATGAAGTGGTGGTGACCCTGTTTCTCGCCGGCCCGGAACAGGCAACCCTGCCACGGCAGATGTTCAGCGGCATCCGCGAAAACCTCAGCCCGACCATCGCCGCGGCGGCAACACTGCTGATCGCCTTCTCGGTGGTGCTGTTGCTGACCCTGGAATGGCTGCGCGGGCGCAGTGAGAAGCTGCGTACCGCACAAGTCTGAATCCTCTCGGCGGCCTCGGACCAAGGTCGGGGCCGCCGCGCAACACCTGCCTGCCGATCAGCCGTAAACTTCGCGTCCCACAAGCCGACCGCGGAGTCCCGGGTGAACTTCAACGATGCCAGTTTCGAAGAGCTGCTCAATGCCCTGCATGACGGTGTCTACATCACCGACGGCCAGGGCAAGACCCTCAAGGTCAACCAGGCCTACGAACGGCTGACCGGCTTGAGCGGCGCCGATTTGCTCGGGCGGCAGATGCAGGAACTGGTCAAGTCCGGGCTGATTTCCCAGTCCGCCTCGTTACGCGTGCTGCAGGACGGCAAGCCGACGTCGGTGATGCAGAGCCTGAGCCAGGGCAAAAAACTGTTGGTCAGTGCTACGCCGATCCTGGCGGCCGACCAGAGCATCCGCTACGTGGTCAGCACCGTGCGAGACATGACCGAACTGCTGCGCATGAAGCGCGAGCGCGACGAGTTGCAGCAGCTCAAGCAATTGCGCAACAGCACCGCCCGGTTGCACGCCGGCCAGCGCGACAACCTGCTGCAATCACCTCTGATGGCCGACCAGGAGGTCTCCGGGCGGGTGTTCGCCCTGGCGCGGCAGGTGGCCGACTGCGATGTGAAGGTTTTGCTCCAGGGCGAGACCGGTGTCGGCAAGACCCTGGTGGCGCAGTACATCCACACTGCCAGCGGGCGCGCCCGCGAACCCTTCCTCGCACTCAATTGCGGGGCCCTGCCGGAAAACCTGATCGAGGCCGAGCTGTTCGGCTACGCCCCGGGGGCCTTTACCGGTGCCGGCAGCAAGGGCAAGCGCGGGCTGCTGGAGTTGGCGCACAACGGCACGCTGTTTCTCGATGAAATCGGCGACCTGCCGCTGGCGGTGCAGGTCAAGCTGCTCAAGGTGATCGAGGAAAACCGCTTTATCCCGGTGGGCGGCCTGGAGCTCAAGGAAGTCGATGTGCGCATCATCAGCGCCACCCACCACGACCTCAAGCAACGGGTGGCCGAGGGCAAGTTCCGCGCCGACCTGTACTACCGGCTGAATGTGGTGCCGATCATGATTCCGGCATTGCGCGAGCGCAGCGAGGAGGTCGGGCCCTTGCTCGAGTACTACCTGCAGCACTTCAACCAGCGCTATCAGCGCCAGGCGCAATGGAGCCTGGAAGCCCTCGACCTGCTGGGGGAATACGCCTGGCCGGGCAATATCCGCGAGCTGATCAACGTGGTCGAGCGTCTGGTGGTGACCTGCAGCAACCCCGTGATCGAAGCCCTGGACCTGCCCGAGGAAATCATCGATGTGCAGGCACGCAACACCGATGACAGCCGCCTGCCGCTGCGCAAGGTGCTGGAGAACGCCGAGCGCCAGGCCATACGTTCAGCCTTGCAGCTGCACAAGACCACCCGCCTGGCGGCCAAGGCGCTGGGGGTGAGCCAGGCCACGGTGGTGCAGAAGATGAAGCGCTGGGAGCGCTCTGATTAGATTGCTGATCAAGGGCCGCCCGGTTGATTAGAAAACCAATCGCAAGTGCCCGGTCATTTGCCCCTCGCACCCCGGCAGGCCTTGATCTACAAAGCCTGCGACATCTTGGCACAGCTTTCGCTCTATAGCGTTCGAGCCCTTCGGAGAGCCGCCCCTGCGCGGCTCTTGCCACAACAATTAATCAAGGCCGAGCTGATGAGTATTTCCGCGTTCAAAATTGCCAACAAACTGATTACCGGCCAAGGCGCCATCGAACAACTGGCCGGCGAACTCACGCGCCTCAAGATCAGCCATCCGTTGATCGTCACCGACGCGATTCTGGTCAAGTCCGGCACCGTCGACCTTGCCCTGGCCCAGTTGGGCGGGCGCCAATATGGGATTTTCGATGAGGTCAAACCCGAGCCCGAGATTGCCATTGTCGAAGACTGTGCCCGGGCCTATCGGGCTGGAGCCCACGATGGCCTGATCGGCGTGGGCGGCGGCAGCGCCATCGATATCGCCAAGGCGGTGGCGGCCTTTGTCGGTCATGACGGCCCGCTGGAGGCGCTGTTTGGCGTCGACCAGGTGCCGCGCAAGGGGCCGCCGCTGATTGCCATTCCAACCACGGCCGGCACCGGTTCCGAGGTCACCAATGTGGCGATCCTCTCCGACAAGGCGGCGCAACTGAAGAAAGGCATCGTCAGCGACTATCTGTTGCCGGACGTGGCCCTGGTCAGCCCGCAGATGACCTTGAGCTGCCCGCGCAGCGTAACCGCCGCCAGCGGGGTGGATGCCCTGGTGCATGCCATCGAGTCCTACCTGTCGGTGAATGCCTCGCCGATCACCGATTCCCTGGCCCTGGGGGCGATTCGCCTGATCGTCAAGGCGCTGCCCAAGGCCTACGCCAACCCGGCCAACCTGCACGCCCGGGAAGACATGGCCACCGCCAGCCTGATGGCCGGCATGGCCTTTGGCAATGCCGGGGTCGGCGCGGTGCATGCCCTGGCCTACCCGCTGGGCGGGCGTTTCAATATCGCCCACGGCGTGAGCAATGCCTTGCTGCTGCCCTATGTCATGGCCTGGAACAAAATGGCCTGCGTCGAGCGCTTTCGCGACATCGCCGACGCCATGGGCGTGCCCCTGGCAGGCCTGAGCGAGCAGCAGGCGGCCAGCCTGGCAGTGGAGGCGATGGCCGAGTTGTGCGCCGCCGTCGATATTCCCACCGGCATGCGCAGCTTCGGCGTGCCCGAAGAGGCGATCCCGGCCATGGCCCAGGAAGCCGCCGGCATTGAGCGCCTGATGCGCAACAACCCGCGCAAGCTCAGCGCCGCCGATATCGAGCAGATCTACCGCGCCGCGTACTGATCGACCCACGCCCGTGGCGGTCCGTGCCGCTGCGGGCGGTTTTACACCGCAACCAATACCAATAAGACAGGTGCAGTTGATGCCAACCCCTTCCGATACGCGGCACGAGTCGCCGTACATACCCCTTGGCCCGTTCAAGGTGCGTTTGCCCTTTATCCACTACAAGTTCGAACTGCCGGATTACCTGCAGGGCCTGTTGATGTGCGCCGTCGACCTGGCGGCCATTCCGTTGATGACCGAATTTCTCGGCATGCCGTTCGAAATCGCCCTGGCCGTGGTGATGCTCAATGGCTTGCTGTACCTGGCCCACCACCTGCTGGGCGACCCCGTGGTGCCGGGCTGGATCACGCCGGCGGTGCCGTTGTTGATGGCCTACTGCTCGCAGTTCCCCATGGGCCCGGAGCGTGTCCATGCCTTGATTGCCTTCCAGTTGATGCTCGGGGTGTTTTCCATTGCCCTGGGGGCTACCGGCATGGCGCGCAAGGTGGTGGGGTTCGTGCCCTCGGCGATCAAGTCGGGGATCATCGTCGGCGCCGGCATCAGCGCGGTCACGGCGGTGTTCCAGGTGGGCGGCAAGTTCGACAGCCTGCCCTGGACCATTTCCATCGCCATCGGCATTGCCTTCTACCTGATCTTTTCCCAGCACTTTGCCCAGCTCAAGCTGCGCAACCGCTTCTGGTGGAACTTCGCCAAGCTCGGCATCCTGCCGATCATTCTGTTGGCGGTGGTGATTGCGCCGCTGTTTGGCGAGGCGCCGTGGCCGACTATCCAATGGGGCTTCAGCAAGCCGGACTTCGTGGGCCTGTGGAGCAACTACACGGTGTTCGGCCTGGGCATGCCGCCGCTGTCGATGTTCATTACCGCGTTGCCGACCATGCTGGCGGTGTACATCATCGTGTTCGGCGACGTGCTCAGTGCCAAGGTGCTGCTGGACGAGGCCGAGCAGATCCGCAAGGACGAGAAGATCGACTATGACCCGGACCGCTCGCACCTGATCTTCGGTGGGCGTAACGCCTTCATGAGTATTTTTGGCCCGGACATCGCCATGTGCGGCCCGAAGTGGGCGGCGATGCTGGTAGTGGTCATCGAACGCTTCAAGGGCGGGCCCAAGGCCATGAAGTCGATCTATGGCGGCATGGGTTCGTTCCGCTGGGGCACCAATACCGGCTTGCTGTTGCTGCCGGTGGTGACCCTGGTGCAGCCGATTCTTGGCGTGGCCCTGGCCTTGACCTTGCTGATCCAGGGCTATGTCAGCGTGCGCCTGGGGATTCTCGAAGCGCGCAGCCAGCGTGACCTGGGCATTGCCGGGGTGATCGGCGCGGTCCTGGCGATCAAGGGCGCCAGCTGGGGGTTTGCGATTGGCGTGGTGCTGTGCCTGCTGATCTACGGCAAGAACTTCTTCAAGGGCGAGAACGACAAGACCTTCAGCAAGGACCTGAACAGCCCCGACGCGCCGCCAGCGCCCGCCGAGCCTGCGGCCACTGCAGCCACGGTGCAACGCCAGGCGGCCCGCGAATCGGTCTAGGTGATGGTGCGGTTCGCCCCGTTACTGGCATGGGCCGGCGGCAGGGCGAGCCGAACTGACAAACTCCGATCCCCAGCTACTCTTTGTGCCAGCTCCCATCGTTATAAGAGGCTGCGCCCATGAGTCTTTCCTCGTTCAAAATCGCTCACAAACTGCTCACCGGCGCTGGCGCCATCGAGCAGTTGTCCGCTGAACTGACCCGCCTGGATGTGGATAACCCGCTGATCGTCACCGATGCCGCACTGGTCAAGTCCGGCACGGTGCAGCTGGCGCTGGCGCAATTGGGTGAACGCAGCTACGAAATCTTCGACCGGGTGCAACCGGACCCGGAAATCACCATCGTCGAAGACTGCATGCGGGTCTACCGCGAGGGTGGGCACGACGGCCTGATCGGCCTGGGCGGCGGCAGTGCGATTGATATCGCCAAAAGCGTCGCGGCGTACGCCGGTTATCACGGCGCCCTGGCGGACCTGTTTGGCGTGGACCAGGTACCGCGCAAGGGGCCACCGCTGATTGCGATCCCAACCACGGCCGGCACCGGTTCCGAAGTGACCAATGTGGCGATTCTTTCCGACAAGGCGGCGCAATTGAAGAAGGGCATCGTCAGTGACTACCTGCTGCCGGACGTGGCGCTGGTCAGCCCGCAGATGACCCTGACCTGCCCGCGCAGCGTGACCGCCGCCAGCGGGGTGGATGCGCTGGTGCATGCGGTCGAGTCCTATCTGTCGCTGAATGCGTCGCCGATCACCGACGCCCTGGCCATGGGGGCTATCAAACTGATCGCCAGGGCGCTGCCCAAGGCCTACGCCAACCCCGCCAACCAGCAGGCCCGCGAAGACATGGCCACTGCCAGCCTGATGGCCGGCATGGCGTTCGGCAATGCCGGGGTCGGTGCGGTGCATGCGTTGGCTTATCCACTGGGCGGGCGCTTCAATATCCCCCACGGCGTGAGCAACGCCTTGCTACTGCCCTATGTCATGACCTGGAACAAAATGGCCTGTGTCGAGCGTATGCAGGATATCGCCGAAGCCATGGGGGTGAAGACCGCCCATCTCAGCGCCCTGGAGGCTGCCGAGAGCGCGGTGGCGGCGATGACCCAATTGTGCGCGGCGGTGGAGATTCCCCTGGGGTTGCGCAGCTTCGGCGTGCCGCAAGAGGCGATCCCGGCCATGGCCCAGGAAGCGGCGGGCATCGAGCGTCTGATGCGCAATAATCCTCGCCAACTGAGCCCTGCCGATATCGAGAAGATCTATCGCGCAGCCTACTGATCATCGCAGCCACGGTGTGCGCCCCAAAGCATGAGGTATACAATGCGCGCCACCGTGATTCTGCTCAAAAAAGGTGCGTCATGCAGCCCTTCGTAATTGCTCCGTCGATTC
Organism: Pseudomonas sp. MF09150; assembly: GCF_059862355.1. Lineage (NCBI taxonomy): Bacteria > Pseudomonadati > Pseudomonadota > Gammaproteobacteria > Pseudomonadales > Pseudomonadaceae > Pseudomonas > Pseudomonas sp. MF09150. Next base: position 19,178 of record NZ_JCBCUS010000003.1, on the reverse strand, counting down.
TCTCCGCCGATTTCGCCCGCCTGGGTGAGGAAGTGGACAACGTTCTCGCCGCCGGCGCCGACTTCGTGCACTTCGATGTCATGGACAACCACTACGTGCCGAACCTGACGATCGGTCCGATGGTGTGCGCCGCCCTGCGCAAGTACGGCGTTACCGCGCCAATCGATGCGCACCTGATGGTCAGCCCGGTGGATCGCATCATCGGCGACTTCATCGAGGCCGGTGCGACCTACATCACCTTCCACCCGGAAGCCACGCTGCACATCGACCGCTCCCTGCAAATGATCCGCGAAGGCGGTTGCAAGGCGGGTCTGGTGTTCAACCCGGCCACCTCGCTGGATGCGCTCAAGTACGTGATGGACAAGGTCGACATGGTCCTGCTGATGAGCGTCAACCCGGGCTTCGGCGGGCAGAAGTTCATCCCCGGCACCCTCGACAAGCTGCGCGAAGCGCGGGCCTTGATCGATGCGTCCGGACGCGACATCCGCCTGGAGATCGACGGCGGGGTCAACGTCAATAACATCCGTGAAATCGCCGCCGCTGGCGCTGACACCTTTGTGGCCGGCTCGGCGATCTTCAACACGCCGAACTATCAGGAAGTGATCGACAAGATGCGCTCCGAACTGGCGTTGGCTCGTCCATGAGCGGATTTGAGCAGTTGTTCCCCGGGCGCCTGCCACGGCTGGTGATGTTCGACCTCGATGGCACCTTGGTCGATTCGGTGCCAGACCTGGCGGCGGCCGTGGACGACATGCTGCTCAAACTGGGGCGCCCGCCCGCCGGCATCGAGTCGGTGCGCGAGTGGGTCGGCAACGGCGTGCAGATGCTGGTACGCCGGGCCCTGGCCAACAGCCTGGATCCCGAAGGCGTCGATGACGTCGAAGCCGAACACGCTCTGGAGCTGTTCAATGTGGCCTATGAGGATGGGCATGCGCTGACCGTGGTCTACCCCGGCGCGCGGGAAACCCTCAAGTGGCTGCACAAGCAGGGCGTGGAGATGGCGCTCATCACCAACAAGCCGGAGCGTTTTGTCGCGCCGCTGCTGGATCAGATGAAGATCGGCCGGTATTTCCGCTGGATCATCGGCGGCGATACCCTGCCGCAGAAGAAGCCTGACCCGGCGGCGCTGTTTTTCGTGATGAAAATGGCCAGCGTCCCGGCGTCGCAATCGCTGTTTGTCGGGGATTCGCGCAGTGATGTGCTGGCTGCCAAGGCCGCCGGGGTGAAGTGCGTGGCCTTGAGTTACGGCTACAACCATGGCCGGCCGATTGCCGAAGAGTCGCCAGCGCTGGTGATCGACGACCTGCGCCAGCTAATTCCCGGTTGCCTGGATCCTGCCGCTGAGATAACGTTGCCCGACGCTGTTCCATCCCCTCCTGGAAACTCCATCGTGGTGGTCACTCGCAAACTCTGGATGAAAGTCATCAAGGCCCTGGCCCGCTGGCGTTGGCGCGCCTGACTTTTTCTGGCCGGCTTCGCCGGCACGTTTGCATACCTGACTGTTAGACCCTCAAGCCACGAGGCACCTCATGATCCGTGAAGAATTCTTGCGTTTGGCCGCTGCCGGCTACAACCGCATTCCGCTTGCCTGCGAAACCCTGGCCGACTTCGATACGCCACTGTCGATCTACCTGAAACTGGCCGACCAGCCCAACTCCTATCTGTTGGAGTCGGTGCAGGGCGGCGAGAAGTGGGGGCGTTACTCGATCATTGGCCTGCCGTGCCGCACCGTGTTGCGGGTGCATGACCACCAGGTCAGCGTGACCCACGACGGCGTCGAGATCGAAAGCCTCGAAGTGGCCGACCCGCTGGCCTTTGTCGAAGAATTCAAGGCGCGCTACAACGTGCCGACCATCGCCGGCCTGCCGCGTTTCAACGGCGGCCTGGTGGGGTATTTCGGTTATGACTGTGTGCGCTATGTGGAGCGGCGTCTGGGCAAGTGCCCGAACCCGGATCCGCTGGGGGTGCCGGACATTCTGCTGATGGTCTCCGATGCCGTGGTGGTGTTCGACAACCTGGCAGGCAAGATGCACGCGATCGTGCTGGCCGACCCGGCCCAGGACGATGCCTACGAGAAGGGCCAGGCGCGTCTGCAGGAATTGCTGGCGCAATTGCGTCAGCCGATCACGCCGCGTCGCGGCCTGGACTTCAGCCAGCAACAGGCGGCTGATCCGGTGTTCCGCTCCAGTTTTACCCAAGGCGACTACGAGCGTGCGGTCGACACCATCAAGGAATACATCCTGGCCGGTGACTGCATGCAGGTGGTGCCATCGCAACGCATGTCCATCGACTTCACGTCGGCGCCGATCGATCTGTATCGCGCGCTGCGCTGCTTCAACCCGACGCCTTATATGTACTTCTTCAATTTCGGCGATTTCCACGTGGTGGGCAGTTCGCCGGAAGTGCTGGTGCGGGTCGAAGACAACCTGATCACTGTGCGACCGATTGCCGGCACCCGCCCGCGTGGCGCCACTGAAGAGGCGGACCTGGCGCTGGAAGAGGACCTGCTGTCTGACGACAAGGAAATCGCCGAGCACCTGATGCTGATCGACCTGGGCCGCAACGACACCGGTCGGGTATCCGAGATCGGTTCGGTGAAACTCACCGAGAAGATGGTGATCGAGCGCTATTCCAACGTGATGCACATTGTTTCCAACGTCACCGGCCAGTTGAAAGCCGGGCTGACCGCCATGGATGCGCTGCGGGCGATTCTGCCGGCGGGCACCCTGTCCGGGGCGCCGAAGATTCGCGCGATGGAAATCATCGACGAACTGGAGCCGGTCAAGCGTGGCGTCTATGGTGGCGCAGTGGGTTATTTCGCCTGGAACGGCAACATGGACACCGCGATTGCGATTCGCACGGCGGTGATCAAGGACGGCGAACTGCATGTTCAAGCCGGGGGCGGCATTGTGGCCGACTCGGTGCCGGCATTGGAGTGGGAAGAGACGCTGAACAAGCGCCGCGCGATGTTTCGTGCCGTTGCGCTCGCTGCACAATCCCCCGCGTCCGATGCCTGAGGAGCTTTTACTATGTTGCTGATGATCGATAATTACGACTCCTTCACCTATAACGTCGTGCAGTACCTCGGCGAGTTGGGGGCGCAAGTCAAAGTGGTGCGCAACGACGAGCTGACCGTGGCGCAGATTGAAGCGCTCAAGCCTGAGCGGATCGTGGTATCTCCCGGCCCGTGCACGCCGACCGAGGCCGGTGTGTCCATCGAGGCCATCAAGTATTTCGCCGGCAAACTGCCGATTCTCGGCGTGTGCCTGGGCCACCAGTCCATCGGCCAGGCCTTTGGTGGCGACGTGGTACGGGCCCGGCAAGTGATGCACGGCAAGACCAGCCCGGTGTTCCACAAGGATCAGGGCGTTTTCGGCGGCCTGAACAATCCGCTGACCGTGACCCGCTATCACTCGCTGGTGGTCAAGCGCGAAACCTTGCCCGACTGCCTGGAACTGACTGCCTGGACGCAGCTGGAAGACGGCTCCGTCGACGAGATCATGGGGTTGCGCCACAAGACGCTGAATATCGAGGGTGTGCAATTTCACCCCGAGTCTATTCTCACCGAGCAGGGCCACGAGCTGTTCGCCAATTTTCTTAAACAGAGCGGCGGCACGCGCTAAGGACTTTCCATGGATATCAAGACTGCCCTGAGCCGTATCGTCGGCCATCTGGACCTGAGCACGGACGAAATGCGCGATGTCATGCGCGAAATCATGACCGGTCAATGCACCGATGCGCAGATTGGCGCCTTCATGATGGCCATGCGAATGAAAAGCGAGAGCATCGACGAAATTGTCGGCGCGGTCTCGGTCATGCGTGAGCTGGCAGACAAGGTCGAACTGAAAACCCTCGACGGCGTGGTCGACGTGGTCGGCACTGGCGGCGATGGGGCCAATATCTTCAACGTCTCCACCGCGTCTTCGTTTGTGGTCGCCGCCGCCGGTTGCACCGTGGCCAAGCACGGTAATCGTGCAGTTTCCGGCAAGAGCGGCAGTGCCGACCTGCTGGAAGCGGCCGGGATCTACCTGAACCTGACCCCGGTCCAGGTGGCGCGCTGCATCGATAACGTCGGCATCGGCTTCATGTTCGCCCAGTCGCACCACGGTGCGATGAAGCACGCCGCCGGGCCGCGCCGCGACCTGGGGCTGCGTACCCTGTTCAATATGCTCGGCCCGCTTACGAATCCGGCCGGGGTCAAGCACCAGGTGGTCGGGGTGTTCAGCCAGGCCTTGTGCCGTCCGTTGGCCGAAGTCTTGCAGCGTCTGGGCAGCAAGCATGTGCTGGTGGTGCATTCCCAGGATGGCCTGGATGAGTTCAGCCTGGCCGCGCCGACCTTTGTCGCGGAGTTGAAAAACGATGCCATCACCGAGTATTGGGTCCAGCCCGAAGACTTGGGCATGAAGAGCCAGAGCCTGTTCGGCCTGGTGGTCGAAAGCCCTGCGGCGTCGCTTGAGTTGATCCGCGACGCGCTCGGCCGGCGCAAGACCGAACATGGGCAGAAAGCAGCGGAGATGATCGTGCTCAATGCCGGCGCCGCGCTGTATGCCGCCGACCATGCCAGCAGCCTCAAAGAGGGCGTTGCCCTGGCCCACGATGCGTTGCACACCGGCCTGGCCCGGGAGAAGCTCGAGGAACTGGGTGCCTTTACCGCGGTATTCAAGCAGGAGAATGAGGGATGAGTGTGCCGACGGTTCTGGAAGCGATTCTTGCCCGCAAGGTGCAGGAAGTTGCCGAGCGTAGCGCGCGGGTCAGCCTGGCTGAACTCGAAGGCCTGGCTCGGGCTGCTGATGCACCCCGTGGTTTCGCCAAGGCTCTGCTGGCGCAGGCCAAGCTCAAGCAGCCAGCGGTGATTGCCGAGATCAAGAAAGCCTCGCCGAGCAAGGGCGTGATTCGCGAAAACTTCGTGCCGGCGGATATCGCCAAGAGCTACGAGAAGGGCGGGGCGACCTGTTTGTCGGTGCTGACCGATATCGACTACTTCCAGGGCGCCGATGCCTACCTGCAGCAGGCCCGTGCGGCCTGCAAGCTGCCGGTAATCCGCAAGGACTTCATGATCGATCCGTATCAGATCATTGAGGCCCGCGCCCTGGGCGCCGATTGCGTGTTGCTGATCGTGGCGGCCCTGGACGACGGGAAAATGGCCGAACTGGCCGCCGTCGCCAAAAGCGTGGGCCTGGATGTACTGGTCGAAGTGCACGACGGTGACGAACTGGAGCGCGCGCTGAAGACCCTCGACACGCCCTTGGTCGGCGTCAACAACCGCAACCTGCACACCTTTGACGTCAGCCTGGAAACCACCCTCGACCTGCTGCCGCGTATTCCCCGCGATCGCCTGGTGATCACCGAGAGCGGCATTCTCAACCGCGCCGATGTGGAGCTGATGGAAATCAGCGACGTCTATTCGTTCCTGGTTGGCGAAGCGTTCATGCGCGCCGAAAGCCCGGGCGCGGAGTTGCAGCGTCTGTTCTTCCCGGAGCGTGGCCTGCCGGTGACCGGCTCCACGCTGGATTGAACCTGACCCCATGAAGAAGCCGGCGATGCCGGCTTTTTTATAGCCATCGCCAAGGAAGCTCTACTGCCATGACTCAGCCCGTTGCCCTGACCGTCGAAGCCGGCCTGCAAGCCGAACAGGACCTGCTGGCGCGCATCTGTGCCGGCGATGAAGATTTTGGCCTGCTGTTCTGGCGGCCGAGCGATAAAGCCCTGGTCATGCCCCGTCGTCTGAGTCGACTGGCGGATTTCGAACAGGCCTGCACGGCGGTGGCGGCCACCGGCTGGCCGGTGCTGCTGCGTGAGACCGGCGGCGAACCGGTGCCCCAATCGGCCGCGACGGTGAATATCGCCCTGGTCTATGCGCCGCCGCGCAGCGAAGGGGATCAGAGTCGGATCGAAACCGCCTACCGCCGGCTGTGCCAGCCGATCTGCGACCTGCTGAGCGAGCTGGGCGGTACGCCTTCGCTGGGGGAGGTGGACGGCGCCTTCTGCGATGGACGTTTCAACGTCAATCTGGATGGCCGCAAGCTGGTGGGCACGGCGCAACGCTGGCGCCAGAGCCGGGGCGGGCAGCGCCCGGTGGGGTTGGTGCATGGTGCGCTGCTGCTGGATAACGAGCGTGAGTCGATGGTCGCCGCGGTCAATTGCTTCAATCAGGCCTGTGGCCTGGAGCAGCGCTGTCGCGCCCAGAGTCATATCGCGCTGCATGAGGCCTTTGCCGCTCCTCAGGCCATGGAGCGCCTGGAGACCCTGTATCGGCAGATGCTGGCGCAGGTATTCGCCGCTTAACGGGTGCCGAACACCACCATGGTCTTGCCTTTGACGCTCACCAGGTTGCGCTCTTCGAGGTCCTTGAGCACCCGACCGACCATCTCCCGCGAACAGCCGACGATGCGCCCGATCTCTTGCCGGGTGACCTTGATCTGCATGCCATCGGGGTGAGTCATGGCGTCCGGCTGCTTGCACAACTCCAGCAGGCAGCGGGCAACCCGCCCCGTGACATCGAAGAAGGCCAGGTCGCCGACCTTGCGGGTGGTGTTGCGCAAGCGCTGGGCGATTTGCCCGCTGAGCACGTACAGAATGTCCGGGTCGACCTGGGACAGCTCACGGAACTTGGCGTAGCTGATTTCCGCCACCTCGCACTCGACCTTGGCCCGGACCCATGCGCTGCGTTGTTGCTCGTGTCCGGCCTGCTCGAACAGCCCCAGCTCACCGAAAAAATCCCCGGAGTTGAGGTAGGCGATGATCATTTCCCGTCCGTCATCGTCTTCGATGAGGATGGTGACCGAGCCCTTGATGATGAAGAACAGCGTGTCCGACGCATCGCCCGCGCAAATGATATTGCTCTTGGCCTGATAGCGACGGCGCTGACAGTGCATCAGCAGCTTGTCGAGGTTCTTGATCTTGGGGGTGGGGGCAATAGCAACCATGGTTGTATCCCGAAAAGACTACACGGTGGTGTTTTGGTTTTCTTATGAGGCCTGTTGCCGGGCCATTTCAAGCTGGCGATGCGCCATTGATTTGGCGCCAGCTTAACAGACGGATCTCGCTCAAATTAAGATATTTCCGAGTGACAGCCGCGGGTGCCGATGAATCGTCAGCACGCCGCCGTTTCAGGCCCCTGTGCTAAGCTGGCGACCCTTTTTTAGCAGTGGAGTCTTGGCCATGAAGGCACGCATCCAATGGGCAGGCGAAGCCATGTTCCTCGGTGAATCGGGCAGCGGGCATGTGGTGGTAATGGATGGCCCGCCGGAAGCCGGTGGCCGCAACCTGGGCGTTCGCCCTATGGAAATGCTCCTGCTCGGCGTGGGCGGTTGCAGTAACTTCGATGTGGTCAGCATTCTCAAGAAGTCTCGGCAGGCCGTTGAAAGCTGCGAAGCCTTCCTCGAAGCCGAGCGCGCCACCGAAGACCCCAAGGTGTTTACCAAGATCCACATGCACTTTGTGGTCAAGGGCCGCGGGCTCAAGGAAGCCCAGGTCAAGCGCGCCATCGAGCTGTCGGCCGAAAAGTATTGCTCGGCATCGATCATGCTTGGCGCTGCCGGCGTAGCCATTACTCACGATTACGAAATCGTCGAGCTGGCTTGAATCGACATTCAACTATCATAAAAGCGGCGCAGACTCTGGCGATCACTGGCTGAGGTCTGCATAATGCGCCACTTTTTTCAGGGCAGTGATCGGTTAATCAACAGGTCACGCGCCCGAACAGACAACCAAAATCGCCATCGCGAAGAGGTGTTAACCGTCCTACGCAGCTGCGTCGTTCGCATCTGACGGGCATGCTTGATCACGCGGCCGTGCCGCAATACACAGAGAGTTTTCAAACGGTGAAAAGCAAACTCAAGCTCCATGGGTTCAATAACCTGACAAAGACCTTGAGCTTCAACATCTATGACATCTGCTATGCGGAAACCCCGCAGGACCAGCAGGCCTATGTCGAATACATCAACCAGATGTACGACGCGGAACGCCTGACGCAGATCCTCACGGAAGTTGTCGATATCATTGGTGCCAATATCCTGAACATCGCCCGTCAGGATTACGATCCCCAAGGTGCCAGCGTGACCATTCTGATCTCGGAAGAGCCGGTAACGCCTACCGAGAGCCAGATCGAAGAGTCCCCAGGCCCGTTGCCTGAAATTATCCTGGCCCACCTCGACAAGAGCCACATCACGGTGCACACCTATCCGGAGATCCATCCGGTGGACGGTATTGCAACTTTCCGTGTGGATATCGATGTGTCGACTTGCGGGGTCATTTCACCGCTTAAAGCCCTCAACTTCCTCATTCACCAGTTCGAGTCGGACATTGTGACCGTGGATTACCGCGTGCGGGGTTTCACCCGTGACGTCGAAGGCAAGAAGCACTTCATCGACCACGAGATCAACTCGATCCAGAACTACTTGTCCGAAGACACCCGCGACGGTTACCAGATGACCGATGTGAATGTGTACCAGGAGAATATGTTCCACACCAAAATGCTGCTGAAGAACTTCGAACTGGATAACTACCTGTTCGGCGACGCCACCAGCAACCTGTCCACCGAGCAGCGTGCCCAGGTGACAGAGCGTGTGAAGCACGAAATGCTGGAAATCTTCTACGCGCGCAACATGCCGAGCTGATTTTCAGGCAAAAGAAAGGGCGCTGAGATAGCGCCCTTTTTTGTGCCTGCGATTTACCGCGTCAGATGCGGTAGGTGCTCTTGGTCATGACCTTGGCCAAGAGGCTCATGCCGAACTTTACCGGTGCCGGGAAGCGGAAACCGCCGGCCTCCAGTGCGCTCTGGGCATGGTGTTCTTCGTCGGTGCGCATTTGTTGCAGGATCGCCCGGGACTTTTCGTCCTCGGCCGGCAATTGCTCCAGGTGTTCATTCAAGTGCTTGCACACCTGGTCTTCGGTGGCGGCCACGAAACCCAGGCTGACCTTGTCGCTGATCAAGCCGGCGACCGCGCCGATACCGAACGAAAGGCCGTAGAACAGCGGGTTGAGCACACTGGGGTGGCTGCCCAACTGGCGAATGCGTTGTTCACACCAGGCCAGGTGGTCGATTTCCTCTTCGGCGGCGTGCTCCATGGCCGCGCGCACCTGGGGCAACTTGGCGGTCAGGGCCTGGCCCTGATACAGCGCCTGGGCGCAGACCTCGCCGGTATGGTTGATCCGCATCAGGCCCGCGACGTGGCGGGTGTCTTCTTCAGTCATCTGCGCATCGGGCTGCACAATGGCTGGCGAAGGGCGATAAGGCTGGCCACTGAAGGGCAGCAGGGTGCGCATGGCCGTATCGGCTTGCAGCAGCAGACGGTCAATCGGCGAGTAGTGACGTTGGGTAGTCATGCTTACCTCCGGGAAAAATCACGGCGGCCAGTTTACCCCAATCGATGGGACGAAACCTGCGCTGGATCAGCGCACCCTCGCCTGAAACAGGCTGAGAGTGCGCCGCAAAACGGCCAGATAGAGCGATCAGCCCGGAGGCCAGTTCATCTGGCGCTGGCCAAGTACGTGCATGTGAATGTGATAGACGGTTTGCCCGCCCAGCTCATTGCAGTTCATGACCACACGGAAACCATCTTCACAGCCCAGCTCCTTGGCCAGGCGCTGAGCGGTGAACAGAATATGGCCGGCCAGGGCCTTGTCGTCCTCGGTGAGGTCGTTGAGGGTGCGCACCGGTTTCTTCGGGATCACCAGAAAGTGCACTGGCGCTTGCGGAGCAATGTCGTGGAAGGCCAGGACCTGGTCGTCCTCGTAAATGATCTTCGCGGGTATTTCTCTGTTGATGATCTTGGTGAACAGAGTATCCACAGCTGTTTCTCCATTGGGTGGGTCCGGGCTGAGTGTACTCAGGCGACCTGCGTGCGCCCAGCCATTTACGTGATGCCTAGCGCGGGCAATAGGCCCTGTTGGCGTAGCCGACCAGCTTGCGCGTCAGCCAGCGTGAGCCCAGGCGGCTGCTGAATGCCATCCAGCGGTTCAGGCGGCCGGGAATGATGATCGCGCGATTCTTTTCCATGGCGCGCACGGCATAGAGTGCAACTTCCTCGGGGCTCATCAGCAATTTGCTGGCTTGCAGCTTTTCAGCGTTCAGTTGGGCGGTGCGAAAGAACGCGGTGCGTGTCGGGCCGGGGCAGAGCACCGAAACCTTGACCGCGCAGTTTTTCAACTCTTCGCGCAAGCCTTCGGAAAAGTGCAGGACGTAAGCCTTGCTCGCGTAGTAGGTGCTCATCCAGGGGCCGGGATAAAAGGCGGCAACTGAAGCGACATTAAGAATCTGCCCGCCGCCCAGCAAGGCCATGCTGTTGCCCAGGGCATGGCACAGGCGGGTCAGGGCCAGGATGTTGACTTCAATCAGGTCCTGTTCGGTCATCCAGTCCTGTGCCAGGAATGGGCCGCTGGTACCCATGCCGGCGCAATTGACCAGCAGATCGATCTGCCGATCGCCTTCTTCGAGTTCCAGCAGAAAGCCCGAGAGACGCAGTGGCTCGCCCAGGTCGCACGCGCGAAACAGCACCTCTACGCCAAAGCGCTGGGTCAGTTCAAGGGCGATACTTTCCAACTGATCACGCTGACGGGCCACCAGAATCAGGTTGCGCCCGCGCCGGGCCAGTGCTTCCGCCAAGGCCAGGCCTATGCCGCTGGAAGCGCCAGTGATCAGAGCGTAACGGCTCATGCAGTTCTCCATCGCAACGGCCAATGGCCCGCGACAGAGAGGTCGCAGGCTCAGGTACGTTTATTCTTCTTCATAGTCTACAGCGGGTGAGGCCGCTTCGGCCGCGTCTTCATCGCCGGTTGCGTTCTGGCTTTCGCTGTAGCTGGAGCTGCTTTCGCTGTACTCACTGAGCGAACTCAGGCCGCCTGCCACGCCGGCAACGATGATCAGGGCGATCAACGCCACCCACATCCACGCCAATGCTTTTACGGCTGTGGTGTTTGGCGGTGGTGGCGGGCCGTAACGGTTGGCGATGTTGCTGCCGGGGCTGACGACCAGGACCAGTGGGAAGAAGCTGCCCACGATGGGCACAAAGTTGATTAGCCAGAGCCAGCCGGACCAGCCCAGGTCATGCAGACGCTGAACACTGATCTGGATGCTGACCACGACGAAGGCCACGAACAGCACAATCGCGACCAGGGCACCAAACCCCATGGCCAACCCTGAAGACTCCGCGGACATCAGGCTGGCAAAGCCGATCAGGGCGCCGATCCCGACCACCACCATCATCGCTACGGTCAGTACCAGGGTCCAGGCCAGGTAGCGCAGGCGGCCGATACGGCCCTGGATGCTGAAGACCTTGAGCTCGGAAAACTCTGGCAGCACTTCACCCACGGTGGCCCGGGGTGGGGCGTAGGGCGATTCAGGATTGCTGGCCGCGATCGGGGCCGCGACGGGGGGCGTGTGTTCGACGTGCGCGAGGTTCAGGTCCAGGGCTTGTTCAGCCTCAATGCGCGCGGCGATCCCGGTGTTGTGCAGGGCTTCGAGGTAGCGGTCGGCATCGGCTTGGGACAGTTCGCGCTTGAGTACCACCGGCTGGCCGCCGAACAGGGGTTCGATTGCGGCAATGTCGCTCTTGAACAGCTCGGCGAGCTTTTGCTGAGCGCTGTTTTTTTCGACACCGGGTAACAGGGCGCCATCGAAAACAATCTTGAAGCGGGGTTCGCTCATAGGGGCATCCTTGTCATCTGAAATGAAGGCTTACATAAAGGTCAGCAGTTTAAGGCCAGGTACCCGTGGCTGGCTAACAAACCTCAGACATTTCAGCGTGGCCAACGTTTCGGCAGTTGGCTCGCCTGCTCAAGTGCCTGGCGGTACTCGGCATCCAGGCGTGCAATCAATTGGTCGACACTGGGCAGATCGTGGATCTCGCCTACCCCTTGACCCGCAGACCACACGGTTTTCCAGGCTTTGGCCTCGTCGCTGACGGGTTTGAGCTTGGAGCCGAAGTTGACCTCGCCCTTGCCTTGCAGGGCGGCGAGGTCGAAACCTGCATTTTCCAAGCTCTGGCGCATAAAACTGGCGGGAACCCCGGACACCGCGGCGGTGTGCACGATATCGGCGGCTCGGGAGCTCAGCAGCATCTCTTTATAGGCATCCGGGGCGTGGCTTTCCGTGGTGCCGATGAAACGGGTGCCGAAGTAAGCCAGGTCCGCGCCTAGCATCTGTGCGGCGAGCACCTCGTGGCCGTGGTTCAAGCAGCCGGCGAGCAACAGGGTCTTGTCGAAGAACTGGCGGATCTCCGCGATCAGCGAGAAGGGACTCCAGGTGCCGGCGTGGCCCCCCGCGCCGGCGGCCACGGCAATCAGTCCGTCGACCCCGGCCTCGGCTGCCTTTTCCGCATGGCGACGCGTGGTGACGTCATGGAACACCAGGCCACCATAGCTGTGCACCGCATCGACCAATTCCTTCACGGCGCCCAGGCTGGTAATGACGATCGGCACTTTGTGCTCGATGCAAATCTCCAGGTCGGCCTGCAATCTCGGGTTGCTGTTATGCACGATCAGGTTGACGGCATAGGGCGCGGGATTTTCCAGTGTCGCCAGCCCCGCTTCGATTTCCTCGAGCCAGGCCTTGAACCCGCTGCTTTCACGCTGGTTCAGTGCCGGAAAGCTGCCGACCACGCCATTACGGCAGCAAGCCAGGACCAATTGCGGGTTGGAAATCAGGAACATGGGCGCCACGACCACTGGCAGACGCAGGCGTTGTTCGAGCAGAGCAGGCAGCGACATTGGAAGTACCCCGGTTAATGACGTCTGTAGAGGTTAGAACGGTCGTACAACAACCAAAATTACAATAGCCAGCAATATCAGAACGGGTACTTCATTGAACCAGCGATAAAAGACATGGCTGCGGGTGTTTTCGCCACGGGCAAAACGTTTCACTTGCGCGCCGCACATGTGGTGGTAGCCGATCAGGATCACCACCAGGGTCAACTTGGCGTGCATCCAGCCACCCTGGCCGAAGTAGGCGCTGGGGTTGAGGCTCAGCAGCCAGATGCCGAACACCAGGGTCGCGACCATCGCCGGGCCCATGATCCCGCGATACAGCTTGCGCTCCATGAGGCTGAAGCGCTCCTTGCTCACGGTGTCCTCGCTTTGGGCGTGGTAGACAAACAGTCGTGGCAGATAAAACAGGCCGGCAAACCAGCAGACCACACTGACGATATGAAAAGCTTTGAGCCATAGATAAAGCATTTTTAGTTATTCCCAGGTTCACGGTAGGCGAGATAGTAGAGGGTAGAGCGTCCGCACGTCACCTTGACGGTTGTCGCAGGGCAGGGCGCGCCCTATCATCGACGGCTTTCCAGTGGGTTCGTTGAGGGCAGGTATATGGTCAAGGTCGGTATCGTCGGCGGCACGGGTTACACCGGTGTCGAATTGCTGCGTCTATTGGCACAGCACCCGCAGGCGCAAGTGGAAGTCATTACTTCGCGATCCGAGGCCGGGCTGGCTGTAGCCGATCTGTACCCCAACCTGCGAGGCCACTATGACGGCCTGGAATTCAGCGTGCCGGATATCAACACCCTGGGCGCCTGCGACGTAGTGTTTTTCGCGACGCCCCATGGCGTAGCCCACGCGCTGGCCGGTGAGTTGCTGGCGGCCGGGACCAAGGTCATCGATCTGTCGGCCGATTTCCGTCTGCAGGATGCCGAGGAGTGGGCCAAGTGGTACGGCCAGCCCCACGGTGCGCCCGAGTTGCTGGGCGAAGCGGTCTACGGACTGCCGGAAGTCAATCGCGAGCAGATCAGGAACGCCCGCCTGATTGCTGTACCAGGTTGCTATCCGACGGCGACCCAGCTGGGTTTCCTGCCGTTGCTGGAATCCGGCCTTGCCGATAGCTCCCGCCTGATTGCCGACTGCAAATCCGGGGTCAGCGGTGCCGGTCGCGGCGCCAGCGTTGGTTCCCTGTATTCAGAAACCTCGGAAAGCATGAAAGCCTACGCCGTCAAAGGCCATCGCCACCTGCCGGAAATTCGCCAGGGCCTGCGCCGGGCAGCAGGCCAGGATGTGGGCCTGACGTTTGTCCCGCACCTGACGCCGATGATTCGCGGCATTCACTCCACGCTTTATGCAACCGTGGTCGACAGGTCGGTCGATTTGCAGGCACTGTTCGAAAAGCGCTATGCCAGCGAGCCTTTCGTGGATGTGATGCCCGCGGGCAGCCACCCGGAAACGCGCAGTGTGCGCGGCGCCAACGTCTGCCGGATTGCCGTGCATCGGCCGCAGGACGGCGATCTGGTGGTGGTGTTGTCGGTGATCGATAACCTGGTCAAGGGCGCATCCGGCCAGGCAGTGCAGAACCTCAACATCATGTTCGGTCTGGATGAGCGTTTGGGCCTGTCCCACGCCGGCATGTTGCCGTAACTGCACAGGGCATCCAGGCGGTCGGCTTGTAGCTTCAGGCTTGCCGCTGCTCCGCTAATAGTTGACCGCTTTTCTAGGAGAAGCGGATAATGCCCGTCATCACGCATTATGGCGGCGTAACGCCGGGAGATAGTCAGCATGAGCGTCGAATCCTTCACCCCCACGGCTTTGCAATTCACCCACGGTGCTGCGCACAAGGTGAAGAGCCTGGTCGATGAAGAGGGTAATGATCGCTTGAAGCTGCGCGTATTCGTTACGGGCGGCGGTTGTTCAGGGTTTCAATACGGTTTCACTTTCGATGAGGAAGTGGCCGATGACGACACCATCGTCGAGCGCGAAGGTGTGAGTCTGGTGGTTGATCCGATGAGTTTCCAATACCTGGCGGGTGCCGAGGTGGATTACCAGGAAGGTCTGGAGGGCTCGCGTTTCGTGATCAAGAACCCGAATGCCAGCACCACCTGTGGTTGCGGTTCATCGTTCTCGATCTGATCCGATTCAAGGTTTTACTCAACGCCGCATAGCTTCAAGGCCTTGCGGCGTTTTGCTGTCTGGCGATCAGGCCGGGTAGATCGCGCCCAGTACTCGCAGGCCATGGGCGCCAGTGACGCTCGGTCGGTTGGCGGCAATACCCTCAAGACAGCAATGAGCCAGCCAGGCGAAAGCCATGGCCTCGACCCAATCCGGGTCCACGCCATGGGTCGCGGTACTGGCCACCTTGCTGTGAGGGAGCAACTGGGCCAGGCGGTTCATCAGGGCGGAGTTATGAGCGCCGCCGCCGCAGACCAGCAGCTCCTGGGTGGCCGGCTGGGCGGCTTGCAGTGACTCGGCGATGGTCAGCGCGGTGAGTTCGAGCAGGGTTGCTTGAACGTTTTCCGGCGCAAAGGCTGGCAATGTGGCGAGATGCTGTTGCAACCATGGCAGATTGAACACTTCGCGGCCGGTGCTTTTTGGGCCCTGGGTGGCAAAGAAAGGATCGCTCAATAGCGTCTTCAGCAAGCTGGCTTCGACGTTACCGCTGGCAGCCCATCTGCCGTCCCGGTCAAAGTTATCCCCACGCTGGGAGTGGATCCACGCATCCAGCAGCACGTTGCCTGGGCCGCAGTCGAATCCGGCCACCGGCTTGTCGCGTTCTATCAGGCTCAGGTTGCTGAAGCCGCCCACATTCAGCACCGCACGCTGGCCGGCGCGCTGCTCGAACAGTGCTTCGTGAAAGGCCGGGACTAGCGGGGCGCCTTGCCCGCCTGCAGCCACGTCGCGGCTACGAAAGTCGCTGACTACGGTGATCCCGGTCAGCTCTGTCAGCAGCGCCGGGTTACCGATCTGCACCGTAAACCCCCGAGCGGGTTCGTGGCGAATGGTTTGCCCATGGCTGCCAATCGCTCGAATGCTGTCGGGTTTCAATTGCTGCTTTTCGAGAAGACTGTGAATGCCCTGTGCGGCCAGCCGGACCCAGTGTTGTTGGGCGATGGCTGAACGGGCAATCTCATCGGGGCCGCTGGCGCACAAAGCCAAGAGCTCGGCGCGCAGGGATTCAGGCATGGGGATGTAATGGGTGGCGAGCAGTTTGATCGCCGGGCTCTGTTCAATCAGTGCGATGTCCAGGCCATCAAGGCTGGTTCCGGACATCACACCTATATAGAGCACCATGGCTTAGCGTTTGCTCGAGGCCAGCATGGTGGCCCGTTCCTGATCCATGCGCGCCATCAGCGGCTGGCTCTGTTGCAGGAAACGCGCGCGTTCTGCTTTTGCAATTGGGTCGGCCATTGGCAGCTTCTGGCCCAGCGGGTCGACGTGGACACCGTTGACCTGGAACTCATAGTGCAGGTGCGGGCCAGTGGATAGACCGGTAGTACCGATATAGCCAATGATTTGGCCCTGCTTGACGTTTCCGCCGGTCTGCACGCCCTTGGCGAAACCTTGCATGTGGCCGTACAGCGTGCGGTAGGTATTGCCGTGCTGGATGATCACCGTATTACCGTAGCCGCCGCGGCGACCGGCCAGCAATACCTTGCCATCACCTGCGGCCTTGATTGGTGTACCGCGTGGTGCCGCGTAATCAACGCCCTTGTGAGCGCGGATCTTGTTCAGGATCGGATGCTTGCGCCCCATGGAAAAGCGCGAGCTGATGCGTGCGAAGTCCACTGGGGTGCGGATGAACGCTTTGCGCATGCTATTGCCGTCAGCGGTGTAGTAGCTGCTGGTGCCTTGCTTGTTGGTGTAGCGCACTGCGGTGTAGGTCTTGCCGCGGTTGGTGAAACGAGCAGAAAGAATGTTGCCGGTACCGACCGTCTTGCCGTTGATCACTTTCTGCTCATAGATCACGTCGAATTCGTCGCCCTGGCGAATGTCCTGAGCAAAGTCGATGTCGTAGCCAAACACGTTGGCCATGTCCATGGTCATGTTGTGGGACAGGCCTGCGCGCGCCGCCGACTGGGACAGCGAGCTGTTGATCACGCCATGTACATAAGCCGAGCGCACAACCGGTTTGGTGATGACGCGATTGAAGGCATAACCCTTGGGGCCTTTGGTCAGGGTGATGCTTTCGAGGTCACTGACTTTGCTGTGCAGGTTGTTCAGCTGGCCGTCTGGGCTCAGTTCGAACTCCAGTTTCTGACCGTGCTTGAGTTGGGTGAATTGCTTGGCCTGTTTGTTGCTGGCCAGCAGTTCATGCACCGATGAGGTGGGCAGGCCTACCTTTTCGAACAGCGTGGAAAGCGTATCGCCTTTACTAACTATGACTTCTCTATGGCCCGGCGCCTTCGGCTCTTCTGCCGCGACTGGAGCGGGTTCGGCTTCAGCGGTTTGCGCGGGGTCTTCTGTGGTGTTTTCAATCTGTGCAAAAGGCGAAGCGACGGCTTCATTTGTGGCTTGGACGGCGTCGGCAGCGTCTTGATCTTGTGTCAGTTGTTCTGCTGGACTTTCCAGGTCAAGACTCAGGGTTGTTCGTTTGGCTTCTACATCACTGGAAGGGAATACCAGGAGAGCCAGGCTGAGGAGGGCGGCGATACCACTTGCTGCGAGCAGGTGGGTCTTCGGATAAAGCGGCGGCGCTTTAGACGGTTCTGTGGTCATAGGTAATTTGACTTTGAAAAGATGAATTGGAAAAGATGAATGACATGATGAAGATGAAATAACTGTATAAAATATAACCAAATCATCTGTGACGCAAGCTCGCGGACACTCTGCTCGTGCAATGGCCTCCGCGCGCGGGGCAAAACTTGTAATTAGTCCGTGATCTTGTATGGTTGGTTCCCTTTGAATCTGAGCCTTACGGGTCTGTTATGAAGTCGGTTGAAGAGCAGCTAGCGCTGATCAAACGTGGTGCGGAAGAAGTATTGGTCGAGTCCGAGCTGATCGAGAAGCTCAAGCGCGGTCAGCCGCTGCGTATTAAAGCTGGCTTCGATCCGACTGCGCCGGATTTGCACTTGGGTCATACCGTGCTTATTAATAAGCTGCGTCAGTTCCAGGATCTGGGTCACCAGGTGATCTTCCTGATTGGCGACTTCACCGGCATGATCGGCGATCCGAGTGGCAAGAGCGCAACGCGTCCTCCTTTGACCCGTGATCAGGTTCTCGATAACGCCGAGACTTATAAAAGTCAGGTCTTCAAGATTCTAGATCCGGCCAAAACCGAAGTGGCCTTCAACTCCACATGGATGGACAAGATGGGGCCGGCGGATTTCATTCGCCTGACTTCTCAGTACACCGTAGCTCGCATGCTTGAGCGCGATGACTTCGACAAGCGCTACTCGACCAATCAACCCATTGCGATTCACGAGTTTCTCTACCCGCTGGTTCAGGGGTATGACTCGGTGGCATTGCGTGCCGACGTCGAACTGGGCGGTACTGATCAGAAGTTCAATCTGCTGATGGGGCGTGAGCTGCAGCGTGGTTATGGTCAGGAGGCTCAGTGCATCCTGACCATGCCGTTGCTCGAAGGGCTGGATGGCGTCAAGAAGATGTCCAAGTCGCTGGGTAACTACGTCGGTATTCAGGAAGCGCCGGGCGTCATGTACAGCAAGCTGGTCTCCATTCCGGATGCGCTGATGTGGCGTTACTTTGAGCTGCTCAGCTTCCGCACGATGGAAGAGATCCTTTCCTTTAAAGCGGATGTTGAAGCGGGTGCCAATCCACGGGATATCAAGATCAAGCTGGCGGAAGAGATCGTTGCGCGCTTCCATGGCGAAGAGGCTGCGGCGAACGCTCATCGCGGCGCGGGCAATCGCATGAAGGATGGCGAGCTGCCGGATGATCTGCCAGAGGTCGAACTGGTTGCAGCCGAGGATATGCCGATCGCGGCTGTCCTTAATAAGGCAGGCCTGGTGAAGAACTCTGCCGTGGCGCGGGATCTTCTCGGCTCGGGTGGTGTGCGTATAGATGGTGAAGTGGTTGATCGCACCTTTATATATAAGCTGGGCGCGACTCATGTTTGCCAAGCCGGCAAGAAGGCATTTGCACGAATTACCCTCAAATCTGAATAAAGCTGAAATTAGGGGTTGACGGCAGATTCTGGAAGTCTATAATTCGCCCCACTTCCGGCGCAGTCGAAACGGAAAACTCCTTGGTAAACAAAGAGTTACGCGGTTTTCGACAGCGAGCTGCTTCAGATCATCGAAGCCCAGAAGGAGTTGATAGAGCAGTGTTGTTTGGCTCTATTAGCGGTTCGATCTTCTCGGTCGAAAGCGGTGAAAAGAAGGTGTTGACAACGGCGAGTAACGCTGTAGAATTCGCCTCCCGCTAACGAGAGATCGGAAGCGCAAGTGGTTGAAGTTGTTGAAGAAATCTTCGAAAACTTCTGAAAATAATCACTTGACAGCAAATGAGGCTGCTGTAGA
>NZ_JCBCUS010000029.1:0-2908 GCF_059862355.1 Pseudomonas sp. MF09150 | reverse complement strand
CATCCGACCACGCAAGCGATTTAACTGGCTGTGTCCGATCGAGGTATTCACTCAGCTGATGGGCTTGCAACATGAGGCTCCTGCTTCAATTCAATAACCGTGTTGCACTCAGCTCCTGCAACCGCCCATCTTATCTTTTGATACATCAAACAAATAGAAACAGTTACGGCCACTTTGTTTGGCCTTATACATAGCCTGATCGGCATGACGTAGCAGTGTATCGGCATTCTCATTATCGTTTGGATAGAGCGTCACACCGATACTGGCGGAAATATTAATGCCTATGCCATCGATGATGTAGACGGCGGAAAGGGCAGCTAAAAGCCTCTGCAGGGCGCTTTCCAACACCTTGGGATCCCGCACACCCAAAATCAGCACGAACTCATCGCCTCCCAAACGGGCTACGGTATCTTCGATACGCATACTATGTTTCAGGCGATCAGCCACCGCCACTAACAGACGATCACCTATCTCGTGGCCATAGCGGTCGTTAATCTGCTTAAACCCATCGAGATCAAGCACGCCCACGGCAACCGTGCTGGACTGGCTCTTTGCTTTGACAATAGCCTGATCAAGCGCTTTGGACAGCAAAAAACGATTTGGAAGACCCGTCAGCTCGTCGTGCTCAGCCTGCCATTGCAAGGTTTCCAGAAACTTCCGCTTTTCGGTCACATCGAAACGAATGGAAACGTATTTCTGCACCCGCTGGCTGGCATCATCGTACATGGGTACAATGGTGCTCTCTACCCAATACAGGCTGCCATCCTTTTTACGGTTGCAAATTTCACCTTTCCATACCTGCCCACGTGAAACTTTTTTCCACATATCAATAAAGAACTCAGGGGGATGCTGCCCTGAGTTTAGTATGCGGTGGTTTTGCCCAATCAACTCCTGTGCGCTATAGCCAGAAATATCACAGAACTGTTCATTGACATAGGTGATTATTCCGGATTTATCGGTTTCCGAGAAAATAGCTGCCGCATCCACCGCTGCACGGTATCTTGCACTCATATATAAACCTAATTCACCAAAATAGTCATAAGGTCACTACCTGTTGAACCGTTCAACCAACGAGTTTAAACCACGGGATGTACTTTCAAGTTCGCGGCCACGAATCACGGCGGAGTTAGCATTCTTCGCTGTTCTCTCAACCGTTCCCGCTACGTTATTAATCTGCCGAGCAATATCTTCAGCGACACTAGCCTGCTCTTCTGAAGCGGCTGCCATTTGCTGGCTCATACCACTGATCCGTTCAACAGCATCGCGAATGCCTTGGAGAGCACACTGCGCCTCTATAACTTGCTGTACACCGTGGTCGGCCTCGCGAATACCGAGTTTGGCAATGCTCACAGCCTCATCTGCGCCTTTTTTAAGGGTTTCAATGACGTTTTGAATTTGTTGAGTCGATACGCGGGTTTTAGCGGCCAAGGCCCGGACTTCATCAGCTACTACCGCAAAACCACGACCCTGCTCACCAGCCCTAGCCGCTTCAATTGCAGCGTTGAGAGCGAGTAGGTTGGTTTGATCAGCAATGGCTTGAATCACCCCCGCAGCAGCCATAATTTGCTGGGTTTCATTGGCAAGGTAATCCACAGCAGTGCTGATATTCGTGACGGTACTGGCCAGCAACTGAATGGCCTCACGGGAAGTACCGGCGACTTTATCACCTTGTTCAGCCAGTTCATTTGCTGCTTGCGCTTCCATGGCGGTTTTTTGAACATGCCCTGCCACTTCGTTGATTGAGGCCGCCATCTCCGTCATGGCGGCTGCCGTCATGTCCGTTTCCGCTCGCTGCTCCAGCAAGGCATTTTCAGTTTGGTTCGAGAGTAAGGAGGAATGCGCAGCGGCTTCAGCCACTTGGCTGGCCAGATCGCTTAGCCGAGTCAGTGCGGTTTTAAGGCGTGCATCCTCACTAATCAATATCATTTCCAACTGCGCTGAAGGGCCATACGTATCGCTGTAAGTGATGGCGCTAATCGGATCTGAAAAAGCGTCAGGGGCGCATTTCATGATATGACTCAACTGATGTTCCAGCCGCGTATAGGACCACCATCCTGTAACGAGAAAGAGCACGGCAGTTACCGCTTGTGCTGCCAGGCTTGGCAGCACGCTAGCCGCACCTATTGCCAACGCAGCCGCAGTTGCAGGTAAGACCATCCTCCTCATGAATGCCGCATAATGACGATTTTGGGGAATGGAATTTTTACCTGCACGCAACCGGTCATACAGCTTTTGTGCGCGATCAATTTGCTCCCGAGTCGGCTTGACTCTAACGGACTCGTAGCCTGTTAAGCGGCCATCTTCGAGAATAGGTGTCACATACGCACTGACCCAATAGAAGTCACCATTCTTGCAGCGATTCTTGATGATACCCATCCAGCTTTTGCCAGCCTTCAGATAGCCCCACATCAGCCCGAAAACAGCTGGAGGCATGTCGGGATGACGAACCAAATTGTGCGGACTGCCCAACAACTCTTCACGAGAATAGCCACTTATTCTCATAAACTCGTCATTCGCATAGGAAATATTCCCATTCGCATCCGTAGCAGAGATCAATCGCTGCTGGACTGGAAATATTTGTTCAACGGTTGTGACAGGCAGGTTCGAGCGCAAGATGAGTCTCCATGAGCAATAATGGCATTATGCCATAAGGCGTGACTAACGGGTCATGCGAAATAAAGGGAAATCACAGAGCACTGAGATGTTTGTACGCTAAGCCATGGTTCTCAGCTGCAACCATTATCTGACACTGGTGACTTCGGTTGAAGTCCCCCTGCCAGTGCGAATTAGGTTTTGTACGAAAAGTCGTTGTGGCTAAAATTGCCGCCATGACCGGTTGGAGGCCCGTATGGCAAGGCGTTACGAACTTTCTGATGCGTCATGGGAGCTGATCAAGGATTTGGTTTCT
>NZ_JCBCUS010000028.1:0-4289 GCF_059862355.1 Pseudomonas sp. MF09150 | reverse complement strand
TGGCTGGCTGAAAGAAAATCGCAGGATCGGCACTCGCTATGACAAGCTGGCCAAGAGCTTTGCAGCCATGGTCACCTTGGCCTGCAGCCTACGTTGCATGCGGCAATACTTTTCGTACAAAGCCTAGATTATGGGCTTTGTTGCATGAGGGTCCTGCAGTTGACAGCGCACCTCCTCCTGGAGCAGAAGTGTCAGGCTCTGTGGCATCCCCGGCAGCAAACAGTTCCCAGAAAGCAATTCCGAGCCAGGCAGAGCCAGCTATTACGCCAGCAGTGATAGGTGTTGAGATGCCCGTCATTTCCGGCTGGTACACGTTCTGCCCTACCGCGGCTGACCAAGGTAGCCCAAAACTTCTGGATCTCCTTTATGACGTGCGAGCGAATGCCGGCAAAGTGGCCTTCTTCGACATACAGGTGGACATCGACTGCGTGTTGGGCAGGCAGCCGGACTATGATGCTGCGTTCAGTAGGCTCGAGGACGCGGACGAGGTAATTTACCTCTTGCGCGTGCCCCTAGTAATGGACGGCGATCCTGTCACGCCCCGGCAATGGATTAGCGGCAAGCGCGATCCCTCCGTTCTGCGTACCATGTATAGCGACAATGGTTCCGCGATAGCGATACACAATGGGAACGACAGTCGTAATCCCCTGTCACGTTTCCAGCCCCATGTTGAGGGAAGCAACGACATCCTCTTCGGGCCCTATGCGATAAAGGAAAGCTCCGACGACGATGCCATCACGTTCGATCTGAACGCTTCGTTTCTTGACAGTGCCGCTCTGCAGCAGGCGACCATTATCGCGGAAGAACTCCGTGCTACCCGTGCGCTGCCTACGACTTTGCATTCGCCAGTCGGGAAAGGCGGGTCATAACCGTTTTTGTTTTGCGCAACTGCCATTCTGCTTGTGGTTGGGAATGTTTGCGAACCAACACCGCAATGTTCGAAGCGCGAGCGGTAAAGATCCGGCTTGGGGCGGAAGCCGTCGATCAGAAGGATCAGCTCTTGGCCATTGCCTGCTTATCGTCACTTTGGCATTCGTTGATTCTGTTCAATCTCGAGCCAGGGCATCCGTCGTCGTCTGTTGTGCATCCTTTGCACGTAATGTTGCTGTACGTCTGCAATGTCGTCATCTGCCGCCCATCTAACGCGCGGCAGAGCGGCAGCGGTGCATTGCCAACTCCGCTTCCGTAAATTTCTGACGGTAAAATCGCCTGAAAGCGAATTTTTGATACCGGATGAGATGCCACCATTTGGGCTCTAGAAGCAGTTGGAGCCTTGGCCATGAGCAAAGAACCGCAAGCGATAGTCGCCTTGCTGGATCAGCAATATGAGCAGTTGTTGGTGGACGCGAGACGCCTGGTAACAAGCTATGTGGATGCGTCCATGAAGCTGTACAAAAAGACTGGGGCCAGATCTGTTGTAGCTGCCGTGTCAATCAAGCAAACGAGCCCGAATGCGTACTCGATCTACTGGTGCAAACTGGTGCCACTGCATGGGCAAAAAAACAAATTCGCGCCCCTTACTATTGCCAAGGGCAATGGCAAACACAAATACCCGGCTTCCTCGTTCGAGTTTGTTAAATACCCTTACCGCCGCCTGGTTTTGCAGGTTGAGGAGCGTCTTGCTGAGATTCGTAGCATTGCCAGCGAGAATCGTCAGCTGCGTCGGACGTTGGTCGCTTATGAAAAGAAACTGTCTAGATACCAAGCGCTTGATCATGGCGGTCTCTATTCGGGAGAGTAGAGGCTGAGTGCCTATAAGCAGTGCCGAACGGATCTGAACCGATTTTAGCGTCCGAAAGCCCCGTGCAGCATGGTCTGACGGGGCTTTCTTGTATCAGCAGTGAATTCCTGTGCGACATGTTGCAGCGCTTGAGTAGGTTACGGGCTATAAGCAGTGTAGTGCGCTAAATCTACTCGCTGCCAGCCAGCAGGCCAGTGCATGCGGGGTTCACAGGCTATATTTGCTATTAGCAGTGATGCGTACGTCCAAGGCTGCTGGCCAACTGCGATCTGTATTAGCAGTGAGAGGCTTCACTTTCATAAAATAAACATTGGTAGGTGCCGGTCTAGCTGGTACCTGTGTCGCGCAGCGGATGGCGGCGGTGATGCGCTACCCTTCACTGCATCGCTGCTGTTCGAATGCAATGCGGTTCATTACGCAGATGGGGATGGGGTAGCCCTGGATGTGGGTCGTGAGAGCCTCGCTGCCGGCGATCACCATGATGCAGGAGAGGCCTCTGCGGAAGCGCATTCCTCGTCCCGAGTAATTGCGCGGGATGATCTCCCATGATTCGTCGTCGTAGTAAAAACCAACGATTTCTGACCAGTGCGATTGGACGCCCGCGCCCATGATGCCTACTGGTGTCAGGCAGAAAATTTCTACCTGGGTTTCCTGCCCAAGAGGTACGGCGTAAACCCGACCGTTTGGTGCAATGGGTGGGAAGTACTGCCCGTTACCGAGGTGGCGAAATTCCATGGTGGTGCTCCGGATAGATGAGGTCGCTAGACACTCTCCGGTAGTTTTAGGAAAACCCAAGATCAGATGTTGCCTGCGAGTCGGCGCACGGGTTATGGCGTACCGGGCAAGCTAATTCGCCACATCGAGAAGCGAGCATGCCGTTGATCTAAGCGCTTCGGCGCTCCGGTCATTTTCGCATTGACGCGGCAACTGACTACCCAGCCAAGGTCATCGCTGATCTCATGGACTTGGGTGGCAAATATTGCGTATCGCAGTAGTGATGCCTTGCAGGTGGATTCGGGTAGGCGCCCGCTGCCGATGAAAAGGCAGCGGACAGTTTGTTACAGGTATCTGGTCATACCGCTGAAGACTCAATCGTCGCCACGCTTCTTGTCCAGATACGCTGCGACCATGTAGCCAACAGCACCTGTGATGGTGAGCGCACTGATGACCGCAAGTACCGCATATACCAACAATTCAAAACGATCCACGCCCTGACTCCTTTGACTCGAGGTAAGCCAAGTTTAAGGGCGTCTGATCTAATCCCAAATCTGCTGCGTAGTGCCTTAGCGGCTGGTACCGGCTGCTTCCTTCAGTAGGGTGGCTCGGGCACCGACGTATGCATCAGTTTCCCAGATACGTAAATTTCCGAGCTCGTAGGCGACGTGATCCCGCGCCTCTAGATCCTCGTCGTGGGGAGCGTTTCCCCCAAGAATCGGAGCTTTATGATCGGCCCATTGTTCGTAGAGCTCGCAGGCATACGCTGAGCGGCAATCATCAAAATTTAACCCATGAGCAAGCAAAAGCTCCTTAGCTGCAGGTAGGCTGTTTTGCCGCCATATCCGCCATGCTTCTTGTCTTGGATGGTGACAGTGCCGCACACCTTGAACTGCCGAGGCCGTTTCCAAAACGGCGATCTGCTTGCCCCCTGAGATATTAATTTTGCGGTGATCGTATGGATCTTCGCTGCCGTTACTTACCGAATGATATCCGTCTGCTTTGGCGTCATTCAGAGCTATTCGGGCATCGAAGAAAAACGCTTCACGCAGCGAAATGCCCAGATACCGCACTAACATAATCACCACCGCCAGGTGCTCAGAGAGGCGAGTTTGAACGTCTTCTACAGCTGCCTCGAACCTCGCTTGATCAAGGCTGCGCGGGACGGTAATCCGTGCATGGTTAGGAAAGCCAATACGGTCGCCAACGTCAGCTGTCGCGACTTTCCAGCCACCATCGGTTGCAAGGGCCATTACTGAATACACGGTCTCAAGCAAGTTCGCCGCGCCTTGCTGCGAGAGATTCCCGTGGTACACCTGGATACAGAGTTCTTCGCCGTATTGCCGCACCAGTTTTTTATTGACGAGCTCCAGGATGTCCACCTCATGAGACTCCTTGGCGTAAATACTAAACTGGGCCCACTGCTGGTCGTGGATCATTGCCTCGTGTTGGCTGAGGAGGCCGCGCCGGACTGCCTCCCTGAGGATCGCCGAACCGGCCTTGCTCAAGTCCCGATCAAAATGTAGGTGGAAACTCTGCTTCATGGTCATTCCTCCAATCAGCTCAGGTGCTGAGCTGCTGTAGGGAATGTTGAGGAAGAAAAAATATCCTGTGGTTCGTTTTCGGTCGCTTTCAGCACCTGAAATTGACGAGCGCATCCGTCCCGTAAACGGTCGTTTATGGCACACCTATTCCAGATGAGCTTTTGTGTCGTTTTCAGAAGACGACCGCACCATCTGACTGGATGTAACGCCTGGTGTGCATACGGCTCCTGACAGCCCAATATCAGGAGTCGTCTGCACCAATCTCGACTATGCTCAATACTCGTGTGCAC
>NZ_JCBCUS010000027.1:0-4545 GCF_059862355.1 Pseudomonas sp. MF09150 | reverse complement strand
TGCACACGAGTATTGAGCATAGTCGAGATTGGTGCAGACGACTCCTGATATTGGGCTGTCAGGAGCCGTATGCACACCAGGCGTTACATCCAGTCAGATGGTGCGGTCGTCTTCTGAAAACGACACTGGGCAGGTCTTCCGTTAAAGTTCTATAAAACGAGGGTTTTATCGAACCGTTGCGGCGCAGTGAGGATCGAGTGTATAAACACATAAACACCTAACATTGGAAAAAGTCATGAATACCACTCGCTGGAACGTCGCCGTCTCCACCGACACCGACCAATCGCTTCGCATGTTTCTGGCCAGCCAAGGCGGTGGCCGTAAGGGCGACCTGTCGCGCTTCATCGAAGAAGCGGTGCGGGCACACATCCTGGAGCTGAGCGCCGAACAGGCCAAGGTTTCCAATGCCCATCTGAGTGAGGCCGAACTGACCGAAGCGGTTGAAGAAGCGCTCGACTGGGCGCGTAAGCGCTGATGCGGGTTGTATTGGATACCAACATTCTGTTCAGTGCGCTGATCTCACCGCATGGGTCTCCTGATGCGATCTATCGGGCCTGGCGTTCAGCTCGCTTCGAGGTGGTGACTTCACGGGCACAGCTCGACGAAATTCGTCGCGCCAGTCGTTACCCCAAGCTTCAGGCCATCCTTCAGCCTGCCAAAGTGGGGGCCATGATCAATAACCTGCAACGCGCCGTGGTATTGGAGCGGTTGACCATTGAGGTTGAAGCCGATGATCCGGATGACTCTTTTCTGCTGGCCATGGCTTTGGCGGGCAATGCGGACTACCTAGTAACCGGTGATCGACGCGCAGGCCTCTTGCAGCGCGGACATATCGAACGCACGCGGATTGTCACCCCCGCCGTGTTCTGCGCCGAGGTACTGTGATCGATGCCGGTTGGTTTTCTGACTCAGGAGCAACGCGACGGCTTTGGTCGCTACATCGATGCGCCCAGCCGTGATGAACTGGAGCGCTACTTCCACCTGAGCGATGAAGACCGTGAAGCCGTCCAGGTACTACGGGGCAACCATAACCGCTTGGGCTATGCCGTTCTGCTGACTACCGTTCGCTTCGTCGGTGTTTTGCCGGACAAACCCACGGCTGTGCCGGTGGAAGTCCTGCTTGTGCTTTGTCGGCAATTGGCAATCGCCGACCCTGACTGTCTTGTACGTTATAGCGATCATCGTCGCTGGATACATGCGGCCGATATTCAAGAGCGCTATGGCTATCGCCACTTTACTGACCCAGGCATCGGCTTTCGTTTGAGCCGATGGCTGTATGCCCTTTGCTGGACTGGTACTGATCGTCCTGGCGTGCTGTTCGAACGAGCTACCTCATGGCTGCTCACACAGAAAGTCCTATTGCCCGGAATTTCCCAGTTAGAGCGCTTCATTGCCCAACTGCGTAGCCGGGTTGAAGAACGCCTCTGGTACACCTTGGGCCGCAGCGTGACCGAGGAGCAAAGACAGCACCTACAAGACTTGCTTCTGGTGGCCGAAGGCAACCGTAGTTCCCGACTGGATCAACTACGCTCCGGCCCGGTGATGGTCAGTGGCCCTGCACTGGTTCGGGCGCTGCGTCGGCTGGATGATGTACGCGGGTTGGGTATCGCCTTACCGGCAGCTGCGCATATCCCTCCCAGCCGCATTGCCGCCCTGGCTCGCTTTGCCAACACCGCGAAGGTCACGGCCATCAATCGACTGCCGGCGTCGCGCCGGTTGGCGACGTTGGTGGCATTCGCGGTTTCCTTGGAAGCCAGTGCGCACGACGATGCTCTGGAAGTTCTGGAAGCGCTACTGCGTGATATCTTCAACAACGCAGAGAAGGCTGACAAGAAGGCTCGGTTGCGTAGTCTAAAAGACCTGGATCGCTCGGCGGCAATGCTCGCCGCTGCGTGCAAGGTCGTGCTGGATAGCTCGATCAGCGATGACAATGTCCGTGCCCGGCTGTTCAACGACCTGCCACGTGTCACGCTGGAGAAAGCCCTGGAAGAGGTCAATGCGTTGATCCGTCCGGCCAACGATGTGTTTTACCTCGCTCTGGAGGAGCGCTACCGCAGCGTGCGCCGTTTCCTTCCTGACTTATTGAAACATATTCGCTTCGGCTTCAGCCCGGCGGGTAAGGGTGTGGCGGCTAGTTTGGACTGGTTGCAACTGAACTTGCCTCGCAGGAAGCCGGAGGATGACGTGCCGCAGGAGATCGTGGCCAAGGCTTGGCAGAACCACATCACTCGCGAAGATGGCTCCCTCGACATGGGCGCCTATGTCTTCTGCACGCTTGATGGGGTTGTACGCCGGAATCCCAGAAATTTCCGTCAGCCCAGCTCCAGTCCCGCCACGAGCGCATCCAGGTCGATGAACTTGCCGTCAGTCTGGAAGGTGTAATGCCCGTTCAGCAGGATGTGCCGCCAGGCCGCTGGCGACATCTGCGTGATCAACGCCAGCGCCTTGGCATTGCCAGCTGCCTCGTACTTCGTCAGCAGCAGGGACAGGATCGCCGAGTTGTAGAAGATGATCGCGTTGCCGATCAGCCTGGCGCACTGGTTGCTGATCTCGATTTCGATGTCGGTGCGGCCGGTCAATTCCTTCTTC
The DNA here is from genome assembly GCF_059862355.1 of Pseudomonas sp. MF09150. NCBI lineage: Bacteria > Pseudomonadati > Pseudomonadota > Gammaproteobacteria > Pseudomonadales > Pseudomonadaceae > Pseudomonas > Pseudomonas sp. MF09150. Next base: position 1,956 of record NZ_JCBCUS010000027.1, on the reverse strand, counting down.
CCACCGACTTGGGCGATGGTCGAGCGTAGCTGGTGATAGGGGAGCCCGCAGAATTCGGAAAAAATCGTACGCTAAGGTTTTCCGGGCAATCGTAGCGGCCTGAACTTCCCGATCTCCAGCCTGCGGCTCTGCCGCCAGACGTAATCGCCAGTCAGGTTGATGTGCTCCCAGCCCAGCGGCAATAGGTATTGCAGCAGCTCGCCGCCCACCGACTTGCCAGCCTCGACCAGCCCCAAGTGATGCACTCCAGATACATCGTGTTCCATAGCACGATGGCCATCACCAAGTTTGGGCTTCTGGCTCTGTAGCGCTGCGGCTCGAAGTTCCGATCCTGATTTTGCCTAAAACTGGACACTAGCTATTGTCTTTGAACAACGTCGATACGGTACGGGCAACATGGTCTGCACCGTCACTGATTTCACGCATAATAGTTGTTACAGTTGCGATCTGATCGTTGTTTTCTTCGGCGCTTCTAGCGATGCTGTTCATATCTATATTCAGTTGCTGAGTAAGCTTTCCGTTAGCAGTTACCACATTCTGGATTTCCACGGTGGCACTGCTAGTTCGAGCTGCCAACTGACGAACCTCGTCGGCTACTACAGCAAAGCCTCGGCCCATTTCACCCGCTCGGGCAGCTTCAATTGCGGCGTTAAGTGCTAGTAAGTTAGTTTGTTCTGCCACGCCTTGGATGATGGTAACAATTTTCTCGATATCTTTAGCCTGAGCATTTAGCTGTGTAATCGAAATAACCGCACCGTTTATTAAATTAAATGTACCCTGAGATAGTTCAATTGAACTAGCAAGGGACTCCATGCCCCGCACGGAAATTTGAGATGTCTCCTCGGCGGTGGTGAAGGAAAGCTCTGCGGCCTGACGGATTTCATCAGCCTTATGCTTCTGCGAGCTGACGTCGGTGGCAAATTTTAACACTTTCACAACCTGGCCGGCTTCATCAATGACGGGGTTGTAGGTGGCCTCAAGATAGATGGTCTCTCCCGATGCGGTCTTGCGCTCAAATTGCCCGCTTAAAAAAGTTCCTCCCTTTAAACTCTGCCAAAAATTTGGATTTTCTTGATAAAAATTATCGAAACAGAACATTCGGTGGTGTCGACCCTTGATATCGCTGAGGCGATAACCCATAGCACGGAGGAAATTCTCATTTGCATGCAGGATGTCACCGTTAGGTGTGAACTCGATCTCCGCCATCGAGCGGGAGATGGCTGCATGGACGGCTCTTAGTGAGAGTAACTCGTTTTCTCTCTGAGTGACATCTGAGCCAATCTTAATGATTTCAATAACTTTTCCATCTTGATTTTGAACTGGAATATAAGTAGCCTCAATCAATACTAAGTTACCGTCTTTGCGCAGCCGCCTAAATAAACCTGATTGAAGATGGCCGTCAGCCAATTTCTGCCAGAAGCGCGAATAATCAGCTGTGTTAGCATAATTCTTTTCGCAGAAAATTCTGTGGTGCTGCCCTGCTATTTCTTCGAGTTTGTAACCAAGCATCTCTAGAAAGATATTGCTCGCATAGATTACGCTCCCGTCTGGCCTGAATCTGATTTCCGCGACATTTCGACTTATTGAATCAAGCTGCCGCTGTAGTTCTGAGAGCTTATTTTCTGTGTCCAGCAGTTGTTTGTTTTTATTGAAAAACATAATCATTACCTTTGTGCAAATAAAATAATACTTGGGGCCCAATTTATACTGTATCGGTTAGCGCAACCGCTTCTTGAGAGCATAGCTCTTTATAGTTGGAAAATTAGCGATTTGCAGCCATGTGTCATATTGAGCTATACCCTAACCGGACGTCAGGCAAGGCCGCTCCGAGTGTCGTTTTCAGAAGACGACCGCACCATCTGACTGGATGTAACGCCTGGTGTGCATACGGCTCCTGACAGCCCAATATCAGGAGTCGTCTGCACCAATCTCGACTATGCTCAATACTCGTGTGCA
>NZ_JCBCUS010000026.1:0-5544 GCF_059862355.1 Pseudomonas sp. MF09150 | reverse complement strand
GCGAGTAACGCTGTAGAATTCGCCTCCCGCTAACGAGAGATCGGAAGCGCAAGTGGTTGAAGTTGTTGAAGAAATCTTCGAAAACTTCTGAAAATAATCACTTGACAGCAAATGAGGCTGCTGTAGAATGCGCGCCTCGGTTGAGACGAAAGATCTTAACCAACCGCTCTTTAACAACTGAATCAAGCAATTCGTGTGGGTGCTTGTGGAGTCAGACTGATAGTCAAAAAGATTATCAGCATCACAAGTTACTCCGCGAGAAATCAAAGATGTAACCAACGATTGCTGAGCCAAGTTTAGGGTTTCTTAAAAACCCAAAGATGTTTGAACTGAAGAGTTTGATCATGGCTCAGATTGAACGCTGGCGGCAGGCCTAACACATGCAAGTCGAGCGGCAGCACGGGTACTTGTACCTGGTGGCGAGCGGCGGACGGGTGAGTAATGCCTAGGAATCTGCCTGGTAGTGGGGGATAACGTTCGGAAACGGACGCTAATACCGCATACGTCCTACGGGAGAAAGCAGGGGACCTTCGGGCCTTGCGCTATCAGATGAGCCTAGGTCGGATTAGCTAGTTGGTGAGGTAATGGCTCACCAAGGCTACGATCCGTAACTGGTCTGAGAGGATGATCAGTCACACTGGAACTGAGACACGGTCCAGACTCCTACGGGAGGCAGCAGTGGGGAATATTGGACAATGGGCGAAAGCCTGATCCAGCCATGCCGCGTGTGTGAAGAAGGTCTTCGGATTGTAAAGCACTTTAAGTTGGGAGGAAGGGCAGTTACCTAATACGTGATTGTTTTGACGTTACCGACAGAATAAGCACCGGCTAACTCTGTGCCAGCAGCCGCGGTAATACAGAGGGTGCAAGCGTTAATCGGAATTACTGGGCGTAAAGCGCGCGTAGGTGGTTTGTTAAGTTGAATGTGAAATCCCCGGGCTCAACCTGGGAACTGCATCCAAAACTGGCAAGCTAGAGTATGGTAGAGGGTGGTGGAATTTCCTGTGTAGCGGTGAAATGCGTAGATATAGGAAGGAACACCAGTGGCGAAGGCGACCACCTGGACTGATACTGACACTGAGGTGCGAAAGCGTGGGGAGCAAACAGGATTAGATACCCTGGTAGTCCACGCCGTAAACGATGTCAACTAGCCGTTGGGAGCCTTGAGCTCTTAGTGGCGCAGCTAACGCATTAAGTTGACCGCCTGGGGAGTACGGCCGCAAGGTTAAAACTCAAATGAATTGACGGGGGCCCGCACAAGCGGTGGAGCATGTGGTTTAATTCGAAGCAACGCGAAGAACCTTACCAGGCCTTGACATCCAATGAACTTTCTAGAGATAGATTGGTGCCTTCGGGAACATTGAGACAGGTGCTGCATGGCTGTCGTCAGCTCGTGTCGTGAGATGTTGGGTTAAGTCCCGTAACGAGCGCAACCCTTGTCCTTAGTTACCAGCACGTAATGGTGGGCACTCTAAGGAGACTGCCGGTGACAAACCGGAGGAAGGTGGGGATGACGTCAAGTCATCATGGCCCTTACGGCCTGGGCTACACACGTGCTACAATGGTCGGTACAGAGGGTTGCCAAGCCGCGAGGTGGAGCTAATCCCACAAAACCGATCGTAGTCCGGATCGCAGTCTGCAACTCGACTGCGTGAAGTCGGAATCGCTAGTAATCGCGAATCAGAATGTCGCGGTGAATACGTTCCCGGGCCTTGTACACACCGCCCGTCACACCATGGGAGTGGGTTGCACCAGAAGTAGCTAGTCTAACCTTCGGGAGGACGGTTACCACGGTGTGATTCATGACTGGGGTGAAGTCGTAACAAGGTAGCCGTAGGGGAACCTGCGGCTGGATCACCTCCTTAATCGACGACATCAGCTGCTCCATAAGCACCCACACGAATTGCTTGATTCATTGAAGAAGACGATAGAAACAGCCCGAAATTGGGTCTGTAGCTCAGTTGGTTAGAGCGCACCCCTGATAAGGGTGAGGTCGGCAGTTCGAATCTGCCCAGACCCACCAATTTTGTGTGGGAAAAGCCTGTAGCGATACGGGGCCATAGCTCAGCTGGGAGAGCGCCTGCCTTGCACGCAGGAGGTCAACGGTTCGATCCCGTTTGGCTCCACCACTTACTGCTTAACGCTGTTTCTGTGATAAAGCTTAGAAATGAGCATTCCATCAGGTTGATGGTGAATGTTGATTTCTAGTCTTTGACTAGATCGTTCTTTAAAAATTTGGGTATGTGATAGAAAGATAGACTGAACGTTACTTTCACTGGTAACGGATCAGGCTAAGGTAAAATTTGTGAGTTTAATCGCGAATTTTCGGCGAATGTCGTCTTCACAGTATAACCAGATTGCTTGGGGTTATATGGTCAAGTGAAGAAGCGCATACGGTGGATGCCTTGGCAGTCAGAGGCGATGAAAGACGTGGTAGCCTGCGAAAAGCTTCGGGGAGTCGGCAAACAGACTTTGATCCGGAGATGTCTGAATGGGGGAACCCACCTAACATAAGTTAGGTATCTTGTACTGAATACATAGGTGCAAGAAGCGAACCAGGGGAACTGAAACATCTAAGTACCCTGAGGAAAAGAAATCAACCGAGATTCCCTTAGTAGTGGCGAGCGAACGGGGACTAGCCCTTAAGTGGCTTTGAGATTAGCGGAACGCTCTGGAAAGTGCGGCCATAGTGGGTGATAGCCCTGTACGCGAAAATCTCTTAGTCATGAAATCGAGTAGGACGGAGCACGAGAAACTTTGTCTGAATATGGGGGGACCATCCTCCAAGGCTAAATACTACTGACTGACCGATAGTGAACTAGTACCGTGAGGGAAAGGCGAAAAGAACCCCGGAGAGGGGAGTGAAATAGATCCTGAAACCGTATGCGTACAAGCAGTGGGAGCAGACTTTGTTCTGTGACTGCGTACCTTTTGTATAATGGGTCAGCGACTTATTTTCAGTGGCGAGCTTAACCGAATAGGGGAGGCGTAGCGAAAGCGAGTCTTAATAGGGCGTCTAGTCGCTGGGAATAGACCCGAAACCGGGCGATCTATCCATGGGCAGGTTGAAGGTTGGGTAACACTAACTGGAGGACCGAACCGACTACCGTTGAAAAGTTAGCGGATGACCTGTGGATCGGAGTGAAAGGCTAATCAAGCTCGGAGATAGCTGGTTCTCCTCGAAAGCTATTTAGGTAGCGCCTCATGTATCACTGTAGGGGGTAGAGCACTGTTTCGGCTAGGGGGTCATCCCGACTTACCAAACCGATGCAAACTCCGAATACCTACAAGTGCCGAGCATGGGAGACACACGGCGGGTGCTAACGTCCGTCGTGAAAAGGGAAACAACCCAGACCGTCAGCTAAGGTCCCAAAGTTATGGTTAAGTGGGAAACGATGTGGGAAGGCTTAGACAGCTAGGAGGTTGGCTTAGAAGCAGCCACCCTTTAAAGAAAGCGTAATAGCTCACTAGTCGAGTCGGCCTGCGCGGAAGATGTAACGGGGCTCAAACCATACACCGAAGCTACGGGTATCACGTAAGTGATGCGGTAGAGGAGCGTTCTGTAAGCCTGTGAAGGTGAGTTGAGAAGCTTGCTGGAGGTATCAGAAGTGCGAATGCTGACATGAGTAACGACAATGGGTGTGAAAAACACCCACGCCGAAAGACCAAGGTTTCCTGCGCAACGTTAATCGACGCAGGGTTAGTCGGTCCCTAAGGCGAGGCTGAAAAGCGTAGTCGATGGAAAACAGGTTAATATTCCTGTACTTCTAGTTATTGCGATGGAGGGACGGAGAAGGCTAGGCCAGCTTGGCGTTGGTTGTCCAAGTTTAAGGTGGTAGGCTGGAATCTTAGGTAAATCCGGGATTCTAAGGCCGAGAGCTGATGACGAGTTACCTTTTAGGTGACGAAGTGGTTGATGCCATGCTTCCAAGAAAAGCTTCTAAGCTTCAGATAACTAGGAACCGTACCCCAAACCGACACAGGTGGTTGGGTAGAGAATACCAAGGCGCTTGAGAGAACTCGGGTGAAGGAACTAGGCAAAATGGCACCGTAACTTCGGGAGAAGGTGCGCCGGTGAGGGTGAAGGACTTGCTCCGTAAGCTCATGCCGGTCGAAGATACCAGGCCGCTGCGACTGTTTATTAAAAACACAGCACTCTGCAAACACGAAAGTGGACGTATAGGGTGTGACGCCTGCCCGGTGCCGGAAGGTTAATTGATGGGGTTAGCTAACGCGAAGCTCTTGATCGAAGCCCCGGTAAACGGCGGCCGTAACTATAACGGTCCTAAGGTAGCGAAATTCCTTGTCGGGTAAGTTCCGACCTGCACGAATGGCGTAACGATGGCGGCGCTGTCTCCACCCGAGACTCAGTGAAATTGAAATCGCTGTGAAGATGCAGTGTATCCGCGGCTAGACGGAAAGACCCCGTGAACCTTTACTATAGCTTTGCACTGGACTTTGAATTTGCTTGTGTAGGATAGGTGGGAGGCTTTGAAGCGTGGACGCCAGTCTGCGTGGAGCCAACCTTGAAATACCACCCTGGCAACTTTGAGGTTCTAACTCAGGTCCGTTATCCGGATCGAGGACAGTGTATGGTGGGTAGTTTGACTGGGGCGGTCTCCTCCTAAAGAGTAACGGAGGAGTACGAAGGTGCGCTCAGACCGGTCGGAAATCGGTCGTAGAGTATAAAGGCAAAAGCGCGCTTGACTGCGAGACAGACACGTCGAGCAGGTACGAAAGTAGGTCTTAGTGATCCGGTGGTTCTGTATGGAAGGGCCATCGCTCAACGGATAAAAGGTACTCCGGGGATAACAGGCTGATACCGCCCAAGAGTTCATATCGACGGCGGTGTTTGGCACCTCGATGTCGGCTCATCACATCCTGGGGCTGAAGCCGGTCCCAAGGGTATGGCTGTTCGCCATTTAAAGTGGTACGCGAGCTGGGTTTAGAACGTCGTGAGACAGTTCGGTCCCTATCTGCCGTGGACGTTTGAGATTTGAGAGGGGCTGCTCCTAGTACGAGAGGACCGGAGTGGACGAACCTCTGGTGTTCCGGTTGTCACGCCAGTGGCATTGCCGGGTAGCTATGTTCGGAAAAGATAACCGCTGAAAGCATCTAAGCGGGAAACTTGCCTCAAGATGAGATCTCACTGGAACCTTGAGTTCCCTGAAGGGCCGTCGAAGACTACGACGTTGATAGGTTGGGTGTGTAAGCGCTGTGAGGCGTTGAGCTAACCAATACTAATTGCCCGTGAGGCTTGACCATATAACACCCAAGCAATCTCGTAACTTCGTAAGAAGAACCTGATTGCGGTGTGTGAAGACGAAACGAACCGAAAGTTCGAGAGAAACACACAAATCTATTACATACCCAATTTGCTGAAGCGAGGCCATCTGGTCACGACTCAGTACCCGAATTTCTTGACGACCATAGAGCATTGGAACCACCTGATCCCATCCCGAACTCAGCAGTGAAACGATGCATCGCCGATGGTAGTGTGGGGTTTCCCCATGTGAGAGTAGGTCATCGTCAAGATTAAATTCC
>NZ_JCBCUS010000025.1:0-6445 GCF_059862355.1 Pseudomonas sp. MF09150 | reverse complement strand
ACATCCGACCACGCAAGCGATTTAACTGGCTGTGTCCGATCGAGGTATTCACTCAGCTGATGGGCTTGCAACATGAGGCTCCTGCTTCAATTCAATAACCGTGTTGCACTCAGCTCCTGCAACCGCCAAGGCTATCAAAGACATTTACACTGATCGCTTCATTTAATTTATTTAGCTCCTCCTGCTTTTCGTCATGTAATGTTTTTTGCAATCTATTTGCAATGAACACGGTGATGAATATTGCCGCACCTAACCCGTATAAAAAATTTTTTACGAGGCCAATAATCTGGTACCACAATGGAAATGTAGCTTCCAATGAGGTCACCTTCTCGCCCGCTGAATTCAATATAACTTTGTTGCTAAACTCCACCGCAACATTCGAGGAGATTAAATCCAACCCGAAAGCTAGACATACAACTAAAACAACGTAAAACAAATAAAGATATTTTTCCTTTATCATTGCATTATCTCCATTAAGATTTGTGCATAGTATCACAACGCCACTTAAAGCCTTGAAAAGCACATTCATTGGACGACATATAGGCTCTCTATGCTGCCTACGTGAGGGGGAACGTCCGCCCACATGGCCGGCGATCTGGTGTGAGTGTCCGCCTTTGGCCGATTTCTGCCTGTGCTGACAGGCCGCTTGGGGTCGGCTGCCGTCGGTGACGGCAGGCCGAAACCGGCCAGAAGCAGGCAGTCGCTAGAGATGCTGCCCTACCGTGACACTGCCATCCGCTAGAACGGTTATGCATTTTGCTCCAAGGCAAAACCCTAGCGGCTGAGCTACATCGTTTAGTAGGTTTGTCAAATTCAGGACTAATCTCCGTACCTTCCTAGACTCCGTTGATATGCACTCTCTGTCTTTGATCATGTGTCAGTTTATCCCCACAAAACCAATTCAAAGCATCACGATGTAGGCGAGAGCCTGCACTAATATCGGCATAAAAATTTTCCACGACAAATACCATGAACGATCTTAAACTGAGTGCAGATTTAACCGGAATTCTGCAGTCTTCGTGACCTATATGAAGATGAACCTCAGGGTGCAGCTCACTAGCGTCATCAGGAGAGTAATCGAACCTTAGCGGACTTCTGGATTGGAAAAAACTTGTATCTCCTTTAGCCATTCGCTCCAAGACCTCATCAATAATGCCTCCGGAATCCATTAACTCCTCTGAAAACTTGACGGGCGAGGGATACCAACACAACCGATGACGAACAACCTCACGCCTACGTAATCCATACGAAATTTGAAAAAAAGAACCATCCGCGAGCAGCATCGAGTATTGTCTATTTTCAACTAACGAGCAGTACTCGCTCAAAGTTGAAAAATCATTTTCCTTCAAAACATACCCGTCATTGCCCCAGGTAACCTCTACCAAACCATTCGATTTTTGGTACGCCTGATGGTTCCTAGAATCGATTATTAATCCAGATTTTTGCCATTCAAAAATCAACTGATTAATTGCGCCAATTAACTCTTCAGACTGAATAGGCATAGTCAGTCACTCGAAGAGATCACGGAGATCGTCTGGCAGGTCTTCCAAAGCTATCTTCCCTTCCTTTAAAAGACGCTTAATTTTTTTAATCTGGCCGAACCCTTGATAAAGCTCTTGTACCTCATCAGGCGACTTATCCTTGTAAGCATTCTCCAACTCATTCAATTGCTCTCGAGTGGGATATGTAAAATTAAGCATGAAGTTGTTTGCGAAGACCTGATCAATTTCCTTGACCAGAGTTTGCATTCCAGCTCCAACACCTGTAATTCTTACCCAAGCTTTAGCTCTAGTGATGGCCGTAAACAGGGAATTTCGTTTTTTCCCTAAATCGAAACCGGAGCAGCAATGCTGCGCATTCATCACGTAAACCATCGGAGCTTCGTTACCTTTGGCCCGATGTATATGCGTAATAGCTATAGAATCCTCAACAAAAACCACATCCTGACTGCTGCTCTTTCCTACGACATGACAATTTATATTGAGATTTCTTAGTTCGTGCATCACATAAGCCGATTCACTATTCAACGTGTATGCATCAGGAAAAACTATCAACACATCGCTGAACTCAAGCTCACCGCTAGTAATATCATGCTGAATTTGCTGAGCGACCCACTTACCTTGTAACTCCTTGTTATCGAATCCCTGATACCCTATCGCTGACTCAACATTCATCAAGCTATAAAAATAGTCAGGCGTCCTTGAGGAGGAACGCTGCAACGAAACAGACTTCCCAAGAGCCAACTCGCCAGACACGAGCTCGAAGCCGATATCTTTCCAAAATCGGGGGTCCGGAAACATGCGTATGGGCCCACTATCCCGATAGATACCCAGCCCTAAAGCGAGAGCAAGTGTTAGAGTCCAAGGGGGGTTCCTATAACAAATCGGCAACATTATATCTTGCTGAGGACGACCAGGCTCATTTTCAAGGTGAACAAGTGGGCGCCCTTCGGCAGAGCATCCAAAAAGCTCATCTGCCGGCAGCATTGTAAAATTACCTAAATTCTGCAACTCATCATAAGCCCAAATCAACTTTTCGGGACTACGCACAAACCTGTAAACTAATTTGAAAAAAGAAACTGGAAAATCTTGAGCCTCATCAATGAGCAAATAGTCATACAACGGCTCAACTTGAATCCCGCTGATTGCATCAAGAGCTTCTTGACACGCCCCCTCAAAAGCAGTTTCACGCGTATATTTTTGCTTTGCATCCATAAAATTCAGAGGTACAATTCCGATCTGACTACAGACTTCAGAATAAATACCTACTTCCCTTGTGCTTCCCCACGCATGGCGAATCTTAAGAAAGCTTGGATCCGTATCTTCTTGCTTATGCTCAAAATAAAACTTATCTGTAAGCCTTTCCAACTGCTGGTAAAGAGATCGACTTTGGAACGTAACAGCAATAACAAGCTCAGGATTATAAGCATGCAAATATGCGGCTTTCATAGCAAGAATTATTGTCTTGCCGGATCCAGCAAGCCCTCTTATCCGTTGAGGCTTATCAGGCGACTCGATCGCAGCTTTCTTTTGCCATCGATCTAAGTTAGCAATCTCTTTTTCAATTTTCTTTATAGTCGAGCCCAAAGAACCTTCATCTTTAACTTTTGTTCTCTTTTTAGCAGGCTTAAGAACTGATGTCTTTTGAATCGAAGCATTTACGAGCTTGAATTGCTCACCAGAAATACCCGCAAACTGCTGAATAGTCGAAACCACAGTATCAGGGGTGCACGAATCTACACCTTCCAGAACATCCTGCCTGAAAGATAATACATTCACTTGAATGGAAAGATCACGCCTATTAACCAATCCCTTTTCAGCTAAAAATCGTTTAACCAGCCCCCTGTATAGATCGTCCTGATATTCCTCAACTACGACCGGATCATCCTCAGCAGTATTACTGAGATCGAAGACCACCACACCATGATCTTTTGTCACCATCAAGGCGTCAGTAAGAACTGCATTTTCATTAACTTCAAAAATTGGGTAGCCTATATATAGGCTTCCTTCTATATCGAGCTCACGAAGGGACTGAACTAACTCGTCAACTGCCTGAGGATTTTTCTTTTTACCGAATACAAAGTCCATTATGTTTCTTCCCAAAAGTAAAATTCAGTGACGATTGAGGTACACCATGCCAAGGTCCGGCCAAAAGATAAAGCTTATCCTTTGACCAGCCGGAGAGAGGATGGGCTCCCTCCATTACCTATAGCGCCTGACGTTGCTCCTCCCTTTAACACGTTCAACATAAGTCCAAACGTAAGTTCATTTATTTCCGTCTGAGGTATAGCCAACTGTTCTGCCACGCTATATTTGCTGACCCCCTCATCTCTCAGCGCAGAAAAAACCTTTTCAAGGATTACCGATTTTTCATGGGGCAGTGACTCAGGCTCAGAAGTCCGATATCCCTCTTGGGCGATCTGAATACATAGAGTTCGATATGTCCAATCAGTAATTAAACCTAAGGTATGGAGGCGGTAGTTTAATGCTGCCACTGAGACAGACCAATATTTCTTAAATTTTATGAGACTTTGAATTGTCGCTGAACGCGGCGCCCGAGCTAACACACTAGCTCGTGGCATAAGAAAAGCTGAGGCAAAGGCATTAGCCTCTCTTTCCAAATCTGGACCTTGTGGGTGTGCATGCTGATGTAAAACCAAATGGCCAAGTTCGTGAGCAGCATCAAACCGACAGCGCTCAGCTGATTTGTATGTATTTAAAAACATGAAGGGGCGTCCACCACTCCACATTGAAAACGCGTCTACCTCTTTGGCATCAATCGCCAATGAATAGACTCTTACGCCTTTCGACTCCAATAGAACAATTATATTTCTGATGGAATTCTGCCCTAACCCCCAGTGTGCCCGCAGCATTTCCGCTGCGGCTTCAGGGCCCTGGATTGCACCTGATGCCGGGTACTCCTCAAGTTCTTGAGACTCGAAATCGACTTGGTTTACGGTTGAAAAACCCCTGTCGCTGCCTAAGTCTGGAATATCAGGCTTCGGCAAATCAAATCTTGACTCAATCCAGCTATTCAAAAGTAAAGCGATGGCTCCTGCTCCGAGTGCGGAGTCACGCTGAGCAGCTGACATCTTCGAAAGTGAACGAAAACTTGCAACATCTGGAGTAGGGATCTCAGGATCGTCGCCGAAGAAAAAACCCTCAGGAAACTCAAGGGCCTCTGCAATTCGACGTAACGTTCCAGACTCAGGTTCCTGAGTACCGTTTTCATAGCCCGACACGGAGCGCTCGGTCACCCCAATTAAAATGGCTAGTTCACGTTTCTTCATTCCCCTCCGCTTCCGGGCGAGGGAAAATCGCATGGCATTAAACATGGTAAGTCAAGATGCTTTTCTAGTAATGTTGATATTAATATTCATACCATCGGGTTCAATGAAATCCTCCAGTTGGATGTCGTCATCGAAGGAGATGCTGCATAGAATGATACGTTCAGCCCAAGATGTAATTTTACCATCCTCCCCGATATCCCAAGGCTTAGAAAATTCGATACGAATTTCCTTCTTATGGACATCAGTGTGATGCAGCAAAATCCACGTATCATGATTGGAAGGGGCTGTTATAATTTTTTCAGGTAGCAGTTCAAAAAACAAGTCTCCTTGTCGATTCCCCTCAACAGCCTCAACAGTATTTTTTCCCTTTTTGGACCTATTAGAAGGGTGCGAGTGAGCAATCCCCGTCGCCTCATCACCTGAGGCCACTGCAATAGCCAGATCAAGAGCATTATTTACTGTCGACTCGTAATTGCCTGCCACATGAGCAATCCAGCCGAGAGGGCGAAGCTGATCACGTAGGCCTGCTACACACCAGCCCCACATTTCTAGCCCTGGAAAAATACGAGGATGGTTTGGTGTCAGCCTAGCGCGCTGTAGATGCCCTTGGTTGATGGCTTCTCTGAGTGATGCTTCAGAGACTCCAAGCTCTTCAAGGCGCGCAGCTACTTCATCAGACTCAGAAAAGACAACATTCATATGCATTTTATCTAGCTCCTGCTAGCTCGACTTCCGGTTATTCTCCCTCTTTTGAGGAGGAAAAACAAGAAGTTCCAGAAAGGCAGAAGCGTATGATTTTTTAGAAAAATTCCAGATACTTATGACTCGAGTGATAAAAGGCTCTGCTGGTTCAACCGCCTTGAGCGTACGCTTCTGGCCGTAGTTAGCCATTCGCCTCCTGGTCAAAATCAGCCACGTGAAAGCAACTTCAGGCCATCTGGACGCAACTCGCCCTTTGGCGAGACGTGCCGGTACAACGTCTGTCGAGTGACGCCGAGCTCCTCACATAGATCGCCAACCACGGTTTCCGGCTGCCCCATCGCCGCCATGGTCAATCGCAGTTTCGCTGCGGTCATCTTGAACGGCCGCCCGCCGTTCCTGCCGCGTGCTCGTGCCGATGCCAATCCTGCCATCGTGCGCTCGGAAATCAACTCCCGCTCGAACTCGGCCAACGCAGCAAAAATACCGAACACAAGCTTACCCGCTGCAGTCGTCGTGTCGACCGCAGCACCGTGACCGGTCAGGACTTTCAATCCCACGCTACGCGCAGTCAGGTCGTGCACGGTGTTGATCAGATGGCGGAGATCGCGCCCGAGCCGATCGAGCTTCCACACAAGCAGCGTGTCGCCTTCACGGAGCGCCTTCAGGCAAGCAGCCAACCCCGGTCGATCATCGCGTCGGCCTGAAGCCAGATCCTCATAGAGATGTGAAGGACTCACTCCAGCGCCGATCAGTGCATCGTGCTGCAGATCGGTGGATTGGGATCCGTCCGCTTTTGACACTCGCATATAGCCGATCAACATCACTTCACCTGTCACATATACGTTCGATTATGTGACAGTGTGAGCCAGAAAGTTCTCGCCGTCAAAAACTGTCACTTAACCCGTCATTTAGTCTAAGACCTGCAAACGGCCATTCAGGCTCGTAATGTGACAA
>NZ_JCBCUS010000024.1:0-10916 GCF_059862355.1 Pseudomonas sp. MF09150 | reverse complement strand
ACCCTGCTCACGCATGCGTAGGGCCGTGGAGCGCTTTTCACGTTGTTCTTGGGGGCTGAGTTTACGGGCATCTATTTTCATGGAGACAGATTATCTAATATGCCCTATTTATTTGCCAGGTTAATATGAAGATAGGTATTATTGACTATGGAGTCGGTAACCTCGGATCGGTGATGCGCGCCATTGAGGCCCTGCGCGTCACACCGGTCCTGGTGGATCGCGCCATTGACATGCACACGGTCGATCGGCTCCTTCTACCTGGCGTGGGCAACTTTGCCGATTGCGCACAGCTCCTGCACAAAGGGGGGTGGGTCGACGCTTTGCATGAGGAAGTTCAACACCGCGGCAAACACATGCTAGGGGTTTGCGTCGGCATGCAACTTCTTGCTACCACCAGCATGGAGGGCGCGCAAAGTGATGGCCAGGGGACGACTCCCGGGTTGAACTTGATCCCAGGCAAGGTCGAGCATCTGAGTTCGCTGGGCTGCACCCTGCGCGTGCCTCACAGTGGCTGGAACAACGTTTCGGCATGCGCCGCAGAGCGTGAACTATTCGATGGCATACCTGATGGCACGGACTTCTACTTCGTACACAGCTATGCATTCACGCCAGAGGACAGTGCCGATATTCTGGCCGTTACGGACTATGGTGTCCCGGTGGTCGCCGCTGTCAGACGCGGTCGTGTTTGGGGTACACAATTTCATCCAGAAAAAAGCTCCAGGGCCGGGTTTCGGTTGCTGCGAAACTTTGTAGAGGCGCCAGAATGCTGAAGGTTCGCGTAATTCCAACCCTGCTGTGGAAACAATTAGGCTTGGTAAAAGGCATCGGTTTTGACAGCTGGCGAAGAGTGGGATCCGTCATGCCCGCGATCAAGGTCTATAACCAGCGTGAAGTTGATGAGCTCATCCTGGTGGACATCGTGGCTCACAAGTCAGATGAAGATCTGGATTTCGAATCTGTCGATGACTTCGGCCAAGAGTGCTTTGTTCCATTGACCGTGGGTGGCGGCATTACTCATATCAACCAGGTTCAGCGACTGCTTCGAGCTGGTGCGGACAAGGTCTGCATCAACACCACGGCCTATACCACCCCGGAACTGCTGAGTGAAATTGCCAAGCGCCATGGTGCGCAGTCCGTCGTGGCGAGCATCGATGTCCGAAATGAGTCGGACGGCAGTGGTTGGCAGTGCTTCAGCCATGCGGGAAAACAGGCTACAGGTCGTAAAGTTGCTGACTGGGCACGCGAAGTGGAAGCAAGAGGCGCCGGCGAGATATTGATTACATCGATCGATCGAGACGGAACGCAACTTGGGTATGACTTGGCGTTGATCGAGGCTGTAGTCAAGGCTGTCAACATCCCGGTAATCGCTTCGGGCGGCGCAGGCAACTACCAGCATATGGTCGAGGCTGTAACTCAGGCTGGCGCCTCGGCAGTCGCTGCTGCCAGCATGTTCCACTTCACCGAACAGACTCCTGCCGGTGCGAAAAACGCCCTGGCCGCCGCAGGTGTTCCCATCCGCAAGCCATACCTTGATTCGGCTGGGTCTCGATGATCGAGCGCGTTGCGTTTCGTGTCGATGCCTCGGTGAACATCGGCATTGGCCATGTGATGCGCTGCCTCACATTGGCCGACGCCTTGTCCCTGGGTACGGTTGAGAGCCACTTCATCTGTCGCGGAACTCCTGAGAACCTAACCAGACTGATAGTGGACAAGGGGCACCGCGTTCATGTGCTCCCCACAACCACTACGGCTCCTATGCGGCAGGCCGCCTCGCCCAAGCGCGAGGAACATGGCCCGCAGCTTGCCCATTGCAAGTGGCTGGGAGTGTCGCAGCAACACGATGCCAGTGAATCGGCAGCTATTCTGCAAGACTTGCAGCCTGACTGGTTGATCGTCGATCACTACGCTCTTGATGCTCGCTGGGAGCAGGCCGTCAGACCTCTGTGCGGCAAGTTGATGGCGATTGACGACCTAGCCGACCGTGCCCATTGCTGCGACCTGCTGCTGGACCAGAATCTGGGACGCCAGGCTGCGGACTATGGTTCTTGGGTTTTGCCTCACTGCGAAGTGCTCGCTGGTTCGAAATATGCGTTGCTGCGACCCGATTTCGCACAACTGCGCGACTACAGCATCAAGCGCCGGACCACCCCACGGCTCAGACAACTGCTGATCAGCATGGGCGGTGTCGACAAGGATAATGTCACAGGCCAGGTACTGGATGTCCTGAAAAACTGTGCACTGCCGGACGACTGTCGCATCTGGGCAGTGATGGGCGCCACTGCCCCGTGGCTGGAAAGCGTGCGAGAGCAATGTGCCCTGATGCCGGTACCAACCGAAGTGCTGGTCAATATCAGCGACATGGCACAACGGATGGCGGACAGCGACCTGGCGATCGGTGCCGCGGGCGGGACATCCTGGGAGCGCTGCTGCATGGGGCTGCCCACCCTGACGGTGGTAATCGCCGAGAACCAATGGCCTGGGGCCCATGCCCTGGCTAACGCCGGCGCCGGGGAACTGCTGGGAACCGTAGAGCAAATCACCGATCGCCTGCCTGCTGCGCTGACCGACCTGCAACAAGGCTCCAGACTGGAGCAGATGATTGAAGCAGCGATCGGCGTCACCGACGGTTGCGGCACACGTTATGTCGTAGAGAAACTGGAGCAGCTCTCTAAATGACCAGACAAAGCGACAATCAGTGGCTGGTACGCAGGATGACTGACGACGATATCGATCAAGTACTCGCCTGGCGCAACCACGAAGCGGTGCGCAGCTACATGCATACCCAACATGAGATCAAGCGCGCCGAACACACTCGCTGGTTTGAACAGGCGTGCGCAGACCCCCGTCGCGATCTACTGATATTCGAAAGCCAGGGAGTTGCACTTGGTTATGTGAACTTCCACCAGACTGCACAGGGCCGAACCGCCGATTGGGGGTTCTATGCGGCCCCAGAAGCGCCGAAGGGCACAGGTCGCAATATGGGCCAGGCGGCTTTGCACTATGGGTTTACAGAGCTGAACCTGCACAAAGTCTGTGGCCAAGTGCTGGCTTACAATGAACGCTCATTGCGGATGCATCGCAGTCTTGGCTTTCAACAGGAAGGCGTCCTGCGCGAGCAACATTTCGATGGTCAGAGCTATCACGACACTGTGTGTTTTGGCCTTCTTGCCGCTGAATGGCAACTAAATACCTGAGAGGCACCGACTTTATGTCAAACATTTACAGTATCAACATTGCCGGTCGCCGCATTGCTCTGGACGCTCCGCCCTACATCATCGCCGAGCTTTCCGCCAACCATAACGGGAAGCTGGAAACTGCGCTGAAGATCATTGAAGAAGCAAAAAAGGCAGGCGCTGACGCCATCAAGTTACAAACCTATACCGCCGACACCATCACCTTGAACTGCGACTCTGAAGAGTTTCAGATACACGGCGGGCTCTGGGATGGGAAAACTCTCTATCAGCTATATCAGGAAGCCCACATGCCATGGGCCTGGCATGCTCCTTTGTTCAAGCATGCGGAGAAACTGGGCATTACCATTTTCAGCTCGCCCTTCGATAACACCGCTGTAGACATGCTTGAAGATCTCAACGCCCCGGCCTACAAGATTGCCTCTTTCGAGGCAGTGGATCTGCCCCTGATCAAGTATGTCGCAAGTACCGGCAAGCCCATGATCATTTCCACCGGCATGGCTGATGCCGAGGAAATTCAGGAAGCCATAGATACGGCGAAAGCCAACGGCTGCAAGGAGCTGGCAATTCTTCACTGCGTGAGTGGCTACCCTGCTCCGGCCAGTGACTATAACCTACGCACCATTCTCGAAATGATTCAGCGATTTGGATTGGTCACAGGCCTTTCCGACCATACGCTGGACAACACCACAGCCATTACCAGTGTTGCCCTGGGCGCTTCGATCATCGAGAAACACTTCACTCTCAATCGAAGTGGTGGCGGCCCTGATGACAGTTTTTCGCTGGAACCTGCCGAACTGGCCGAGCTCTGCCGTAACAGCAAGACGGCATGGTCGGCCATGGGCAAGGTCGATTACGCACGCAAGTCGAGTGAACAAGGCAACGCAAAATTCCGCCGCTCCTTGTACTTTGTAAAAGACTTGAAAGCCGGAGAATTGATTACCCCGGACGCGATACGCAGCGTACGCCCGAGCTATGGACTTCCACCCAAGTGCTATGACCTGGTCATTGGAAAGCGAGTGACTAGAGACATAACCGCCAATACCGCTGTCAGTTTCGAAGTAATTGCGGAGTAACGCCGGGTGGGGGAGTTAGAAAGCAATCTTGCACTTGCTGTCAGTGAAAGAAATTTTCTTGACGTATTGTGCACGCTTGAAAAAAAATATGATGTTTCGTCACTGCGCTATAAGGGCACGCAATACTGGCCCTTGCTGCGGATGATGCTCGGTTTTGAGAATGATCCACTGGTTCCGCCCGCCCAGGAAAAAGCCGGGATCAAAGATCGGTTTAGAAAATACCTATACGCGCTTAGTTCGTTTTTTGAGAGTTTCATTGACCCGAAGAGCAACCTGGGTCGAAGTGGACCATCTGATGTCTACTATCTGACGCACTCGACCTGCCGCAGCTTGAAAATTAAGGGCAAGTACTTCGACGCATTCTTTTCCCCTTTGAGGCATTGGTGTGAGGCGGCGAACAACCAAATCAGCTTCTACGCCGAAGAGTTTGTCCCTGGCGCTGAGTACCGCACTCCGAGGTCGGAAAAGACAGCCTATATACAAAAATATCTGACGTTAATTTCTCTTCTAGGTGGATCCCGAAGCAAATCCACAAAACTGGAAGAGAGTGATATTGCGCTGATTGAGAACCTGAAGAGCGAGATTGAGTTGCAAGGCTTCACCGCCCGCTCAATCAACTTTCCTGCGATCCAGAAAGCCCTTACACAGCTAGATTTGCATAAAGAGCGTTTTTCAAAAGTCCTGAAATCCACACAGCCGAATATTGTACTGGTCGTCACTTACTACAACACTCTCGGCTTTTCCTTGATGGCGGCGGCCAATGCACTTGGCATAAAGACCATTGATCTGCAGCACGGCGTGCAAGGTCCCGGGCATTTTGCATATGGAAATTGGGGCCGGGTTCCTGAGGGTGGTTGGGACATGCTGCCTCGATTATTCTGGAACTGGACGGCTGAGGATGTAGTCAATGTGAACTCATGGGGAGGCCAGGCTCACACAGGGATATTGGGAGGGCGAATCTTCAGCCAGTACTTGAGCGAGGTGGATGTTGAGTTCTCCGAATATAAAACGTTGACATCTCGCATCAAGAACTCCGGCTGTGAACGAGTCACTCTGATCACCTTGCAGCCCATAGAGTGCGAGGATTTCCTTCAAGCCCTGCTCAACGCGATGCAGAGCCCTGAGTGCGAATCCGTATTCTGGTTGTTTCGGCTACACCCGGCAATGATGGACAAACAGGATATCTATTCAGCTCGATTCAAAAACAAGTGCAGCGACTTGGATTTATGCTCCAACCTACCTATCGATTACGTTTTGAAGCTGGCTGATCTACATGTCACCCTCAACTCTTCAGTTACTATCGAAGCCGCACTTGAAGGCGTCCCTACACTGCTTGATCACAACTGCAGTTACTACATGGAGTGGCAAAACCTGGGGATTGCACAACGTAGAGAAGAAGGACAAGCATGGGCTGTAGCAATTGCAAACCATTTGAACAACGGTAATCGATTCCTTAAAGCCCAGGACAAGCCTTCTGCAAAAAAAATGATTCTCGAGCTGACCTCAAACTGAATCTGCATGCTCAATTTTTAGTGGCTAACTACTATGAACAACCCCAAAGACTATTGGCAAGACAAAACCAATAGCGGACATCGCTTCTCCAGCACCGAATACTTCAGGAAGAAGGCACTTGAATGTGCGCAGGTCATGGAGGAGTTCGGTTCCACAGGCGAAATCATCGACCTGGGCTGCGGCGCAGGAGAGTTGCTGGAGCAACTCATACCCTTGGCAAGAATTTCCAAGGGAATTGATTACTCCCCCTCCATGATCGAATCTGCCAAGCAGCGCCTCAAGGACATCGATATCGATCTGGATGTGGCTGACATCTTCGAGATCCTTCCCCAGTCCAGCTTCCCAACCTGGACCACGACCGAAGCCTTGAACCAGTACTTGAACCCAACAGAAATGGCTAGGGTCATCGGACTCTTTGCACGCAATGAACAGGCTCATGCTTTCTACTTGTTCGACTGCGTGGATCCGATCCGCTACATGACACTGGGCATGGGATCCTACTACTCGACACAACCAGAATCTGCGCTGAATGGGCTGACAGCTCGAACCAATTCGATTGCCAGAGACCTGATATCCTGCGCGAAACTGGCCAGCTTCAGGTTAGGCCGGCAACAGTGGATCAAGTGGAAAGACCAAGGTATGGGATTCGCCTACACCCCTTACTTCTGGTTCGAGACATGCAAGAAGCTGAACCTTGAAATAAACTTCATCAGTTCAAAGTACTATGAGTACCGTTATCACGCAATCATACGTAAACTCCCGGACAAGAGCTGATAGTAGAGCGCAAAACTTTTAACTGAGCAAATTCGCTCTTCACTCCACGTCAAAAAGCATTGAAATATACCGTATCGAGGCAAGTACTTTAAAAAGCAAATCAAATGTACTTTCCACAACTAAATTCAAACTGATGGCTTTCTGTATGCAGCAAAAAAAGAAACTCTACAGGGATGCTTGCATAGCAGAAAAAACAATCCCTATATTCAGTCAGGCCTGGTGGCTCGATGCTACAGCGGGCGCAGAAAACTGGGATGTAGCTGTCGTTGAAAAAGGCGGCAAGCTCATGGCTGCCTTGCCTTACCTGACTAAAAGGCAGCGCTGGTCCACGTTGCTGACCCAACCTTCTCTGACTCAGTTCCTCGGCCCATGGCTGCGGGAGAGTAATGCGAAATATGCGAAGGCTCTGGGGCAGCAAAAGGACCTGATGGAAGCTTTGATCGATCAGCTTCCCAAGTTCGATCAGTACAGCCAGAACTGGCATTACCAACAACAGAACTGGCTGCCCTTCTTCTGGCGAGGGTTCAAACAGACCACACGCTACACCTACGTCCTGCCTGAACTGACGAATGAGGAAGCGCTGTGGCAAGAGGTCCAAGCCAACATTCGAACCGACATACGCAAAGCCAGCGACCGCTTCAATGTACGAGTTCGCGACGACCTCGGCATCAAGGACTTTCTGGCCCTCAATCGCCTGGTCTTCACTCGTCAGGGGATGCCGCTTCCCTATTCCGAGAGTTTTGTCGAAAACCTCGACAAAGCATGTGTTGCACACAGCTCACGCAAGATATTCATCGCAGAAGACCCGCAGGGGCAACGGCATGCTGCTGTCTATTTGATTTGGGACGAAAACAGCGCCTACTACCTGATGGGCGGCGGCGATCCTGAACTACGCAACAGCGGAGCCACCAGCCTGTGCATGTGGGAAGCGATCAAGTTCGCCTCGACCGTGACTAAGCGCTTCGACTTTGAGGGTTCGATGATAGAACCGGTTGAACGCTTTTTCAGAGCCTTCGGTGCAATACAGACGCCCTATTTCGCGGTGACAAAAACACCCTCCAGAATGATTAGAACAGTACAATTCCTCAAAGAACTGAAAGTAGGGAAGTAACGATGCAAAGTGCATGGCCGAACCAATCCATTTTCAGCTGGCTCCAACAGGTTCTGGCTGAACGTTTTGGCCATACCTTTTCTATCAGTTCTACTGAGTCCGACACACTCTGGCTGAGCTATCAGGAAAGCCCCGTACAGATACTACTGTCGATTGACCCTATCAGCTTCAATAAAGCCAATTCAGATTTGCCTTTCACAACATGGGATGCAACTGGAGATGGGTGGGCCTCACTCCTGGACCGCCCGTTACCCGCGCCAGGGGCCAGTACTCTATCGTCGCCATTGATCGAGCCCATACAAAACGGCTACCGCATCAACTATGACATCCTCGGGCTGACTTACTGGATGCTCTCACGCCTGGAGGAAACCAATCGCACGAACTTGGATACCCACCAGCGTTTTGCGGCAACTTCTTCCCACGCCTTCAAGCACGGTTATCTTGAGCGCCCCGTGGTAGATGAGTGGCTGGGCATTCTTGGGCAAGTCATACAAAAAACCTGGCCCAATTTACAGCTCAAGCAGCAGCAGTCCGGCATGAAAGTCTCCCATGACGTCGATATGCCTAGTCAGTATGGATTTCGCTCGCCAGTAGGCATTGCTCGAGGGATGGTGGCGGACGCACTGAAACGCCGAAACTTCAAAGGGGTGTTTCTGGCACCCTGGATACGCTTCAATAGCCAGACGTCACTGCATCCCGCCGACCCTGCAAACACTTTCAACTGGATCATGGATGTGTCGGAGCGCTATGGACTGGTCAGTGCTTTCTACTTCATCTGCGGCAGAACTGATCGCGCTAAAGACGCCGACTATGAACCGGAGCATCCAGCTATTCGAGCCTTGATGCACGATATCCACAGGCGCGGCCACGAGATAGGCCTACACCCCAGCTATAACTCTTTTCAGAATCCGCAACAGATTCAAGCCGAGGCTCAGCGCCTGAGAAGAACATGTGAGGAAGAGAATATCCGGCAAACCGTCTGGGGTGGCCGAATGCACTATCTGCGATGGGAGCATCCCACTACAATGCGCGCCTGGGACGCAGCGGGTCTAACTTACGACAGCACCCTGGGTTACGCTGACTACGTCGGTTTTCGTTGCGGAACCTGCCACGAGTACCCGGCTTATGATCCAGTCGAAGGCAAACAGTTGAATTTGCGTATACGCCCATTGATTGCCATGGAGTCAACCGTCACGGCGCCACACTATATGGGCTTGGGCGTAGGCGAAGCGGCGTTGAAAAAGTTTCAAGACCTGAAAGAGACCTGTCTTGCGGTAGGTGGATGCTTCACCCTGCTGTGGCATAACTCACAGTTCGACAGTGAAGCAGAACGAGAGTTATACAAGGCTGTCGTTAGTTATAAACAAACGCCACTACCTTGCCAAAGCAACTCTTAAAATCAAAATCGATTCACTTCGAAGTACACCGTTAGATTGAGGGCTCACATGCATCTGGTTTCATATTTAATCCCCTTGTACAACAAGGAGGAGTATATAGTCGAAGCAATTGAGTCAGTCTTGAAGGAAGCCAGCGAAGATCTGGACGTTGAAGTCTGCCTCGTCGATGACGGTTCGACCGATTCCTCACTGTCTGTGGTGCACTCGCGATTTGCTGAAAACCCAAAGATCAAGATACATGCATTCTCGCAAAACAAGGGCAAGAATGCGGCCTTCAACAGTGCCTTTGAAATGGCTGAAGGCGATTTCATCTGCCTGCTCGGCGCAGACGACTTTTTAGTTTCAGGAAGGACCAGAAGGCTCTTGGATGAAGCCCTGGCGACCGAAAAGTCGGTTTACGGCGGCCTGTTCCGCTATGACAACGACGCTAAGGCCGTTATCGGAACAGCATTACCTGCCCAGCCCAACTACTTGAAAAACCTATTAGGAAGCAGCCTATCCGGAGGCTGTGCCATGCTGTGGAAAACAGACGCCAAGAGCATCTTCCCACTGCCTGAACATATCAAGTTTGAAGATTGGTGGATCTCCTTCTTCCTGCTTAAAGACAACAGGGTCGCCGTGGTCACTGAACCGGTTCTGTACTACAGGCTACATGCGGGAAATGACTGCGGGACGGTTGTTCCCACGCAGGACTCTGTCGCCAGAGACTACGCGCGGCATTATGACTTTTTCTCGGCCATAAAACCTTACATCAAGGGGTTCTGGCCAAATGCCTACTTCAGGAAGTCCATTGCCTTGAGGGATGCCTTCTTTGGCAGGGGAAAACTGAAATATTTCTTTTACTTTCCGATAGATGCTGCATGGCTGAAAACCGTGTCCTTCATGGTTTTTGGTACATCTTTCGTCTATCGGGTAAAAAGCCGGATGGATCGTCGACGTAACACGGCGGTGGACCAATGATCAGTGTTGTTATGGGCGTCAGCAGATTCGACGAGTTTGTTCCTTTGGCCGTCGACAGTGTTCTCTCTCAGACATTTTCCGATTTCGAGCTGATCATCGTCGCCAATGGCCCCTCTAGTGATGAGGTTGAATCCTGCCTCAGCGAGCTCTACAGCAGTGAACCGCGCTTGCGAGTGATCAAGAGCAGGATCCCACAATTGGCCTGCGCGCTGAACATCGGGCTCGACGCAGCCAAGTTCGACTATGTTGCGAGAATGGATGCGGATGATGTCTGCTGGCCCGATCGCCTGGAAAAACAGTTTGCCTACATGCAAGCCAACAATCTGGACTTCGTAGGCTGCGACCTAAGGCTCATTGATCCCAAAGGTGCCGTACTGGGGACCAGGATTTACCCCAAGGGCGCCCGGATAGACAAGATGCTCCGGTATAAAAACTGCTTTGCGCATAACACCATCATTTATCGAAAAGAGTTGATTATCAAAGCCGGCGGATATAACGCTGGCTTCAACTCTGAAGACTATGACCTGTGGCTAAGACTCAAGCGGTTTGGCGTCAAGTGGGCAAACATGGATGAAGTGCTACTTGATTACAGAATACACAGCGGTGCCTCACAAAGAAAACTGCTGGGATATGCCGAAGCGACAGGGTTGGCTGCGCGGGAATTCGTCTTGAATAAAAGCATTAAAAACCTATTGGCGGTGCTGTATCATTTTTCAAAGTCAATCATCAGGTCCAGATAATACTGCGATCGCACTGTCAGCATTCACTTGGCGGCCGCAAAAACTGAGTGCAACACCTCACCCTCCGGTAAGGTGCCGCCATGTCCTATACAGAACTCAGCGTCGAAGAACGCGCCACGATCCAGGTCGGGCAATATCAAGGTCTTAGTCAGCGC
>NZ_JCBCUS010000023.1:0-11464 GCF_059862355.1 Pseudomonas sp. MF09150 | reverse complement strand
ACCCTGCTCACGCATGCGTAGGGCCGTGGAGCGCTTTTCACGTTGTTCTTGGGGGCTGAGTTTACGGGCATCTATTTTCATGGAGACAGATTATCTAATATGCCCTATTTATTTGCCAGGTTAATACTTCGAAGAGCTGATTTGCACTTACCTCCGCAACGAAGCCACCTACCGTGACCTTTACGACAGAGTATGGACGTATGCGGAGTGGGCGAAGGAACAAAGCCTCAGTGGCAAGGATGCGGGCATTGATTTAGTGGCTCGCACCCAAGGCACCGGCGAGTACCACGCCATCCAGTGCAAGCTGTACGCCGAGGACTACAAGGTCCAGAAGAAGGACATAGACAGTTTCTTCACCGCCTCGGGCAAGGCACCGTTCTCGCACCGCTTCATCGTCGCCACCACCAACAACTGGAGCGAGCACGCTGAGGACGCGTTGCAGGGCCAGCAGCCTCCGGTCAGTAAAATCGACCTGCAAGCCCTGGAAGACAGCCAGATAGACTGGGCCAAGTACCAGCCCAATCAGGCAGTCGCTCTCAAGGCCAAGAAGCAGCTGCGAGAGCACCAGCAAACCGCGTTGAATGCCGTGGCCGCTGGCCTCAAGGACGCAGAACGCGGCAAGCTGATCATGGCCTGCGGCACCGGCAAGACCTTCACCAGCCTGAAAATTGCCGAGCAGCAGGCCGGTAAGGGTAAGCGTGTACTGTTCCTGGTGCCCAGCCTGTCGCTGCTATCGCAGACCCTTACCGAATGGACGCAGGAAAGCGCAACCCCGCTCCACAGCTTTGCCGTCTGCTCCGACAGCGACGTTGGCAAGAAGCGCAAAGCAGAGGATGACGCGGTTCAGGTGTTCACCCACGAGCTACGCTACCCAGCCACCACTAAGGCAGATCGCCTCGCAGCGGAAATGCTCAAGCGCCATGATGCCGAGCACATGAGCGTAGTGTTCTCCACCTATCACTCCATCGACGTGATCAGCCGTGCCCAGGCTGATCATGGCCTGGCCGCTTTCGATCTGGTGATCTGCGACGAAGCGCACCGCACCACGGGCGCCACCTTTGGCGACGATGACGAAAGCAACTTTGTGCGCGTTCATGATGCCGACTACATCCGCGCCACCAAACGTCTGTACATGACCGCCACGCCGCGCATCTACGGTGACAACGCGAAGCTCAAGGCCGAGTCCGGTGAAGTCACCCTGTGCTCGATGGATGACGACGCGCTCTACGGCAAAGAGCTGTTCGTCATCAACTTCTCCGAGGCCGTTCAGCGGGGCCTGCTCACCGATTACAAGGTGCTGGTACTCACCGTCGAGGAGAGCACCATCAGCCGGCGCCTTCAGGAGATGCTGAAGGACGAGAACAACCAGCTCAAGGTAGACGACGCCGCCAAGATAGTCGGTTGCTGGAAGGCGCTGGCCAAGCAGGGATTGGCCGAAAACCTGGTGGGTGATGATCAGCCCATGAGGCGCGCTGTAGCTTTCTGCCAGGTCATCTCGCCCAACTACAAGGGCACCAAGCACAAGGTCAGCTCGATCAACATCGCCAGCATGTTCCAGTCGGTGGTGGAGGCTTATCAGGAGTCAGAAAACATCGATGAGGCCTCACGCATCATCTGCGAAGCCGCACATGTCGATGGCGGCATGAACGCCAGCGCCAAGGAAGCCAAGCTCAACTGGCTTAAGGAAGAACCGCCAGCCAACACCTGCCGCATCCTCAGTAACGTGCGCTGCCTGTCGGAAGGTGTGGACGTACCGGCGCTTGACGCCGTGCTCTTCCTCACCCCGCGCAATTCCCAGGTCGACGTTGTGCAATCGGTGGGCCGGGTGATGCGCAACGCACCGGGTAAAAAACGCGGCTACGTGGTGCTGCCCGTGGTCATTCCGGCCGGCATGGAGCCCCACGAAGCGCTTAATGACAACCAGACCTACAAAGTGGTCTGGCAGGTGCTTCAGGCACTGCGTTCGCACGACGACAGCTTCGACGCCATGGTCAACAAGCTCGACCTGATCGGCTCTGACCCGCGCAAGATGGAAGTCATCGCCATCACCGACAAGGCCGATAAAAAAGCCAGGAAAACTAGCGGCACCAGCAACGGCCAGGCAGGCAAAGGCCAGTACGGCATTGGTGAGAAACGCGCTAAGTACGATGTCGAAGGCCAGATGACCCAGCAGGCGGAGCTGGCCTATGAGGTGGGGGAAATCGAGAAGGCCATCTACGCCAAAATCGTCGACAAGTGCGGCAACCGCCATCACTGGGAAGACTGGGCAAACGACATTGCCAAGATCGCCCGCACCCATATTGACCGCATCCAGGGCATCTTGGAGAACCCGGCCAACATCCAAGAAAAGGCTGCCTTCAACGCCTTCGCCGCCGAGCTGCGCGACGACCTCAACGACAGCATCAGCGATGGCGAGATTGTCGAAATGCTCGCCCAGCACCTGGTAACCAAGCCGGTATTCGATGCGCTGTTTGACGAGTACAGTTTTGCCAGCAACAACCCCATGTCCAAGGCCATGCAAGGCGTGCTGGACGCGCTTCATGAGCACCACCTGGCCAAGGAAGCTGACACCTTGGAGAAGTTCTACGCCAGCGTGCGTCAGCGCGCTGCCGGCATCAACAACGCCCAAGGCAAGCAGAAGATCATCGTCGAGCTGTACGACAAGTTCTTCCGCAACGCCTTCCCCAAGATGACCGAGCGCCTGGGTATCGTTTACACCCCGGTCGAGGTGGTGGACTTCATCCTTCACAGCGTCAACCACCTGCTGCAACAAGAGTTCGGTCAGACCCTGGGCAGTAAGGGCGTCCACATCATCGACCCCTTTACCGGCACCGGTACTTTTATCACCCGCCTGATTCAGTCAGGTCTAATTAAACCGGAAGAGCTGCCGCATAAGTACAAGAATGAAATCCACGCCAACGAGTTGGTTTTGCTGGCCTACTACATAGCTGCCATCAATATCGAAGCTGCCTACCACGGCGAAGTAATCGATGAGTACGCGCCGTTTGAAGGTATCTGTCTGACCGACACCTTCCAAATGTACGAGAAAGACGACCTGGTGGACGCCCTGTTGGAGGACAACAGCGCTCGGCGTAAGCGTCAGAAGGCGCTGGATATTCGGGTGATTGTGGGTAATCCACCGTATTCGGCGAAGCAGGATAGCGGTAATGACAACAATGCTAATTTGGCCTATCTCAATCTCGATTCCTCCATTCGTGAAAGTTATGCTGCGCGCTCAGCTGCGACCAATAAAAACGCCTTGTACGACAGCTACATTCGAGCTATTCGATGGGCCAGTGATCGTATAGGGGGAGCAGGCATTATCGGATTTGTAACCAATGCGGGGTTTGTTGAATCCAACACAGCAGATGGCGTTCGCAAGTGTTTGGTGGATGAGTTCTCCAGCCTCTATGTGTTCCATTTACGTGGTAATCAGCGCACAAGCGGCGAAACCTCCCGCAAGGAAGGTGGCAAGATTTTCGGCAGTGGCAGTCGCGCCCCTATCGCAATCTCATTGTTGGTCAAGAACCCTCAATCACCGGCTCACGGTCAGATTTATTTCCACGATATTGGTGACTATCTCAGCCGCGAGGAAAAACTAGAGCTGATCGCCAGCTACGTCAGCGTGGAAGGCATTAGGAATTGGCAAACCATCACCCCGGATGAGCACGGTGACTGGCTCAAACAGCGTGACGACAGCTTCAACCATTTCATAGTTTTGGGCGATAAGGAGGACAAATCAGCACCGAGCTTGTTTGAGAACTACTCACGAGGAGTTGAATCGGGACGAGACGTTTGGGTTTACAACTCAAGCAAAATCGCTGTGGCTGAGAATGTCAGCGATATGCTGGCCGTCTATCACAAAGAGGTGACGGCTCTCACCAACGCCGATCTGAAAGGAACAAAGAAAGATCGGATTGCCCAAGCTGTTCAATTGGTTTGTAACGACCCCACAAAAATTAGCTGGACAAGTAGCTTGTTAGCCGATGCGGCGAGCGGTATTCAGCATAGCTTCGATGGCGATGCTCTATGTCATGCCCTCTACCGACCATTTACCAAACAGTGGCTGGTTTATGATGCGTCTGTTATTCATCGAGTAGGCCAGATGCCACGAATTTTTCCAAGATCGCCTAGTCAGAATATAGGAATTTGTGTTCCTGGCTTAGGCGGGGATAAAGGATTCTCGGCACTAATAGTTAATCGTATTCCGGATCTGAATTTGGCTCCAGGCATGGGGGGATACCAATGCTTCCCCCTCTACCTCTACGACGAAGCCCCCCACCCCGCAGAGAACGATCTCTTTTCCAAGTCAACTGAAGGTGGCTTGCGCAGCCGCAATGCAATTACTGACACCGGCCTTGCTCATTTCCAAGCAGCCTACCCTGGCGAGCAGATCAGCAAAGAAGACCTGTTCTACTACGTCTACGGTATCCTCCATTCCCCGGACTACCGCGAGCGCTTTGCCGACAATCTGAGCAAGGAGCTGCCGCGTATCCCGGCAGTGAAGAACGCCGTCGACTTCTGGGCGTTCAGCAAGGCTGGCCGTGCCCTGGCCGAGCTTCACCTGAACTACGAAACCGTCGAGCCCTACCCGCTGACCATCGAGGCCAAGAGCACGCTCACCGACGCAGATTACCGCGTGGAGAAGATGAAGTTCGCCAAGAAGGGCGACAAGAGCGCCGTCATCTACAACCACCGCATCACCCTCAAGGGCATCCCTGAGGCGGCATGGGACTATGTGGTCAACGGCAAGGCCGCGTTGGACTGGGTGATGGAGCGCCAAGCCGTGCGCACCGACAAAGCCAGCGGCATCGTCAACGACGCCAACGACTGGGCCGTGGAAACCATGGGCAACCCCAAGTACCCTCTGGAGCTGTTCCAGCGCGTGGTCACTGTTAGCCTGGAAACCCAGAGAATCGTCAAGGCGCTGCCCAAGCTCGATATCGCTACAGATAACTAGTTGAGCCCGATAAACGCTGAGCTCTCAGATAACCACTGCCCTGGTTGGGCACCCTTTCCCAACCAAGGCAGAGCACTGCTGATTGCCAGCCCGGCACTCTCATGTTAAAAAGTCTCCGTCCCAAGCGATCCCTATCGATCCGCAAAGGTCCGCCACGTCGCCTTGGTAACGACGTTAAAAACTTTCGCCTCGTTCGCATCCGCTGAACGGGCCGCAGCAACTGCAATTGGTTGATTTGCGTATCTGGCAGAACACTCTCAGTCCGTTGTGCCCCTAGAAGCCTTACGGCCCTAGAATTTCTGTAGCCCACAACGACCTCCGACGCTACCGAACATTAATCTCGGAAACGCGCATATACCTATGCGTGTGGCAAATGCCCCTGCTCGCTATATAGCCAGCCGATATCCGTCTTTTACCCTTTTTAGCAGTAGTGCCGGAGGACGCTGCCTCACGCTTCAGGACCTAGGACTCAAATCTATGGCAATGCACGTTAGCAACTTTGACGACGTCAGCGACGATGACAAAATTCTTCGTTTACGCGATGTCGAGGCAATCGTCGGACTAAAACGCTCAACGATCTACCGCAAAATATCGGAGGGCCTTTTCCCGCGACAACGTCTTTTGTGCGGTTCCAGCGTCGGCTGGCGTAACAGCGAAGTCCAGGCTTGGATTCGGCAAAGGGAGGCTTTGTAATGCAGCCCCAAACACCTCAACAGCCAGGCTGGATGGTGGAACTCACAGCAGCGGTCGATATTCCAGTGGAAAAGATCCAGTGGATTTGGCCAGGCTGGCTGCCAAGGGCAAAGCTATCCATTCTTGCCGGCGCTGGTGGGTGCGGCAAAACCACGTTGGCAATCTCGCTGGCAGCCAGGCTTAGTAAAGGAGATGCCTGGCCAGATGGCAGCAAATGTGAGGCCGCAGGCAACGTCATAATCTGGAGTGGTGAGGATGGTATAGCTGACACGATAATTCCTCGCCTTACGGCTGCAGATGCAGACCTAAACCGCGTGCACATTATCGAAGGGCTCAGGGATCAGAGTGGGAATAGGCGACAATTTGATCCTGCAGCCAACTTTGCCCTTTTGAACGAGGCAGCCACACGGATTAACGGCGTTTCATTGCTGATTTTCGACCCACTGATCAACCTCATTCGGGGGGACATGCACCGAGCAAACGAAGTTCGACAGGGGCTACAAATGGTAGTGGATTTTGCAGAGCGGCATTGTTGCGCTGTCCTCGGCATATCTCACCTGAGCAAAGGTACGGCCCAGTCCTCCGCAGCTAATCGTGTAATCGGCAGCCAGGCATTCTCCGCGCTCGCTCGCACTGTACTGGTGGCAGAGAAGGATCAGAATTCAGAAGCCAGGGTGCTTGTCCGAGCCAAGTCTAACGTTTCGATTGATAGCGGGGGGATCGAGTATTTCGTTGAGCCCATCGTTATAGACGAGCAGTTGGAGACAACCTGCATCCGATGGGGAGAGGCCATCGAAGGAAGCGCTGAAGCCATTCTGGCTGCTATCGAGCAAACGAACAGCCCAATACCAGCATCAGCCATTCAAGAAGCGTGCAGCTTTCTGGAGGAGACGTTACAAGCTGGGCCTGTTGCAATCACTGCGTTGAAGTCTCTAGCTGAAGAGTCTTGCATTTCGTGGGCATCAGTTCGTAGAGCTCGGAAAAAGCTCGGTATACGGTCACACAAAACAGGTATGCAGGGCGGATGGGCATTGGGACTGCCCACCTCTTCCTGAAGGTGCTCAACGAATATCGAAGGTGCTCAATACTCGTCTTGAGCGCCTTCGCTTTTATTGAACACCTTCGACTCGCGCGAGAGTCTGTATGACTGATTCCGCAGATAAAATCCCGACACGCCAGTAGCACTGGTCGACCACGAACTACTTCCCAATGAAATAGAGATTGCCGTTCTTGTTGTAAATCGCGGCAGGCCGGAAGTCCTTAGGCCAATTCCGCCCAGGATAGTATGCATACATCCATTCGGGCAGGTGACGAGCAATACCCGCCAGCGCATCCATGCCGTCCTTATCAGCTCTGCTAGCGTCAGCAAATAGTTCGCCTGAGGGATCGGTCAGGAAAATCGGGCCGTAGGCTTTCTCGGCCGAAATGAACGCTGGCGCAGCGCTCGCCGGAGCGTCGAACGGCGCGGGGTTCCCAGCAGCCAAATCTGCAAGCCTGTCGTATTTCTTGCCTGATCCGTCAGCGTACTTAGCCGGCTCATGACGCAACTTTGAGATTTTTCCACCAAAGTATTTTTCTCTCGCATCAAGCCAGGCCGACCTGACCAACGCAGATGCCTCCTTCGGGTTAGACGCGAGTTCCTCAGGCACCCACGCAGCAACCTGGTAGCGATAGACAGGGCCAGCACTGCCACCACCCAGCAAGAATAACCCGACGCCAAGAGAGGCTGCGCCTGCGCTGCTAAAACCAGTTGGAGGCGACACGTATCCCAAACCCGCCGTTGCTAAACCTCCAGAGCTTCCCGAAGATCGCGGCGCGCTCAGGTTATCTACTTCATTCCCGACCATTACCCTTGGAATATCGCGCTGACCATCGATGCGCATGGCTTCCAGAACCAACATGGCATCGGACCATTTTTCGCGAGGAACATCTTTAGGTTCTGGCAACGTTACCTTCGGGGTACTGGAGCAACCCACCAACGCAACCAACAGCAAGGTACCAACGCATCCCTTCACAGAAAAAAGCACCGACATGAAAACGCCCTATTTTTATTCAGTGGTAGTCCGGCACACTTAGAACGCCGGAGATATCCTTCACTTGCCTGCTAGGTCATAGCGCCCAAAATTTTCTGGGCAACTTCAGCGGAAAACAACACCACCACTTAAACGACCGCAGATGATTTCGGCGAACCGACGTAGCGGTAAAGCGTTGTTCGAGAAACGCCATACCGTCGGGCAACATCGGTTACCTGTATCTCAGGATCTCTGAGAAGAGCTCGTATCTCACGCACCTGACGATCATCCAGCGCAGGCTTGCGTCCACCTTTTCTCCCACGGGCACGAGCCGCAGCCAGTCCTGCACGAGTTCGTTCTCGAATGAGGTTGCGCTCAAACTCAGCCAGGGCAGCGAACACGTGAAAAATCAGCTTGCCGGCAGCGCTGGTGGTTTCGATTCGTTCAGTTATGGATTCGAAGGCCACCCCTTCCTGCTCCAAGCTACTGACAATCCCAACCAAGTCAGGCAAAGAGCGACCGAGGCGGTCCAGTCGCCAGACAACCAGAGTGTCACCGTTACGCAGAGCTTTAAGGCAATGCCCCAGCTCCGGCCTGTCCGCCGACTTGCCGCTCATGGTCTCCTCGTAGACTGTTGAGCACCCAGCCAGAGCAAGTGCATCTCGCTGCAGGTCGAGGTTCTGATCATCAGTCGACACTCGGGCATATCCAATCCGCTTTCCCATACGTTTTTCTCTCACTGATTTCGGTACAGGAAAAGTGACAGGAAAGCGGTAAATCCCAAGTCCAAAAGATCTGTCGTTTTCATAAACAGACTGCACTGAATGTCAGAAGCCGACTGCACCACAGCAGCGGAGGGGTTGGATCCATCAGGCAACGACCTGCGGCTGTCGACCCATAGCTGCCGTTGACCGAAGGCAGAATGTGGCCGGTTTAGGCCAGTCGCGAGAGGCGGAAAACGACCCAAGCTTCGAAACGGCGGTGATGCTACTATGCCATGCACGATAGGTTCACCATAGCTAAGAAACTTACAATGTTTGACGAAGGAATGGACATGGAAGTATCAGCACCAGATAAAGATGTGAACGGTCAGAATCAGGATGACGCTTCGGTTAAAAAAACGACCTCCTTAGCACTTGCAATTGTCCTATCGCTGATTAGCTTCACCGTCGTTTTTCTAGCTAATGTCAAACATGACTTTAGCGCATCCCCGGTCATGGATATTGTCAGAGAACCAGTGCTATTCCAAAGCTATATTTCTAGAGCGATTGGCGGAAGTATATTTATACCTATAATCCACATTGGCATTGCTTCTTTCTTCAAGTCCAAACGCAATAGCTCTACGCGCCGCCGGATTTTCATAGGCTGGGCAATCTTCATTATTGCCGTGGAAGCATTGAAGTTTTTCACAAGGCACTAATCAAAGCCTCTGGAATCTAAACTGATAAACGCGGACGCAACAATGACCAACACACCTTTGTCTAGCACCGAACAAAGTAAGCTCCTGATTTTTGCCCTCCTATTGCTCCCTTCGTTATTTTTCATTGTCGGAATCATCCCAGCCATATTTTTGATTTTTGGCTTGGTGATGATGAAGAAGAACAGCGATTTCAGTCACATCGAAACCGCAGCGCGGATTTACAAAGGTTACGTATATATCGCATTAATAGGCAGCGGGCTATTCGCCTTGTATTTCGCGACAACGCTTGGCGCATCTGACAGATGGGATCGTCAAACCGAGGAATTTATTCTTTCGACTGCCTTGGCAGGTATCGCCTTGCTGTACATCATCCTTCTGAACGTCCTCTTTCTAAGCCCTCTGCGTTGCCACGCACAATGGGTTGAAGCGAACGGTATTTTTTCTGGCAAAGCGAAAACCGTTCCTGATACCAATGACGTTGACATTATCAAAGGCGAAAGGCTTCGCAC
Organism: Pseudomonas sp. MF09150; assembly: GCF_059862355.1. Classification (NCBI taxonomy): domain Bacteria; kingdom Pseudomonadati; phylum Pseudomonadota; class Gammaproteobacteria; order Pseudomonadales; family Pseudomonadaceae; genus Pseudomonas; species Pseudomonas sp. MF09150. Next base: position 1,870 of record NZ_JCBCUS010000023.1, on the reverse strand, counting down.
GTTCTCTGTCGCTGACGAACTGATTAAATGGGCGAAGCTGAAAGAGGACGGTCACATCACTGAGCAAGAATTTAACGATGCGAGAAAGAAGCTTCTTCAACGATGAAGCGAATGGAGAACCTAGGAACCCTCCGAACAAGTCTGTTTTTCGCTCGAAGAACCTGCTGGATTATTCAAGGTTGCGACCAAACCATGAAAGGGATTTCTTGTACGGGGAGAAGGTTGAATCGTAAATATCGGAATACTGAACGACTATTTCCGTCTCGGAGAGTGCCAATCGAGCAAGATCTCGAGGGATACTAAAATTTGCTTCTTTTTGATCTGCAGTCAGCTCTATCAGCACTATCTCTTTTCCGGGGAGAAGGGCCCGCCCGTTAATCACTCCCGTGAAATTCGTCCAATGTCTACCGCCAAGATCTGGCATGCAGTCGATTAAAGATTGGCATGAATTCCCATGGAATGTGGCGACGAAAGACTTGATCAGTAATGGGCCAGACCCATGGTTCCGAAGCTTCACCCGCAAGGTATTTTCATAGTCGCCAACCGTAACTTCCGGGATTGGCCTTACAGTTAAGGTGTTATGAACTCTTTGCTGTCTGGCCGATATCACTGCCACTAAAACAGCAATAATTGAAACGAGCAGCGCAAGGATAGCGGCTGCCGCGCTTGTCATTGCGGCAGCGGCTGAGGCGACGTTTTGATTTTTCTCTAAAAATTCAAATAGCCCTGTCAGTTTATCCATCAATCTCTAATACCTTAGTTTAGCCGCGCCGCGCCGAGAAGTGGCATCGGTGTGGACGAATTGTTAGGTCGCACCCCAGATTCTCGCGGGAGGTGCGAAAGTACCGAATTTGAAAGCAGGTAGGGGGGTACCGTCTTCGCTGTAGGGGGGGCGAGCGGGGTCTCACACGTTTCGATTACGCGCTGAAGCTCGACAAAGGGCGCCGTGGCATGAAGATACAGTTGCCGAATGAAGCTCACTCGCTGCGACAAGAACCAATGGGCGTCCATATAATTTCCCCCTCAGAAGTGGATCAAGCTTCTCCCAGCTTGCTCGGGTATTAAACCTCGGGCATTTCAAGCGAAACGACCAATTCGCGATCGTCAACAGCAACATCGATATCTTTTTTAACCAAGTAAAAAACAAACCCTTGATTGGGAAGTACACCGCCCTCAACTCTGAATATCTTTTGAATCGAGCTTTCAGAAATCAAGCGGGGAGTCGTTGACATCAAAGGGCTAATATCAAAATGATATCCTGTCGGGAAGTTAACTATGATATCAGCACCAACCACTGGAACCTTTGTGCCTTGAGCATCAGTAATATCCCCTTTGTAGTGCTTTTCAAAAACAGTATTGTACTCAGCATAGCTTTTGGCAGGGATCTTTACCGAATAGGAAACTGTGAGTTTATTTTCAGCGCGCACAACATCTATATTAATGTTTTTTCCAGCATCCTCGGGATTGTATTTTACAAGTACATCACCGAATTGACTATGGCACTCAGCAGATATCAGTCTATAAGAACTCCCTCCAAGCGCATCAAGGTCCAACCTTATGGGGTTTGAAACCTCTTCATGACTTAAATTATGGAGCTCATAGCGCGTAGTTTGCCTGCAGACTATTAAATCGCCTTTTAGTGTAAAGTCATAAATCCATTTTGCCTCTCTTCTAAGAACCTTATTTTCAATAATTTCCTGCTTGATTATTTTAAAAATGGCCTCGGGAATAATTGTTTTAAAAAGGGCGGCCGCAAAAACTGAGTGCAACACCTCACCCTCCGGTAAGGTGCCGCCATGTCCTATACAGAACTCAGCGTCGAAGAACGCGCCACGATCCAGGTCGGGCAATATCAAGGTCTTAGTCAGCG
>NZ_JCBCUS010000022.1:0-20237 GCF_059862355.1 Pseudomonas sp. MF09150 | reverse complement strand
GGAAAGGCGTGTTCGCTCGGTCATGAGACGATTGCAATTACGCCCTCAAAGAATCCGTTCTTATTTCCGGCATCCACGTATCGCCTACGCAGCATGATTTGGTGTATTTGATTGCCGGGTTAATAGCAGTCGATGCGTCCGACTGGTTCCCCGACATACGCCTAACACGCTGCGAGGGCGATCAATCCTTGATCGCGCTCGCAGGTGATGGCAACAATTCGTTGAGCATGCGCTGGGTCAAGATAATCTGCTGCAACGGCCCACCTTGGGGACTGCATAACACTCAGGGTTAGCCCATCTCGTTGCCTGATTTCCGCTGGCATTGTTTCACCGTTATAAAGGGTGAAGTGCCAGATACTGCGCAGGCACGATCTGAGTATTCAGGTCGCCTCAGAACAAAGCCTTGATCCGCAGCATGGGATCAAACAATGAACCAACCCAGCAACGGCGACATCACTCGCTCAACTCCAGATGGAGGTCAAACTCCTCTTCCATCGCGGCGGAAAAGCGATTTTCTCGAAAGCGTTATCGTCGCTGAACTTCACCGTGAGCGGCAGCATGGACACAAGATCGCGGGAAGGCGGATTGTCGTTGAGTTCCAACACGGCCTTTTGAACTGCAAATTTCAGTTTGATCTTGGTCAACATCGCTGAGTTGTCTGGCATGACAGGCATCTCTTTACCCGGAGCCATTTGATCGGTGCTTTGGTGCAGCGATGAGCTTTGGGCCATGGCCACAGGGCTCATCGATACACAGATTAAAATCGCCGAGAGGATCAGCCACACGCTTGCTTGCTCGCCACTTCTTCTCATGTCCATAACCCATCCGCTGAGAGACGGCTGATCACGTCAGGCTGTCGCGCTCGACTCGACAAGATGAACTTGCGTGGCATTGCGACCCGCCAGCCAGGCAAGCACTGACGCGGCGACCAACACCGCGGCACTGAGCTCGAATGTGGCTTTGTAACCGCTTAGGTCAAAGGCTAGACCGCCAATGATCGCGCCTCCGGCAATCGCCAGTTGGACAATGGCCACAAGCAAGCCACCTCCGGCTTCCGCATCATCCGGAAGCGTTTGCGCCAGCCATGTCCACCAGCCGACCGGTGCGGCCGTCGCAACCAGTCCCCAGAGTCCGAGCAACACAGCGGTCAGTACCGGTGATTTGCCGAAGCTGACTAACGCCAGCGCGATGGCCGCCATGATCAGCGGGATAACGCTCAACGTGCGGTAGAGGCCGCGGCCCATAAACCTTTCGATCAGAAAGGTGCCGATAAAACCTGCCAGTCCCAGCCCCAGCAGCATCAACGACAAGGTTGAGACACTGACGCCAGTCACGCCCTCGAGAAATGGCCGCAGGTAGGTGAACAGCATGAACTGGCCCATGAAAAACACGCTGACGGCGACCATTCCCAAGGCCACTGGCAACTGTTTCATCAGCCGCAGAACGTTGCCGCTGCCTGCCTGGCGCTCGGCCTTGAAGGACGGAAGGCTTATCAGCAGCCACACGGCGGCAAGCACTGCGACCGGGACCACACAGAAGAATGCACCGCGCCAGCCGATCAACGAGCCAAGAAAACTACCCGCCGGCGCGGCGATGACCGTCGCCAGAGCGTTACCGCCATTGACGATGGCCAGCGCCCGGGAAACCTGATCAGACTGCACCAGGCGCATTGCAGTCGCCGCCGACAATGACCAGAAACCACCGATCGCGATCCCGATCAGGGCACGCCCAAACATGAATGAGGGATAGCCCGGCGCGAGCGCGACGACCGTACCGGAGACGATCATCAGTAAGGTCAGGCCCAGCAGCAACTTCTTCCGTTCAACGCGAGCGGCAACCGAGGCAATCAGCAGGCTGGTGATCAATGCAAAGGCACCGGACACGGAAATACCCTGCCCTGCCTGGCCTTCGGTGATGTGCAGGTCTGCCGCGATGGGCGTCAGCAGGCTAACGGGCATGAACTCTGAAGCGACCAAGGCGAATGCGGCCAACGACATGGCCAGCACTGCGCTCCAGCCGCCTGTTCTTTTAGAAGGATCTGTAGAAGGAAACGTCATGGGAACTGCCTGAGGTGCAAAAAAACGTGTGGGTGCGATGCGCAGGGGCAAGCCGTTTGTCGCCCATCCGGGCACTGCCCCTGTAACAGATAGACACATTCTCCCGGTCAATCCGGCCCTTCCCCAGTGCATTCCTCTTGAATGCTTGCCTGATCCTCTGGGGATGCAGGGTGATGGATAGGAAACGTCTCTTGCGCGGATTAGAGTTCGATCAACAGGAGTGACCTGACATGATCGATATCCCTCTGCGCCATGAATCGCCTTTGGCGTTGAACATTGACCCGCGCGTGAGCGCACCGGGTGACTTCGCCACGGCCATACCCGGGCTGTCGCTGTTTCGGCGCGACCAGCCGGCGCCGCCCGCCGTGTGCATGGTAGAACCCAGCCTGATTCTCGTGGGTCGCGGCGAAAAGCGCTTGTGGGTCGGTGGTGAGGGCTACAACTACGACCCTTCACGGTTTCTGGTCACCTCACTGGACCTGCCCGCCAACTCCGAAGTGATGCTTGCCAGTCCCGAACAGCCCTGTGTCGGTCTCGTACTGAAACTGGATATCAGCATGCTTGCCGAGGTCATCACCAAGAGCGGCTTGCCTGCGAAGCGCCAGCAATCAATGGGTACGGGCGCCGGGATCGGCAGCCTGTCTTGTGCTCTGGAGGGCGCGCTCGATCGCCTGCTGGCATTGCTGGATGAACCCGAGGCGATCCCGGTCCTGGCGCCGCTGATTCTGCGAGAAATCCACTATCGGCTGCTCCATACCGATCAAGGCGCGCGGCTGCGACAAATCACTGCCGTCGATGGTCAGGGTTATCGCATCGCCAAGGCCATCGACTGGCTCAAGGTCAACTACACCGATGCCCTGCGCATCGACGATCTGGCCGCACGGGTGCAGATGAGCGCCCCGACCTTTCACCATCATTTCCGTCAGCTCACCGGCATGAGCCCGCTGCAGTACCAGAAATGGCTGCGGCTGAACGAGGCTCGTCGACTAATGTTGATGGAGCACCTGGACGTCTCGCGGGCTGCATTTGCAGTCGGCTATGAAAGCCCTTCGCAATTCAGCCGCGAATATGGCCGGCTGTTCGGTACCGCGCCCAGTCGTGACATTGCGCTTCTACGTGGGCAGCCATACGAGGCAGAAGCACTCGGCACCGCAGCGAACTGAACAAAAACCAGCGTCAACGGTGATGCGCCTCGCCGCGTGTCACCGCTCATAACAATGCACGTCAACCGATGATCAAGCGGGTGAACCATGGAACTTCGAATCAACCAGAAGACCTATCAGGTCGATGCCGACGCCGATACGCCCTTGCTGTGGGTGATCCGCGATGACTTGGGCATGACCGGGACCAAGTACGGCTGTGGCCTGGCGCAATGCGGCGCCTGCTCGGTGCTGGTGGACGGCAACGTCGTACGCTCCTGCGTCACGCCGGTGGCTGGCGTGGTCGGCCGCGAGGTCACCACCATTGAGGCCATCGAAGCCGATGAAGTGGGCAAACGGGTGGTCTCGACCTGGGTCGATCTGCAGGTCGCCCAGTGTGGCTACTGCCAGTCCGGGCAAGTCATGGCCGCCACCGCGCTGCTCAAACACAACCCCAAACCCAGTGATGCGCAGATCGAGGCGGCGATGGTTAACCTGTGCCGCTGCGGCACTTACAACGCCATTCACGCCGCCGTGCATGAACTTGCCACCAAGGGAGACGCGTGATGAACGTTCATATCGACCCTTCACAGCACGCCTCGGCACTGGACCTGCACGAACCGATCAATGTTTCGCGCAGACGTTTTCTGACCGGTACCGCCGTCGGCGCACTGGTCCTCGGCTTTGGTCTGCCACTTGGTGCGACTCGCGTGCAAGCTGCAGCAGCAACGGCGACGGCGGCCGAGCGCGGCACGCAGGTCCCGGCGTTTCTCGAGATCCGTCCGGACAACCGCGTGCGCTTGCTCTGCCCGTTCATGGAAGGCGGACAAGGTACATTCACCGCAATGGCGCAGATCGTCGGTGAAGAACTGGATGCCGACCCGGCGACCTTTCTGGTGGAAGCCGCCCCGCCCGGCGAGGCCTATGTGGTGATGGAGAACGGCATGCGCATCACCGGCGGCAGCATGTCGGTGCGCATGAGTTACCCGGTCATGCGCCGCCTCGGTGCCCTTGCCCGCGCCATGCTGTTGCAGGCGGGCGCGCAGCAGCTTGGGGTGTCAGTGGACGAGTTGAGCACCGAGCCAGGCAAAGTCGTGCATGCCAAGTCGGGCCGCTCGCTGGCCTACGGTGAACTGGCCGAACGCGCGATGGATCTGCCGGTTCCCGATCCGGCCTCCGTGCAACTGCGTGATCCGAGCACGTTCCGCTGGATCGGCAAACCGGTGAAGCGCATCGATGCTTACGACAAGTCCACGGGCAAGGCGCTTTACACCATCGATCTGAAGGTCGACGGCATGCTGCATGCTGCCGTGCAACATGCCCCGCGCCTGGGAATGACGGTGGGCAACCTGCGCAACGAAGACCAGGTCAAGGCGATGAAAGGCGTGCATTCCGTGCATCGTCTGCCGGGCGCCGTGGCGGTGGTCGCCGAGCGTTGGTGGCACGCCAAACGTGCCGTCGAGGCGATCCAGGTCGACTGGCAGGAGCCAACGGCCGACAGCAACGTGCGGCCGATGCCCGCCGACTTTTCCAGCGATGCCTGGTTCAAGCGCCTCGCTGAAGATAAAGGCCCCGCCAAAGATGATGAAAATGAAGGCGACGTGGCGTCGATTCTCAAGGGGACCCAGACCCGGGTCGACGCCACTTACCACAACCAATACTTGAACCACGGCCAACTGGAACCGCCTTCTGCACTGGCCCGATTCAATCCGGACGGCTCGCTGGAAGTCTGGTTGCCGAATCAGGCGCCGGACATGTTCCGTGCCGACATCGCCAAACGCACGGGCCTGGATCCGTCGCGCATCACCTTGCATTCGCCGCTACTGGGCGGGTTCTTCGGCCGGCATTTTCTCTACGACTCGGCCAGTCCCTACCCTCAGGCGATCGCGCTGTCCAAGGCGGTTGGCCGTCCAGTCAAACTGATTTGGAGTCGCGAGGAAGAGTTCCTGCGTGATGTGCTCCGTCCCGTTGCCGCAGTGAATTTCCGCGCCGCGCTGGACAGCGACGGCTGGCCGCTGGCAATCGAAGCGATCAGTGCCACCGAAGGCCCGACCGAAGCCCTCGCTGGCAAGCAAGGTGAAAAGCTCGATCCGACGGCACTTGAAGGGTTGTCGGGCAAGTCCTATGCGATCCCCAACAAGCGCATCGCACAGATCTACGTCAAAGGTCCGGCCATGCTCGGTTACTGGCGTTCGGTGGGCAATTCCCTCAACGACTTCTTCTATGAATCGTTCCTTGATGAACTGGCCGACAAGGGTGGCAAGGACCCGTTCGACCTGCGCCTGCATTTGCTGCGCGACAACACACGGCTGACCACGTTGCTGCAGGCGGTGGGTGAGCTGTCGGGCGGCTGGAAACGCGGGCCGTTTACTGCCGAGGATGGCAGCCGACGTGCGCGCGGCGTGGCCATGGCTTCGCCGTTCGGTACAGAGACGGCGGTGATCGCCGAGGTGTCCATCGAGAACGGCCAGGTCAAGGTGCACGACATCTGGCAGGCGATTGACCCGGGCAGCATCGTCAATCCGGCGATTGTCGACGCACAGGTCAATGGCGCCGTGGCGCTGGGGCTGTCCCAGACGCTGGTGGAGGAGTCAGTGTGGATTGATGGCAAACCCCGGGCGCGCAATTACGATTTGTATCCGATCCTGCCGCCTGCGCGGATGGCTCGGGTACACGTGCGGGTGGTCGAGAGCGGGGAAAAAATGGGCGGTATCGGCGAACCGCCGTTGCCCGCCGTGGCGCCCGCCGTCGCCAATGCGGTGGCAAGGCTAACCGGCCAGCGGGTGCGCAGCCTGCCCATGAGCCGACACACCTTCACCTGATCAGCGCCGGAGCGTTCATGAACAACAGTCGATTCGCAAGAACCGCTGGCTGGCTGGCGGTGCCGTGCCTGGTCGCGGCAGGCCTGCTGACCTGGTACGTCACCCGCGAGCCTGTCTCGCGCCTTGAAAACCATCCGATCGCCGTGGCCGACATCGACCCGGCACTGGTCGCCCGCGGCGAATACGTCGCCAGACTCAGCGATTGCGTGGCCTGCCACAGCGTGCCGGGCGGTGCACCATTCGCTGGCGGACTGGAAATGGCCACGCCGCTGGGCGCGATCCATGCGACCAATGTCACCCCGGACACGGAAACCGGCATTGGCCACTACAGCCTGGCGGACTTTGACCGGGCCGTGCGCCACGGCGTGGCGCCCGAGAGTCGCCGTCTGTATCCGGCGATGCCCTACCCGTCCTACGCCAAGCTCAGTGACGATGACGTGCGTGCGCTGTATGCGTTCTTCATGAAAGGCGTGGCGCCGGTGAAACAGGCGAACATCCCGAGTGCGATTCCGTGGCCCCTTAACCTGCGTTGGCCGATTGCACTGTGGAACGGGGTGTTTGTCGACGCCGAGCCTTATGTGGCCAAACCGTCGCAGGATGACGTGTGGAACCGTGGCGCTTACCTCGTTCAAGGCGCAGCGCACTGCGGCAGTTGCCATACCCCGCGTGGCCTGGCGTTCAACGAGAAGGCACTGGATGAATCCGGCACGCCGTTCCTCGCGGGTGCCTTGCTTGATGGCTGGTACGCGCCGAGCCTGCGGGATGATCACAATACTGGCCTGGGCCGCTGGAGCGAGCCGGAGATCGTGCAATTCCTCAAGACCGGTCGCAACAAACACGCGGTGGTCTACGGCTCGATGACCGAAGCCTTCAACAACTCCACGCAATTCATGACCGATGACGACCTGACGGCCATTGCCCGCTATCTCAAGTCATTGCCCGGCGACCGCCAGCGCGACGGGCAGCCTTGGCAGTATCAAGAGGCCTCGGCAGCGACGCGTCTGAATGCCCCTGGCACCCACACCTACGAGACGCGCTGTGCTTCGTGCCACGGCCTGGACGGCAAGGGACAACCTGAATGGATGCCGCCGCTGGCGGGCGCCACCTCTGCACTGGCCAAGGAGAGCGCTTCAGCGATCAACATCACCCTGAATGGTTCGCAACGTGTGGTGGCTGCCGGCGTGCCGGACGCTTATCGCATGCCGGCCTTCCGTGAGCAGTTGTCGGATCAGCAGATCGCCGAAGTGCTGACCTTCATGCGCAGCACCTGGGGCAATCAGGGCAGTGCGGTTGATGCGCAGACGGTGGGCAAACTGCGTGAACACACCGACCCGGCCAGCAGCAGCCCGATCATCCTGCACATGCGCTAAGAGGAGATTTTGATGGAAAGCATCGACTTGCTGGTTCTGCGCACCGCGCGGGGCTGGCTAGCCGCCGGCGAGCGTGTGTTGCTCGCCACGGTGGCGCGCACCTGGGGTTCTTCGCCACGCCCGACGGGGTCGATGATGGCCTTGCGTGACGACGGTCGCGTGGTGGGCAGCGTGTCAGGTGGCTGCATCGAAGACGATCTGATCCATCGCTATACCACGGCCCATGGCGGCAACGCTTTTCGCGACAGCGCGCCGCAAGTGGTGCGTTATGGCGTCAGCGCCGATGAGGCGCATCGCTTTGGCTTGCCCTGTGGTGGCACGCTTGAACTGATCCTTGAGTTCAACCCGTCGTGGCAGTCTCTTGACGCGTTGCTGGTGCAACTGGACGCCGGTCAACTGGTTCGCCGTCGCCTGGCGCTGGCGACCGGTCAGGTCGCACTTGAGTCGACCGCGACGCCGGAGCAATTCAGCTTCGATGATTCGCAGATGCTCAATACCCTGGGGCCAGGCTATCGGATGCTCATGATCGGTGCCGGCGCGCTGGCCGAGTATCTGGCCACCATGGCGTTGTTCAATGGTTTCAAGGTGGCGGTGTGCGATCCGCGTCCCGAGTACATCGAGACCTGGGCGGTAGACGGCGTGGAACGCATCGTTGGCATGCCGGATGACGTGGTACGGGACTTCGCGGTGGATCTGCGCACCTGCATCGTCGCGTTGAGCCATGACCCCAAACTCGATGATCTGGCCCTGCTCGAAGCCCTCCACGGCCCGGCATTCTACATCGGCGCCATCGGCTCGCGGCGCAACAGCCAGCTGCGCCGCGAACGCCTGATCGAGCATTTTGGTGAGACCGAGGCGTCGCTTGAACGCCTGCACGGGCCGATCGGCCTCTACATTGGCAGTAAGACGCCTGCAGAAATCGCCGTCAGCGTGATGGCCGAGATCCTTGCGGCCAAGAATGGCGCGAGCTTGCCGAGTGGGCTCAGCATCGCCCAAGCTAAACAGTCCATCGAGTCTGTGGCGTTATCCTCGTAGAGCTATGCCTGGTTGCCGATGCCCAGCGCCTATTCCTCAACACTCCTGCAGCGCAAACCCACAGTAGTCACTGAAGCCTTGAGCCGCTTCGTTGAGTCGCTGGCGCACACGAGCCAATTATTGGCTGGCAGAGTGACGCTACCCGCGAAAGCTGGGCTGCCGGGTATACGCGCAAGGCTTGCTACTGGCGCGAGTTGCAATATCGAGCCCCACTATGACGCGCAATCCCGGTAGTGCTGCTGGTACTCCGCCCGTGTCCCAAGATGATCCGTCCACTGGCGAACAGGTTCAGCCTCTTGCTTGGTCAACTTCATCTGTTCCAATTCATCATGAAGCAGGAACACAAAATCCTCTTCGTCCTGTATCTGCCGCACGTCATGCAGGGTCCAGTGATGCTCGCTAATCAAATGGAGCCGAACCTGGTCCATGGCTTCCAGTCTGGCCCAGATTGCCGTATCGCCTTCGAGCATCCGCCCGGCGAAACACTTGAGCTTGTACAGTCCGAGTGCCATACGGGTGTGCTGATCGCCCGGCAACTCTTCCCAGCGGAGACTGGGATTTTCAATCAGCAGTTTCTCGTACTTATCAAGCGCTGCCATCCATTCACGGTGGTGGTTGAATTCTTGAACCATATGCCGGGTCTCCGCGACAGTCCTTTCGAGTGAAATCAAAACGATATAAGGCTTCAGAAGCTCCCACTGATCCCCAGCAAAGGCCCCTTCTGGACGATGTCGTAGACGAAGCCATCATGGCGATAATTCACCCCCATCGCCCGGTAACCGACCACCGCCGAAAAGCCGGGCAAAAATTCCCAGCCTGCCAGCGCTGCCAGATCCCAGTCTTCCCGAGACTGCCCGGCGCCCGCCATCCCCCAGGACGACAACCAGAATCGATCGTTCACCGCATAGTGCCCACGCAGGCCCGCCATGGCGTCTGCCCAGGTCGCATTATCAGAGCCCGATAAGCCACCAAGCGGTCCACCATGGAAGCTGAGGGTGGTACCGCTGTACCAGACGCGTACGCCACCGGCGACTTCCAGTCGACGGGTTTCATCGCCCAACACTGTGTAGCCGCCACCCAGGAACCCGGAGGCGGTCTTGCTTTGCACCTCAAGTTTGGCGCCCCCGGGCAAGCGGTTGCGGGTGTCGGTGTCGATGTACATCAGGTCGGCGAGCACGCTGTAGGGGCCCCGACGCGCCTCCCCCATCAGCATCACCGACATATCGACCGTCTTGGCGATATCGGAAAAATCGGATTTTATGAACTGGGTTCCAGTGCTGCTATGACCCACGTGTCCACGAATGCCTGCGCCCCATACATAAGGTCCGCCGTTGAACGTCCAGTCATCGTTGTCTGCCGCCATGGCGGGCCCGACGCAGATACAGGCGCTAGCCAGTAGGGCCAGACGTGCGTGCTTTCGCAGCAGAGCCGAGGGAGGGTTGTCACGGTACATGATGGTGCTTCCCCCGATCAGTGCTGAGTCAGCGAGAGCGCCACGCCCTCGGCCGCACAGTCCTCTGCAGGCTTCAAACCGGCTTTTTGTGCGGCCTTGACCTCTTCCTTCGCGGCCGCCAGATCCGCCAGGAACGCCGGATTGCTATGCAAGCTTGCTACCGTCGCAGCACCCATGATGCGGCCTGCATCGACGTCGCTCTGCCAGTGTGCGTTGCAGATGATTCGGCTCTGGCCGAATGACAACCCGCGGGTCATCAACTCGGTTGCACGTTCAGGTTGAATCTCGGCCAGCAACAGGCCCCAGGCCCAACCGGCGGCGGAGTGGCCGGAAGGCCAGGAACCATCCGTGCGCAACAGCGGTTCCATGTCTTTGCGACAGGTTCCTTCGTTGTGTGCCACGAAGGGACGTGTGCGGTTGTAGGCATTCTTTCCGGCATAGGTGGAGCCTCCCGTATCGGTCAGGGTGCGCTGCATCAGGGTGTAGAGATGCGGTGTACTTTTCTCGCTGATCGGGGTGCCCATCGCGCAGGAGAATGCGTTGGCCGGGCCCGGGAATGACAGCTCTGCATCCGCCGCGGCGAGTTTCTCCCGCGCCGTACCGCGTAGTGACACTGCTGCTCGCCGAGCCTCCTCATCCCGTGCAAGCGCCGCAGAGTCGGGCTTAGGTGGGGCGCCCAGCAACGCCAGGCGCAGCGGCAAGTCTGCCGAGTTCAGATAACCCGGGGCCAGCTTGAAGTGAGGGTCCGTAACCTTTGTGGCCGCATCATCGGCAAGCACCAGTCCCGACCAGAGCAGGCTGGCCAGCCCCAACTGCTTATGTACTGTTTTCATCGAGTGTTCCCTTATCAAAACCGGTAAAGGGCATTCAGATAGGCGCCTGCGCCCACGTTTTCACCCGTCAGCGGGCTGTTGCGGGCATCAGAGACCAGTGCGTAGGTCTTGATGCCGCCTTCCAGTGCCAACTGTGGTTGCCATTGCCACGTGAGGCCCAGCTTCAAGGTCACGTCACGCATGCCGCCACCCGGGTGGTACTCGTCGAAGCCGGTGCGCGCAGCTTGTTGGGCAGTGACGCCGAAGCGCGCCATCATGTCTTTCTCATTGCTCCAGGTGCCGTACAGCGTCGAGTCCAGGGTCAATGTTGAAGACAGCGCGTATGCAGTGGCGAAACCGGCTTCCAGAAACGCGGTACGCCCCAAGCTCTCGCCACCGTAGTCGCGGCTCTGGCTGGCTTGCAGGCCCCGAACAAACAGACGACCGGCCGGCAGAACCCAATACGCTTCCGCTCCAACAAGAGCGGTGCTGTCCAGGTTGCCCATGCCCTTCAGGTAGTCATCACGACCGCCCAGAGTGTGGATTCTTTCCTTGCGTCCCTGGTCGTAACCCAGCAACAGGGCGATGCCGAAAGGCGACAACCCCGGCAAGTCCCAGCGCAGTCCGTCCGGGAAGGCTGCGGTGAACTTGCCCCAGTTTTCAGTAGGCAAAACCGCTTTGAGTTTCAGTGACGGGAACGAGGCGTAGTGTGAGGAACCTTCGTACAGCGGGCCAACGGCGAGTCCGCCACCCACGGTCACGGAGGGCTCACCTGAATCGTCTGCGTGAACAGGCAACACCGTCGAAAACGCAAGGGTCGCACTTATCATGAGCGTCGCTTGATACTTGAAAAAGTTTGAACCGCCGGTGGTGGTCATCGTTTCCTTCCTTTGGTGTAAACAACACGTATTGATGGGCGTTTATGCCGAGTTATAAACGTCAGGCGTTATGAATCAGAGCGCGACGGGCTGCGGCTTCGGGAAGCGCCATTGGCCATTCAGTATTTGTTCGCTCGGCTGATAAAGCCTGACTGTGTAGTTCCAGCCAGGTGGGGTAGGCAGGCAATTAGCGATACTCGCGTCGCAACCGCCGAACTGGATAACAATCGAGCCGTCCGCACTTTTTTTGGCGGTGAGGTTGTTCAACGAATAGGCGTCAAAGGGGTTCTTCTGGAAATAACCGTCGGCGTTATAAACACTGACCGACCAAAAGCTCTTGACCGGTACATCTCCAACTGTGAGCCGGTAAACGGTTTTCCCATCGTTCTCAGGCATCACGCCGCCGAGGTAGATAGCGTCCTTGGCTGGGTTCCCACCCCACCCCGTTGCTGTGCCGATCAAATGATGGATTGGATTGACCGTGCCCTTGGGGCCAAAGGATTGGTTGTAGTCAGGAATCGTCGAACCCAGGACCTCCAGGGCCTCACGCACCTTTGTCTGGCTCGCCTGGTCCCACTTAGGTACTACAAACTCCCCCACCCTGGCCTGGCTGACCGTGATTGCATCCTGCAGTGCATGTACCTGTTCAAGGTCTTGGCGATCTGCGGGATCGAAGAACGTGCGCACAGCAACAAATACATAGCGTGTGCCGACGGCCTCTTTGGTCAGTGTCCGACTCCCGGCGCCGTACGTAACGAAGGGCACGTAGTGATCTTCATTGATCATCGCCATCGATATGAACCGCCCGCCAGACTCTGGCAAGGTGATGGTGACGGGGCCTGCATCGAGATCGAACACGGCTGACGAATAGAGTGTGTCCCGATTCATCCGGACCACATTCTGGGCGTCGATGGGTACCGCTTCGCGGCTGTGAACAAACCGGCCCAAACTGCCACTCGCCACCATTTTCCCCAAGTAGAGGTCGGACTCGGCACGGATAAAGTTATCGACACCCACCGGTATCGCCGCCTCTGGCGATGACTGAGCGTTAGCACTTCCAGCAGCGACCAGCGCCATGGCAAAGACGCTGGCCGTGGATGAATGGGACATTTGAACCCCTTGATTATATTAGTTGGCGTTGATTTTTTGACTGTATAAGAACGCCTTGGCGCAAACTTGCCATTTGGTGCCAAAAGCAATGCGAGCGCGCACGAGAAGGCCGCCGCGCAAAGAGGCCAATTTTTTGGGAGAGGGGTTAAACGAGGATGTTCCGGTCTTGTTTCAAGAGGGCGCGATAGTGAGACGGCGGGCTTCCCGTCCAACGCTTGAAGGCGCGCGTAAAGTGCGCTGGATCGCTGTAGCCGACCATGTAGGCAATTTCGGTCGCGCTGTATCTGCCGCAGGCAATCAACTGCTGGGCTTCACTGCGACGGGTCTCGTCACGTAAAGCGTCGAAGTCGATACCGCAATATTCGAGGCGCCGCTGCAGGGTTCGAACAGACAGTCCAATCTTTCTTGAAACAGTGACAAGTTTGGAAAGTTCCTGATTCGCGATCTGCTGGACGAGCACGTCAGCGGTGTCAGCCGTCGACTTCAAGGCTTGGGTGGTTTTCCAGGCAACATCTCGAACAGGTTGCAGGGGAATCTCGAGCAACTCACGATCAAATTCGATCATGTTGTACTCAGCGTTCATGACCAGGTTCGGGCCCAGGTACTCTTCAAGCGCCTCGTCGCCTCGCTCTCTCGAGTTTTTTAGATACACCCGTATAGCGCCGGGCGCGCCGGACATGAGCGGCACTTTTCTAAGCACCGCCAGAGTGCCGAAAATGACCTGCTTCGGATCAGCCCCGTGGTGCCCGGTAAAATGTTGGATCAGTTTCGCCGTACGGCCTTCGGTGACAATTTTTACTTCGCTTCCCTGATGCACCAGGTTCGTATGGACCGCCGCCGCTGCACACGCCTGAGCGAGGTTGGTCGAGCCCAATATCAACTCGCCCCACATGCCGGTTGAGCGCACATCGGTCAGGTGCCCAATCATCGCTCCGCCAAAGGGGTCCTGTGCCACGGCAGCCATTTCATTGGCGATATGAAAGCAGGCCGCTCGCGATACCCAAGCTTCAGGGTTTTGAAAAACATGCGGGGAAATACCAAAGCGCCGAAAGAACTCCAGTGGCGACACCCCGCGCATACTCAGATAGGGGGCAATTTGCCTGAGTGTGCTGAGCTTGATGGCTGGCGTCGCATTCGTCATGGATATCCGCACCCTTTTTTAAAGGTAATGCTCTTGAAAACCGTCTGGTTATCACGCGGATAAACACTAGCAAATTTTTTACCAAACTCGCGCTTTTAAGCGCGTCGTAACCACCATGGTCGATCCAGAGGGAATGGCCGGCCAGATGGCAGCGCAGGTATTAGAAGAGAAAGGGGCCCGTCGGCAAGTATTCAGAACCCGCACCGAAGTGTGGGAAATGGATGGCATGACGATCACCGGCCAGCGCATCAACAGAAGAGAACTCAAACATCGCTGACCACGACGCATACCAGGTGCGGCTCGATACTGCACAGCTCGCACTAGCGAACCACACACCAGGGGTGCGTGAGACGAAAAAGCCCCGTGCGGGCTGGCTACCCGTCATCGAAACTCCATTCATCTAGCGCAATTGGTAAACCAGAACGGCTTCAGCCAGCTCGATGTCGCTGACTGTACCCATCGCATTCTGAGTCCGTAAAACCTCGAATGCCGCCTCCAGGTTTGCGCCTCTAATAACGCCATCACTCGCGACGAAAGCTGCAGCATCATTGCGAGCGGCAACTATCTTTCGGTCGCCTCTGTTTGAACTATTCCGACTACTTTCTTGACTGTCTTCGGTCAGCGTCACGGGGAAAAGCGTCACAGCAAGGCTCGATGAAACAATCGCTCCAAAGGCCGAGACTTCGACCGCCCTGCCATCACCCGCAATGGCGGGGAAACTGCACGAAAAACCGAGCACAAGCACAACAATCAGTTTGCGCAAAATCCACTCCACAGGTGTGTTTCATCCTTTGGGGGCTGAATCTACCGCCTTCCTGCCCAGGCATCCAGCAATGCTGCTCCGCTTAAGTGAGCAGCATTACTTAGTGATGCCGGCCTTGTGGTTTAACCCTCGCGCAGTTGCCCTTCAATAGCGGAACTTGCCGCCATGGATGTCCTGCAGCACTTGCTCGGTCACGCGCACGTAGGTTTCGGTGCCCGGTAGCCAGGCATAGACCGGGTCTTCGCCGGTTTGGCTGGGGTCGAAGGCTTCGGTCTTTAGCTTGGTTTTCTGGTATTTGAACGTGCCGGTGGTTTCCATGCAGGTCTTGATGCGCAGGAACATCGGGACCGCGTAGTGAGGCATCTGGCTTTTGACGAAGCGCAGCAAGTCGCAAAAGTCCAGTTGCTCCAGCGGGGCCGTTGGGGTGATGGCGGCCATGCCGGCGCGACCGTTGGTGTTTTTGATTTCCACACCGTAGGCCACGGCTTCGGCGATGTGGGGGTGTTGCACCATGATGTTTTCGACTTCGGTGGTGGAGACGTTTTCGCCCTTCCAGCGGTAAGTGTCCCCCAGGCGGTCGACGAATTGAGCGTGGCCAAAGCCGATATCGCGAATCAAGTCGCCGCTGTTGAAGTAGCGATCACCCTGTTCGAAAACGTCGTACAGCACTACTTTTTTGTTCTTCTCCGGATCGGTGTAACCGTCGAACGGGGCGTTGTCGTCGATCTTGGCCAGCAACAAGCCTTGGCCACCCTTGCCGACTTTCTGCATGAAACCGTTCGCGCCGCGCCGCGGCTCACCGGTGTCGTGTTCGTACTCCACCAGCGACCAGGTGTTGAGAGCAAAGCCGATGGTGTTGTCGAAATTGAGGATGTTGGTAAAGCCGATGTTGCCGTCACTGGCGGCATACAACTCGCAGACTCGCTCGATGTTGAAGCGAGTCTTGAAGTCGATCCACACGCCTGGGCGCAGGCCGTTGCCAATCATTTTCACCACCGGGTTGTCGCCATCGTTGCGCGCGGGAGGCTGGTCGAGCAGGTAGCGACACAATTCACCGACGTAGCAAATGGTGGTGGCCTTGAATTTGCGCGCGTCATCCCAGAACTGACTGGCGCTGAATTTGCGGCGGATGGCGAAACCCGAGGCGCCGGCCAATGCCGAGCCCCAGCTCACGCACAGCCCAGTGCCGTGATAGAGCGGCAAGGTGCAATAAACGATGTCATCGGGGCGCATATCCAGGGCGATCATGCCGAAGCTGCCGTAGGCTTTCATCCAGCGCCCGTGCTTGAACACCCCAGCCTTGGGCAAACCGGTGGTACCGGAGGTGTAAATGTAGAAGCAAGCGTCGTCGAAATAGACCTGCTGGGTGCTCGCCGGATTGGCGGTGGAGTGCTCTTCACTGACGCGGGTCAGGTTGACGTAACCCTCGGGCGCGATGCCCGCATCGCGAGTGGTATCGGTGTCAGCCAGGAAGAACGTGCTCAGCTCATCGATGGCGATGTCGTTACGCACCGCGTCAAAGGATGGCACCAACTCTTCGCCGACGATAATCGCCGAGGGATTGACCAGGTTCAAACTGTGGATCAGGACGTTTTTGGTCTGCGAGGTGTTGAGCATGGCGCAGATACCGCCGATCTTGCTGACGGCCAGCACGCTGACCAGCAATTCCGGGCGGTTTTCAATAAAGATGCCGACCACGTCGCCTTTTTTCAGGCCACGGGCAAGTAAGTAATGGGCGAAACGGTTGGCCCACTGGTTGACCTGTTCATAACTGAAACGATTGTCCTTGTAGAGCAGCGCCGGCCCCTGAGGGTTGCGCGCAACCGCCTGTTCGAAGGCCCAACCCAGGCCGCAGGGCTGATCGACCTTGAGCTTGGACGCTTTGACTCCCCTGACGAGCCGAGGAATGGCCCGGGTGATCGAGGGGATTTTGCGCAGCATCATGCCCCAGGTAATCATGTCGCTATTGCTACTCATGGCACCTCCTAGTGGATTGACCGTGGCAGCCAGGCGGTTCGACAAGCGCCATGACCAACCGATCGTTTTTATTGTTGTGCACGCCATGTAAAAAAGTCCTCACGCAGCGGGGTGCGCGAGGACGCCTGTTGCCAAGACTTAGAACTCGTCGGCGACCGACTCGAGGATTTTGCCCATCAAGTAAACCGTGGTGCGTGCGACTTGTTTGACCGCCTCTTTTTCTTCGTCGGTCTCGACCCAGCGGTCGATGGCTGCGTTGACTTGCTCGGAGTGTTTCTCGTCGATGATCGCGTGGGCGACGAAGAAGGTCAGTTCTTTATCGGTCAGCTTGAGATGGTTTTTGCATACGTCCATCAATGGCTCGAGGTGCTCGTAGCAGTCTTCGGCCCAGAAGCTGTAGCCCAGCCGTGGAATGATGCCGCGGCATACAGAGACGAAATCCAGGTAACCGTAGAACGCTTCGGTGGCCGGCAGCATTGGTTTTTCGAACTCGGACTTGTCGACGCCAATGGCGATGAGGTCGTTGTACGCCATGTTTTCATGGCCCAGTTCTTCCAGCGCATGCTTCATCGCAAAGCGCAGCAAGCCGACCTTTTTGTGGTCCTGGTTCCAGCACGCCACCGCTTGGTTGATCGCGTTGTTCTTGGTGTAGTGATACACCTGAACAATCGACTTGATGTAGAGCTCACGCTGCAACTCTGGGCGCTTCATCATCTGGAAAAAACGGCCGACCTTGATCTTTTCCCATTCGGCATCACAGACGGCTTTCAGCTCTTTGCGAAACTCGGTCACTTCAGTCATTTCACTCTCTTCCTTGGGGGGTTGATAAATCGCTTATGACGCTTTTTTTCTTTCAGGCGAACACGGACTTACAGGCGCAACACGGACTTAATGATGTAGATGAATTTGGAGAAGAACCCCAAGCCTTCGATAGTGTCCCAGTGTTCCATCAGCACACCGTTCTCCACACGATAAATATCGATCACCTTGTAATTCACGGTGAAGAACTTGTGCTTGGCCCAATGCTTGGCATACAGGAACACATAGTCGCCTTCCGCACAGACCCGTTCAATGCTGGTACCCGACTCGGGGAACGTCTTGAAGAACTGCGTAAAGTAGGTCTTGAAGCCTTCCCGGCGCGGCGGAATAAATACGTTATTGTGTTGTACATATTCCTCGGCAATCAATGTATCGGCGACCGCCAGTTCACGCTGGCCAAACATGCGCTCGTAAAACTCGATAACCACTTCTTTGTTCCTGGCTTCCATCTTGGATCAACCTCAATGTTGTCGTTATTTGGGGATGCTCATACCGCCAGTGAGTGCATAGCGGTACGGGCGGCCAAGGTGTAGCGAATCAAGTCATCAACGTCCTTCAGGTCCGCGGGGCAGCTTTGCAGGCCGAAGAAAGGCGTGACCGACGGCAACAGATCGCCTTTGTACAGGGCGTAGTAGTGATCGCCGCGAGCCTTGATTTGGAAGAAAATACCGTCCTGATCAAAGACGAAGCTGTCAAACTTTGGCGCAAGCCTCGGCTTTACGTAGGTGATGAACGTTTTGTAACCGCCTTCCAGGGCGACCAGCGAGGCGCCAGTCATGGCCAATCCGTTGACCACGTTCTTGACCGGGGAATGCTTGTCGACAATAAGTCGCGAGAGTTCAACGCATTCACGCTCGTAATTGGGCCCGGAGAACTGCACCAGTTGTTCATGGCTGATGAACTCGCCCGACTCATGAGGAAAAGGCGTAATACGCTGGGTGCCGATAATTTCACCGTCATAATAAAAGGCAAACACGTAAGAACGGGAATCGTATTCATCCAGGCAGACGCTTTCATCGACCGAGTTACCAAACAGCGTTTTGTAGTAAATCTTTCGTTGCCCGTACAACCGACTGCGGGCACGAGACAGTTCGATAAACTGTGCAGGAGTAACCACTTGCCTGACTTTAACCTTGTCAGACTGACACAACTCTTGGAGTACTGAATCATAGAAACTGTAGATGGCCGATCCGGCTGAATCATCTTTTACCAACTGCATACTTGCCGAAGGCAAGGCAGCCTTATTACTGGCGAGTGACGGCATGAGAACCCCCTTCTTGTTGTGATCTGTAGTATTTAGTTCAGCCCAGCGCAACTTAAGTTTCCACAGTACAATACATAGCTTCGCCTCCTTGCGTAGATACCTACAAGTTGATGATTTACTGACTGCGCACAGCAAGGCACCCAACCCTCTTATTACGGGCGTGCCTTTAAACTAAAAGAAACTTACAGTTAAACCGGTGGCAGCGCGGTCAAGGCTCGACGGATCTGCTCTGCGCGCTCGCCCAACACTTGGGGCGTCGCGAGTGGCAGGTCCGCATGCCCCAGGTTGAAACCATCACCGACAAAGCGGGCCAGCACATGCAGGTGTGCGTGCCCCACGGTTTGCCCAGCCACAGCGCCATCGCACAGCAGCAGGTTGATACCTTCACAGGGTTGTTCATTGAGGCTCAAGCCGCTTTCACGCAGGGCGGCCGCCACCCGTTGACCCACACGCATCATGTGGCCACAGGTTTCAGGAGGGATATCACCCAGGCCACTTGCGTGGGCCTTGGGAATGACCAGGACATGGCCAGGAGTAATCGGCTGGATGGAGAGAAATGCCAGGCACTGCTCGTCTTCGTAGACAACGGCAGCCGGTGATTCTTTCTTGGCGATTGCACAGAAAATGCAGTTCACGGATAGCTCCCTCTATTGTTGTAGGTGCAAACCCGGTGAAGGCATGAAGATCCGGGATGCTACAGGCTGAATTCCATTGCAGACCCAACAGCGTTGACCGCACAGCTTGAGGGTGAAATTACGCTTGGCATTCCGCACCTGTACACGGGAGTTTTGAAATGTTTTGTATCCTGAATTTTTGAAAAACACTTAATTGATTGATTTAGATGAGTTTTTTACGGGTGACTTTTGTATCCGTACCGATGCTCAAGGAGCGACCTCCCTGACACCCCACTCCTCCCCCGCTTTCTATAACGTCCGTTGTGGTAGCCACCCCCCCGCCTCAGCCAGGGGCAAGGGCCTGCTTTTTTGACCGCCGAAACCAAAATCCCCTGGTCAAGCAGGCCCACTGTTTCGTTTGTGCGTGGTGGGAATTTCACAAGATCGAGAGGTCGTTTTCAGAGTTGCTTTAAGCGCATGGAATAGCACATGTGTGCTAGTTGACTCTTCGCTCCTGCGACAATCATAGTCCCGACTACTGCTGCCAATTTGACGCTGCAACGGGTCGCACGGCATCACTAGCGGCGTTTGCCTGGGTAGTTCAACGCTCGAAGCTGATGATGATCGATGAAATGTATTATTTGATTTTTGGTCGTAATGAAGCTGACTTGATCTTTTAACTTCATCACCAAACGCTACGAGCATGGCAGCATCGTGCTGACCACAAACTATCGCCAGGGCAAGCCACTTGGTTGGCGGGTTAAATTTTTAGCGTGATGACTTAATTTCTTCATGCAAACAGATGTCAAATTTATATTCCAGGAGGTAGGACGCAGCATGTCAGAATTTTTGAGATGGCGGCCGCAAAAACTGAGTGCAACACCTCACCCTCCGGTAAGGTGCCGCCATGTCCTATACAGAACTCAGCGTCGAAGAACGCGCCACGATCCAGGTCGGGCAATATCAAGGTCTTAGTCAGCGCG
>NZ_JCBCUS010000021.1:0-20718 GCF_059862355.1 Pseudomonas sp. MF09150 | reverse complement strand
GAATTAATCCTGCGTTGCTGCCTGCTTTAAGGATGGCCGGATGAGCGTGGAACGGGTGGCCGGATCACCGTGGAATCAGTGGCCGGATGTTCATGGAATAGGTGGCCGGATGGCCGTGGAATCCGCACCTTGAAGTCATAACCGAGAAAAGTGAAGCTCGTGGCGACATTGTGCCGCTCGAATATGTCGATGTAGACAATCTTCGACTTTTCTTCGTTGATGGTTAGGCCCACTTCACCCATCCGTTGCGTCAGACTTTCCCTGATACGAACAGCCTCGCTCATCCTTGTGCAGTGAATAACAATATCGTCAGCATACCGTTCGAACGGCACACCGCGATGCGTCCTATCCATCCAGCGATCAAAGGCATAATGCAGGAATAAATTGGCTAACAAGGGCGAAATTACGCCGCGTACGTTCTTGCATACTTTTCTCTCCGGTGCCTGAGCCAGTCGACGTCACGCTGGCGTTGAACCCGGGATCCGGATCAATCCGGAACACCACCAAAATTTCGTCCTTATGAATTTCGACACGCTTGACCAGGCTGCGGATGATCTCGCGTTTTGTGACGAAATCCAGTGCGCCCAATCGGTCATGGGCAGCCGCGGCAAACTCTTCGAGACGATTAATGACGAGAAACAACTCGCGCTGACCCACCTGATGACGCCGTGAGTCCTGAATCTGCTGATCAAGCTGTTCCAGGCGGCGCTTCAAGTTCCGCATCTTCGGATCAAAGTCCGTTTTGTCGATCATACCCTCGGCATAACTATCGATGAGCCGCGACTTGCCTTTATCCAGCTGCAGTCGTTGTCGTTCCAGCGCTGCGGTATCAGGATTTGTTTGTTCTTTTTCTTCGAGGACACCCAGCCGGCGTTCATATTCATTCTTTAGCCTTCCAGGGTGCGCGAGCAGTTCAACAACCTGCTGCCAGACCAGTTCATCGAGACGATCCGTTCGTATTTGCTGATTGTCACAGACGCGTTCGCCACCAAAGCGGTAGGCATCGGTTCCAATGCAACGATAATAGGCATAGTCCCGGCGTTGGCCTTTGGCCGCTGCCTTGCTGACCTTTTTACCGTAATAGGCGTAGTGACAATGGCCGCAAACGGTCAAGCCCTGAAGCAAATAGACCGCACCATGACTGCGCTGACGTGCTCTGCGATTCTCGGCAAGCTGCTCTTGAACAGACTGAAACAATCCTTCGCTGACGATTGCCGGTACAGATATCTCGACCCACTGACCTGGATCCGTACGTACGGTTGAATACCCCTTCCTGGGCACCTCGGCACTGTGGCGTTGTGCGCGTATCCGAGGTAAACGATCACGCGTCTGTGTTTTGCCGAAAGCAGCTCGTCACATGTAGGCTGGATTTTGCAATATCCCCCACACGGTACTGCGATCCCAGTACGGTTTACCTGAGGCGGTTAAGGTGCCTGTTGCCCCAAGGCGCCGTACCACTTCGCCGATGCTCAGTCGCTCCATCCCAATCCACTGAAATATGGCTCTGACCGTCGCCGCTTGTGGCAATTCGATGACGTACTGTGCGGGTGCTCCATCAAGTTGCTTACGAATGTAGCGATAACCGTAGGGCGCAGTCGAAAGCACATTGATGCTGCCGCGTTTGGACGCATGAAGCTTGCCGCGACGATTGCGCTCCATGATTTTGGCACGTTCATATTCCGCGATCATGCCCTGCATTTGCAACAGCAACGACTCCTCCGGCATGACGCCAATGGCATGATTGAGAAACACAACCTGCACGCCACACGCCGATAGCTCTTCCATCAGCAATGCCTGATGAGCATATTTTCGCGACAGCCGGTCTGGGGACAGAACGTAGAGACGATCGACCAAGCCAAGTGCAGCGCGGTCTCTGAGCCGTTCCAATTGTGGGCGAATCAGCGTCGCGCCGCTGACGCCGACATCGACAAAGCGCATGTCTTCAGCAACCTGGGCTCCATCAGCCACGATCCGCTCTGTCAACGCGGCAATCTGGCTTTCAATCGTGCCGCGTTTAGCCTGTTGGTCAGAGGACACGCGGGCGTAGAGCGCCACCATCACCGTCTGGCTCATTGCTCACCTCGCTTGGCAGCACGATGCTTTGTCACAGAGGGCTGGGATGGCGACAATTCTGAGGACGCCCGCGATTCTGTCGGCTTAAGCTGCTCGTAGGCCCTCTCGAGCTGCTCACAAGAGAACCGATTTGGCTCAAAAGCCAGACGAATATGCCAGATACGCGGTTTTCGGCTCATGACTGAAGTCTCCCATCAGTGGGGGTAATGCCCTCAATGACGAGAGCAATCTCGACGTCGGGGCATCCTGCATGCCTTGGGGCGAAACTGTCCCTGGCAATGCGCAGCCCCCATTTTATCCGAGAGTTTGCTCTGTTGTTGCCGGCGTAATAACACCTCCTTGAGGTGTTCCCCGTCCACGCTCCTGAAGCAACCCCGCCTCACTCCGCATCGACGCTTGTAGCCAGCGTCGACAGTACAAGATCACCCAATTCGTCATCTGATGATGCTCCAGAGCCTTGATGATCAGGTCATGCCCAACGTGGTCAAAGAACGCACTTATGTCCACTTCCAGTACCCAGTTCTTGCGTCGGCACCGAATGGAACACTGACGCAGAGCGTCGTGGGCCGATCTCCCTGGTCTATACCCATACGAGTCAGCATGGAAAATCGGATCGATCACAGCCTCCACGTATCTTTTCACCGCGCCTTGGGCTACCCGATCAGAAACAGTTGGGATGCCAAGGATGCGTTCCTTGCCGTTGTCTTTCGGAATGCGTTTTTCCCGCACAGATGGCGGGAAATACGATCCTGAGCACAACCGGTTCCAGATGCGGTAAAGGTTTTGATCTCGTTGCCGACCAAAGTCCGTGAGCGTCTGACCATCACAGCCCGGCGCACCACGGTTACGACGTACATCTTGATATGCCATCCACACCAGCGACTTCGGTATTTCGAATGCTTTTCGCTGCACTAAAACGTCATCCTCGTTCGAGTTGTGTCCTGCACAACGAAAGTGATCCCCACCCCTTCGCTCCAGTCCCATTACAGGCCCTTCGTCACTACTACGGGTGAGTCCGTCCCTATCCCTGCGATACGTGCCGAGGATAGGTTCTCACGTTCCCCAAAATGGCTTGGCTCAGGTTCTTGCTGCCTTAACAACGGGTGCCGTGCAGTCGGTAGACAGGTGTCCTCTGCACTTCTCGGGGCCCGGCTTTACAAGCCCGTTTTGACACCAGCTAAGATTTCGTCGCTTCATCAGTCAGTTCACTTGCGTTCAACTACCTGAGCCTTACGTGACAGTAGTTTCTCTGCCTTTACCCGAATCGCTCACCACCAGCATGCTGAACATGCTCGCAGCATCGGGTCGTTTGGTCAGTGCGCCTGTACGCCCTGACCGGAGGGCCGACCTCCATCCATTTTGGAACATGGATTGTCACGCCACCATTTTCATGCCGTCATGACTTCTCCTTCGTGACACACAAAACCAATTCTTATGTCCTAGCCGTCTACAGTCGTGTGTTGCCTATCGGCACCGTGCCGTCGTTCAGGTAACGACTCAGCGCTGTCCAGCGCCTGAATTTTTCGCGTGTCCATACATACGCAGATCCTCTCCAGTGATGAGCGTGCTGAGCCAAAAGTGAGCACGCCAAATCCCCGACAGCAGTCGATACCGTGGGGCGTTCACGGAGGTGAAATAGATCTGAAATATTTTCGGATGTGATTTCGATCGGTAACAGCTGGTGCTTGCGGTAACTGAACTTGGGTTGACTTGCCGATCTCAAGACCTATAATTACCAAATGGTAATTAATGGTGGTTGTAGATGCTCCGACAATCTGCGGCAAAAAGTGGGGATGCGACGTACAGATCTCGTCGCAGAATAAAAAGTAGATGGGCGTTAATAGTGGGTTGGCCGCTTGTTACAACCAGAGTGCGAATGTCAAGGCGCTTTGCTATGGCATCGTCCGTGCTGTTCGCTTCTGCGGTGGCAGTCTGGTACCCGATTCCTTACAGGGATAGTGTGACTACTGATGATGCCTACGTCCGGGCCGATCTGACCCCGCTAGTATCACACGTTGAAGGATATCTCGTGGATGTGCCGATCCGCGACAATCAGAGAGTGCGCTCTGGCGATTTGTTGGCATTAGTGCAGGATACTGATTATCGAGAAAAGGTTGCCGAAGCTCAGGCTAAGGCTGATTTAGCCGCTGCCGCGCTGGTCGAATCTCGCAGCCAAAAGCAATATCAACAGATTCAAGTAGAAGCGGCTGCGGCATCCTTACGGGCTTTACAGGCTGAGTTGGATCGCGCAGTTGCTGATCACAGTCGCTATCATGCTTTACTGCCAAGTGGATCGGTGTCTCGCCAGCAGGTTGATGGTATTGATGCAGACGTTAAGCGTTTGAGCGCTAATCTTGCCCAGAGGCGCGCCGAGTGGATGGCGGCGCAACAGCGGGAGAAAATGAGCAATGCGAGTATAAACAAGGCGAGAGCCAATCTTCAGGCTGCACAGTCGAGTCTGAATCTGCGCAATATAGATCTTGGCTGGACACGTATCACGTCTCCGGTTGATGGCGTCATTGGCGAGCGTCATGTGCGTCCTGGTATGTATGTGCGCACCGGAACGCTGATCGCCGATGTAGTTCCGCTGCCACATGTTTGGGTGGTCGCAAATTTTAGGGAAAGCGAGATAACGCATATACGCCCAGGACAGCGCGTTACTATTTTGGTTGACAGTCTGCCTGGCCAAGCATTCGAAGGTAAGGTTGACAGTCTTCAGCCTGCCAGCGGGGCGCAGTTTGCTTTGCTTCCAGCCGACAATGCGACAGGTAATTTCACTAAGGTAGTTCAGCGTTTTCCGGTGAAGATCACACTTGACCCGAGTCAGGATTCGCAGTCCTCTCTGCTCCCGGGTATGTCCGTTACTACGACCATTCACACATCAACCGGACTGAGTTCAGGAAATTTTATTGATTGGTTAACCGGCTGGCTGCGAGGGCGGGTGTGAGTGACTCTTTAGGCCCTGCCGTATCAGAAGTGAATAGTCGGCTGAAGTCGCGACTTTTTCCCGGATCTTTGATTCGATGGGATCGTCGGCGTTTTTCGGCCTGCGTGGCCGCTATTGCTGCAGCCTGGATGACCGTGCTCGGTGCCCGATACGTTGTGCTGGGATTTGCCGATGTACGGGGTGGTTTAGGCCTGGGGGTTGACGAAGGTACTTTGCTTTCTTCAGCTTATGCCGCTGGAGATGTCGTCGGCGTGGTGATTGGCTGCTGGTTGGCAACTGCGTTATCACTTCGACGGGTGTTGTTAGGGGCAACGTTGCTCTTTATGGCTACCTCGGTATTAATGGCGTTCAGCCCTCCTTATGCTGCTCAGGTCATCGTTCGCTTTGCACAGGGTATGGCCGGCGGGGTCCTATTACCGATGGCGATAGTTGCGCTATTGCGAACTCTACCGGCTAGGCATCGTGCTCTTGCTTTGGCACTGTATACCTCCGCCTCGACTCTGGCCCCGCAGTTGGCCGCTGCAATCACAGGCTGGCTGCTCGACCACTGGGGATGGCGCGCACTGTTTCTCGCAAACCTACTGCCTGGCATATTCGCATTGATCGCGGGTTTCTATGGTCTGCCGCGCGAAAGACTGCGTTTGCGGCCTTTGCTTCATATGGATCGGTTTGGAATGCTCCTGTTCGTTGGCGGGCTTGGCATGCTCGCCTGTGCTTTCGATCAGGGTAATCGGCTTGATTGGTTACAGGCAACCCCAATTAGAGTGTTGCTATTCGCCGGTACGGTTGCCATATGCGGATTTATATATCACGTGGTCAGAGTGAGGCATGATCGCCTGCTAAATGTAGAACTGCTGTCGAGACGCAATATAGTACTGGGCATTTTGGGAATTTTGCCTTTCAGTGTCGCCGTGACAGGTTGCAGCTATGTGATTCCCCAATTCCTTATACAGATACACAGCTATCATCCGCGCGAATTGGGAGCGGTGCTGTGGGATGCAGGCTGGCCGCAATTGATTAGTTTTGCGGGCGCGGTAGTGTGCTTGGATAGGAAATGGTTGGGAGGTCCCCGTCGTTTACTTGTATTGGGGGGCGTATTGGTCGCCACGGGTGCTCTGCATGACAGCTTGAACATCGACGGCTCATGGGAGGGCGGTGAGTTGCGCATTGGGCAGATATTGCAGGGCTTAGGGCTGCCCCTGATCTTGTTGCCACTGCTGTATTTGTATGTTGGCGATCTTTTGCCGCGCGAGGGATTGCATGCTGCTATGGCATTCAATGTTATGCGCAGTATCTGCGGTACGGCGGGTTTGGCTTGGGTTAGCACTTTGGATCGAGTACGTGAGCAAACCCGATCTAATGTACTTATGGATCATGTGAGCACATCCTCGGCCGCTGTTTCAGCGAGGCTGGATGCCCTTATCTCGGCAGTCAGTATGCGGTCCAGCGGCAGTGATCAGGCGACGGAACAGGCATTGCATCTACTAGCTAGTAATGTGCGGCTTCAATCTCAGATTTTGGCGCATGCCGATACCTTGGCAGCGATCGCTGTGGTTACATTAATAGGTGCAGTGTTGGCGGCATTTATGATGCCCTACGGATCGGGACATCCCAGTTCTAATGTCCGCCACGCTTGAGTACCATCTTATTAGCACTCCCGCCAGAGTGTATGATATTTAATGGTATCCATACTCAAAGGACTTCATTGATGTTGAGTCTGAATAATGCCCTTTAGTCTATTGCGACGGCGCAATTTAAGACTGAGCGAATCAGTCAGCCGATGAGGATTGCGGTGGAGGACGCTGGAGGGGATTTAATCGCGCATATCCGGATTGGTGAGTTCGGTATTAGCCCTTTAGATCTGGCTCGATATATTCAGTCAGACGGACTGCTCTTCGCTATAAATAGTTCGCACGGGGAGGGGGGCAGTTGCGATATATTCTTGGCGAATACAGTTGCTTTGCGACGGTACTGTTATAGGAGCCGTCGGAGTGATTGGCGGTGCGCGTGAGCGGGACGATTTAATCGTGTGAGCTGGCGTCGCAACTTTTAGTTAGCTCCGTCGCGCGTCAATGCCTGCATGGCAGCAGGTGCTCCATGCAGGAAGCGAATGATAGATATTTCGATAAAGCGATCCAGATTTTCCGGAACTGTCATGTCATATACCCAGCGACGTTGGGCAAGATAAAATAATTCACCATGTAATCCCCATGCAACTTCAAGCTCAGCCGACGATAAGGTCTCACCGGGCGGCTTTTCGCAGGAAAGCTCACGTAATTCCATCGCCACTGGTTCGATCACTTTGGTCTGGATTAGGGAAAGATAACGTTGACTGATGTCGACGCCCTTGAGTCCTGCAAAAATAAAAATCCTAACCCAGTCATATCGAAAGATCGCAGGCAAATATGCCTTGTAAAAGTCGATTAATCGCGCTTCCAAGGTCTTTCCAGGCTGCTTTAGCATTGCCTCCCATTCAGGTTGCCAGCGGCTAAGGTAGACCTCTTGGTACACTCTATCTATCAACGCCTCTTTCGTTGCGAAATAACGAAACAGGTTCTGGTGTGTGATTCCAAGGCGTTCGGCTAACTCGCGTAGGGTACCTTCGAATCCGACCTCGGCGAAAAAGCGTACCGCCTCTTCAATAATCTCCCTCTCACGCTCTTGGGGGGGCATGCGTTTGCGTTTGTTTGGCGTTGGCCTCGAGGAGTCGTCGATCGTCTCGGTGGCGGCACATTTGCGTTTCGATTGTGGTGATCTGATCATGCTTTCAGCATAACGATAGACAATCGCTTGGTAAACAAGGTGGGACGCTTTGCAGTGAAATGTCGCACCACGCTCACTAATTACTGATTGGTAAATAACTATTGATCGGTTGATTTTTTGCCCTATAATTACCATCCGGTAATTATTCGCGTTGAGGACAAACTGAAGCGCATTTCAAATCAATTAGGAGGATTTCTGTAATGGCTAAAGCCCCCGAAACTGTATCAGTCAACGATCAGCGTTTCCTTGCTGGCCAGGCGGCGTTTGAGGAGATCACTGGGCTGCGTTCTAGTGAATTCTTGGACGGGCTAAAGGACCTTGCTCCTGCTATAGGCCGATTTGTTATGGAGTGGGAATTTGCCGATGTCTATGGGCAGAGTTCGTTAGATCTGCGTACCAGAGAACTCATTATGGTAGCGGGATGTGTTGCGCTAGGAGCAACTGCTGCTCCCATTCTGAAACTGCGAATTGGCTCAGCCTTGCGTGCCGGTGTTTCGCGTCAGGAAATTATTGACACAATTATCCAAATAGGTATAGCTGCCGGAGTTCCTGCTGCACTAGCGGCGATTCAGTCTGCTGGAGAAGTATTTGCAGTGCTCGATGCTTAAAGTGTTATCTGTTGCTTTTTTAGTAGGGAGCTCGAGAATAAAAAAAGGCTCTGCGATGTTTGGAAGGCCCGGCTAGGGGTGGTCTGAGGTAGCCATATTTTTTTGTAAAATTCGGCTGCCTCCAATTTTGAAAGTGCCGATTTGATCCAAAACGCTCAGATCACTCACTCATTCCTATCTTTATTAGCCGCCGTGAGAGCCTCACGGCGGCTATTCCCTATATTACAGGCACACCTCTCCTGTATCGCTCGCTAAATGTCGGAATGCCATCCACAGATTCGACATTGCAAATCGCGTCGCCAGATGTGCCGTGTCCTTTGCCAGGCTAGGGAAGCGTGTTTTCACAAAACTGAACTGGCTATTGATCATTGGAAAGGGTGTTAGAACTTATTCAACATTACTTTACCGGTCGCTTCTGTAGGCTCGTTATATACGTCGCTCTGAATCGCATGCCTACCTGCAGTGGGTGTCGATGCGACTTCAGTGGGGATACTACTGCCAAGCTTATCCACTGCTACTGGGGCACAAAAACATAAATCTTTCTTGGGTCATTTTTCAATAAGCTCCAACATGTAAGCCTGTGCTTGCTATTGTGTAGCTGCGAAGCGACGCCCGGTCTGGCTCTGACGTAACAGCCGTATTCATCGTTAGCCGAGTAAATTTTTAAGCCCGGTTACTGACAAGCTTTTAAGCAGGTTGATCATCACTCCAGTGTTCCGTCACTTGAAGGATGTCAGCTTTGGTGGTCTTAGCTTCATGATGGTGAGAGCCATGGCAGTTTGAGAGTCTGCCACAGCTATTTGTTAAAAAGCTAAACTCGCTTCGCGTCTATATCCAGCGCTAGCTTGTAACTTTTCTGGTTTTCAAGGTTTTTAATGTAGTTTTCAATATGTGGAAATTCGCTCTTGGATTTGAGCAGGTTGAGCGCGCCTTTTACCACAAATCCTAGCATGAAGTCTGCTCCTGTGAGTCTCTCCTCGATTAAAAACTTTTTGTTATTCAAGTGGTTGTTTAGATAGGAAAAAACTTTATTGAATTCAGCTTCGGCGTAGTTGTTAAGGAATTTTAGTTCGGTTCCAGATTGTGTTTCAAACTCATTAAATATTTTCAGTAAGAACGGAAGCATTGCCGAGCTTTCTGAGAAATGGATCCATTGTAAGTAGTCAAGGTATTCTGCAGAGCTTTCTGTTGGTGCTAAATGAGGTGCAAATTTTTTTATCAGGATTTCTGCGATCGCGCCTGACTCCGCAATTATTTTTCCATCAAGCTCGATAACTGGAGATTTGCCTAGGGGGTGAATGCCCCTCAGTGTCTCGGGGGCTAGATGTGTTTTTTTATCACGCTGATACCGAATAATTTCATATGGTTGGCCTATTTCTTCCAGCAGCCACAGAATACGAAACGACCTGGAGTCATTGAGGTGGTGAAGTTTTATCATCATTTTTACGCCTTCTGAGTGATCTCGGTAAGGGAAATGTGCATTGTCTGAGGCTATCGATAGGTAATTTGCGGACTCGCAACGAGTAGGCAAGAAATTGTATCTGTCAATATGCGACCAGTCTACTATTCTGGTGGGCTGAATGCTCCGATAGCACTTACGGTCCGCTCCGAGTCCTTTGAGATCTGCATCTCGATGCTTGTCTTCTAGCGAGAGAGGAGTGCGCCCACAGAAATCCAAGGAGCTTTGGGAGGCTTAGGATTGGTTCTTTGCGTGTACTGCGGCGCTATGAGGATGCCGAGCGTGGGTTGGTGTTTAGACCTGCGGCGGCCATCAACAATTGCTACAATCTCTGGAGCAAAAAACTCACATAGACGACTGGTCTATTTTATGGTAGCTTGCACTGATGAAACCACGTTACGATGATACGCGCCAACATTTGCTCGATACGGGTCACCGAATGATGGTGGTTAAGGGGTTCACGGGTGTTGGGCTTAACGAGATTCTGCAAGCCGCAAGTGTGCCAAAAGGTTCGTTCTATCATTACTTCAAATCCAAGGAGCAGTACGGGCAGTGCTTGCTCGAGGATTACTTTCGCAATTATCTGGCGAACATGGATGAACGATTTGCCGCTACCGGCAATACAGCCCGTGAGCGGCTTATGGGATATTGGCAGAAATGGCTTGAAAGCTATTGTAAGCCCTGCGATGAGCAAAAGTGTCTTGTAGTTAAACTGAGCGCTGAGGTTGCAGATCTTTCGGAGGTTATGCGCCTCACTCTCCGTGACGGAACAGATCAGATAATTGAACGTATTTCTGGCTGTCTTGAGCAGGGTCAACTAGACGGTTCTTTGCCGCAAGGTGATGCTTACCGAACGGCCTTGGCGCTATACCAGCTTTGGCTTGGTGCAAGCCTGCTGAGCAAGCTGCACCGTAACAGTCGGTCGCTAGAAAATGCCATGGCTACTACTCTGATGATGCTGGTCCCTGAGGAGGCGTGATTACGAGATCGCCCACCCTCCCTCCTCGGTAGGGTGGCTTTTTTATGTGAAAAATAGCAGACTGGTCTAATTTTTCCGTTGATGCGGTTGTTTTTCCCCGCCATCCAAGGAGTGTGAAGATGTCTCAATCAAAGCAAATCAATCGAAGCGTTGTTCTGGCATCGCGTCCACATGGTGCGCCTGTCGAAGCGAATTTTCTTATTGAACAAGGTCCAATTCCTGAACCCGCAGAGGGGCAGGTACTTCTGCGTACTATCTATCTATCGCTAGACCCTTACATGCGTGGTCGCATGAGTGATGCGCCGTCCTATGCCCCTCCTGTCGAAGTGGGCGGAGTAATGGTGGGGGGCACTGTATGTCGTGTGGTTGCCTCAAAGCATCATGCCTATAAAGTGAATGACTGGGTGCTGTCTTTTAGTGGTTGGCAGGACTATGCGCTGTCTGATGGCAGCGACCTGACCCCTTTGGGCGATTCGCCAGCGCAGCCGTCTTATGCATTGGGCATATTTGGAATGCCAGGCTTCACCGCATACATGGGCTTACTGGATATTGGTCGGCCGCAGGCGGGTGAAACGCTGGTGGTGGCGGCTGCTACCGGGCCGGTCGGTGCGACTGTCGGGCAAATCGGCAAGATCAAGGGCTGTCACGTGGTCGGTGTGGCCGGAGGGGCGGAAAAGTGCCGGCATGCTGTCGAGGTGCTAGGTTTCGACGCCTGCCTCGATCATCGAGCGCCGGACTTCGCCGAGCAACTGGCCAAGGCCTGCCCGTCGGGTATCGACATTTACTTCGAGAATGTCGGTGGAAAAGTCTTCGATGCTGTGCTGCCGCTGCTCAATGCCAAGGCCCGAGTGCCGGTCTGCGGAATTATTGCGCACTACAACGATACCGCTTTACCCGACGGGCCAGATCGCTCGCCTGCCTTGATGGGGGCTATTCTGCGTAAGCGTATTAAAGTCCAAGGCTTCATTATTTTTGATGATTACGCGCACCGCTACGACGAATTCTTTAACGATATGTCAAGCTGGTTTGCGCAGGGCCGGATTAAGTATCGTGAAGAATTGGTGAGTGGTCTAGAGGAGGCGCCTAAGGCCTTTATCGGCCTGCTAGAGGGGCGTAATTTTGGCAAGCTAGTGGTTCGGGTAAGTGAAGACTAATTGCCTGTTGTTGGAATGACAGTGTTTTTTGCTCTGCCAGCTCAAGCTCCTTGCTGGTAGGGCTTTTTTATTTAAAAAGATCCAGGCCACTAAGTACAAGTAATGCCTGTGGGGGGATTATGCACGCACGCAGTAAGCGCTCGCATCAAATAAACGCCGCGTTCTGGCGTGTACTGGTTGGCTGCTTGGGGCTTTACCCAACGCTTTTGTTGGTGCTGAGTATATTAGCCCCGCTGACCCGTGATTTGAGTTTCCCAGTAATGGTATTGGTGGAGGTGCTGGTATTGGTACCAATCACCCAGCTTGTCTCCTTTCCGCTGGCCGGGTGGTTGGTTGCCCGTTTAAGGCGGATTAATTCGTGAACGTATGAGGCTGTTTTGGCCTGCTTCCCATACCGCACCCACATGATTAAAGCGATAACTAAGGTTGTCAGCATTAAAAATACTAGTCTGAGGAATGAAGATGCAAACGCTAATCATCAATGGACAGTCGCACCAAGTCGACGTGCCGCAGGATATGCCTCTGCTTTGGGTCTTACGCGATGTGCTTGGCCTCACCGGGACAAAATACGGCTGTGGTATTGCTCAGTGTGGCGTTTGCACCGTGCATCTTGATGGTCAGCCGATACGTTCGTGCGTGACCCCTGTTGCTGCTTTGACGGGCCGCTCAATCACCACCATTGAAGCCATCGGTGAGACTGCTGTCGGTCAAGCCGTTCAACAGGCTTGGCTGGCGCATGAGGTGGTGCAATGCGGTTACTGTCAGTCAGGGCAGATCATGGCGGCCACTGCTCTGCTGCAGAGCCAGCCCGCGCCAGACGATCAGGCGATTGATGCTGCAATGGCAGGCAATCTTTGTCGCTGCGCCACCTACACCCGTATTCGCACAGCCATCCACAGTGTTGGCCGTGTAGAGGAGGCGTGAGATGAAGAAGACAATCGAAATGAATGTTGATATGTCCCGTCGCCGTCTCTTGCAAGGCAGCGGTATCGCGGTCGGCGGCTTGGTGTTGAGTACCTGGCTACCGCCGTTGGTGTCCAAAAGCGCTGCCTCCGAGGCTGCTGCCTTAGGCCGGCTGGGTGATCGCTCCGCTG
Organism: Pseudomonas sp. MF09150; assembly: GCF_059862355.1. Classification (NCBI taxonomy): domain Bacteria; kingdom Pseudomonadati; phylum Pseudomonadota; class Gammaproteobacteria; order Pseudomonadales; family Pseudomonadaceae; genus Pseudomonas; species Pseudomonas sp. MF09150. Next base: position 7,641 of record NZ_JCBCUS010000021.1, on the reverse strand, counting down.
AGGGGTTCGGGGCCTTTGTGCGGGTGGGCCCAGATGGCGTGGTCACGGTGATCTCGCCGAAGATTGAAATGGGTCAGGGCGCGCAAACTGGTATAGCAATGATGGTGGCGGAGGAGCTTGAGGTCGATTTGGATAAGGTAGTAATCCAGGAGGCCCCACCGAACTCCGCACTGTATACCGATACCTTGCTTCAGTTTCAGGCCACTGGTGGCTCGACCTCTACCCGTTACACCTGGGAGCCGCTGCGTCGGGCGGGCGCTACAGCGCGCATTCTGTTGATTCAGGCGGCAGCGCTGCAATGGCGCGTCGCGCCGAGCCTGTGTCATGCGCAGAATGGCCAGGTGTTTGGCCCCAAAGGCCTGCAGGCTGACTACGGCGATTTGGTCGAGGCCGCTGCGACGCTGCCGTTGCCCGACGCGGTGCCGCTGAAAACCCCCGAGCAGTTCAAGCTGTTGGGCACTCCCGCGCAACGCCTGGACACGCCCGCGAAGGTCAACGGCAAGGCGCGTTTTACCATTGACCTGCAAATCCCCGGGATGCTGGTGGCCTCCAGCATCACCTGTCCGGTGTATGGCGGACGGCTGCGTTCGGTTGATGAAACTGAGGCGCGACGGGTGTTAGGGGTTCGCGACATCGTGCGTTTGGACAATGCCGTGGCCGTTACCGCAAGTAACTTTTGGGCCTGCCAGCAGGCCATCAAAGCGTTAAAGATCGAGTGGGAACTTGGGTCGAACGCTACTATCGGATCAAAGCAACTGGACCAGGAGCTGCTAGCCGCAAGTAGCCGTGATGGCGTGGTCGCTAAGCGCACAGGCGATATTGAGCAAGCCAAACAGGGATCTTCCAGCCAGTTCGAGGCCGTTTACGAGCAAGCGCTGTTGTCGCATTCGCCGCTTGAGCCCATGAGCTGCGTGGCCCATGTGCGTAAAGATGCGTGCGAGCTATGGGTGGGCACCCAAGTGCCGGTCTTCGCCCAACAGACGGCCGCCCAAGTCACCGGGCTGCCCTTGGAAAAAATCCAGGTGCACAATCAATTGATCGGTGGGGCATTTGGCCGGCGTCTGGAGTTCGACTTCATCACCCAAGCAGTGGCCATCGCGCGTCAGGTCGATTACCCGATCAAGCTGGTCTGGAGCCGTGAGGAGGACATGACCCACGACCTGTATCGGCCGCTCTATGCCGATCGTATGCAAGCCGCCCTCGATAAGCAGGGGCGTCCGCTGGGCTGGGAACACCGTATCGCTGGTGCCTCGATTCTCGCCCGCTATGCCGGCAGCTTGCCTCCCAGCGGCGTGGATGCCGATGCCGTTGAAGTCGCGGTGGAACCCATCTACCGCCTGCCGCATTTGCAGGTTCGCTATATCCGCCAGGAGCCGAGTGTCGTGCCCGTGTCCTGGTGGCGAGGCGTGGGCCCTCTGCGGGGGACCTATGCCCTGGAGTGTTTTATTGATGAGCTGGCGCACAATGCCAAGGCCGACCCGGTGGTCTACCGTTTGGAGCTGTTGGCGGACCAGCCACGTGCCCAGGCGGTGCTGCGCTTACTTGCTGAGAAGAGTGACTGGTACCAGTCTTTACCTGCTGGGCAGGGTCGGGGTGTGGCAGTAAGTTCGGTGTTTGGCAGCTATGTAGCAACTCTCGTTGAGCTTGAGATGCAGGGTGAATTTGGCTTGCGCATTAAACGCTTGATCAGTGTTGTGGACTGCGGCTTCGCGACTAACCCGACGTCGGTCTTGGCGCAGGTTGAAGGTGGGACATTATTCGGTCTGTCTGCTTCGTTGTTCAACGAAATTCTTATCGAGAACGGTCAGGTTCAGCAGACCAACTTCCACAACTATCGGCAGCTGCGCATAAGTGAGGCGCCAGCAGTTGAGGTGCACCTGCTGCCTAGCCTGGAAGCACCGGGCGGAGTCGGGGAAGCCGGTACTGCGCTGATCGGTCCAGCTTTGGTTAACGCTCTCTACGCTGCTTCCGGTACGCGCATTCGTCGGTTACCACTTAGCCGTGCTGGCTATTATCCGGTTTGAGGAGTTACTCGTGAATTTGATAACAAGTTGGCTATTGCTCGCTAGCGGATTCCTGGTGGCGCAGTTTGCGTATGCGCAGGAGGACTTACTTGCCAGGGGCGAGTATCTTGCGCGCGCTGCAAATTGCGTGGCTTGCCATACCGTGCCCGGTGGTAAACCCTTCACCGGTGGTGTCGAATTTAAGCTGCCATTCGGCTCGCTTTTTTCGCCCAATATCACTCCAGATAAGCAAACTGGCATCGGAGCCTGGACTGATGATGAGTTCGTTAGCGCGCTGCGAACCGGCGTGGGGCGCGATGGCAAACACTACTATCCAGCATTCCCTTATACGTCCTACAGCAAGATGTCGCGTGACGACATCCTGGCCATCAAAAGCTATCTCGATAGCCTGGAGCCAATCGAGCAGGTGGCTCAAGAGAACCAGCTGAACTTCCCGTTCAATCAGCGTTGGGGGATGTTTTTCTGGAATATGCTGTTCCTGGACGACAAGCAATTTCAAACCGAGGCCCAGCACTCTAGCGAGTGGAATCGAGGCAAATACCTAGTGGAAGGTCCTGGCCACTGTGGTGAGTGCCATTCGCCTCGGAACCTGTTCCAAGCTGTCAGCAAAGACCGTTCGCTTGCCGGTAACCTGATACAGGGTTGGAACGCTTACAACATCAGCTCTGACCCGATAAATGGCGTCGGTGCCTGGCCCACGGACGTGCTGGCGCGTTACTTGAAAGACGGCGCAGCGCCAGGATTCGGGTTGTCCACCGGGCCGATGGCGGAGGTGGTGGAGCACAGTCTGAGCCATCTGACCGACGCCGATCGTCACGCGATCGCAGTTTATCTCAAGGACTCACCGGCGCGCAGCGAAGGTGTGGCTCGTCCCCAGAAGGCTAAGCTTGCACCGCAGGGGGGCGACAATGCCCTTGGCAACAAACTGTTCGCCGAAGCCTGTTCTAGTTGTCACCGCTGGGACGGGACCGGAAACCAGAGTCAGACGGCCATGCTACGGGGTCTAAAGACGGTCAACGATCCTGCCGCCAGTAACTTGCTGGGCGTCCTGCTAAATGGGCATGGTTCGACCGACACTCGGGTAGATCGACGCATGCCGTCGTTCGGGACCATTTACTCCGACCAGGAATTGGCTGCGCTGAGCAGCTTCGTACTGAAACGCTTTGGCGAGACTGGTGCGCAGGTATCGGAGCAAGCTGTGGCCAAGCGCCGTACTGAGTCCCTTCATTGAGCCGAGGTGCCTCATGTCTGGTCTGATTCCACTGCTGGATGTACTCCTGGCGGAGCGCAATGCTGGCCGAGAAGCGGTGCTTGCGACCGTGGTAAAAGTCGACGGCTCTGCGTATCGGCGACCAGGAGCGCGGATGCTAGTCTCGCGCTTCGGCAGGCCCGAGGGGACCATCAGTGGTGGCTGCCTGGAGGCGGAAGTCGCCAGAAAAGCCTGGTGGTTAACTGAAGCTGGGCCTGCACTGCGTAGCTACAGCACCTCCGAGGCGGATGAGGGCAGTGAGGAAGCGCTTAGTTTCGGGCTGGGCTGCAACGGTAAGGTTCACGTATTGTTCGAGCGGCTGCCTGCCAGTGGACCTTGCGCGTTGATTACTGCGTTGCTTGGCGTTCGCGACACCCAGCAACCGGCGGCCATCGCCACGGTGATCGCCAGCTCGGCTGATGGTTCACACCGGTTAGGTGATCGCCTGTTATTAGTGTCAGGACAAAGCGCCGAGGGCGAGTTGCTGCAGTCGGCGCTGGCTGAGCAGATCAGGATTGATCTCCAACAGACCTTGGTGCGTGGAAAGTCATCCCGATATCTTTACCCGAATGGCACCGGCAAGATTGAAGTGCTTATGGAGTACCTGCCGCCCGTGCGGCGTTTGGTAGTGTTTGGTGCGGGCCATGATGCCCAGCCGCTGGTGCGCATGGCCAAGCTCTTGGGCTGGCATGTGACAATCATCGATGGGCGGTCACACTTTGCCCGAGCAGAGCGTTTTCCCGACGCTGACCAGGTGCTGGTTGGCGATGTTGAGCAACCTTTCGCCTACCGTGAACTTGTACGCGGCGCAGCGGTGGCGGTGATGACTCACAGCTTGGTGCAAGACGCGCACTGGCTGCAGGGAGTGTTGCACAGTGAGCCCTGTTATGTAGGGCAGTTGGGCCCGCGTGAGCGCACCGAGCGCCTGCTGGCCGGTATCCACGAGCAGCAGGGCGAGTTGCCGGGGCTGGCGTGTTTGCATTATCCGATTGGCCTGGACCTGGGCGGCGACACTCCGGAAAGCGTGGCTATGGCGATGCTGGCGGAAATTCAGGCGGTGCTCAATGGCCGCAATGGTGGCAGCCTGCGTTTCAGGTCCGCGAGTATCCATGATAGCGACCCAGTGCTGATCGCTAGCGAGACCGAAACCGAAATCGCTTTTGCTGCAGAGGCTTATCGGCGGTTCGCCGTGCAGCCTTGACGACTGATCAACCGAGGAACCTATCAGCATGAATCAAGCCATACGCGTTGTAGCGATACTGACCGCCAAAGGCGGCAAAGAGCAGCAGGTCGAGCAGATTCTGCGAGCTTGCGTGCATCCCTCGCGGGCCGAAGACGGTTGCCTGTCTTACGTCCTGAGTCGGTGCATTGAACAGGTCGGACGGTTTGTCTTCGTCGAGCGCTGGGCAAGCCATGAGGCGATAGCGCTTCATCGGCAGATGCACCATTACACGACCATGGCCAATGCCCTTGGCGAGCTGCTGAGCGATCGTCAGGTTTATGTGCTGGAGGCGTTGGCTGAGGATGGCGAGTCAGCCACTGGCTTCGACACGGACATGGCAGGGTGATCGTCGATCGACAGGGTCGGCGTTTCCGCAAACTTCGCCTGAGCCTCACGGCTGCCTGCAATTACGCCTGCACCTACTGTGTGGCCGATGGCCGCAGCTTGGTGGCCGCGCGTGATGAGCTGACGGCCGCGTCGATGCTGCGCGCCGTCGAACTGCTCAGGGATGTCGCCGGTATCGACGCGCTGCGCATTACCGGCGGTGAGCCGCTGCTGAGTGATCGGCTGGAGCCTTTTCTGCAGGGCATCGGTGCGCTAGCGTTGCAGGACATCAGCCTGACCACTAATGGACAATTGCTGGCCGGCAAGTTGCCGTTATTGCGCAGCGCGGGCATCCAGCGGGTCAATGTGTCCCTCGACACACTTGACCCGCGCGCCTTCCGCAAGATCGCAAAGGGCGGCGATCTGCAGACTGTGCTTAACGGCATTGAGCTGGCGCGTCGATCTGGTATGAGCATCAAAATCAATATGGTGCCGATGCGTGGCAGCAACCTCGACCAGGTCATGCCCATGTTGGCGTTCTGCCTGGAGCAGGGCTACGAATTGCGCTTTATCGAGCTGATGCGCATGGGCCATCTGGCCCAGCATGCAGAGGCTTTTCGTACCCAGTTCGTCGGCCAGCGCGAGCTGCTGGAGCTTATCGGCGAGTGTTATGTCTTCACACAAACCGAGGCAGCGCTAGATGCCACTGCGCTGCGTTATAGCGTGGGCGAGCGCGGGGCGTTCGGTATTATTGCCAACGAAAGCGCGCCCTTTTGCCGGAGCTGCAGTCGTCTGCGGTTGTCGTCTACGGGCTGGTTATACGGATGCCTATCATCCAATCGCGGACATTTTATGGGCGCGCTGTTGGATCTGCCGACTGAGCAGGCGCAGCCGCAACTGAAAGGGTTGCTCAGTCGTGCGCTGCAGGACAAACAAGACGCCACTTTTACCGGCAGTGCCCTGATTATGAAATCGGTGGGTGGCTAAGGTCGGCCGGCTTGTCGACGTCCAGCAGGATGCCCCTGTCAGCAAGCGTCACTTCTATCACCTGTTGCGCATGGGTGGCGATTAAAGCCTTGGCCCCATTCTCCCCTTGCAGTTGCATCAACTCCGGCCAAAAGCGCCGGCCGAACAACACGGGGTGTCCGCACTGGCCATCGCAGTAAGCGACAACAATATGTTCAGCGTGCGCATGCGCGCGCAACTGCAACAGCGTTGCGAGAGTAATCCACGGCATATCCCCGAGCAGCACCGCCACCGCAGTGGCCTGCGTATTTGCCAGGCTCTGGATGCCGGCGGCCAGGCTTGAGCCCATGCCCTGTTTGGCGTGGGCCGCACGTACCAGATGAATGTCATGCGGAATAGCCAAGGCCTGTGCATCATCCTCAGCCTTTAATACGACTCGAACATCGCTGAAGGCTTCTTTCGCGCGCAACAACGTCGCGCGCAAAAGGCTGCTGCCGTCTGCCAGCTGGGCAAGGCGTTTGTCGCTGCCGAAGCGTTGCCCGGAGCCGGCGGCGAGAACTAGGCCGACATATTCAGGCTTGCGGTGCGGTTCTGTCATGTTGAAAAAATCCTATGCTGCCCCCTGAAGAAGAGGGCCAGCCGTAAAAAACCACTAGGAGGCTTCGCGCTTCTCTCTGGAATGTGCAGTATTTTGCGTATACCGCTCCGGTTTCAGAGTGATTAAGTGGCAGTTTGGCGAAACCAAAGTGCGTTTCCACTGGGTAGTGAAGAACGCCGCGCCACAGGTCAAGTTGTTCGATCTGTCGAACCTGCACATGTCCTGGCTGGCCGGTATTTGCTGATCACCCCAGGCGAGATGGGGGCGTAATGCAGAGTATGCCCGCTACCAAATGCTCGCTGCGGCTAAAAACTCATAAATGAACGGGTTAGTTGATCGTTACTTGGTCAGATTGCTGTTTTTGAAATCGGCAAGCACTGAAATCAGCCAGAAATACAAGGTTTCTTCAGCCTTAGATTTTTTCTTGCAGCGCTTTGAAAAAGGCATCGATATTTTCGTCGTGGCGTTTGTAGTAGGTCCAGGGGCCGATCCGCTGCGATGTCACCAATTGCGCGCGCTGCAGAGCTGCGAGATAAAGCGATGTGGTGGACTGCGAGAGGCCCGTGCGCTCTTGGATGATACTGACGCACACGCCTACCGTTTCTGGGTCGACCTCCTGCTCTGGAAAGATTGTCCTGGGATCCTTGAGCCAATTGAGGATGGCAAGGCGCATCGGGTTTGCCAATGCTTTCAGTGCTTCGTTGACGTCAATGGTCATGGAATTTTGATACCTGTTTTTTGCGATATTTAGATATCTTCCGGGTTTGCGCAGAAAAATGGAAGGTATTGACGTGACCTCTGCGCCCGCCGTCTGTTGCAAGGACTGGCCGCTCCTGGCTGAAGTATTGTTGCTCTGTCAGGCAGCACTATCAGAAGCCTGGACGCCGAATTGCGGGACGATATGCTTGCCAAGTTCCTCGATAACCTCTGCTGCGGGGCGTTTACCATACTTGAGGTTCAGGATGACGTGATCTACACCGATTTCCTGAAGTGTATCCAGCAAGGCCCGAAGGTGGTTACGTCCTAGTCGAAATCCTAGATGGATATGCGAGGGCGGCGTGGACGGGTGTTCGTCCAGGTCGATATAAAGCGATTGCAAGAACGGCTTGTAGATAGTGCCACACTGTTTAACTATTAACCCGGCAATCAAATACACCAAATCATGCTGCGTAGGCGATACGTGGATGCCGGAAATAAGAACGGATTCTTTGAGGGCGTAATTGCAATCGTCTCATGACCGAGCGAACACGCCTTTCCA
>NZ_JCBCUS010000020.1:0-40925 GCF_059862355.1 Pseudomonas sp. MF09150 | reverse complement strand
GCGCTGACTAAGACCTTGATATTGCCCGACCTGGATCGTGGCGCGTTCTTCGACGCTGAGTTCTGTATAGGACATGGCGGCACCTTACCGGAGGGTGAGGTGTTGCACTCAGTTTTTGCGGCCGCCCGACTAAAAACAACAAGACAGCATTGAATGTGGCTGCAAGTATTTCGAATCGTGCATACCCGAACGTGCGCTTCCTGTCAGCAGAGCGTTTGGCAATATGAATAGCCAGCAAGGATATTGCCAAAGCCACAACGTCTGTCAGCATATGCGCAGCATCCGACAGTAAGGCTAGGCTGCCCGTGACAAAGGCTCCGATGACCTCAGCAATCATAAAACTTGTCGTCAGGGCGAGTGCGATCCATAACATCTTTTCATGACCCGCACGTACTTGACCGTGACTGTGCCCTGAACTCATGATTTTTCCCCAAATGTAGCCTAATGAAGATCCAACGAGTGGACTGTAGAATATAAAGACCTACTAGCACCCAAACCGTTCCATATCATCAAACCAATCATTCAAAGGTGGATACTGGTTTGATGTAGTATTCAGATCATAAGCGAGAAATCGCCATCTTAATCAAATAGTTCCTGCAAAAACGATTTTTTGCGACTCGGTTGTCCCTGATGCCCACTTTGACTTTGATGGCCACCTTCTTTCCATCCACCGCTGTGGCTCCCTCGATCTCCATGACCATGCTTATTCCCGTACTGGTTGTAACCAGGTTGTTCTGCTGGCGTCGAACTTTGGACAGGTGATGTGAGGTTCTGTGGAAGCAATCTAACGGTCTCTTGTCGCTGACTACGCTCAATAATCTTGTCGAGTTCACCTCGGTCAAGCCAGACACCGCGGCATTGCGGGCAATAGTCAATTTCTATGCTCTGGCGCTCAGTCATTACTAAAGCTATATCTTTGCAGATAGGACATTGCATATTTAATTCCTTATGTGAGTAATCAATTTTGACAATGTAGCTTTCGAATCAATACCGCAATAGTTGTGGTCCATTGAATACCACAAGCGGGCTCGTCCCCATATCGGCGAAAAGAGCCATCCACAAAGTTGCTTGGCCGGGCGAAGACGCTTTTATCTTTCATCCTCACCTCGCGATCTACTTCTTTAGCAATCGAAGTCCATTGAGCACGACAAGTATGCTCACTCCAACGTCTGCAAAAACAGCCATCCACATGGTGGCCAAACCCATGAGGGTGAACACAAGGAAAATGGCCTTAATACCTAAGGCGAACAAAATGTTTTGCTTAAGAATCACAGCTGTCTCGCGTGACAGGCGGACGAAGGCCGGAATCTTGCGCAGATCATCATCCATTAAAGCAACGTCAGCCGTTTCAATAGCGGTTCCCGTGCCAGCCGCGGCCATGGCGAATCCGATCTGAGACTTGGCCAATGCAGGTGCATCGTTTATCCCATCACCGACCATCCCCACCACGTGCTTACGGCCCTTCAATTGATCAATTACTGAAAGCTTGTCGCTGGGCAACAAGTTTCCCCGCGCCTCATCTATCCCAACTCGTTTGGCAATCGCATCAGCCGTGTACGAATTGTCGCCTGTAAGCATCATGGTCTTGATACCCAATGCATGCAGCTCCTTGATCGCTGTCTGGCTTGAGTCCTTTACGGTATCGGCTACAGCAAACAACGCAAAAACCTGACTGGCGCTGGTCAAGGCTACGACTGTTTTGCCTTGGCGCTCCAGGCTAGTCAGAGATTCGTCCAACTGCGAAGTACCGAGCCCCAACTCCTGGATCAGTCGGTGATTGCCCAGGTAGAAGAGCTGGCCTTCAATCATCCCCTTTACCCCGCGACCGGGAAGGGCCTCAAAACTCTCCACTTGCAGGAACGTTGATGCGTCCGAGCCTTCGTACTTGGCAATTGCCTGTGATACGGGGTGATCCGAGCGTGCACTGAGGCTGGCGGCAACAATCTGAGGATGTACCTCTGAGTCTTCGGCTACCGGAATGTAGTCTGTCTGAACCGGTTTCCCATGGGTAATGGTGCCGGTTTTATCGAGCGCGACGAAACTCAGCTTGGCGCCTATTTCCAGGTAGATGCCGCCTTTAACCAAAATGCCTTTGCGAGCCGCTGCCGCCAGACCACTGACGATGGACACCGGAGTGGAAATGACCAGCGCACAAGGGCAAGCAACCACCAGAAGCACCAGTGCACGATAGATCCAGTCAGTCCACAATCCGCCCATAAACAGTGGTGGGAATACCGCAATCGCGACGGCGAAAAAGAACACCCCTGGCGTATAAATTTTGGCAAACTTATCAACGAACCGCTGGGTTGGAGCTCGCGAACTTTGGGCTTCTTCAACCGCGTGAATGATTCGAGCAAGGGTCGTATTGTTGGCCTCAGCTGTCACTCGATACTCGAAGGAGCCGGATTCGTTAATGGAGCCGGCATAGACAGGATCATCGACATCTTTTTCGATGGGCAAGCTCTCGCCCGTGATGGGCGCTTGGTTAACAGTAGAGTTACCAGAAGAGACTTTACCATCCAGGCCAATTCGTTCGCCGGGGCGGACACGAACCAAGGCCCCAATCTCGACCGTTTTTACATCGACTTCCAGCCAACTACCGTTGGGTTGGCGCACGGTAGCTCGTTCAGGGGTCAAGTCCATCAGCCCCTTGATCGCATTGCGCGCACGATCCAGCGATTTCGCTTCGACCATTTCCGCAACGGTGAAGAGAAACATGACCATCGCGGCTTCTGGCCACTGTCCGATCAACACCGCTCCGGTAACCGCGATGCTCATCAGCGCGTTGATGTTCAGGTTGAGGTGTTTGATCGAGATCAAACCCTTCTTGTAGGTCGTAGGCCCGCAGAGCACGATGGCGAACAAGGCTATGACCGCTATCACCCATTCAGGCGCGGAGTTAGTGAAGTGCAGGACTTCAGCACCCACGGCAGCGACACCGGAAAGCGCTAATGGCCACCATGTGCTCTTAGGTGATTCCGCCTGGGGAAGGACTTCTGGCGTATCTGCGCTGGTTGCATTGCCATTAGCCCTCAAAGGTTCGGCGTGCATGCCCAGCGATAGCACTGCTGCCTCGATACCCAAGGTGTCGGGTAGCTCGTGCCAGACAGCCATCGTGCGGTTCATCATGTTGAACTCGAGCTTTTGAATGCCGCTCATCTTCGCGAGCTTGTCCTCGATCATGGTCTGCTCGGAAGGACAGCACATCTGCCCAATCCTGAAACTGCTGAAACGAGTCGCTTCGTCGGTATTGGTGGGAGACACGTTTTCGATGCCGACTTTGGGACTACCCGCAGCAGATGGTGGGCAGCAAGCATCGATAAAAAGGTCATTATCAACCGTAGCAGCAGGCTGGCTCGGCTCGGCAAGGCTGTACAGGGCAGATGGCGGTGCTACGACAGCGCAGTTCGATTTACTGATATCGGAGCCGGGGGAGCAGCAACCCGCGCCCTTTACTGAAGAAGGCGCTGAGCTGACGTCCAAAGTTTTCGCGGAGCAGCAACTACTGTTGGACTGTGCTGTAGTTGTATTACACATAGTCGCGGCAGGTGCACAGCAGCCGGTCGGTGCTGCCGGGTCAAATACCTCAACGGCGGCGTCACTTTTCGGTGTTTGTTCATCACCGCAACAGCTTTTCATAAAGGCACTCTCCACAATTTATTGTGAAGAGTGAACACCCTATAGCCACTATAAGGTCAAGCGGATTGTCGAGCCCGGTGAGCTTTTTTCATTCCGCATTCCGCACGCGCCCTTATTAACGAGCTTGGTTGATTTCGCTCCAAATCAGATCGTAGAGCTGTTGAGCGCCGAAGTTAGTCAGGGGTTTACCGTTAACGAAAAATGTCGGTGTTCCCTTCACACCTACAGTTTTGGCATCAGCGGCATCTCTTTCTATCGTGGCGGTGATCTCCGGCGACATCATGTCCTCACGAGCCTTAGCCACGTCCAAGCCCGCTTGGGCCGCTACGTCCCAAGCTGCTGATGCTTTCGCATCGTCATGCCACTGCGGTTGAGCAGCGAGGACAGCTTCAAGTACCGGCACAAAAACACCCTGCTTACGTGAAGCCTCGAGCAGACGTATGGCTTCTTCAGACCCTACGTGAAGCTTCACATAGCGCAGCACTAAGCGAACATCGCCTGGGTGTTGTGACATCATCTTTTTGACGATGGGGTAGAAGGCACGGCAGCTTTCACAAGATGGATCGAAGAATTCTACGATTGTCACCGGGGCGTCGGCAGGGCCGAAGCTTGGTGAGTTAAACCGCACTAGCGCGCTGGTTTGCGGTACAGGTGCTGTAGCCTGGGGCACAGTGGCAGCACGATTGTAGAAAAATGCTGCGACGGCAAAGCCTACGATGGCTAGCACGCTGATGGAGAGGACGACGGCGCGTCTGCTCATACGGTAAATCTCCGACGGATAAGAACGAGAAAAATGATCAGCAGGCTGAACGCGCCCAGCGATAAAAGTGGCAGCGGAACACCACTGAGGATGGTCATGTCGGCACCGGAGCAGGAAGGGCCGGCCCCGCAAGGTTTGATGCTTTCAGGAATCAGTCCGAAATAAAGCAGGTTGTGATACAGAGCGATGAGCCAACCCATGACTGCTAATGGCAGTGCATAGCGCCAAACACCGGTGTCCGATAAACAGCAGGCGACGCCCAATACCAGGACGAGTGGAAACATGAAGGCTCGTTGAAACCAACAGAGCACACAGGGCAGTTGCCCCATGACTTCACCAACGAATAGCACGGCGATTGTTGATACCAGAGCAAGCAACCAGGCACAGAGCAACAGCGCCCAAGCTCCGGATTGATGTTGTTTTAAGGGGGCTTCCATAGGATTCAGTCCACTTTTCTATTGAGCGCACGCAGATTTGCTTATCGCCTAAGGCGCGTAGAATGAAGATTCTAGCAACTATAAGGTCAAGCGAAATGAGTTCGACCAAATACACAGTCGGTGATCTGGCGAAGGCGACTGATACCAAAGCGGTGACCATCCGCTATTACGAGCAGGTCGGCCTCCTGCCTTCTGCAGGGCGTTCAGCATCAGGCTATCGCTTCTACACCGACGAGGAGCGCGACCGTCTATTGTTCATCCGACGTAGCCGCACACTGGGCTTCAGCCTTGACGATGTTCGAGAGTTGCTGGGCTTTGCGGATAACCGCGACGCTTCCTGCGCCAGGGTGGACGCAAAAATCGAGGGGCAGTTAGAGCAGGTTCGAATGCGCATCCGAGACCTGCAAGGCTTGGAGGTGGAGTTGGAGCGTTTGATTGCTTGTTGCGAGGGCGGCGTGATCGAGCAGTGCCGTATTATCGAGTCGATGTCCAATCCCCGTTAAGGATGCTAACCGGCCACCCCACAATTTTGGCGGGAGTCCTGTTGAATGAACTGATCATTTATATCGACTATGTGGTGGTTTCGACTCCGTCTTGGCGGTATCAAGAGTCGCAGGTGCAATGACGTAACGCACGCCGTTGAGGGATGAACCAACGCTTGGGCTTTGATGCCTATACCGGCTAGAGCGTTTGCGTTGATCATAGTGATTGACTCTCAGATTCAGTGATAGTCATAGAAGTGGGCATGCTGCTGCCCGTTATTTCCGTCCACACTGTTAACTGTGGCAGGATTAAAATGACATGCCTTCAGACACCTGAATCAGCATTTCTTCAACTAGATGTGTGCCGTGAGACGTAGTGACCATTGCCAGTGGGCTTTTTCCCAAAAAACGGGCTTTGGGTTTGGAAAGCCATTGTTTGGCCTTCCCTTCGTCCCCGAACATGATCTCGGCCATGGCGGTAATGTGTGCGAACCGGAACAGGCGATCGCTCTCATCCGACGTTAAAAGCTGATCGCTTGCCAATTTTGTTTTGAGCGTTTTGGGGTGAATGATTATGTCGCGTTCTTGCGGATTTACGGTGCCATCAGCACAAAGCGATGAAATCAGGCCGGCCGAAAAGCCAGCTACTATCATGTCGTGAATGTCTTGATCCGAAGCGTTGGAAGGGATATGGAGATACGCAGCCAACCGCTTGCGGTAAGCATGATAGGCATCCTCACGCAGGACTCCAGCAAACATCGGCCGTACTGATATTGCACTGTTCATGGGCGTCAGCACTAATGTGCCATTCGCTATCGTTAGCTCTAAATGATCACCAACACCTAACCCCATTTGGTCAAGCAACTCTGGAGGTAGGTCAATGATGATGTCGCCAGTACCGTCCTCAGTATTCTGGCACTTGACTATCCAATGCTCGCTCATGATTGTCCGGCCCTCATCCGCGACTAGAGAATGACACACATCATTATGCTCGGGCGCAGAGCTGACCAAAGGAACGTGCACTCCTCCAGTAGACATGCACTGCCGCTGCTCGAACGCCGGATAGCGAGTGCAACAGCAAAAAATGGGGCAATGGCTTTGCCGCCTTTCCACCGTCACATGGTTACGAGCTTGGTAACCGTCCGGCCAAGTCATCTACCCAGCCCTGCAAAGCGAAGACATGGTGTGCACTTAAATTAAGTGGACACCAGTTCTAGCCTTTTAAGCGGGTATTTCATGCAGCCAACACGCCGTTCCTATTCCAAATCCTTTAAAGCCCAGATCATTCAAGAGTGCGCCCAACCAGGCGCTTCGGTTGCCAGCGTCGCGCTCGGTCATAGCCTCAACGCAAACCTCGTCCACAAATGGATTCGGCTGCAAGCGCAGAAAATCCCGGCGCCGCCACCTGCATTTATTCCGTTAGCCATGCCGCTGGCCGGGGCGAACTCCCATCCAGCATCATCGAATATCTGCGTTGAAATACAGCACCCGCGCGGCATCATCAAAGTGAACTGGCCCACTGAAAGTGCTGCCGCCTGCGCGGCTTTTCTTCGAGATATTCTGCGATGATTCGCATCGACTCTATCTGGCTCGCCACCGAACCGATGGACATGCGCGCAGGCACCGAAACGGCGCTAGCCAAGGTGATCGCGGTGTTCGGTGCGGCGCAGCCGCACTGCGCTTATCTGTTCGCCAACCGTCGCGCCAATCGCATGAAAGTGCTGGTGCATGACGGCTTCGGAATATGGCTGGCGGCGCGCCGGTTAAACCAAGGCAAGTTCCACTGGCCTGGCATTCGCCATGGTTCTGAGATGGAACTGGATGCCGAGCAACTTCAAGCATTGGTGCTGGGGCTGCCATGGCAACGCGCAGGTTCTGGAGGCTCGATCATACTGCTTTAACGGCTGCCATTAGCCTATCGGTCTATCGTCGCGAAACGCCTGCTCTGGCAAAGTCCGGCGTATGACTTCTTCGCCCAATCTCGACCAACTGTCTCCCACTCAACTGCGCGTCCTCGCAGCGCAGTTGCTCTCGCAAGTCGACACTATGGGCAAGAAAATCAACCGTGATCAAACAGTCATTGAGAAAGTGACCCATGAGATCGCCCAGCTCAAGCGTTTGAAGTTTGCCAAGCGCAGCGAGCAGATGAATCCTGAACAGGCCAGCCTGCTAGATGACCTGATCGATACTGATATCGCGGCGATTGAGGCCGAGCTTCAGGCGTTGCAAATAGCACCAACGGCGACCGAGGAAAAGCAAAAGCCCAAGCGCACGGCATTGCCGGCAGAATTTCCGCGAACGTTGATCCATCACGAACCGGACAACACTCACTGCCCATGCGGCTGCGCCCTCAAGCGCATAGGTGAGGACGTTAGCGAGAAGCTGGACTACACGCCCGGCGTGTTCACCGTCGAGCGCCATGTCCGTGGCAAGTGGGTCTGCGATAACTGCGAAACGCTGATCCAGGCACCGGTTCCGGCGCAGGTCATTGATAAGGGCATCCCGACTTCGGGCCTGCTCGCACAGGTCATGATCGCCAAGTTTGCTGACCATCTGCCGCTTTACCGTCAGGAATCGATCTTCGGTCGAGCGGGCCTGGCGATTCCACGTTCAACCTTGGCTCAATGGGTTGGCGTGACCGGAGTTCAGTTGCAGCCGCTGGTCGATGCGCTGCGCGAAGTAGTGCTTGGGCAACAAGTCATCCACGCAGATGAAACACCGGTGCAGATGCTCATGCCGGGAACAAAGAAAACCCATCGCTCCTATGTGTGGGCCTACGCTACCAGCCAGTTCTCGGATGTGGCAGCGGTGGTTTATGACTTCAGCTCCAGTCGCGCCGGAGAGCATGCTCGCAACTTCCTTCAGGACTGGAAGGGCAAGTTGGTCTGCGACGATTTTGGCGGCTACAAGGCCAGCTTTGAACTCGGCGTGACAGAGATCGGCTGCATGGCCCATACACGGCGCAAGTTCTTCGAACTGCACGCTACGAATAAAAGCACGCTCGCCGAGCAAGCCCTGCGCTATATCCAGTTGTTGTACGAAATCGAAAGAGAAGTCAGAGACCTGGAGCCGGATTTACGGCGCCGAATACGGCAAGAAAAAGCCGTACCGGTGATGGATAGGCTGCATGCCTGGATGATCGCGCAGCGTGATCTTGTGCCCGAAGGTTCGGCCATCAGCAGAGCACTCGATTACAGCCTTAAACGCTGGGCAGCGCTGTCGCGCTACCTCGATGACGGGGCGGTTCCCATTGATAATAATTGGGCGGAGAACCAGATCCGGCCATGGGCTCTTGGGCGCAAGAACTGGCTCTTCGCCGGGTCGCTACGCAGCGGAAAACGGGCTGCGGCGATCATGAGCTTGATCCAGTCAGCACGGCTGAATGGCCATGATCCGTACGCCTATCTAAAGGATGTTCTCATGCGCCTGCCGACGCAGCGCGCGAGTGAGATTAACAAGCTGCTGCCGCACATGTGGGCGCCTGTTTAATCGCGCAGGGTGTCTGCCCTGGCATCTACATTTTGCGCCACACCAAAGCAGGAATTGCTCGGATGTAAATTAGTTCGCTGACCAACTCAATCAGCGTTTGAGTAATGACTGCTGCCGCAGCGAGCCCTCTGATTTCCTCGGGCAAGGCCAATGCCAATGGCAGAACCACTAATGAGTTTCGTGTCGAACTGCTGAAAGCGACTGATCTTGCCGTGCTGGCCGGTAACTTAAACGCCCGAGCCACCAGCGCACCTACCACCGGTGCCAAGAGCGTGAAACCAATGTAGGCGGGAATAACAGGCAGCAGCTTGTCGATGTCTCTGACCACCGTTGAAATCTGAGCGCCGATCACTACGACCAATACAGCCGCCATAGCCGGTACAGGCATCCAGGCCCATGCGTTGTTCCAGCTTTCAACGATGCGTGATCTCTTTGCCCCGGCAGCTGTTGCTACCGCTAAGACCAAAGGCAAAGCGATCAGCATCACAAAGGCCTCAACAAATGGGCCTATAGAAATGACCACTGTTGAGTCGTTACCCAGCATGAAGGTCAGGTACACCGGCAGCAGCACAAGCTGCATCAAAAGAAGCAATGGGGTGGCCGCCAGAGTGAGTTTGGAGTCGCCTTTACCGATATGGGTAAAAACCACCACATAGTCGATACAAGGCGTCAGCAAGACCAACAGGGCACCCACCAAAATCGCCGGGTGATTGGTTATCCCCATCGTCAATGCCCAAACCAGCAAGGGGATGGCCACGAAGTTGGCTGTGAGCAGCGCTGCCATGAAACGCTTATTTGCGAGGCCATTACGGAGATCCAAGAACGGGATCTGTAGAAACATGGCGTACATCAGCACTGCGATGGTGGGTGTCACCGTCGACCCTAATGCTTCAGACGCATTGGGGGCGAGCAGGCCTCCGAGGGCCGCGACAATGACCGCGACGAAGTAAATGGGAATCTGGTTAGTCTCTAGCTGTTCTCTGTCCACAAAATGCCCTTCAAGCGCGTGAAATTATTTTCTGAAGACAGGTTAATATCTGTAGCTGCTACAGGTTCAAGAAAATGCTTGGGGAGTTTGCATGTCAGGAATCGGGGCGCTGTCGAAATCAACGGGTTGCCACATTGAAACGATTCGCTACTACGAGAAAATAGGCCTTTTACCTCCCGCCCTGCGGTCGACTGGGCGGCATCGAATCTATACTGAAAAGCATCGATCAAGACTCGTCTTCATCCGGCAGAATCGTGAATTGGGTTTCCCGCTCGAAGATATCCGAGAACTCATCGCGCTCGCAGCAGATGCTGATCGTCCGTGCGCTGACGCGCTTTCGGTGGTCAAGAAGCACCTAGCGGAAGTAGAGTCGAAGGTAGCAAAGCTTCAGCAAATCCGGGTAGAGCTGCTCTCAATGGCAGGTATGTGTGAGTCAACATGCCTAGGTTTGAACACTCCAGACTGCACGATTGTTGAGTCACTTTTTGAACCTGCTGCTGGGGTTCGCTCTGGTTGCTGCTCCTAGACGAGTCAAGAGCATAGGGGGAGCAAGCTGCCATCGAAACCGAATAGCGCGATAGCCTCGACAGGGTGTTTCGAGCGTCCGTCTACACCAAACGGGCTGGTACAAGATGTGTTCGGCAGACGCTTACCGAGCTTGAGCGTGATCTGGCAACTACACGAAAAGGATATGACATGAACCCTGATGAGCTTTATGTTTCCGTCGACGTCGAGACTTCTGGACCTATACCAGGCGAATACAGCCTGCTTTCCATTGGAGCTTGCCTTGTAGATCAACCTGCCACGTCCATCTATCTTGAACTACGACCTGACAGTCCAAAACACGACCCAGAAGCACTGGCAGTATCGGGGCTGAGTCTGGAGAAGCTGGAGCGCGAAGGACTCACTCCGCAACAGGCGATGCTGACATTTGGTGAATGGCTGAAATCATCCTGCCAAACGGGGCAGAAGGTCATTTTCGTAGGACTCAATGCACCGTTTGACTGGTCATTCGTCAACTACTACTTCCACAAATACTTGGAAACCAACCCCTTTGGTTTTACCGCTATCGACATGAAGGCCTACTTCATGGGAGCTGTAGGTTGCAGCTGGCAGGAAACAAAATCATCCAAGATGACCGCTGCGCTGAAGCCACTCAGCGAACCGAACCATAACGCATTGGATGATGCTCGCTTTCAGGCAGAGCTCTTCGCGCTAATGCTGGCGGGTAAGGGTAACCGCTGACGCCTCCCATGGCACTGACTTGAAGCTTATCTAAGCCAAGTTGCTTCAACATATCTGCCGCCCCTGAACGACCAAGCCTTGATGCCTTCTGGTTTTTCGGACTTGCCAACGATAACGGCTATTGGGTGCGGTAGATCCTGCGTGTAACGCGCAGCAAATCTGGAGAAACTTCCTATGTCTGCCGGAGAAATCACCGGAACAGATTGGGGATGCGTATGCCAATAGCCCACCAGACGTAACCCTTGTTCGTTGGCAGCTTGGATCTCCTGACGGCACCGCTCCGCATCCAACTCTAGCCAAGACCAGCCTGACCGATCGGCGCGATGAGGCAACGTGGCCAAGGCCAGCAGCAACCCTTTCGGATTAACCGGGTTGACGAATAACTGTCCCCCTCGCTCCACGCCAAAGAGGCCCTGCCGATGACTATCCAAGATGTCCGCGACAGCTTGCGACACCAATAGCTCGGAATCCACCTCCGCCCATCTCCAGCGCCAAGCGATATCCGTCATACCATTTCATCCTTATGTTCCGGCCATCCGCGCTCGAGTAGGAGTTGCTGCGCCCCCTCTGGAAGTTTGGGCCCATGGTATTGGCCTCCTAGGCTCGGCACATCTTCAGGCCTGTAGATACTGCTGACCCAAGATGCAGTGGTGATGTTGCAGGTCAATGCACGTAAAGCCGTGTGCGACACCATAGAGGCGATATTGGTCATCCCCAGCGATCCGCCTGGAATAAAGCTCTCCCCACAAGCGGGCAGTGGAACCACACCTCCTCCCGGCCACTCGGTAAACTTATGAAGAAAATCGCCGATGTCCGTGAATAAATGACGGCCATCAAAGGTACCGGCTGGTGCGAATAGCGCGTGGCCTACCTGGGTATACGGTTCGCTCCAGGCTTGTAAAAGTCCCCAAGAAACGCCGCTGGATTTGGCTCGCCATACAGTGACCTCCGACTGCCAGTCCGCTGTCGTAATCACCACAAGATCTGCGTTATCGAACACTTCTGGTTTGCTGCTCATAACTACTTCGGCGAAAGTCGAATAAGCGGTGCATTCTGTAGTCGGAAGATCTAACAGAATCTTGTCCCTCAACGCTGAGGCTTTCAGTCTCCCTAGGCTATCCGCTCCCAGAACGTGCCGCCCCAGATTGGCTGACACCAAAGTGTCAGGATCGATGAGGGTAAGGTGGCCGACACCGGATCGTGCCAATTGTATTGCCACCGCACTGCCTAATGAGCCAACGCCAACACAAACGACTCGAGCATTTTCAAGGTGCTGTGCAGTGCCACTTATATCGCGGGACAGAATGGACGCTCGATCAAGCACGTCCAGGGCAGTTGCGCGGACAAGTGCCGGAGGATGTGCATTTGCGATAGCTGGCCGCCGGCGCGCTGTACGCAAGCCGAATTTTGCCCCCCGCTCCTGCTGTACGCCGAGCGAGCGCACATTGAGACAATATGTTGGAGCACCTGCCCCTCCTGGAAGCTCCAGAACAATCCATCGACTCGCCAACGTTCCATGCAGCTCAAACCATGCCAGCAATTGCTCGGCATCGTCAGGTTGAAGGTGTGGCTTTAGCCACAGCAATAAATCTTCTGGATCCGGGGTGCGGATATCCGGATAAGTCTGAAGCTTGACGTAAAAACCGGGAGTTTCGGCCGCGCGAATGACAGCGGAGCGCCCGACAACCCGCCGGTAATGCCCTTTGAGTGCTGCTACATTCGATGCTAACCAAACCGTTTCCTGACCGGATGGCACAGCCCGGCGCGGATCGCTGAGCGCAAACAACTGCGAGGCAGTCTGAGGTCGATCCAACAGTAAGAGGTTCTGGAATGACTGACCGTGCTGAAACGACCAGTAGGTAGTGATCTCATTCTGAAATTCGATATCGCGCGTTGCCTGGCTTGATCCCATCTTGGACAACGAAACAATCTGGGCCAAGCGAGCAAGGCTGTCCTCTACCACGACCTCTGGGGAGCCCATGATGGGGCGTTCCTGAAAGCCATGAAGGCAAAGCCCCGACTTGGTGGCATGCGGCCAAACCAGCCATGGAGAGGGTTCGACGTTCAGCCGCAAGAGTCCACGGGGAAAGTTGGAGGGGAAACCAATACGCAGACGCCGCTCCTGCCCCGTGTAATCGATGGGCAAGGGGAAGTGAAAGCACGCCGCTTCGTCAGCCCGCATGGGTGCGAGCTGGAGCAATGCATCGGCTGCATCCTGACCTAGGGTATTTCGCAGCGCGGCGATTCCGCGCTGCAATGGCGTCTTAAGAGGATCAGCCAAGGCGTCCAACTGGCTTTACGCTCGACTGAGAGGTTCCGCCACCGCTGGCCCCTCCGAAGAGCGAACCCATCGAAGCAGAGTTTCGAGTAGTGCCATCCGGTCGGCCGGGCATAGTCCAATTCGCAGGGATCTCATTGTTCACTGCCGTAATGAATGCCGGTGCAATACCGAAATTCTTTTTCACTGCCTCGGCAAAGGAATCGTTGGATTCAAAACTTTCCAAACCCAATGAAACAGATGCACTGGCGTCCGCATGCCATTTGGCAAATGCTTGGCGATAGCCTTGCCCCTCGCCCGGTCGATTCCACTTCTCTGCAAAGTTTTCGCCGTTATCGGCAGGGTTGCAGACATAGCAGTCGCTACCTCTCTGCCCGATGTGCTGCGGCATCCTGCGAACGATTTCCAAAATTGCATCGAGCGGTGCCAGAGGCTTCGCCTGCGACTCCTTTACGACATCCAGGTATGCGTGCGTGGCCAGGGTGGTGATGACCGCAGATATTGGGCGAGTATCAGCGCTCCTTGTCTTAATGGCCCATTCATCGCGATGCCGCTTGAGCAGCTTAATGGTTGCACGCAGGGGATCTTGATCGATGTAATCCTGATAATGCGGCAAAGGATCTTGTGTCGCGGCATCAAGCATCCGCTGGCTTTTGGCAACTACCAAGCTTTCCAGAGAGATCTCTTGGGCAGAAGCAACCTGCAACCAATTCGAGTAAGGGATAGGGCTGCTTGCTTTCCACCCTGTGACCCGATCCGGAACCTCCAGCTTACCTTCGCCGTTTGCTTCGCCATTTCCGTTGATCGCGCGGGCAGGCGTGACATCGATGTGGAAACCTGGATTTTCGTCGGCATAAACGATCCGGATGCCACGACGTAATTGCTTAACTTCTTCTTGGACGCGGGAGCCTTCCCTAAAACGCTGCTCAATCGCTTCTAGAACTTCCTTCGCACTAGCGCCTTGAGCGTGAGGGAGCCAGATAATCGCGTCCGCATCAATGGTGTCCAGATCCGCAGGCGCGCCGGGGATTGGCTTGATGGTCGTTTTCAGCCGCATCGAGCCTTGCACAAAGATATGGGCCTCAGCGAGCAGCGGGTTGTCGGAAGCCGAGAGGATTTTTTCCAGTTGGGAGTAGCGGTCATTAATTTTTTCGTACTGCGCTTCCGACAGCGAGATTTCCCGCGCAGCGCGAAGCAGAAAATATTCCCAACTGCTGCGCTTGGTCTGTTCGTTGCTCAAAAGCATTTACCTAGCCTCCTGGGCCACCAAGCCCAATTGCAGTGTTTGCGTAAACCGATCTTGGTTTTCTTTGTCCCGATCGAAGATCAGGTATGTATGTTGATGCTGTGTTGTGAGCAACGCGCCAAACTCGATGGCCAATGCCGCAGGAATGGCGGCGAAGACGTGGATAGGGTCAGGAGTCAGAGCCTCAAGCTGGCTCAGTCGTATTTGAAGTGCGTCACGAAAGGCATGAATCACCCGACGGTTTTGTACCATCGCATAGCTTGGCTCTGGGATCGACAGCTCTGCAATACGTGCACCGGGCAGAGCTTCGGCCACGTCGCGAACTGGAACTTGCGCAGAAATGGAGAGCACAAGCGCCAGTGGCCCGTCGCCGTCGGGGGGAGGTGTAAACAAAAAAGCGGGCGGCTCAGCGGACTGATCTGGCCAGCGCAAAAGATGCTCGCGGTGAAAGGAGAAGATCAAGCGCTTGGAACGGTCGCCGATACTCTGGCCCAACATCATCAAAGCCGGAATGTCGGCCAAGCCGACTACTGCTAGCGCAGGCGAGTCGCCATAGGTGCCGCCGCGACGCTTGAGTTGCTGCTCCAGCTCATACTGGACGCTGTCTTTGACGTTCTGCCAATAGGTAGTGTCCCTGCCACGTGGTCCGGGCGCAGCGAAGGTGATTTTGATGCCTTGATCGAAGGCGGTTAATCCCTCGGCGGACATCGCAGTCAACAGATCGCGAACGGGGATATCGTTGATCGTCTGAAAATGCTGACTCTGGACGATGAGCGGAATGGCTCTGCCACCATCGGGGGTCGTTGCCGCGAGCCGGATGCGTTCCAGGTACGCTTGGTGTAAACCACTCAAATCATTTTCAGGATACCCATCTGCGTCACGATCAATTTTGTCATGACAACCTGGGCACAGGAGCATCAGATTAGCGGTATTGTTTGTGTGCGCCTCAGCATCATGATCCGCGCGTCCCCGAGGGCCTTTGGGACTGGCGGGCAGGATATGCGCCACTTCGCCCCATTTCATTGGCTTGCCGGCACGATAATCGAACGTCAGATCCGTGCCGCACAGTTCACAATGACCAGCGGTCTGTGTCCATACGATCCGCTTCGTCTCATCATTTGTGTTGAAGCGCCCGCTTGCGGGTTTAGCGTCTTCTTGTTCTGCCATTCCGACCTACCCCAGAGAAACATCCATGATTGAAAACGATGATGGCAAGATAAGATCATATTAAGGTCATTCGCCTCGATTTCAAGAGTGATCTGAGGGTGACGAATGCTGAGTCGGCTTTGAGCAGGATGCTGTTTGTGGCTCATCGAAACACAGTAGGGCAGCGTTCGTTTTTCTGGCAAGTGCTGGTGGGTAACGGCACTGACCACAGCGTATGTATCGAAATTAGCGAGTTTATGCAAAAGACATAAACTTGCTAATTTCGATACATACCGCGCGTAGGACTGATGAAAACGGGCTGTGCAGTTCAAACGAGGCTGCAAGCGCAGCCCCTTTTGTATGCATTTTTACGCGTCAGTGCTTGCCAGGCTCAACGGACAAGTGTCGACGACGCATGAGGTGATAGGCCGCCGGGATCACAAACAGCGATAGCAAGGGCGCCGTAACCATACCTCCAATCATCGGGGCGGCAATGCGGCTCATCACCTCGCTGCCGGTACCGCTTCCCAAAAGTATTGGCAACAAACCAGCGATAACCACCGCAACGGTCATGGCCTTGGGTCGAACGCGCTGCACAGCGCCTTCACGAATCGCGGCCATTAACCCGTGTTCTGTGTTGTCACCGAGGTCTTGACGCTCGGCCCAGGCATTTTTCAGGTAGAGCAGCATGATCACGCCAAATTCTGCAGAAACACCGGCCAAGGCGATAAAGCCGACCCCGGTGGCGACCGACAGGTTGAATCCCAACAGATAGAGAAACCATGCCCCGCCCGTGAGAGCGAATGGCAGCGTGGCCATAATCAGCAAAGCCTCATCAAGGCGTGCAAATGTCAGGTAGAGCAACACGAAGATGATCAACAGCGTGGCAGGCACCACCAGTTTGAGTCGTGCGTTGGCCCTTTCAAGAAACTCGAACTGACCTGAGTAGCTTAAGCTCATGCCGGGCTGCAACTTTACCTGCTCACTGACGACCCGGCGTAGATCGGCCACCACGGAGGCAATGTCCCGGCCATGCACGTCGATGTACACCCAGCCTGAAGGCCGTGCGTTCTCACTCTTGAGCATTGGCGGCCCGTCGTTGACCTTGATCTTCGCCACGGTGCCAAGGGTGATCTGGCTGCCTAGTGGGGTGTAGATCGGTAACTGCTCCAAAGCACCGAGCGAATCCCGCCACTCCCGAGGGTAGCGGACGTTGATTGGGAAGCGTGCAAGCCCTTCAATGGTCTCGCCGACATTTTCACCGCCGATAGCGCCGGCCACGATCGACTGCACATCGGCGATATTCAGTCCGTAGCGGGCGGCGGCTTTTCGGTCGATATCCACGTCGATGTAACGCCCACCGGTTAATCGCTCGGCCAAAGCCGAACTGACACCGGGTACGCCCTTAGCCACTCGCTCGACCGCCTGAGTCGCGGCATCAATCTCCGTCAGATTGGTGCCGGCAACTTTCACCCCAACAGGACTCTTGATCCCCGTAGCCAGCATGTCGATACGGTTGCGAATCGGCGGTATCCAGATATTGGTCAGCCCAGGAACTCGCACCACTCGATCCAGCTCTTCCACTAGCTTTTCCTGAGTCATGCCTGGACGCCAATGCTCCTGCGGCTTGAACTGGATGGTGGTTTCGAACATCTCCAACGGCGCCGGGTCGGTGGCAGTTTCAGCACGACCGGCTTTACCAAAGACATGTTCGACCTCCGGCACGGTCTTGATCAGGCGGTCGGTCTGTTGCAGCAGTTGCGACGCTTTCTGCGCCGACAATCCCGGCAGAGCCGAAGGCATATAGAGCAGGTCGCCCTCGTCCAACGGTGGAAGAAACTCGCCACCCAAGCGCGACATTGGCCATAATGCGCTGATAAAAACCAGCAACGCGACCAGCAGCGTGATCTTCGGTCGTCGCAAGACTGCATCCAGAGCCGGCTGGTAGATCCGGATGAGCCAGCGGTTCAACGGGTTCTGTTGTTCACTGGGAATTCGTCCCCGAATCCAGTAGCCCATCAACACCGGCACCAAGGTCACTGACAATCCCGCCGCCGCGGCCATGGCGTAGGTCTTGGTGAAAGCCAGCGGGCCGAATAGCCGCCCCTCTTGCGCTTGCAGGGTGAACACCGGAATGAACGACAGCGTGATGATCAACAAACAGAAGAACAGTGCTGGTCCTACCTCCGCCGCCGCTTCAGTCATCACGTGCCAATGACGTTCACCTTTCAGTTCCTCCCCAGGATTGGCCGCGTGCCAGGCCTCAACCTTCTTGTGCGCGTTTTCAATCATCACCACGGCAGCGTCGACCATGGCGCCGACGGCGATGGCAATCCCGCCCAGGGACATGATGTTGGCGTTGATCCCTTGATAGCGCATCACGATGAAGGCAATCAGTACCCCCACCGGCAGGGAGATGATTGCCACCAGAGATGAACGCAGGTGCCAGAGAAAGATCCCGCAGACCAACGCGACGACGATGAACTCTTCGATTAGCTTGTGGCTGAGATTTTCCACGGCGCGGTCGATCAGCTTGCTGCGGTCGTAGGTGGTGACGATTTCCACCCCCGCCGGCAAGCTGCTTTTCAACTCGTCGAGTTTGGTCTTGACCGCCGCAATGGTTTCGCGAGCATTCTTGCCGCTGCGCAGAATTACCACACCGCCAACCGTCTCGCCTTCGCCGTCGAGTTCGGTGATGCCACGCCGCATTTCCGGACCCAACTGGATCGTGGCGACATCGCTAAGGGTCACCGGCACACCGCCCGATCCCAGCTTGAGTGGGATCGCCCGAAAATCATTGAGCGTTTTCAAGTAGCCGGAAGCCCGCACAATGAACTCGGTCTCTGCCATCTCTAGGACGGCGCCGCCGGTTTCCTGATTGGCCTTGCCGATCGTTTCGGTCACCTCGGCCTGCGTGATACCGAGGCTGGCCAATTTGAGTGGATCAAGCTGCACCTGGTACTGCTTGACCATCCCACCCACGGTGGCCACCTCGGCAACATTGGGCAGAGTCTTGAGTTCGAACTTGAGGAACCAGTCCTGAAGTGCACGAAGTTGCGCCAGATCGTGTCCGCCACTGCGATCTACCAGCGCGTACTGGAAAATCCAGCCAACGCCTGTCGCATCTGGCCCCAACGCCGGTTTGGCGCTGGCCGGCAAGCGACTTTGTATTTGGCTCAGGTACTCCAACACCCGCGAGCGGGCCCAATACAAGTCAGTACCGTCTTCGAACAGCACATAGACAAAGCTGTCACCAAAGAAGGAGTAGCCGCGCACGGTCTTGGCGCCAGGCACCGAAAGCATGGTGGTGGCCAACGGATAGGTCACCTGGTTCTCGACAATCTGCGGTGCCTGTCCCGGATACGGGGTGCGGATGATCACCTGAACATCGGAGAGATCCGGCAGCGCATCAATGGGCGTGCTCTGCACCGACCAGATGCCCCAAGCCGTGACAAAAAGTGTCGCCAGTAGCACCAGGAATCGGTTGGCCACTGACCAGCGAATCAGGGCGGCGATCATGGCTGGCTCCCCGATTTGTCTAGACGCTCAACACGCAGGCCATCGTCGGTCTGACTCACCGCAACCCGAACCTTATCGCCCGTTTTGAGGCCCAGCATCAGCGCCGGAGTAGCGAGTGGGAACGTCATCGTCATGCCAGGCATGCCCAACGTTTTGAAGGGACCATGGGCGAGTGTGACTTCTTTGTCGTTGATCTCAACGATCTGCCCATCCGCCTCATGAAAACTGGAGACTGCTGCGCTGGGTGGTGACTCTTCCTCCGAGCTTGCAACGATGCCCTTGAGACTGGCCTCCGAGTCGAGCAGGAACTGGCCAGAGGTAACCACCTTCTGGCCCTCTTCCAGACCTTTCAAGATCGCCGTCTTGTCATCGTTTTCCTGCCCGATCAACACTTCAACAGGACGATAGCGGCCAGCGTCTTCAGCAAGCATCACCAGAGCACGTCGACCGGTGCGAATGACGGCCTCGCTCGGCACCCACAACACACTTTGCTCCGTTGAACGATTGAGGCTCACTCGTGCGGTCATACCCGGCCTGAGACGGCCTTCTGGGTTGGGTAACTCGACGCGTACGCGAAGGGTGCGGCTATCCGGATTGGTTTCCGGAAGAATCGCGCTGACGACGCCCTTGAGCACAACCCCAGGGAACGCGGGCAAATGCGCCTCTGCCGTTTGCCCCATGAGGATCGATCCAGATTCAGTCTCCGGAACGGCCAAGGCCAGCCAGACGCTACTCAAACCATTAACGCGTGCCAGTGTCTCGCCGGCGGCCACCGTCATACCCTCGCGCACATTGAGCTCTTGCAGCACACCACTAATAGGGCTGGTGAGGGTCAGGTTTGGTTGGACTTTGCCACTGCGCTCTACTTGAGCAATTGATGCCGCCGGCATCCCGGTGAGCCGCAAGCGCTGGCGAGCCACTGCCAGCAAGCCTGTATCGCCACTGCGCTTGAGTGCGAGAAATTCCTCCTGAGCCGCAGCCCACTCAGGTACAAGGATATCCGCCATGGCGGCATTGGCTTTGATCACGTCGCCAGGAGCATGGGCATACACGCGCTCGACGAAACCCGCCGTACGGGCTTGAATGACGGCGACGTCCCGTTCGTTGAAAGCCAACACTCCGACAACGTCCAGACTCGAAGCAAACACACCTCGACTGACGGTAGCCAGTCGCACACCGAGGTTCTGGGTCAGGCTTGGATCAATGCGAACAGTGTCACTGTCCCCCTTGCTATCCGCGTACTGAGGGACCATTTGCATGTCCATGAAGGGCGACTTACCCGGCTTATCGAATTTCTGTTGTGGGTACATGGGGTCGTACCAATACAGAACTTTGCGATCGACTGATGACTCAGGCTTCTGCTCCGGTGCTGCATCCGGTACCGAGCTCACCCTCGGTTGGGCCAACCAGTAACCACCGGCAACCCCCAAAGCAACTGAGATGCTGACAACAAATACCCCTTTCCGTGTTCTAGAGATCATTGAGCGGACTCCCCATAGGCGAAATACAGGCGAGCGCTGGTGAGAGCACGCTGCTCTTCAACATCAATCTGCTTGAGACGGGCTTCGATAAGCTCGCGCCGAGCAGCCACGACGGAGTTCAAATCGCCTTTGCCGGCGCGGTAGCTGGCCATGCTGAGCTCGACCTTCTCCTTGGCCAGAGGCAGCAGACTGTCCAGGGTTCGGCGAACGGCACGATTCAAGCGTTCATAATCGGCCAGATCGTCCTCCAGTTGCTGGGTATGCTTGCGTGACAGGGCTTCCCGCTCGGCCTCTAGCTGGTTGAGTTCAGCGTGCTTGGCCGCAATTTTGGGGTTTTGCCGAGAGTCAGGAAACAGTGGTAGATCCCAGGAAAATTGCACGCTGACCATGTCGCCGAACTGTCGGCCGCGATTCTGATAGTCGACTTCCCAGCTCCAATCCGACTGTTTTTCCGCTTCGGCTTCACGGACCTTGGCTTGCGCTTCGCGGGTCATTGGCGCAAAAGCTGCCAATTCTGGGTGATGTTGCAGCTTATGAGAGTAGTCAGAGGCTTCGACAGGCCATTCAGGCAAGCTGCCCACAGGTTTGTCATTGGCGGCTGGTCCAATCCAGCGCTTCAGGGCAGCTCGGGCCTGCGCTCTCTGACGAATCAGATCGTCCTGCTGCTCTTCCAGTTGTGCCGCTTCCTGTTTGGGCGTTACTGCATCAGCAGGTTGAGCGCGGCCACCGGCAATTTGTGCCCGGACGGTATCGGCCAGCAGACGGTTTTCTTTGTAGAGGTCCTGAAACAGAGTGTCTTTACGCTCAACCGAGTAGCTGTTGATCCAGGCCAACGCCGTGGCCTGACGAACCTTTAGACGTTCGACCCGGCGCTCAGCGGCGGCGCGTTCAATGGCCGCATCAGCGACCTCGATTCGGGCTTTGCGCTTAGCGCTGCTGGGCATCTCCTGACTGACTCCGACCATTCGCATAGTCATGAAGTCTTGGTCGATGCTCCAGCGATCCGGCCCCCCAATGGGGTAGTTCTGTACGCCTAGCAGCAACTTGGGATCGGGTAGTTCACCAGCGGGGATGGCCGCACTACTGGCAGCCTGAATTTTCGCGTCTTGTGCAGTCAGCGACGGCGCATTGTTTTCAGCCAGCTGCAAAGCTTCATCGAGTGTCAATGCGGCAGCGAGACTCGGCAATGCCAGTACGCTTGCCGCCAGGCCGGCCACGAGGGACCACCCTGTGCAATAGCACTTGGAGTTCATGTTCACGATTCCTGTGATGATCCACTGCGCGCTTCATCAGACATGCACGCAGATATGCCATCCCGCTAACGCGGAATGAGGCTCAGTGTGGTACAGGAATCAAATGCGGGGCGGTCGCCATACCCCTGAAGGGGTTTGGACAGGATGGGAGTCTATGGAGATGGACGCTTCGAGGGGGCTAGATAGGGGGACCAGAGGCTTGATGATAGAGACTTGCAGCATGCCGCCGGTCTTACACTCCTGGCCCGGCTTGCAGGGTTTACCATGCTCGGTGGGACTTTTCATGTCATGGCAGCAGTCTTGGCCCATGCCGTCCATCATCGCCATGCCCATGGTTTGCATGGGACACGGCTCTGTCGGCGCCTGAACACCCGCCATCCCACTGAGGGGAAGCGCCAAGCTAATCAGGAATATCAGGCAAAACCGTACATAGCGTGTCATGGACTGAAGTGTAGCCAGTAGAAATGGTGCTAACAATCCCGTTCCCGGCTTCTTGGTTAGCTGCCAGAAACCTCTATTGCGCGCTCATTTCCATTTCAGGACTTAGCGTGCCTAACCATGCGACCAGACAGATGATGAGGATTGCCATCAGGAATTCGAATTTCATGCTGCGGCGCAAGGCATTAACCGCTACAGAGTATTGACCATTGCGAACTGAGCGCTCCAACTGCGGGCTTAAGTGAAAGCGGTTCAGTGTGGCTAAAACGATCATCCCGGCAAAGAGCAGGATCTTCAAAAACAGCAGCTGACCATAGGTACTCAGCATGACCTCATCAAGGTTTGGACCGACGATGAAAAGGTAATTCACGACTCCCGTTACGCTTATGATCGCAACAATCACACCGCCGGCCGACTCAAAGCCAGTCAGCACGCGGGCAAGAATTCGTGCTTCCTCCTCGCCCTTCAGCGATTTCAACCGCAGCAGTAGAGCGAAGGCCGCTAGAGCACCCAACCAGCCACCTGCCGCTAATAAATGGAAAATATCGCTCAGAAAATGCCAGTAGCGGCGGCTGCCTTCGTCCATGGCACCGTGCCCTGTCCAGGCTAGCGTGGCCAACGCGATTGCTCCACACACGGTGACGATCCAGAGGCTGGGTGTCGGAAATCGTTTGTTCAACGCGACGCCCATAATTGCCCCAACCAAGGCGGCTATTCGGACCATCCAGGTCAACCCAACGTCGGTGCCCATGATGACCATTTCAAAAATGTGGTGATGTAGCTCCATAAGCTCCGATACACCGCTCATTGCTTTCGCAAGCAACAACATCGAGGCAAGGGACAGAGCTACACCTGCAACAGAAGTACCGTAAAGAAGCGACTCAAAATTCAAGACCGTGCCCGATACCCTTTCTTTTCCCCTGAGACTGTACAAGCCAAATATGGCCAATCCAAATAACAACATCAGGTCAAAATAGAGAGCAAAGCGAACCACAATATTTATTGAGTCGCTCATGGATCATTTCACTTTGAAGGAAAAGTTGCCGGTGATCGGGTGGGTGTCCGAGGAGACTGCACGCCATTCAACTTTGTAGGTACCGGTCGTCAGAGGTGCAGCCGGCGTAATCACCATCGTTTTCGGATCACCGCCAGCAGCGACGGCGGCCTTTACACCCATTGGAGAGTTCGGCATGCCAGGCATATCAGTCATGATCAGTTTTGCACCGGAAAACTGAGTGGTGAGATTCTCGGAAAAGTGCAGTTCAATTTTCGAAGGGGCCGCCGCATCCGAGCCTTCCGCCGGAGTGGAAGAAAGGAGCTTTGGATGTGCTTGAGCTACGGCACTCAGAAGCAAACCAGCAGTAAGTGCAACAGCTACGGTCGTAGTTTTAAGGAATGACATGCAAGACTCCTCACAGCAAGAGCTGTTGATTTGAGGTTTGTTTGGGAAGAACTAGTTTGTAATTTTCAATTTAAAACCACTGATGGTTAACTCGGAGCTTCCATCTCTAGTGCAGGTTGAACACGAAAATCTCGCTAAGCCCCAACGTCACAGTGCAAGAACACGATGCCACACGAACGCAAACTGTTCGATTACATTTCAGTCAGCTTGACACGCTGTTTGGGATCGAATTGGCGAAGGTCGCAAGTCTTAGAAACGAGACCGCACGCCGCAAATACTGGGGTATTCACTCATTCAAAAAATTACGAAACTGGATGCAGGCCCAAGTCGCGCTAACGCCGTTGATCACAAATGCGGCATTGCTCAGCTGACCTGCAAGTCAACACTAGGAAACTCGAGATGAAAGGCCGTTTTACCGTCACATGACGTACACCAGATTTTGCCATCATGCGCCTCAATAATTGATCGGGTAATCGACAAACCTAGCCCTGCGTTGCTTGGGCTTCCTTCCCTGCGCGCTGGGTCCACGCGATAAAAACGATCGAAGAGCTTTTCAAGATGTTCGGGGGCAATGGGTTCACCCTGGTTCTCCACGACGACCAATACCGACATCTCCTTCTGGAGGATTTCGACACTGATCATCTTCCCTTCCGAGGTGTAGCGAAGCGCATTAGAGAGCAGGTTAGATATAGCTCTGTGGAGCATAAGGACATCGCCTCGGACGCTGCCCCTTCCTGAAACCTTCAGTTCTATCCCTCGCTCATCTGCCAAAAGACGGTAGTATTCAAGCAGTTTCTCCACGACTTCCACCAAATCTATTGGTTTGTTCTCGTGGGTGATCAGACCATTGTCTGACTTCGCCAGAAATAGCATGTCATCAATCATCCGACTCATACGCTTCAAGTCATCAAGATTTGAGTACAGGTTGTCTTCGTAGTCTTCTATATTCCTTTTTCTTGAAAGCACGACTTCGGTGTGGGTCATCAAGTTGCTTACAGGAGTCCGTAGTTCGTGGGCAATGTCTGCGGAAAAATTCGATAACCGGACAAATGCATCGTCGAGTCTGGACAGCATTGCGTTAAAGGACAGCACCATTTGCTGAAGTTCTTTAGGAACAGGCGCTAAAGGGATGCGCTCTTTTAGTGATTTTGCTGACATAGAGGCGGCGACCCGCGTGACCTGGCGAATAGGCCGCATGCCACTGCTTGCTACCATCCAGCCAAGCGCCGCACTGACCAGCGCGCTAATTACCAGCCCTATCCAAAACCAGCGCTCAAGCGTCTCGAAAAAGGACATATGCTGAGTAACGTCAAAGATCAAAATGACTGTCAACGGCTTGTCTTGCCCCGTCACAACGGCTTGTGCTGTCACGCCACGGAACATCTGCTCTTGCTCCCGCCACTCCCAGACGTTGTTGTTTGTGGTTGTGCGGAACTCCTTCGGAATATCTACCGGACCGGGATCTGCGAACAGCAGCTTGCCTTCACCATCGATTATTAGGGCCGTCAAATCCCGGTGAGCACCCAGCAGCGCTTCCAGCTCAGGCTTAAATTCGCTGAATTGATCGATGGTGTTCAACCCGGACAAAATTCTCTGGGTCGAGTGGAGCTTTTCGTTCAATGCCTGCTGATCCAGCATCTTAAAGTGATGCCGACTGAGGTTGTTGAAACTAAGTCCGGCGACCGTAAGCACGGCCGTTACCGCGAGCATGAACATCAGACTCATGCGAGTTGTCAGGGACATCCGATTCATTCCGACTCCGAATCAGGCGCGTCTAGCATGTAACCCATTCCCCTCGAGGTATGAATCAACTTGACCTCAAAGTCGTCATCTATCTTGGCCCTCAACCGTCTAACCGCAACCTCGATAACGTTGGTGTCGCTATCGAAGTTCATATCCCAAACCTGGGAAGCGATAAGTGACTTTGGCAGCACCTCCCCACGACGTCGCAGCAACAGCTCAAGCAACGCAAACTCTTTGGCCGTAAGGTCGATGCGCTTACCTGCACGAATGGCCCGACGCTTGAGTAGGTCCACCTCCAGATCAGCCAATTTCATGTAGGTTTGCGAAGGCGCGCTGTTACCGCGACGCAGCAACGTTCTGACTCGAGCAAGCAATTCAGAAAATGCGAAGGGTTTGATCAGGTAGTCATCTGCGCCGAGTTCAAGTCCTTTAACTCGATCTTCAACGCGGTCTCTCGCTGTGAGAAAGAGTACGGGGACGTCTTTCCCGGAAGCGCGAACCTTCTGCAGAACTTCCCAGCCATCCAATCCAGGCATCATGACGTCGAGAATCAACAGGTCATACGCTTCGCTCAAAGCGTGCTGAAGCGCCTCTTTTCCATTAGTAAAACGATCAACATTGAACCCCGCCTCGGTGAGTCCTTGCTGCAAATAGATACCTATTTTTGGTTCGTCTTCAGCGACAAGAAGTCTCATGAGGTCGTTCTCTGATAGTGATGAAGCGGAGTCTGCAACGAAAACCGGCAGCCAACCAGCAACTGACAGAAAAGTAATATTGGCTTCAGGTAGATGTCAGCGAGCGCTGTCTAGGGTTCAAGCATGAGTACTTCCTAGTGCTCGACCGACTCTTCAGCATGAAACGTTTAGGAGCCGGAAAACAATTCCATAAGGAGTTGCCCCATGAATCGCCTGAAAATTCTGTTTTTTGTGAGCTCAATACTCGTCTCAGCTTCTGTATGGGCTGAAAGTGGCGGAGACCGGGTTATAGAGCGTATGGAGGGTCTGCGCAACAAGGCAGAAGCTGTCCTGATACAAGCTGAAAACGCTCCTGAAGGTCAGCGTCATGTCCACATGACTGAGCATATGAAGATGCTGGGAGAGCTCATGAGCCAACTCCATAAAGATCATCCAGACGCCTCAATGTCTCCTCAGCAGCACCTCGCCTGGATGGAAAAGCACGACAAAATCGTCGATGACGTTTTGAACCAAATGCAGCGCGAGCACAAATTGATGCTTTCAGAGAATCATCAGTGAAAACCGGCTTCCAATGGGCTTTTTGAACAGTAACGTTAAATACGGCGTCATTTGGACGCCGTGCTTTTTTGAAAACTGACAGAAATGTAGTGTTCAGGTCAGTTAACTGGCAGCTCCATGTCTTTAGCATAGCCAGTGCTCCCACTCCTCTTACTCTCGAGGTCACTATGAAAGCTAAGCTCGTTACCCCTGTCATCGCAGCAATCACTCTCCTCTTCGGTGCTACGGCTATGGCCAGCGCAGGGCATGGGAAAGAGGACATCGGCCAGCCTGGAGTCGCCTCTCAGGTTACTCGTACGGTGGAGGTCGAGATGGGCGATATTTTCTTCAAACCTGAAAGCATCGACGTTAAGCCTGGTGAAACCATTCGATTTGTCCTTCGCAATGATGGTTCGCTGCTGCACGAGTTCAACATCGGCAAAGCCTCTGCTCATGCAGCACACCAAAAAGAAATGGCAAGCATGTTCCAGAACGGGACGCTTAACCCCACCGGTACCGGAAAAACGATGAGCGGTATGAGCCACAGCATGGGTGGAATGAAGATGGTCGGAATGGAGCACAACGACCCGAACAGCGTCCTGATTGAGCCTGGCGCAACCCAAGAGCTGATCTGGACCTTCAACAACAGCACAGGCCTTCAGTTTGCCTGCAATGTGCCCGGACATTACCAATCGGGAATGGTCGGTCAGTTTGACCTGAAATAAGCCTAAGCCGGCTTCTCCCACCGCTTCGACACAGGAGTTGGCTACGCTCTGTTGCAGAGTACACAGTGAGGCTTAGATCATGAGTAACCATCAGCGCCTGGATGGAAACACCACCGCACCATATTGGAGGCGCAAAACAGGCGTTGTCCTAATCATGCTCATTGCGATTGGTGCCTTCTACGTGTTGCGGGAGCATTTCAGCCACGTTTATCCATTTTGGCCTTATCTGATTCTGTTGATCTGTCCATTAATGCATTTTTTTGGACATAGCCATGGCGGACATAGCCATGGCGATCAGGCAGCAACCCACAAGGACAAAGAAGGGAAATAGACATGCCTAACATATCGAGCCACCACGACCACAGTCACGCCCATGCTGCTCCGCTAAATGACGATGATCTACGTGACCCGGTGTGCGGAATGGCAGTCACTTCATCAAGTAAATTTGGTGAGTCTTATCAGGGACAGAAGTATCAATTCTGTAGCCTGAAATGCCAGGAGAAGTTTCGAGCTGATCCTGAACGCTTCAGCAGTAATGTTTCGAGCGCCGAGTCCCGCGTCACCACTCCAGAGCCTGCGGTACAAACAGGCACTGAGTTTACCTGTCCGATGCACCCGGAAATACGCCAGCCCGGACCCGGCAACTGCCCTAAATGTGGCATGACATTAGAGCCGGTCATACCCGCGCTCGATGAAGAAGAAAATCCTGAACTCCGGGATTTCGCCCGCCGCTTTTGGTGGTCGCTGCCATTAACCGTGATAGTGACCTTGCTCGCCATGGCGGGACACACGTTACAACTTTTCCATGGCCCGATCCAAAACTGGATCGAGCTGGCTCTGGCGACACCGGTGACCTTGTGGGCAGGTTGGCCTTTTTTTGTCAGAGGCATAGCATCTATTAGAAATCGCAGCCCAAATATGTGGACACTGATTGGGTTGGGTACCGCCGCAGCATACCTTTACAGCGTCATGGCAACGCTCTTACCTCAAAGCTTTCCGGCCACCTTCATGCAAGATGGACGCATCGGCGTCTACTTCGAAGCCGCAGCGGTCATCATCTCACTCACCTTGCTTGGGCAGATTCTTGAGCTCAAAGCACGATCGCAAACCTCCGCCGCCATCAAGTCCCTTCTCGGCCTGTCGCCCAAGACAGCACGCCGGATCAATACCGATGGACAGGAAGAAGACATTCCTCTCACCCATGTCCACCTTGGAGACCATCTACGGGTCAGACCCGGTGAAAAGGTTCCAGTTGATGGCTCAGTACTGGAAGGTGAAAGTGCGGTGGATGAGTCCATGCTTACTGGCGAACCAGTGCCGGTAATGAAGAGAGCTGGAGATAGTCTGATCGGTGCCACGCTCAATACACATGGGAGCTTAGTAATGGAGGCGCAGAAGGTCGGCGCCGAGACCATGCTGTCACAGATCGTACAGATGGTCGCTCGGGCTCAGCGATCCAAAGCACCAATGCAACGAATGGCCGACTCGATTGCCGGCTACTTTGTGATGGGTGTTATCGCGATTGCGATACTGACATTTGTTGGTTGGGGGCTTTTTGGCCCTGAGCCCAGCTGGGTGTTTGGTCTGATCAACGCTGTCGCCGTGCTGATCATCGCTTGCCCCTGTGCGTTGGGTCTTGCTACGCCCATGTCGATCATGGTTTCGACAGGTAAAGCAGCCAGCATGGGCGTGCTGTTCAGGGATGCCAGTGCCATCGAAAACCTATGCAAGATCGACACACTGATTGTCGATAAGACAGGCACCCTGACAGAGGGACGGCCAGTGTTTCACAGTGTGGAGGCCACACCCAGTTTCAATCCCCACGATGTTCTTCAGCTTGCTGCCAGCCTTGATCAGGGCAGCGAACATCCCTTGGCTCATGCAATCGTCGATCACGCCCGAACCGAGAACATTAAGCTCACCAAGCCAGGATCCTTTGAGTCTGGTTCAGGTATCGGGGTCAGTGGCATCGTTGATGGCAAGAAGATCCAACTGGGGAACACCGCGTTGATGGAAGCCGCAGGTGTCAGCACCAAGCCCCTACAAAAGCGTGCAGAGTTGTTGCGACTTGACGGCATCAGCATCATCTACCTCGCAGTCGACGGGGTATTGGCAGGGTTGTTGGCAGTATCAGATCCGATTAAGCCGACCTCCAAAGAAGCAGTCACCAAGCTCAAGGCTGATGACATCAAAATCATCATGGCTACTGGCGACGGGCTCACCACCGCTCGGGCTGTCGCCAGGGAGATGGGGATTGAAGAAGTCCACGGTGAAGTGAAACCTCAGGACAAGGAGCGTCTGGTCGCAGACCTTCAGCAAAACGGCCGGAAGGTCGCCATGGCCGGTGACGGTATCAACGATGCACCAGCCCTGGCGCGAGCAGATGTGGGCATTGCCATGGGGACAGGGACTGACGTTGCGATGAATAGCGCGCAACTCACGCTAG
Source organism: Pseudomonas sp. MF09150 (assembly GCF_059862355.1). Classification (NCBI taxonomy): domain Bacteria; kingdom Pseudomonadati; phylum Pseudomonadota; class Gammaproteobacteria; order Pseudomonadales; family Pseudomonadaceae; genus Pseudomonas; species Pseudomonas sp. MF09150. The sequence continues at coordinate 10,976 of NZ_JCBCUS010000020.1, read as the reverse complement.
TAAAAGGCGACCTGATGGGGATTTTGCGAGCAAGGGCTCTTTCGGTCGCAACAGTAAAAAACATGCGGCAAAACTTGGGTTTCGCCTTTCTTTACAACTCGATGGGTATCCCCCTTGCCGCAGGCTTGCTCTATCCACTGACGGGACACCTCTTGTCGCCAATGATCGCTGCCATAGCCATGAGCGTCAGTTCTGCATCTGTAGTTTTCAATGCATTGAGACTGAGGAATACCCGAATTGACTGAACTTCAAAATTGCAGCGCACTTGCCATGCGTTTGCATAGAACCTGACCAGTCATTCGCATTTGACTGATCTGTGATTGAGAATTTGACCAACCAGACATCAAAGCTGAGGGGCTCATAACGACCCAAAGCGGTAAATCTGGGCAAGGGACTACCCATGTGTTTTCTTCAGTCCTTCAAGCGCACACTCGCCCTTTGCACAGCGGCCATTTTTTCAGGCCGCTTCATGCGTTTCCATTTTCTGATGTCTTCCTTGCTTCGCCCACAGCTCATACACAGATCACCACTGAGTTGACAAACTGAGATGCAGGGATTCTCGATTTCTTTAGCCATTGTCAGCCACCTTTGGACACACGTATTGAGTCAGGCGGGTGTTCCAGTAACCTCCGTGAGTTCGCTGACACTCCTCCTCAGAGTCGAAGTGGACGCTGTGGTCTGAAGGGGTCAGGACGATGTCGGCCTCCTTCAACGCGATAGCCGTCAGCTCAAAGATGCGCGCCTTCGCGTCAAACAAGGCGAGCTTTCTATCCGCCAAGGTTTCGAATACCCAGATGACCTTCAGGGTTTCAGCCAGCGCGTTGAGGTCAGCGGTATGGGTGAGCCAGATAAAGCCTTTGATTTCACCTTTTGCTGTTTCACACGCTTCGGTGAGCCTGGTAATCAACCGGCGTTCTATCCGCGCCAGTTCGCGTTTCCCTGGTGGCATTGCGGGTTCCTTTGGAGACAATGGAGGGCAGGCTCTGAATCAGGCCGGTCGAAACTCGACCGTCAGATGGCTGACTTCGTGAACCGGCTTGAGACGTTCACGAATGCTGTCGGCGTTCGCAGTGGCCTTACCAACGACGCTGACGATGGCCGCATGGGCTTGCGGCCCAATCCGCCAGACATGCAAGTCAGTGATGATGGCATCCCCCGGCTTCTCAACCAGTTCGCGGATTTCCTCGGCAACGTGCGCATCTGTCTGATCCAGCAGCACACCTGCGGTGCCCCCCATCAAGGTCCAGGCCCAACGCGCGATAACAATGGCGCCGATGATACCCATGACCGGATCCAGCCAAACCCAACCGAGATAACGCCCGGCGAGCAGTGCCGCAATGGCCAGAACTGAAGTGAACGCGTCCGCGATAACGTGGACGTACGCAGATTTCAGGTTGTTGTCGTTCCCGTGACGGGCATGGGCATGGGCATGGGCATGATCATCATGGTCGTGCTCATGACTGTGCCCGTGGCCCAGCAACAACGCACTGACAATGTTGACAATCAAACCGGTAATCGCGATGAGCGTAGCGGTGCCGAACTGAACTTCCGTTGGCTGCAAGAGGCGCATGACAGACTCAATGCCAATTCCCAGGGAGACCATACCGAGAACCAGTGCCGAGGCGAATCCGCCCAAGTCTCCAACCTTTCCGGTACCGAAACTGTAGCGCTCGCTGGAAGCATGGCGTTTTGCATATCCGTAAGCGGCCGCCGCGATGCCTAATGCGCCGGCATGGGTTGCCATGTGGAAGCCATCGGCCAGTAACGCCATCGAACCCGTAATATAGCCGGCGGTGATCTCGCCGACCATCATCAGCACCGTCAGTGCCACAACCCAAAGCGTACGCTTGGCATTTTCGTCGTGCGCTGAGCCAAGGAACACGTGGTCGTGTGTGTAATTGATGTTGGTGTTGCTCATGAGTGTGTACCTAGATGCGTTCACTTAGCGTAACGGCGAATGGCTTCAAGAAGCTCTTCGACGCCCCTGTTACGCTCTTCTTCGCTGAGCGCAGGGTTCGCGACATGCTCCCGCGCGTGGTCCTCGATGATTTCCTCCATTAAGCCGTTGATTGCTCCGCGAGTGGCAGCAACAAGGTGTAATGTTTTTGCGCAATCGAGATCCGATTCCAATGCTCGTTCAACGGCTTGGATTTGTCCGGCTATGCGTTTTACGCGTTTGAGAAGATTTTCTTTGTTTGCTGCAATATGGCCCATGGGATACCCCCCCTACCTATGTATTGCGCATGATAGGCATACCCCCTATGCCTATGCAAGATCATAGAGCGGAGAGAGCATCTACAGTCCCTGGCAGAAAAGAGGCCTCAAGTGCGAGCGAGGAGCGAGAGGAGCTGTAATGTCCGCCTCTAACCGTTCTCTGCCGGCGATGGCCAAAGTCGAATACGCTGCAAATGGTTGGTCAGGTCAAATGCAAACGAGTGGTCAAGTCTGCCCAACTACCCATCACAATGACGGTCACAACCCGAAACAGATAACTGTTGACCTTGCCATCGTGTCAACGTCGATGCTGTTGGTGCGGCGAAAAGAAACCGCTCAGCTTGAGAGGTAAAAAACCATGTTCGTTTTAAATGTTTCCGGCATTGGTTGCGGCAGTTGCGTCAGCAAAATCACCAAGGCGATTCAGTCAATGGATAACGAAGCTACGGTTTCCGTGGATCGGTCAGCCGGTAAGGTGAGAGTTGAAAGCAGCGAAAGCCCAGAGCAGATTCGTAAAGCTGTCGAGGCGGTAGGTTTTCCTTGCCAGATCAGCGCTTGAAGCGCTGACAGCTGCCCCTGGTCAGACGCCCGTTGCAGGGGGGATCCACTTGGTGAACATTCAGGGATACCATAGCAGCGTCGACCACAATTACCGCTCGCAAGCCCCTGCGCTACTAATCACCTCGCAGAGCTTTGAGCAAACCTTTGAATGCTCCATTCAACCGAGTAAAAGCGGCGTCGAAACGTATTCCATTTTCTGTGTACTTTGCGACCTCAACCTGCTGATCGACAGTATTTTGGTCAATGGCAGGTTGAGCCGGTGTACTGTAAAGCAAACTAATTCCATAAATATCGCTTACGGATTCTATTCCGGCAATGTGTTTTACATTTGTTGTTTCCAAAGAAAATAGAGTGGCAGGTGTTTTTTCTATTTCGCGGGCGAGCACAGTAGAAAAATCTAAATCTCGGGCCTTGTAGTTCGGCGTATCAGCATTTGCGATGTTGTTACTCAGGATTTCGGCTCTTTGGCTACGAAGATTCAAAGCTCTTTCCGCTACGCCGACCGCTTTTTCGAAACTAATACTCAAGCAATAATCCTCAACAAGCTCACTTATTTACTACGCGATACCTCCGGATTCACATCTCCGACCAATAGAGGTTCAAAGACATAGTCACCTTGAGTAACGAAAACCTACAAAGGTTCGCCCGTTGATATTATTGGTGAGTAATATCGATGCGCGCTGGAAGACCGAGACCTTAAGGACTAAATACGATGTTCTTCAAGAGAAATATCACAACCTGACGCAACTGTAATATTGGCCTAAGCTTCCCGACAGCGGGTGACCCTTATAGTCCTATTGAGCCTAATGCTCACCCGCTACGAATCAATGCACGATTGGATTCAGGGGCGGCCAGTACTGATCTGAGGAAACCCCAAATGAACACTATCAAATCCTTGTTCGTCATCGCTGCTCTGAGCATTTCATCTTTGGCTATGGCTGAGGGCGGTGGTGATCGGACTTTCGCACGTATGGAATTGGCCAAAAATAATTCGATGGAATCGTACCAGGTAGCTCAAACGCAGAGCTCTCAACCGCCTGTCGCTGAGAGCAAAGCGAAAGCGATGGATCATAAAAACTGCTGAACGATTAGGCACGCGGCCAACCTGACAGAAATGTAATCACTAAGGTGGTTTAGATGTGGCAATTTCTGAGCTCGCTTGCTGTAAAAATTCGTCTTTTTAACGGTAAGCGAAGCTCATCTTGCCAACTCACGGGTTGTTTTGAACGGCTCCCTTTTGACTGATTGGAAATAAACGGCATGCATTCCAAAACCTCTAGACGGACATTCGTTAAAGGCCTGGCCGCCGGTGGCATCCTTGGCGGCCTTGGTCTGTGGCGCACTCCTGTATGGGCAGTGACCAGTCCAGGCTTGCCGAGCGTCCTCACCGGCAACGAATTTGATCTGTTTATTGGTGAAACCCCTGTAAACATCACCGGCTCGCCGCGCACGGCCATGACCATCAATGGATCATTGCCAGGACCCTTGCTGCGTTGGCGCGAAGGAGAGACAGTCACACTGCGTGTGAAAAATCGTTTGGACCAGGACACTTCCATCCATTGGCACGGGATCATCCTGCCGGCCAATATGGACGGCGTACCCGGATTAAGCTTCCATGGCATCGCACCCGACGGTATGTACGAGTACAAATTCAAGATCCATCAGAACGGTACGTATTGGTATCACAGCCACTCGGGCTTACAGGAGCAGGCAGGCGTTTACGGGCCAATCGTTATCGACTCGAAAGAACCTGAACCTTTTCAATACAACCGCGACTACGTGGTGATGTTGACTGACTGGACCGATGAAGATCCTAGTCGCGTCATGGCGAAGCTTAAGAAGCAATCTGACTACTACAACCACCACAAACGTACCGTTGGCGATTTCATCGACGATGTCAGCAAGCAAGGCTGGTCATCTACCGTAGCCGACCGAAAGATGTGGGCAGAAATGAAAATGAACCCCACTGACCTCGCAGACGTCAGTGGAGATACTTACACCTACCTCATGAATGGCCAGGCGCCCAACGGTAACTGGACCGGTATTTTCAAACCAGGTGAGAAGCTGCGCCTTCGTTTTATTAACGGCTCGGCGATGAGCTATTTCGACGTTCGAATTCCTGGCTTGAAAATGACCGTTGTGGCCGCCGACGGCCAACACGTCAAACCGGTCAGCGTCGACGAATTCCGCATCGCCGTAGCTGAAACGTATGACGTGATAGTTGAGCCCGCCAGTGAAGAGGCTTACACCATCTTCGCCCAGTCTATGGACAGAACCGGGTATGCACGCGGAACCCTCGCAGTTCGCGAAGGATTAAAGGCACAAGTGCCTGCGATCGACCCTAGGCCTCTTTTGTCCATGGATGACATGGGAATGGGCGGTATGGCTGGTATGGACCATGGCAGCATGGCTGGTATGGGCAGCGGCGACATGTCCGGCATGGCTGGCATGGATCACAGCAAGATGGCGGGCATGGACCAAAGTGACATGACCGGGATGACCGGCATGGACGGCGGTGATATGACTAGCATGGCTGGTATGGATCACAGCAAGATGGCTGGTATGGACAAAGGCGACATGGCCAACATGGCTGGCATGGACCATAGCAAGATGGCGGGCATGGACAAAGGCGATATGTCCAACATGGCCGGTATGGACCACAGCAAGATGGCTGGCATGGGCGGTATGGGTGGAGAAATGCAGACTCACCCAGCCTCCGAAACCAACAACCCCTTGGTTGATATGCAAGCCATGACCCCGACGCCAAAGCTAAACGATCCAGGCATCGGTTTGCGGAACAATGGTCGTCGAGTCCTCACCTATTCAGACCTGAAAAGCACTTTCGAGGACCCTGATGGCCGCGAGCCCAATCGCACCATTGAGCTACATCTGACCGGTCACATGGAAAAGTTTTCCTGGTCCTTCAACGGCATCAAATTTTCTGACGCTGAGCCCCTTCGTCTCAAGTATGGGGAGCGTCTTCGCATCACCTTGGTAAACGACACCATGATGACGCACCCCATTCACCTTCACGGAATGTGGAGCGACCTTGAAGATGAAAACGGCAAGTTCATGGTGCGCAAGCACACAATCGACATGCCACCAGGTACCAAGCGCAGCTATCGAGTCACCGCCGATGCCTTAGGTCGCTGGGCCTATCACTGCCACCTGCTTTTCCATATGGAAATGGGCATGTTCCGTGAAGTACGGGTTGATGAGTAAAGGAGACGATCTGTGAGCACATACCTAAATCGTAAATCGCTGGTCGGTTGCCTCTTTGCCGTCGGCTTGATGGGTGGACTCTCGTCCGTGGCGCTGGCAGTCGAGGATAGTAGTGTTCATTCACCTGCTACTCCTGCGGAGCCAACGAGCAAGCCTGCAACTGCGACAAAAGAATCAAAGCCCGATCACGGATCAATGGATCACAGCAAGATGAGCCATGAGTCGATGGGTCATGACCAAAAAACCAAAAAGGCAGATTGAGATCATGACCAGTAAGTTTTTACGTCCAACGTTGATGGCACTGGCAGTCTCTACCAGTCCTGCTTTCTCTTTCATGGCCCAGGCGGCAGAAGAGATGGATCACTCCAAGATGGATCGCGGCTCGATGGGAGCTATGGACCATAGCAAGATGGGGGCAATGGATCACAGCAAGATGAGCATGGACAATGGAGCAATGGACGGTATGGAAAGTATGGATGGAGGGGCTACCACCACCAGCCGAACTCCAATCCCTGTACTGACCGACGCTGACCGTGCAGCCGCGTTCCCTGATGTGGCTGGTCATGGCGTTCACGACAAGAAGGTCAACTCCTTCATGCTGCTGGATAAGTTTGAGTACCAGGATGCTGACAACGGTAGTGCGTTGGCCTGGGATGCAAAAGGATGGATCGGCGGTGACGTTGACCGACTGTGGTTGCGTTCGGAAGGCGAACGTACCAATGGCGTAACGGAAAACGCTGAACTCTCAGCCCTTTGGGGGCACTCCATCGGTCCATGGTGGGATGTCGTCACCGGCGTACGACAAGACTTCAAGCCCGGATCACCACAAACTTGGGGAGCGCTCGGTATTCAGGGCATGGCCCTCTATAACTTTGAAGCCGAAGCGACTGCCTATATCGGTGAGAACGGTCAAACCGCTGCTAGATTGGAAGGCGACTACGACATTCTGCTGACCAATCGCCTGATCTTGCAGCCAACGGCCGAAGCCAATTTTTACGGAAAAAATGATCCTCAACGCGGCATTGGGTCTGGATTGGCAAACACCGAAGTAGGGCTCCGATTGCGTTATGAGATTGTTCGCCAATTTGCCCCTTACATTGGGGTTAGCTGGAGCCGCTCCTACGGCAATACGGCAGACCTGGCCAGCGATGAAGGAGAGCATGCGAACGAGGCGCGATTTGTCGCCGGTATTCGGATGTGGTTTTAAGAGCCTGACATGAAAAGAACGTTGAAAACATTGACTGCTGCCGGGGTGGTTGCCGCAATAACAGGTGCCGGCGTGGTTTATTTTGGTGTGATCAATGTTGGGGCGGATGAACCACACTCCGATCCCGTTTACGCGCTACTTTCCACCGCTCGGGATCGCTCGATCGAAGTGCGCTCACGCGACATTAAAGTCCCCGACCTGAGCGAAGAAGCTCTAATCCGCGCAGGTGCTGGCAACTACAACTCTATGTGCATCGGTTGCCATCTCGCTCCGGGTATTGAAGGAACCGAGTTAAGTAATAGCCTTTACCCCGCACCTCCGAATCTTTCAAAACTGGGCGTTGATGGAAACCCTGCCGCAGCTTTCTGGATCATCAAGCATGGAATCAAATCCACAGGCATGCCCGCTTGGGGTAAAAGCATGGCCGATCCCTACATATGGGGAATGGTCGCATTTCTCCAGCAGCTGCCTTCAATGGATGCAGAGCAATACAAAGCTCTCGCAACCAGCAGCGGTGGTCATCAACACGGTGGCGGCGAGAGCAAAATGCATAACCATGAAGGCCAGCATGAGGGCCAAAAAGGCGCTGTCGCGGGGCATCATGATGCGGGTACAGGCGAAGAAATAGCCGAAGCAGGCGACCATCATGGCGAGAGAAACAGCGCTCATGCCCATGAGGCGGCCGAAGCGCCTTCTCAGGATGAAAGTACCGAACACGCCCATCCTCAGGTTGTGGAGGCTTCACATGACGCCCCTGCAACTCCGGCCACTCAGCCAAAAACTCATACCCACGCTGATGGGAAGGAACATACCCATGCGAAATAACTTTCTTCGTCCCGGTCGGGCACTTCGCCTCGCTGCATTTGCGGCTCTGTTTATCAGTTCAGCTGGTCATGCAGCAGAGTCGCTGACGATCGACGTCCATCGTGACGCTAACTGTGGATGCTGCAAGAAGTGGATCCAGCACCTTGAAGCTAACGGCTTCACCGTCGTTGATCATGTAGAAACCAACATGAGCGCGGTCAAGCAGGATCTCGGTGTTGCTCCACGACTCTCGTCCTGCCACACAGCAATGATCAATGGAAAGTTTGTTGAAGGTCACGTGCCCGCCGAGCAAATCATTGCGATGAGCAAACGTGACGACCTTCTCGGGATCGCCGTTCCTGGCATGCCGGCTGGATCCCCGGGCATGGAAGTCAACGGAAAACATGATGCTTACCAGGTAATCGGTTTGTCCAAAGCAGGCGCAGACCAGGTCATTGCTGAATACCCCGGAAACTAATCTGGCCCCTCAATCCTGTCCCTGCGTGGTTAGCGACATAGCCATGCAGCGGGACACATACTGTCCATTCCGCGCTCAAGTAACACGCAAAGACAATGAGCTACTGTTGGCCGTCTCTCCTGCTGTTCCCCCCAGCCCCACTCTATAACGCCCTCAGCTAAACGATGCGCACGCAGTCGAAGTGAATATCGACGATGACTCTGCACCTTCAGTCTCAGTTATGAATGGAGATTGCCTGTCAACGGATCAAAAGCTCCTAGACAGCAGGTTTGCCAAGCGGGGCGAACACAGGTACTGACAACAGGACGTCCCGCACTTATGTCAATCCACACAAAAAAAGGCGCCACTAGGGCGCCTAAGCCGCCTCCCAAACCAAAGGAGAAACAAGGAGACGGGGTGTACCTGGTAGTCGAACAATTGGTGCCGCAGGTTAGCGCTCGTTAAAGCAGTTGCAGTGGGTACTCGACAATCAGTCGGACCTCATCCAAATCAGATTCGAAATCGGTAGCACGCGTGGTTGCTTGGCGAACACGCAGCGACATGTCCTTCAGAGAGCCTGACTGGATGATGTACTTAGCCTCAATGTCTCGCTCCCAACGCTTTTGGTCTTGCAATGGCGCTCCATCTGCTCCGCGACGCATATACACGCTGTTCGCGTTGGAATAATCAGCGTCCCACCCCTTCGCGTAGCGGGTCATGAAGCTAAGGCCTGGGATGCCGAACGCTTGCATATCCAGGTCGTAGCGAAGCTGCAAGGATTGCTCTTTCGGTGAGTTGAAGTCGCTGTACTGGATGGAGTTATCCAGAAAAATCGAGTCCGATTGGCGCAGGTAATCAAAGTCGTCATTGCCGTTGCTGCGCTGATAGCCAACGGTCACCGTGTGGACGCCGAATTTAACCCCGGCTTTGCCACTCCAGATATTGTTATCAAAGCTGTCCAGGAGTTTTTTACCCTCGTCGACCGCGCGGTAGTAATTAAATCCACCGATCAACGCGACGCTCTCTGAGAGCGGGTAGCTCAGGGAAGTGCCTGCGTAATACTGATTCCAAACATCCTTAAATTGGCTGGCGTAAAGACTCACACCAACATGCTCATTAACGGTGTAATCGCCCCCAAGGTAAGCAATCCATGGAGCATCAACAGCACCGGCATAGAAAGTCGAAAAGCCGTCACGCATGCTGCTGGAGTTGGGTTGGCTCATCGCATGCAGCCGCCCCCCCTGAATGGTCAGGTCTTTAATGGTGGTGTTGGTGAACGTTGCCCCCTTAAAGCTCTCTGGCAGCAGTCGAGAATCGCCATATGCCACGACAGGCGTGGATGGAAAGACATCTCCTACTTTGACCACCGTATCCATAAAGCGAGCCTTCGCGGCTCCGCCTACTTTTGAGTAAGAGTCTTCAGGTTGGCCTTTGCTGTTGTAGGGCATGACATCCACTGAGCTTCGAGCCCCCGAGCGCCCATCACCCGAATCAAGCTTGAGTCCTACCATTGCAAATGCATCTATGCCGAACCCGACGGTGCCTTGGGTGAAGCCAGACTCAAATCGCCCGATAATCCCATGAGCCCATTCTTCAGCGTAACCATTGCCTGTGGGACTTGACTGGCCCTTTCGATTGTCACGATTGAAGTAGAGATTACGATTGAGAAGACTAAGGGAGCTCCCTTCAATGAACCCCTCAGGTTTTTGCTCAACGGCCACTGCAACTTGCCCCATGCTCATGCCAAGGGCAATGAGAGAAAGACCATAAAAGCTTTTATTGTTCATTTAACACTCCAGGCTTTTGCTTGGCAGAGTTTCTTTATGAAATATTTTTATCATTATAAAAAGCCACCGGCACATAGGGATTCCCTCTACGTGCCGACAGACATAATTTCATACAAAAGATAACTTCAGCGTGACCTGAAAATTACTTCTATGTCAGCGACCAGCAAGCATGCTTAAAAAGCGTAAATGAATGATTTGATGTAGACATGACCTTAAGGGGCTAACTCCCATGTGGGCAGTCGGTACCCATAATCTTGTATTCCACGGTATTAAGCTTGCCCGCCGAATCTTCATAGGTCATGCGCGAAGGCGCAACACTACAGTTTTTGTTGGCCTGTGTGACACTGATCACCTTCTGAATATCGAGGTTCATACCATATTCATAATGAACAACTTCAGGGACGGCCTTACCATTTCTTAAGGCATATTGCTCCATCGCCTGTTGGTTTTCTTGCATCATCCGACCATACACGCGGTCACCGCCTCCTTCAGCCATGGCTAATGAAGATAAGGTCAAAACCGAAGCGGCGCAAAACGCTTTCACTGCTGTCATTGCTTTCATGATTTTCTCCTAAGCTCAATTTTCTGAGTTAAAGAGGGCGGCCGCAAAAACTGAGTGCAACACCTCACCCTCCGGTAAGGTGCCGCCATGTCCTATACAGAACTCAGCGTCGAAGAACGCGCCACGATCCAGGTCGGGCAATATCAAGGTCTTAGTCAGCGC